>DATKBT010000058.1:0-95494 GCA_035546295.1 Thermoanaerobaculia bacterium | reverse complement strand
GGGTCTCGGTGCAGGGGGTCTCGGTGCAGGGGGTCTCAGTGCAACCGGCACCTGGCTGCGCGTCTTCCAGGGCTCGGCCATCTCCTCGAGGCTGATCCCGGCGAGAGCGCCGCTGACCGCCTGGTTGATGCGCTGCCAGTTGCTGCGCACCCGGCAGGTGGCTTCGTACGAGCAGGCCTCCTCGCTCTCCTCGACGCACTCGGTAATGGCGATCGGTCCCTCGAGCGCGGCGATGATCGTGGCGACCGAGATCTCGGCGGGGGCGTACGCTAGGGCGTAGCCTCCCTTCGCTCCACGTTGCGAAACGAGCAGGCCGGCCCGCGTCAGCGCCTTGAGGATCTTGCTGACCATCGGCAGCGGCAGGTGGGTCTCCTGGGCGAGCTCGGGCGCCGTGAACTGGGCGCCGTGACTCGCCGCGATCTGCGACATCAGCACGATCCCGTAGTCGGTCTGTTTGGTCAGTCGAATCATGAGCAAGCTGCCGGCGCCGGTCGGCGCCAAAGAGGACCGACTTGGTCCTGATTGAGGGTAGCAGCCCACGCCCGCCGGTTCAAGGGCCGCCGAACGCGCTGCGTGGACAATCACTCAGTGGCCGACGTCGGTCGGCCTCGGCTCGGGATCGGCCAGGGCGGGCGCGCGTCCCTCCACCGGCCCGGTCCCCTCGGACTCCTCCGGGCTGCGGCGCCCCGCCGGCGTCTGGCGACGCCGGCGGCGGGTCGAGCTCCGCGCGTCGCCCAGCAGCACCGAGATCCAGTGGTACTGCTCGCTGCTCTCCAGCAGGATCTTGGCGGTCATGGTGATCGGCACCGACAGCAGCATTCCGACCGGCCCCCAGACCCAGCCCCAGAAGACCAGCGAGAGGAAGATGACGAGCGTCGAGAGACCGAGACGGCGCCCCATCAAGGCCGGCTCCACCATGTTGCCCAGCGCCATGTTGACCACCAGGAAGCCGAGAGCCACGAGCAGGAAGGTTCCGGGGCCGTGCTGCACCAGCGCGAGCAGCGAGGGCGGCACCGCGGCGATGATCGACCCCAGGTTGGGGATGAAGTTGAGCCCGAAGGCGAGCAGACCCCACAGCAGCGCGAAGTCGACTCCGAGGATGCCGACCCAGGTGCCGAGCAGGAGCCCCGTGAACAGGCTCACCACCGTCTTGATCCCGAGGTAGCGCCGGAGGTCCTCGGTAACCTCGGTCAGCCGATCGGCGCTTCGCGTGCTGCCGAAGGCGAGCCGGATCTTGTCCCGGAAGCTCGCCACCTCGGCGAGGATGAAGGTCGTGATCAGCACCACGATCACGGCATTGGAGAGCGCCGCGGCGACGCCGCGCAGCGCGCGATTGGTCAGGTCGACCACCGAGTCGAGGTCGAACAGGTTGAACCACCACGCCTGGGCCGAGCCGTCCTCCGGCAGCTCCGGAGTGCCGTCGGGCTCGCCGACGATCTCGACCCCCCGCACGTCGGTCGGTGGTCGGACCTCGGCGGCGTCCTCGAGCTGGAGCCAGCGCTTGGCGGGGACGCCCCGCTCCTCGAGCCATTCGACACCTTCGTCGCCGAGGCTGCGGAAGCGTTGGACGTAGCCCGGGAACTCGCGGGCGAGGTCGTTCACCGAGGTCGACACCAGAAAGCCGGCGCCGGCCAGCACCGCGACGTCCGCGAGGATCGTGAAGGCGACGCACAGCCAGCTCGGCAGCCCCCTGCGCTGCAGCCAGAAGAGGAGCGGCAGCGAGAGGAAGGACACGAACAGGGCCACCATGAACGGCACCAGGATGGTCGAGGCGGCCTTGAGGCCGGCGACCAGGACCACCATGCTGGCGGCGCCCAAGAGAAGACGGGTGGAGTCTCGGCGGCGTTCGACCATCGCCGCAAGCGTATACCTCCGTCAGGCCGGGTGGAGGCCCTCCTCCTTGGCGCGCGCCGCGCGCCGGCCCTCCTCGACGTCGACGCGCATCAGCAGCAACCCCCCGACCAAGAAGAACACCATCACCGACAGCACCGCGTAGCGCGACGAGCCGAAAGCTGCCGCCGTGATGCCGAACACCGCCGGGCCGAGCACGGCGGCGAAGCGCTCGGCGACCGAGTAGAACCCGAACATCTCGGAGGACTTGTGCTGCGGGATCATGCTCGCGAACAGCGAGCGCGAGAGCGCCTGAACGCCCCCCTGGACCGACGCCACGGCCAGGGCGAGAACGTAGAACTGCGTCACGGTCTCGATCGCGTAGCCGAAGGCGCTGATCCCGAGGTAGATGGCGAGCGCGCCCAGGATGCTTCGCTTGGCGCCGAAGCGGCCTGCGATCTGGCCGAACAGGAAGGCGAACGGGATGCCCACGAACTGGACCAGCAGCACGGCCGCGATCAGGTGGTTCTGGGGCAGCCCGATCTCGCGCCCGTAGATGGTGGCCATCCGATAGATCGTGGTGATCCCGTCGTTGTAGACGAGGACCGCGATCAGCAGCAGGAAGGCCTGGCGCTCGCGCCGCAGCTCGCCGAGCGTCTCGCCGAGGCGCGTGACGGCGAGACGCAGCGGCGCCTGGCGGCCGCTCTCGTCGGGCTCGAGACGCCGCGGCGGCTCCGGCACGCGCCGGAACAGGGGGATCGAGAACAGCAGCCACCAGATCGCGACCGCCACGAAGGAGAGCCGAGTCGCCGCCGCGGTGCCCGACAGGCCGAAGCGCTCCGGCATCAGGATCACGGCGAGGCAGAGCGCCAGCGCGAGCCCGCCGCCGAGATAGCCCAGCGCGTAGCCCGCCGTCGACACGCGGTCGATCTCGTCGCGCTTCGCGATATGGGGGAGCAGCGAGTCGTAGAGCACCAGGCTGAGCAGCACGCCGACGTTGGCGATCGCGAACAGCGCGAGCGAGACGCGCCAGGTGCCCTCCGCCGGCACCGCCAGCAGCGCCGTCGAGACCACGCCGATCCCCAGCCCGAGCGCCAGGAACCGCTTGCGCGTCGCCGAGGCGTCGGCGACCGCGCCCACCAACGGTGACACCACGGCGACGACGATCAAGGCCACCGCTGTCCACTGCGCGTAGCGGGCGGTGGCGACTGCGTCGTCGAGGCCGGCCGCCGCGACGTCCTGGAACCAGATCGGATAGACCGCGGTGACCACCAGGGTGAAGAACGCCGAGTTCCCCCAGTCGTACATCGCCCATGCGCGCAGCTGGGGCGTGTGCAGGCCGAGGCGCTGGAGGACAGGCGGCACCGGGAGTGTCGGGGGCGGTTGCGGAGGCGAGCGGGAGCCTATCCCGTCCCGCTCCTCCGGCGGCGCGTTTCACCCCCCTCAAGTCCCGGGGACGGCGACCCGGTCGAGCCGCGGTCGACGCCGCCGCGCGTCCTGGTCGCCGTGCGCCGCGGCGCTGCAGCGCCGCCAGCGCGTGCGGAGATCACGCCTCTCGACGCCCGCCGATCAGCTGGTCGACGACCGCGGGCTCCGCCAGGGTGGTCGTGTCCCCGAGCTCCTGATCGTCGCCCGAAGCGATCTTGCGCAGAATGCGGCGCATGATCTTGCCGGAGCGGGTCTTCGGCAGGCCGGGGACGATCTGGATCCGATCGGGGGTGGCGATCGGCCCGATCTCGTCGCGCACCTGCTGGCGCAGCATGGCGATCAGGTCGTCGGCGGGCCGATCCTCGAAGTCGTGGTTGACGATCACGTAGGCGTAGATCCCCTGCCCCTTGATGTCGTGGGGGAAGCCGACCACCGCCGCCTCGGCGACGGCTTCATGGGCGACCAGCGCGCTCTCGATCTCGGCGGTGCCGAGCCGATGGCCCGACACGTTGAGCACGTCGTCGACGCGCCCCGTGATCCAGTAGTAGCCGTTGTCGTCCCGGCGGCAGCCGTCTCCCGCGAAGTAGAGGCCGGGGTAGGTGCGGAAATAAGTGTCGCGGAAGCGCTGGTGGTCGCCGTAGATGGTGCGCGCCTGCCCGGGCCAGGAGCGCCTCATGCAGAGGTTTCCGGTCACCCCGTTGCCGCTGAGCTCCTTGCCGTCCTCCCCGACGAGCACCGGCTCGATGCCGAAGAAGGGAAGCGTGGCGGAGCCAGGCTCGAGCGGGATCGCCCCCGGCAGCGGCGTGATCAGGATGCCGCCGGTCTCGGTCTGCCACCAGGTGTCGATCACCGGGCACCGTCCCTCGCCGACCACGTCGTGGTACCAGAGCCAGACCTCGGGATTGATCGGCTCGCCGACCGTGCCCAGGACCCGCAGGCTCTCCCGGCTCGATCTCTTCACCCACTCGTCCCCTTCGCGAGCGATCGCCCGCAGCGCGGTCGGCGCGGTGTAGAAGAGCGTGACCGCGAGGTCGTCGACCACCCGCCAGTAACGGCCGGGATCGGGATAGACCGGCACCGACTCGAACATCACGCTGGTCGCGCCGTTGGCGAGCGGTCCGTACACCACGTAGCTGTGGCCCGTGATCCAGCCGATGTCGGCTGCGCAGAACCAGACGTCGTCGTCGTGGACGTCGAACACCAGCTCGTGGGTCAGGGCCGCGTAGACCAGGTAGCCCCCCGAGGTGTGCATGACGCCCTTCGGCCGGCCGGTCGAGCCCGAGGTGTAGAGGATGAAGAGGCCGTCCTCGGCGTCCATTCGCTCGAGTGGCGCGGTCGCCCGCTCGCGCGCCATCTCCTCGTGCAGCCAGAGATCGCGTCCCTCGCGCATCGCGACCTCCTCGCCGGTGCGGCGCACCACCAGCATCTTCTCGACCACGTCGACCCCCTCGATCGCCCGATCGGAGGTGTCCTTGAGCGCGATTCGCTTGCCCCCGCGCAGCCCTTCGTCGGCGGTCACCAGGATCTTGCAGCCGGCGTCGAGGATGCGCTCGCGCAGGCTGACCGCCGAGAAGCCGGCGAAGACCACGGAGTGCAGCGCGCCGATGCGGGCACAGGCGAGCATCGTGTACGCGAGCTCGGGGATCATCGGCAGGTAGGTGCACACCCGATCGCCCTTCTGCACCCCGAGCCGACGCAGCACGTTGGCGAGCCGGCAGACCTCTCGCTGGAGCTCGCGGTAGCTGATGTGGCGGTACTCGCCCGGCTCGTCGGCGACCCAGATCAGGGCGGTCTTGTCGGGGCGCGCCGCCGCATGCCGGTCGACGCAGTTGAAGCAGACGTTGAGCTCGCCCCCCTCGTACCAGGCGAAGTCGACCGCCTCGTAGTCCCAGCGTCCGACCGAGCGCGGCTCGGTGAACCAGTCGACGCGCCCTGCCTGCTCTCGCCAGAAACCCTCGGGATCCTCGATCGAGCGCCGGTACGTCTCGTGATACTGCTCGAGCGACGAGACGCGGGCGCGCGCGGCGACGGTGTCCTTGACGGGGATCATGTGCGGGTCTCCTTCCTGGAACCGTAGGAGCTTACCCGGTGATGGCGAGGGAGCGCGCCGCTCGCCGGGCCGCCGGCGCCCTCCGATCCCGGCTCGGAAAGGTCCCGAGGGAGCCCTCGGGCCCGAGACGCCCGCCCGCTCGCCGCCTGCAGCCGCCGCCCCGGTGCGAGGCGAGAGGAAGAACCGCCGCGGCGCTCACCGCCGCGCCGATCAGCTCGCGTCCGGCCTCGGGCCGGCGTTGCGCACCGATTCCGGGGCGGTCGCCTCGAACTGGCGGAAGTTGACCGCGAACATCGCGGCCAGCTCGCGCAGCTTCGCGTCGTAGGCGGCGGTGTCGGACCAGGTGCCGCGGGGGTCGAGGACCGCCGAGTCGACACCCTCGATCGACAGCGGCGTCCTCAAGCCGAACACCGGGTCGACGCGCATCTGCGAGCCATCGAGATCGCCGGACAGCACGGCGTTCACTATGCGCCGGGTGGCCTGGAGCGGCATCCTCCGGCCGACGCCGAACGGACCGCCCGTCCAACCGGTGTTGACCAGCCAGACCGACACATCGTGGCGCCTCAGCTTCTCGCTCAGCATCATCGCGTAGCGCGCCGGATCGAGGGGCATGAACGGCGCGCCGAAGCAGGCGCTGAAGGTCGCTTTGGGCTGGGTGACGCCGCGTTCGGTGCCGGCGACCTTGGCGGTGTAGCCCGAGAGGAAGTGATACGCGGCCTGGGCGTCGTCGAGCCGGCTGATCGGCGGCAGCACGCCGAAGGCATCGCAGGTGAGGAAGACCACCGCTCGCGGGTGGCCGGCGATGCCGCCGAGATCGACGTTGTCGAGCTGGCCGAGCGGATACGAGGAGCGCGTGTTCTCGGTGAGCGAGTCGTCGTCGAGATCGAGCACCCGCGTCTCGGGGTCGCACACCACGTTCTCGAGCACGGTGCCGAAGGTGCGAGTGGTGGCGTAGATCGCGGGCTCGCCCTCGGGATCGAGACGGATCACCTTGGCGTAGCAGCCCCCTTCGACGTTGAAGATGCCGCGGTCGCCCCAGCCGTGCTCGTCGTCGCCGATCAGGATGCGTCCGGGATCCGCCGACAGCGTCGTCTTGCCGGTGCCGGAGAGCCCGAAGAAGAGCGCCACGTCATCGCGGTCCGCGCCGTAGTTGGCGCTGCAGTGCATGCTCAACACCCCGCGCCTCGGCAGCCGGTAGTTCATCACCGAGAAGACGCTCTTCTTGATCTCGCCTGCGTACTCGGTGCCGCCGATCAACGCCACGTGGGCGTCGAGGTCGAGCACCACGAAGGTGCTGCTGCGGGTACCGTCGGTGGCGGGGTCGGCCTGGACGCTCGGCAGGTCGATGACCGTGAAGTCGGGCTCGAAGCCCTCCAGGCGGGAGGCGTCGGTCTCGCGGATGAACATGTTGCGGGCGAACAGCGAGTGCCATGCCCGCTCGGTGACGACGCGGACCTTGATGCGGGTCGCGGGATCGGCGCCAGCGTAGCCCTCGAACACGAACAGGTCGATGCCCTGAGCACGGGACACGATCTTCTCGGCGAGGCGCTCGAGCTTCTCGGGCTCGAGCGGCCGGTTGACGGGGCCCCACTGGATCTCGCGCTCGCTCTCGCTGCCGGGCCGGCGGACCAGGAAACGGTCGTTCGGTGAGCGCCCGGTGTGCTCGCCGGTGACCGCGAGCAGGGGCCCCGCGGCCGTGATCAGCGCCTCGTCGCGACGGACCGCCTCCTCGTAGAGAAGGGCAGGAGCGAGGTTGCGCAAGACGGCGCCCTCGCGCGCGGAGTCGGCCAGGTCGGAGAGCGGGCCGGTGACGTTCACGATCGATGCCATTTCGGTTCCTTCTCCCTCCAGGTATTGCCCTCAGAAGCTCTCACAGGCCTCCTCGGAGGAACTCGGAGCGGAACCGACGAGATCGTAGATCGGGTCGCATCAAGCCGTCATCGCTCTGTGGGGAGCACGGCATGAGCCGGAGAGGCCGGGTCCACGAGAATGCGGACGCGGGATTCGGCCTCGGGTAGGAATCAGCGGGGAGGCGGGGTGGCTCCTCGGGAGGGATTCGAACCCCCAACATTTCGGTTAACAGCCGAACGCTCTACCGTTGAGCTACCGAGGAACACGACTGCGGGCCGACGAGACAGCCGGCCGGAACCGAAGATGCTAAGAGCCCGAGAAGGCCGTGTCAACGCCGCCGGGCGAGGCCGTCGGGCCCGACCGTGGACGCGATCCCGCCTCTTCGACCGGGCACCGGACCGGGCCGTGTCGCGCCTTGCCTCGCCTCGAGCGGATCCTGCGCGCCGCCGCCGGGGGATGACGCCCCAGCTCGGATCGCGGTCCCGGTCGCGAATCAGACGGTGTCGAGGAAGGGCTTGAGGCGGTCCGAGCGGCTCGGGTGGCGGAGCTTGCGCAGCGCCTTCGACTCGATCTGGCGAATGCGCTCGCGGGTCACGTTGAAGGTCTTGCCGACCTCCTCGAGCGTGTGCTCCGACCCCTCGCCCACGCCGAAGCGCATGCGCAGCACGAGCTCCTCGCGCGGGGTCAGGGTGGCGAGCACCTTGGCCGCCTCGATGCGCAGCGTCGCCGCGACCACGGAGTCGATCGGCGACAGCGCGTTCTCGTCCTCGATGAAGTCGCCGAGGTGCGAGTCCTCTTCCTCGCCGATCGGCGTCTCCAGCGAGATCGGCTCCTGGGCGATCTTCATGATCTGGCGCACGCGCGTCGCGTCGAGGTCCATGCGCTCCGCGAGCTCGGCCGCGGTCGGCTCGCGGCCGAGCTCCTGCACCAGCGCGCGGCTGGTGCGCGTCAGCTTGTTGATCGTCTCGATCATGTGGACCGGGATGCGGATGGTGCGCGCCTGGTCGGCGACCGCTCGGGTGATCGCCTGGCGGATCCACCAGGTCGCGTAGGTCGAGAACTTGTAGCCACGCCGGTACTCGAATTTCTCGACCGCCTTCATCAGCCCGATGTTGCCCTCCTGGATCAGGTCGAGGAACTGGAGCCCTCGGTTGGTGTACTTCTTCGCGATCGACACCACGAGCCGGAGGTTGGCGACGATCAGCTCTTCCTTCGCCCGCTCGCACACCGCCTCGCCCTCGCGCACGCGCGCGATCGTCTTGCTGATCTCTCCGCGGCTGGTGCGATAGCGGCGCTCGAGCTCGCGCAGGCTCTTGCGGTACTTGTCGATGCGCCGGCGGTGCAGGGCCTTGAGCTCGTCGTTCGATTCCGACTCGAGCGCCATCTGCGCGCGGCGCATGTCCTGCTCGAAGCGGCTCATCTCCTGGTCGATCTCCTTGAGGAAGTCGACCATGCGATTGCGGGTCTGGAGTGGAAAGTCGATCGAGCGGATCTCGCTCGAGATCTCACCGATCAGGCGGTCGATCTCGCGCTCGTAGCCCTGGTGCCGCTCACCGTCCGGCGCGAGGCGCCGCTGCTTGGTGCGCAGCGAGCGGATCTGGCGATTGGTCTTGGCGATGCGCTCGAAGACCTTCTTGTTGCGACGCAGCCGCGAGGCCGCGCGGGCGTCGAGCGCCGGCGCCTCGTCCTCCTCGTCGAGCAGCTCCCGGAGGAAGCGGGGATCGGTCTTGGCCAGCTCGTTGAGGCGCAGCAGCTCCTGGAGCACCACCTCGTTCTGGCACAGCGCCTCGAAGATGATCCACTCCCCCTGCTCGAGCCGCTGCGAGATCTCGACCTCGCCCTCGCGATCGAGGAGCGCGACCGCCCCCATCTCGCGCAGGTACATGCGCACCGGATCGGTCGTCTTGGAGGGCCCGCCGTTCTCGGACTCGGCACCGTCGTCGCTCTTGGCAAAGGCCGAATCGCCATCGTCGGTCTCGGTGAGGCGGCGATAGGAGGAGGGCCGGTCGATCAAGGGGATGCCGAGCACCGAGAGCCGAACGAGGATCTCGTCGAGCGCCTCGGGGCGGCCCACGACCTCGTCGGAGAGCTGGTCGCCGACCTCGTCGAAGAGCAGGTAGCCCTTCTCCTTGCCGAGATCGATCAGGGCCCGGAGCGCCGGGATTCGCCGTTCGACCGGTAGTGCTGCAGTCGTCATCGGCATCTGGACCGTTCGGCCCTAGCGATCCCGTCCGGTGGTTTCTCGGGTCTCTTCTCGGCGGCGGCGCTCGTGCTCCCGCATCTGCGTCTCGATCAGCTCGGCGATCAGCTGGCGATCGCCCGCTCGCTCGGCTTCACGGATCCTGTGCGCCAATCTCTTCTTCTCCGTGCTCTTGAGTCTGCGCTCCAGCTCCCGAACACATTCCTCGAGCTCCAGCTCGAGACCAGTGGGCGATTCTGGCAAATCGACACGCAGCCTCGCAAGCAACGTCGAGGCCGCGTTTCCAGGGGGCAAGCCACGTGCCAGCGCGTCGCCGTCCACCGGACCGCTCGCCCGCGCCTCCAGCCAGGCCTGGTACAGGGTCCGAGCGTCGTCGTCCCAGACCGCCTCGGGCGATGGCGGTGGCGAGGGCTCGACCCCCGCCAGCAGCAGAAGCAGGAACTGCTCCTCGAGCCCACGCCCCGGCGACGTCGAGCTCGACGCGCGCTCCGCCAGCGCGCCTCGCCGGCGAAAGAGCTCGACCGCGCCGCCGCCGAGCACTCCCACCTGCACACCCAACCGTTCGGCGGCGCGCCGCTGGTAGGCGAGGCGAACGCTCTCGATGCGCACCGCTTCGAGCAGCGGGCGCACGCGTTCCACGGCCTCCGCGAGTCGCCGCGGCTGATCGGCGATGCCGGCGGGCAGGCGATCGAGCTCGAGGTCGACGAAGTCGGGGGCCCCCTCGACGATCTCGCGCACCGCATCCGGCCCCTCCTCGAGCCGCAGCGAGTCGGGATCCTGGCCCGCCGGGAAGCGAGCGCGGCGGACGACCAGTCCCTGCTCGAGCAGGGTCGGCAGCGCCTTCGAGCTGGCCTCCTCGCCGGCGCGGTCGCCGTCGTAACCGATCACGACCTCGTCGGCGTAGCGGCCGAGCAGGCGCGCCTGCTGCGCGGTCAGAGCGGTCCCCATCGACGCCACCGTCCAGGGGATTCCGGCGGCGACCGCCGCCAGCGCATCGAAGTAGCCCTCGACCAGGAGCGCGCGCGAGGCCTCGCGGATCGAAGCGCGGGCACGGTCGAGACCGTAGAGCACGTGCCCCTTCTGGAAGGCCTCGGTCTCGCGCGTGTTGACGTATTTGGCGCGATCGTCGCCGAGAGTGCGGCCGCCGAACGCCAGCAACCGGCCCGAGGGCGAGCGGATCGGGAACATCAACCGGTTCCTGAAGCGATCGTAGGGGCGGTCCGGCGCGCGCTCCGAACGGCTCAGCAGCCCGGCCGCTTCGAGGCTGGAGACCGGGTGGCGGGGCGACAGCGCGTCGAGCAGCGCCCGCCACTCGTCGGGGGCGTAGCCGAGCCCGTAGGCCTCGATCAGCTCGGGCGCGATCCGGCGCTGCTCGAGGTAGCGCCGCGCGAAGCTCGAGCGCGCGAGCCGATCGCGAAAGAAACGCTCCGCGTCCTCGAGCACCGAAGCGGTCTGCTCCGCCGCGCGATCCCGCGAAGAGCGCTGCGGCAGGAGAACTCCGAACCGGCGGGCGAGCGCCTCGGTCGCCGCCGGGAAGTCGTCCCCCGTGACCTGCATGTGGAACTTGAAGGCGTCGCCGCCGGCGCCGCAGCCGAAGCAGTAGAAGAGTCCCTGCGTGGCGTCGACCGAGAACGAGGGAGTCTTCTCCTTGTGAAAGGGGCACAGACCGAGGAGTCTCTGGCCGCGCTTCTCGAGGCGCGTGTGATCCGAGACCAGGTCGACGATGTCGATGGCGTCACGAACCGACTGGACGAAGCTGTCGTCGAATCCCATCGCGACCTCGAAGCGTACGGGATGACCGCTTCGGAAAGGAACCTCTCCGCACGGGCCGAAGGCCGGATCAACTTCCGGCGAGCGTCACCCTGGTCGCGCCGTCGCCCCCCTCTTCCGGCGCCGCCGCCTCGAATCCGGCGGCCGCGGGGTGACCAGCCAGGTGCTCGCGCACCGCGCGCCGCAGCGCGCCGCTGCCGTGACCGTGGATCACTCGGACCTGTTCCACGTTGGCGCGGAGCGCGCGGTCGAGATAGTCGTCGAGGCGGTCGAGCGCCGGCGCCACCCGCTGGCCGACCAGGTTGAGCTCGAGCGGCACGTCGGGCGTTTCCGGCGTCGCCACGCCGCCCCCGCCCCTCGCCTGCTCGGAGGAGCGGGGAGCAGGAGAGGGGCGGGGCGACGCGATCGCGGCCAGCTCGCCGCGCCCGCAGGTCACCCGCTTGCCGCGAACCGCCACCACCGCCCGCTCGCCGTCGAGCCGCTCGACCCGGCCGCTCCAGCCCAGAGTCGCGTGGCGCACCTGGTCGCCGACCTCGATCGCGCCCAGGTCGTCGCGCAGCACCAGTGGCTCCGGCGGTCGCGGAGCGCCCTCGAGGATGCGGGCCTCGGCCTTTTCCGTCGCACGCCGGGGCGATTCGGACGCCGTGTCGGCCGCGGCACGCAGCCGGCGGGCCTCCTCTCCGAGCCGCTGGCGCACCTGCCGCCGGAAGGTCACCAGCTCCGCCTCGACGCTGCGGCGCAGCGCCTTGCGCTCCCGCTCCTGCTCACTGAGCTCCTCGGCCAGCCGCCGGTTGAGCGTCTCCTGGTCGAGGCGCAAGGACTCGAGATGCGCGCGCTCGCGCTCCAGCGTGCCGCGCAGCTCCTCGGCCTCCTCGATCAGGCGCCGCAGATCGCGCTGCTCGGTTCCCAGGAGCGCCTCGGCGCGGCCGAGCCATTCCTCGGGCAGCCCGAGCCGGCGAGCCAGGGAGAGCGCCTCGCTGCCTCCCGGCGGGCCGCTGCGCGGGCGGAAGGTCGGACGCGAGGTCTCGGGATCGAACTCCATCGCCAGGCAGCGCGCGCCCTCGAGCCGGTAGGCGGCAGCCGCGACCTCGATGAGGTGGGTGGTGAACAGCGCCAGGCCCCCTCGCTCGCTGAGGCTCTCGAGCAGAGCCAGGGCGAGCGCCGCGCCTTCTCGCGGATCGGTGCCGGAGCCGAGCTCGTCGATCAGCACCAGGCTGCCCGGACCCGCCGCCTGCCAGGCGTCGCGCCAGCGCTGCAGATGCGCGCTGAAGGTCGAGCGGTCCGCCAGCATGTTCTGCTCGTCGCCGACGACCGCGACCAGTCGCTCGAGCCGCGGCAGCCGGGTTCCCGACGCCGCCGGCACCGGCAGACCACACTGCGCGAGGACGCACAGCAGCCCCAGCGTCTTGAGCGTGACCGTCTTGCCGCCGGCGTTCGGGCCGGTCACCACCAGGACGCGATCCTCGTCGAAGTCGAGGTCGATCGGCACGACGGCCCTACGGTTGCCGGCGATGCCGAGCTCGGCCTCGCGCAGCGCGGCGACCGCCGGATCGAGCAGCGGGTGGCGCGCCTGGAGCAGCCGGGGCGGCTCCTCCACGATCTCGGGCAGGACGCCATCGAGCGCCGCCGCGAAACGGTGAGCCGCCTGCAGAGCGTCGAGGCGAGCGTAGACCGCGAAGACCTCCGCGATCTCCCGCGCCTGCTCGCGCACGCGCCGCTCGAGCTCGGCGAGCAGCCGGTGGCGCTCGGCGTCCTCGTCGGCAAGCGTCCCCTGCAGGTCGTTGTTGCGGTCGACCAGCTCGAGCGGCTCGAAGTAGTAGCTGCGACCGGTCGCCGAGCGCGCGTGCACCAGCCCGTCGAGACGCCCCCGGTGTCCCGCTGGCAGCAGCACGGCGAGCCTCCCCTCGCGCTGCGAGATCGTCTCCTCACCGAGCACGTCGCGGTGGTCTTCGACGTAGCGCTCGAACGAGCCGTAGAGCTCGTCGCGGAGCTCACGCGCCTTCGCGCGCAGGCGCTCGAGCCGCGGGCTGGCGTCGGCTCGGACCTCGCCGCGCGCATCGAGGATGCGCCGGATCTTCTCGACCGACTGCCGGAGGTCGCGCACGGTGTCGCGCCCGACGCCCTCCGCGATCGCGGCGAGCTCGGGAAGCTCGCCGGCGACATCGTGGGCGGCCGCGACCGCCGAGCAGGCCGCGTCGAGAGCCGACGCCAGGCGGATCAACCAGACCGGCTCGATGGAGTCGGAGGAGGTGGAGTCGGAGGAGGTGGAGACGGAGGCGCCGACTCTCTCGAGCAGCTCGGCGACCGGCTCGCCCAGCGCCGGCGCCAGCGTGTGGCCACCGGCGAGGCGGCGATCCGCCTGACGCTGGAGCTCCTGGGCCGCGGCCAGCGCGTCGGGATCACGGATCGGCCGCAGGCGGCGCACGATCGTCGCGCCGAGGTCGCTGCTCGCACAGCGAGCGACGATACCGAGCACCCGGTCGACCTCGAGCGCCCGCCAGGAGTCGGCGTCGACCACGCCGCGATCTTCGGCGAGAAACTCACCTTGGCTTCGTTCCGCTTCGCTCTCCGCCTCGGTCATCGGCCACCAAACGAGACGGGAGCGGTCGCCCGCTCCCGTCTTCGCCGGCAGATCGCCGGCGCTCTCTGTTTCGGCGTGCGCTTCGACCGCGCACTGTTTCGGCTGCGCGCTTCAGCGGCGCTGTTTCGATCGCGCGCTGTATCGGCGCGGCGGGTTCGATGCGCGCTGTTTCGGATGCTCGAGGAGCTCCGCCCCGTTCGGGGCCGGACCCTCCAGCCCGGCTTCAGGACAAGCCGAGCCGACGCTCCTCGGCGAGCTTGCGCGCCATCTTCTTCTTGGCTTGAACATCCTTGCGCTTGCGCTTGACCGAAGGCTTCTCGAAGTGCTGTCGCTTCTTGAGCTCGGTGAGGATGCCCTCTTTCTCGCACTTCCTCTTGAAACGGCGAAGGGCGTTCTCGAAGCTCTCGTCCTCGCGGACTTGCACGACCGGCATGCTGACAATCACCTCACTTTCGACGAGCCTTGGGGAGTGCGGGCTGCTCGGGCAGAGGTCCCGCACGGGAAGACGGGGCTCGGAGCCCCAGATGGATCGCGCCGGCAACCAGGAATCGCCCGCGGGCGACCGAACGTCTCTCCGGCCACCGAGCCCGGCACCAAGCCGCAGCGCCCGAGGCTCGAGCCGTTGACGCGACCAACCGGGAGATTCTCTCCCGGCAGCCGGGCCGACGTCAACCGGAGAAGAGGCGCGCGGCGGATCCGCGAGCGCCAGCCGGTGCTCGCCGACGCTCGTCCACCGGCTCGCAGCCGGTCGACTCCCTCGAGCGCGCTCCCGTCAGCCTTCGGTGGCGGCCGGCTCGATCGCGTCGAAGTCGGCTTCGTACACCGTCAGGACGCCGCGTTCGGGTTGGAAGAACACACCCGCGGCGCCGTCGGCGTTCGGGTTCGAGCCCCGCGGATAATACCAACCGACCCGGCCGCCTTCGTAGTCCCGGACGTTGGCGAGATTGGGGGGGCCGAGCGCCGCCCGGACCTCCTCCTCCGTCATCCCGACCTCGACGGCGGCGAAACGGTCCTCGGACATGTAGCGCATCTCCTCGACCCAGGCCAGCTTGTCGAGCAGCTCCTGGTTGTCGGGGTCGATCTCGAGAGCGCGAGAGATGATGTCGGTGGCGCGCTTGTAGTCGCCGCCCTTCTCGACGAACTCCATGGCGAGGACGAGATCCTCCGCGCTCTTCATGCGCACCGCGCCGGTCTGGGTCTCGGTCTTCTCCTCGCCCTCGACCCACGGGTCCTCGTTGATGAAGGTGACGATGCGGCCCATCAGTGCGTCGGCGGAGGTCGTGATCTCGTTCGCGAGCGCCTCCTCGCGCGCTTCGAGCTCGGCCAGGATCTCCTCGGCGGTCTGCTCCGAACCCTCGGGAACCTCGATGCCGTCGACTCCCGCTGCGATCTTCGCGGAGAGCTCCGCGTGCTCCTGGCGCAGCTGGTTCAGCGCCTCGTGCTCCTGCTGCAGATCGGCATACGTCTCGAGGCGGGCTTCCGAGTCACCCTCCTCCTCTGCGGGAGCACAACCGATCGCGCCCATCGCGATCAAGGTCAATGAAGTCGTGAGCGCGCCCGCCCACGACCGCATGCGGTTCTTCGACATCGGAACTCCTCTCTGCATCCATTCCGCCTCAGGGGGCTTCACACTATACATGACGGATACATGACCGCGGCGCTCGGCCGACGCGGTCGGCGGTTCGCACGACGGCCTCTCCCGCGCCGCGATCGGGCGCCGTCGGCGTCTGTAAGTTTCTTTTCTGGCGGGGGTTTGCCCGATCGCGAGCTTGACAGGCTTTCACCCGAGCGGCCAGAATTCCTCTTTCATCCTCGACATGCCAACGCCTTTCGGAGCGCGAAGATGCCCGACCTGCCTCCGTTCCCACCGGACCCCGATGCACCCGATGCTCCGGGCGACTTCGACCCTTCGAGCACGGCCGACGAGACGCCGGCCGACGAAACGCCGGCCGACGAAGAGCATGCGCACGAAGCGCCGGCCGGCGAGCCTCGAGACGAGTCCGCCGAGGGCGACGGAGTCGAGGAGACGGCGACCTCGACGAGCGGCCTCGACGAGCTGCGACAGGCGCTCATCACGCGCCTGGGCGAGACCCAGCAGTCGCTGCTCGGTCTGATCGAGCACTTTCAGGCCGAGCAGGCGCATGCCTCCGCCGCGACCGAGTCCCGCGTCGCCGCGCTCGAGCAGGAGCTCGAGGCGCTGCGAGCGACCCGAGCCGAGCAGGAGACCGCGCTCGAGGATGCCGAGCGCGTCCGCAGCGAGCAGCAGGACGCGCTGGCTGCCGCCGAGCGAGCCCGCGCCGAGGCGGATCAGGCGCGGGAGGAGGCGAGCGCGCGTCTCGTCGAGGCCGAGGAAGAGCTGGAGGCCGAGCGGCGGCGGGCCGGCGAAGCCGCCCAGCCCGCGCTGCCCGGTGACGAGGAGCCGCTCCCGGCAACCGGATTCGCCGGCCGCAGCCCGTTGGTCGCGATCCGGCACTCGATCGCAGCGCTCGACGCCGCTTCCACCCAGACCGAGGTCCTGTCGCGACTGCTCGAGGAGGCCACCGCGCACGCGGGTCGAGCAGCTCTGCTGCTGCCCGAGGAGGGAGCCGATCGGCTGACCGTCTGGAACGCGACCGGCTTCGGCGACGCCCTCGAGCAGGGCATGGAGGCCGAGCCGGGGGCTTCCATCCGCCGTGCGCTCGAGGGCAGGCCGGTCGGCGGGGACGAGGCCCGGTGGGAGGTCGACGACCTGACGCCCAGCGATGCCGTGGCGATCCCGATGATCCTGCGCGATCGCGTGCGTGCCGTCCTCTATGCCGATCGCACCGACGAGTCCCATCCGTTCGAGCCCGATGCCCTGCAGATCCTGACCTACTGCGCCTCCGAAGCGCTCGAGACCCTGCCGCTGCGATCGATCCGCCCCGCCGGCACCCTGGTCGACGCGACGCCGCCGCTCGAGATCGCCGAAGAAGAGGCCGAGCCCGCGGCCGTCGGGGAGCCGCCGGCCGAGGCGCTCGAGGCGCCGGAGAGCGAGTGGCCGGAGGAAGCCGCGGCGCTCGAGGCGGCGGAGCTCGCCGGGGCCGAGCCTGCGGAAGCCGCTCCCGAGGAGGACCTCGAGGCCGGGCAGACTCCCGCCGCCGCGACCCCAACCAGCAGCGCCGAGGAAGACACGACGGCGCCGGTCGAGGCACACGAATCCGCGGAGCCCGCTGAAGCCGGCGGAACGCCTTCGTTCGTTTCCGCTGTCGACGAGCCGGCCTGGGAGGCGATGGAGGAGGCCGAGACGGCCGAGGAGGCCGAGGAGGCCGCTGCCGCCGAAGAGCCGAGCGTCGCCGAGCCGACCTTCCAGCCATCCGCCGAGACAGTCGCGGGCGAGGCTCTGGAAGAGGAACAGGAACAGGAACAGGAACGGGAACGGGAAGAGGGCGAGCGCCAGCCCGACGCCTGGGACCTGCTCGAGGAGCCGGAACCACCGGCGACCGAGCCGGCCGCGACCGAGCGCCCCCCTTCGCTGACGGCCGTTCCGCCGCCCCTTCCCCATGAATCGAGCGCGACGACGCGCGAGCCCGAGGCGACGACGTTGCCGGGCTGGACCGCGTCGGTCGCGGAGTCGCCGTCCGCGGGCGACGACGCGGCGGTCGCCGAGGAGGAGATGCTCCTCCCGCCGATCGACGACAGCACCGCGGACGAGGTGCCGGACGAGGTGCCGGACGAGCTGCAGGACGACGAGACGGTGGCCGAGCCGGAGCCGACGCTCGTCGGCGACGGCGGCGGGTCCCAGGCGGCAGCTCTCGAGCTCGCACCACAGGAGGCGGGGGAGCCGGAGGAGACGGAGGACGAGGATGGCGGCGACGGCGCCATCGACGAGTTCCGGACCCAGGCCGTCCGGCTCGACCAGATCACGTCCCGCTTGCCCACGGCGGACGCGCCGCAGCCCCGAAGCTCGGAGGTCGTCCCGCCGAGCGATGTCCAGGGACCCGGCTGGGCGTTCACCGGTGCGGCGCTCCGCGGCTCTCAAGCAGCCAACGAAGATCCGATGCACGAGGAGGCTCGTCGCCTCGCCCGCCTCCTGGTCAGCGAGATCAAGCTCTACAACGAAGAGCAGATCGAGGAGGGAAGGCGGCAGGGGAACATCTATCGCTTCCTCAAGGAGCCGATCGACCGCTCACGCGTGCTCTACGACGAGCGCATCGACGAGAGGGTACGCTCCGACTCCAACTACTACCAGGAGGAGCTCGTGCGCTCGCTGGCCAACGGCGATCGCGGGCTCCTCGGACTCTGACGGGAACCGTACGGCGCCGCCCCGGGCGAGGGCATCGTCGCCCCGAACCAGCCCCCGAGGTTCCGCTCTGCCGCTTCCTGCTACGTCCTCGCTTTCCCCTTCCCAGGGCTTGTCCCGGCGCACCACCACGGGCTGCTAGACTGGCGCGTCGCCACCGCGTCGTCCGTCGGGTCCATAGCTCAGCGGTGAGAGCATCCGGCTCATAACCGGCAGGTCCCTGGTTCGAATCCAGGTGGACCCACACCTCGCGTGGTGGTCCCGATCCACTCGTCGTCCCGATTCACGGGCCGTCTCGATTCACTGGCCGTCTCGATTCACTGGCCGTCTCGATCCCTGCTCCCGAGAAACACTTCGAGAGGCCGGCTCGAATCGCACAAGGAACTCAATTGACGCTATCCATCGAGACCGTGGTCGAGCTTCTTGGCGTGCTCACCGAGCTCGAAGGCGAGCGGCGGAAGCTCTCGGGTCTGCCCCAGCCGCTGCAGGATCTCCAGGTGGAGCTGGAGCAGTTGACCCGTGAGATCTCGGAGCTCGAGTCGGTCGCCGTCGATGCCGACAGCGAGCGACGTGCCGCAGAGCTGGAGGCGTCGGCGCGCCAGGAGAAGGTCGAGCACTACCAGGGCCAGATCTCGAAGGTGACGACACAGCGGGAGTACGGCGCGCTGCTGAGCGAGATCGACACCATGAACCAGCAGCGTAAGGAGCACGAGGAGGCTGCGCTGGCAGCGCTCGAGCGCCACGAGCAGTCGAGCCAGTCGGTCGAGGAGATGAGGACCCGCCGCCAGGAGCTCGACGCCGCCTACGAGGCGCAGCTCGCCGAGTGGGAGGAGCAGAGGCCTTCGGTCGCGGAGCGAATCCAACAGCTCGAGGCGCAGGCCGAGGTCCTCCGCGAGCGGCTGCCGCCGGCTGCGCTCCAAGTCTTCGAACGACTGCGGGCGCTTCACGACGGCGACCCGATGGCGCAGGTCATCCGCGTGGAGCGGCCGGGGTCGGGGCCGATCATGTACCGCTGCAAGGTGTGCAACTACAGCGTTCGCCCGCAGGCGGTGGTCCAGATCCAGACCGGCGGCGAGCTGATCGTCTGCGATTGCGGCCGCCAGCGGATCTTCTACCTCTAGCGGGCTCGTGGGGGGCCCGTCGTGCGTCCTTGGCAGCGGCCAGCATCCCGATGAGCGAGGACCGCCTCGAACGTGTGCTGGCGCGCATGAGGGCCGCGTGCGCCAGAGCCGGTCGCTCCCCCGACGAGGTCGTGCTGGTCGGCGCCAGCAAGCAGCAGCCGCTCTCTCACCTGCGGGCGGCGTACGACGCCGGTTTGCGGCGATTCGGCGAGAACCGCGTCCAGGAAGCCGAGCAGAAGCAGCCGGCGCTCCCCGCCGACGTCGAGTGGCACCTGCTCGGACCTCTGCAATCGAACAAGGTCCGCCGCGCCGTCGCCCTTTTCGACGTCGTGCACTCGGTCGACCGGCTCAAGATCCTGCGTGCGCTCGAGCGCGAAGCAGCGTCGGCGCAGCGGCAGCTCCTCTGCTTCCTCGAGGTCAACCTGGCCGGAGAGAGGAGCAAGCACGGTTTCGACCCCTCCGAGGTCGCCACCGCCGCCGAGGAGGCCGCCGCCGGAGCGGTGCTCCGTCTCCTCGGGCTGATGGCGATCCCGCCGGCGGGCGCGACCGCGGAGGACTCGCGCCCCTGGTTCCGCCAGCTCCGGGAGCTGCGGGACGAGGTGGCCGATCGCGTGGAGACCGGCTTCGCGGGAAAGCTCTCGATGGGGATGTCGGGCGACTTCGAGGTGGCGATCGAGGAGGGTGCCACCCACGTGCGCGTGGGCACCGCCCTGTTCGGACCTCGAGACTGACCGGCTCGACTCCCGCCGAGCGATGCCCCGCGGCCCCCTCGACGCCGCCCGCTAACGCCGCATCCCTGCAATGGCGCGTGCTATCTTCGCCTTCTTCTCGAGCCGAGCCCGCCGCCTCGGCTCGCGAGCGCCGAGACCGCCGAGAGCCCGAGATCCCGAGATCCCGAGACCCGACCACCCGTGGAGACTCTCGCAGACCTCGTTCTGCACGTGCGAGACCACAGCGCAGGTCGCACGTCGCTGCTGTCGATCAAACGCGGGAAGCGGATCGAGCAGGTCTCGACCGCCGACTTCGTCTCGGCCGTCCACTCCCTGGCCATCGCGCTCGAGGAACGCGGCGTCGAGAAGGGCCAGCGGGTGGCGATCTTCGCCGAGAATCGCCCGGAGTGGCACGTCGTCGATCTCGCCTGTCACCTGCTCGGCGCGGTCACCGTGCCGCTGTACCCGACGCTGATGCCGGATCAGGTGGGCTACATCCTGCGCAACAGCGGGAGCCGCTGGATCTTCTACAGCGGCCAGGAGCGCGGGGAGAGCGTGGCGTCGCAACGCCGCTCGCTCGGCCAGGCGGCCGAGGTCGTCGCCTTCGACGAGGAGGAGCGCAGAGCAGGCGGGGACGAGCACAGCCTCGTCCGCCTGCAGGCCGAGGGCGCCGCGCAGCTGACCTCCCGGCCTCTCGAGCGCATGATCGACCGGGTCACGCCCGAGGACCTGGCGAGCCTGATCTACACCAGCGGCACCACCGGCGATCCCAAGGGCGTGATGCTCACTCACGGCAACTTCGTCAGCAACGTGCTCGCCTGCCGCAATCTCTACTCGATCGGCCCCAACGACCTGGCGCTCTCCTTCCTGCCGCTCTCGCACGTCTTCGAGCGCACCGTCGACTATCTGTTCCTGCTGCAGGGCGTGGCCATCCACTACGCGCCTTCGATCGAGCGCGTGCCGCCATTGATGCTGACGGTCCGGCCGACGGTGATGACCTCGGTGCCGCGGCTGTACGAGCGCGCCTACCTGAGGGTCATCGGCAACGTGGAGCGCGAGAGCCCCGGCAAGCAGCGGATCTTCCGGTGGGCGCTCGACGCCGGACGGCGCCACGCGGCGGCGAGGCGGCGCGGGTTCGTCGGGCCCTGGCTGTTCGTGCGCCGCACGCTCGCCGAGCGGCTGGTGTTCCGCAAGATCAAGGATCGCTTCGGCGGTCGGCTGCGCTTCGCGATCTCGGGCGGAGCGGCGCTGGGGCTCGAGGTCGGCCGGTTCTTCGAGGCGATCGGGCTGCAGCTCTACCAGGGCTACGGGCTCACCGAGACCGCTCCGGTGCTGGCCGCCGAGCGACCGGCGGCGGTGCGCCTGGGATCGGTCGGCAAGGCGATCCCGGGGGTCGAGCTGCGCATCGCCGAGGATGGCGAGATCCTGGCGAAGAGCCCCGGCCTGATGCGCGGCTACTGGGACAACCCTGAGGCGACCGCGGAGGTGATCGACGAAGACGGCTGGTTCCACACCGGCGACGTCGGCCACCTCGACGACGACGGCTTCCTCACGATCACCGACCGCAAGAAGGACCTGCTGGTCACCAGCGGCGGCAAGAACATCGCGCCGCAGCCGATCGAGCAGCTCCTGATCGCCGAGCGGCCGATCGCCCAGGCCGTCGTCGTCGGGGACGGCTATCCCTACCTGACGGCGCTCCTGGTGCCGCGGTTCGAGGAGCTCCCTCCGGAGCTCCAGGAGCGCGAGCCGGAGGAGCTCGCCTGCGACGAGGCGCTGCAGTCCCTGGTCGAGGAGGCGGTCCAGGCGGTGAACCGCCAGCTCGCCGATCACGAGCGCATCCGCAACTGGCGCCTGCTCGCCCGCGAGCTCACGCTCGAGGAGGGCGAGATCACGCCGACTCTCAAGGTGCGCCGGCGCGTGGTGCTCGAGCGCCACACCGCGCTCATCTCGTCGATGTATCTCAAGACCCAGAAGGTCCGCGCCTGACGAGCGGCGCGCCAACCGGTCCGAATCCCGATCCGGAGGTTCCGATGTCGCGATCCCGATTGCTCGCCCCTCTTCGACTCCCCCTGGTCGCCCTCCTTGCCACGTTGGCGTTGCTCGCCCTCCCGGCGTTCACGCTCGGCGGGGGCGAAGGTGACGACCAGGAGGGCTGGGTGGAGCTCAAGAAGGGCCTGCGCTACCTCGACCTCGAGGTCGGCGACGGGGAGGAGGCGCGGCCGGGGATGATGGTGCAGATGCACTACACCGGCTGGCTCGAGGACGGCACCAAGTTCGAGTCGAGTCTGGACAGCGGTCAACCCTTCGCCTTCCAGCTCGGACGGGGCCAGGTCATCCAGGGCTGGGAGAAGGGCGTCGTCGGCATGCGCGAGGGCGGCCGTCGCAAGCTCGAGATCCCCTCCCCGCTCGCCTACGGCCGCCGCGGTCGGCCGCCGCTGATCCCCAAGAACGCCAACTTGGCCTTCGAGGTCGAGCTGATCGCGGTCTCGCGCGGGGCGCGCTGAGGCGGCGGCGCGTGAGGCGGCGCGGAGCGGCGGCGAGCGGCCCGCCCCGGCTCGCGACCAGTGGCTGTACGGAGCCGCTGGCGATCGCGAGCGCGCCGGCCGGCAAGGACGCCGGCCGCTACGACTCGGGCACCTCGATGCGTTCGAGGCGCCCGATCATCTCCTCGACGACGGCCATGCCGCCGAGCCAGAAGCCGCGGTCGGTGACGTCGACGCCGGAGCGCTCGAGGATCTTCTGCGGGCGCTCGGCGCCGCCGAACGACAGCAGCTCGAGGTAGCCGGGGACGAACGCCTCGCCCTCCTCGCGGTAGCGCTGATAGAGCGCCAGCACCAGGAGCTGCCCGAAGGTGTAGGCGTAGCAGTAGAAGGGCGTCGAGTAGATGTGGGGGATCGACACCCACTCGCGCCGGAAGCCGGGATCGAGCTCGACGCTGTCGCCGAACTGCTGCTCGAGCTGCCGCCAGTAGATCTCGTGCAGCTCCTCGAGCTGGGCGCCGCGGCGGATCGCCTCGTGCGCCTCGAGCTCGTAGCGGACGAAGAACGCCTGGCGCAGGATCGTGGCGTAGAGGTCGTCGATCGCGGCCGCCAGCAACTCGCGCTGAGCCAGCGGGTCGTCCTTGCGCTCCTCGAGCAGGCGCTCGATCACCAGCATCTCGGCGAACACCGAAGCGGTCTCCGCGAGCGGGAGGCTGGGGTGCTGGGTCAGCACCGAGTGATCGGCCGCCATCATGCTGTGCACCGCGTGCCCCAGCTCGTGCGCCAGGGTGGTGACGTCGCGCAGGCGGTTCGAGTAGTTGACCAGAACCCAGGGGGTCAGCTCGGGCAGCACGGTCGCACAGAACGCGCCCCCCTTCTTGCCACGGCGTTGCCGAGCGTCGATGTGGCGCTCGTCGAACACGCGACGCGCGTGCGCCGCGAGCTGCCCGCTGAAGCCGGCGAAGGTGTCGAGCACCATCGGCACCGCCTCGCCGTAGGTGACCGAGGCCGACGAGGGGGAGATCGGGGCGTACAGGTCGAAGCGCCGCAACCGGTCCTGCCCCAGCCACGAGGCCTTGAGTCGGAAGTAGCGCTGAAAGATGCCGGCGCCCTCGCCGACGACGTCGAGCAGAGTCTCGACCGCCTCGTCGGGAACGTCGTTGGCGACGTTGCGCACGTTGATGGGCGACCGGTAACCGCGCAGCCTCACGTTCTCGTTGCACCAGTCCTGAACCCTGTGCACGTACATCTGGCCGAGCACCTTCGCCTGCTCGCCGTAGACGCGGTGGAGCTCGCGGTAGGCGGCCTCGCGCTCCGCCGGCACCGCCGAGTAGGCGTAGCTCATCAGCTCGTCGCGCGTCAGCGACCGCTCCTTCGCCTCCGCTTCCTCGATCGCGGGCGTGAATCCGAAGGCGTTGGTGATCATCGAGTACAGGGTGAGCACCCCCGAGATGCCGTCCTGGTCCTTCAGGTTGACGATCTGCTCGCTGCGCTCGTCGAGCCGGTAGGGGGCGAGCCGGCGCAGGTCGGACAGGAAGAACACCAGATCGGCGCTGGCGCCGGCACTCTGCAGCCGAAGGACGAGCCGCGCGCACTCGTCGTCGTCGAGCTCCTGCCACCACAGGGTCAGGAACAGGGTGCGGTTCTGGATCTCGGTCAGCGCCTGCTCGGTGCGGTTACGCCGAGCCAGGGCCTCGTCGCTCTGCGTGTCCGCGGCGAACGCCAGCGACGCCCAGCCGCTCAGCTTCCAGGCGTCGGCGACCAGCCGCTCGTACTCTTCGAGCAACGCGAGCAGCGTGCCGCCCTCGATGTCGCGCGCGCGCCCGGCGCCGAGCTCGGTGCGGCGCGCCTCGAGCCCCTCCACCGCGCGCTCGAGCGCCGCGATCGCGTCGTCCAGCTTCTCGGGGACCAGCTCGTCGAGACTCCACTCGGCAGCTTCGGTGACGGCGTTGCGTGGCTCGACGATCAACGGACTCCTCCTCGCGCTCTGGTTGCGATCGGGCCGGTTCCGCACCCCAGCGGGTCCGGCGCCCCCCTCGGATGCCCGGCGCCGCTGGCGAGCTCGGGCTTCCACCCCGATCAGGTGTTGGCGGGTGCCGCCGGAGCCGTGCTCGCGGCCACCGACGAGACCTCGTGGATCGTAACGGATCGACCTCGGCGGTGAGCGACCGTGGCTCGACGAGGGAGCGACCCGATCGCGGCTCGATGGCCGCATGGCGCGGGCGTCTCGCGTCGCCCGTCAGTTCACGCCTGCGGGACCCTCGGGCCCCGGCGCCTCGGCGATGACGCCGTGCGCGCGCTCGTAACGCTCGAGATTCGTCTCGAGCGCCCGCACGATGCGTTTGAGATGCCCCGGGCTGGTGACCACTCTGGCGGTGACCACCCCCTGGGGCGGCACCATGTTGATGAAGTCGAGGATGAACTCCTCGTTGGTGTGCGCGATGCGCAGGAGGTTGGCGTAACGCCCCTTGAGCTCCTCGTCGTCGATCTTGATGTTGATCTCGCGCGCCGCCTGGTCTGCCATCGTCGGTCCCTCCTCACTCGGTGTCCGCCTCGCGCGGCGGCCGCTGCGCAGCGTGGCGGGCGCGGCGCCACGCGACGCCGCCCTCGAACCCCCAGCGATGGGCCGGGAAGTAGACCCCGACACCACGCTCCGCGGAGGACACGGTAAACCGAAACGCCCGACGCCGATAGTCGTAGGGGGCGCCGTCGCGCGCATGCACCGCCACGTCGACCTGGTACTCGCCGGGCGCCAGTCGCAGGCCGGGGCACTCGACGCGAACGCGCGCCGAGCCCGCGAGCCGCTCGGGCTCGAGCCCGGCGAGATCGGTGTTGGTGCCCCAGCACTCGATCCCGCGGGGGGTCGAGATCGCGAGCCCGAAGACGAAGTCGTCGAGCGCGGCCGCCGTTTCGACGTCGAGCTCGAACACGACGTCGGCGCCGGTGGCGAAGTCGTAGCGCTCCTCGCCCGCGACCAGCAGGCGCGCCTGCGTGATCTCGGCCCGGCGCGAGCCCCACCGGCGAGGACGACCCGGCTCCGACCCCGCCGCCCCCGGCGCCCCGGCCGCGGCGGGCTCAGACTCCTTGTCCCGCCGGTGCTGCCGCCCCTCCTCCTCGGCGACCTGCTGGCG
Organism: Thermoanaerobaculia bacterium; assembly: GCA_035546295.1. Taxonomy (GTDB): domain Bacteria; phylum Acidobacteriota; class Thermoanaerobaculia; order Multivoradales; family Multivoraceae; genus DATKBT01. Next base: position 70,084 of record DATKBT010000058.1, on the reverse strand, counting down.
GTAGGCGTCGATCACCTCCCGAGGCTCCCCGAGCCGCTGGCTGATCCCGCGATCGAGCCACAGCACGCGATCGCACAGGTGCTCGACCAGGTCGAGCCCGTGGCTGACGAAGAGCACCGTCCTCCCGCGCGCCAGGAGCGATTCGATGCGGTGGATGCAGCGGTGGGCGAAGGCCTCGTCGCCGACCGCCAGCACCTCGTCGACCAGCAGGACGTCCGGGTCGGTATGGATGGCGACCGCGAAGCCGAGGCGAACGTACATGCCCGACGAGTAGTTCTTGACCGGCTCCTCGATGAAGTCGCCGAGCCCCGAGAACTCGACGATCTCGTCGTAGCGCCGGTCGATCTCCCGCCGCGGCAGGCCCAGGACCGCGCCATTGATGTAGATGTTCTCGCGCCCCGAGATCTCCGGGTGGAAGCCGGCGCCCAGCTCGATCAGGGCGGCGACCCGACCGCGCGCCACGACTGTTCCGGCGGTCGGCCGCAGCAGCCCCGCGATCAGCTTGAGCAGGGTCGACTTGCCCGAACCGTTGCCGCCGACGACGCCGAACGCCTCCCCCTGCTCGACCTTGAAGCTCACGTCGCGCAGCGCGGCGATGGTCTCCGCGGAGCTGAGCCCCGCGGTCATGCCGCGACCCAGCAGGACGCTCTTGAGCGTGCGCAGCTGGTAGCCGGCGGCCAAGCGCCGATAGAGCTTGCTCACCCCCTCGACCTCGATCGCGCGGCTCACACCGCCTCCACGATGGTGTCCGCGAGCCGCCGGTAGAGCCACGTCCCGCACGCTGCGCCGAGCAGCGCCAGCGCCACCATGTGCGCCCAGGTCGCCGCCGCCGGCAGCTCGCCGAAGAACAAGAGCTGCTGGTAGGAGAGCGTGAACGGCGTGAACGGGTTGACCAGGATCGCCGCGCGCAGCGCTCGCCAGGGCACGTCGGCGAACGAGTAGAGGATCGGTTGCACGAAGAACAGGAGCTGGAGGAGGTTGGCGAGCAGGTCGCGCACGTCCTTGAAGTGCACGTGCAGCACCGCCAGTCCGAGCGCGACGCCGGCGAGCATGATCAGCTCGAGCACGACGACCACGATCGCCAGCGGCGAGACGGCTGACAGCACGGGGTGACCGAGCAACCGGCCGACTCCGAGCGCGCCGACCAGGATCGGCAGCGCCAGCAGGAAGTGCACGAGATGCGAGCAGACGGTGACGATCGGCAGCAGGTCGATCGGGAACACCGCCTTGCGGATGAGGCCCGCGTTGACCGTCAACGCGACGGTGCCGTCGAGCAGCGAGGAGGAGGCCCAGATCCACGGGAACAGCCCCGTGATCAGGTAGAGCGGGTAGGGGCTCGTCGTGACGTCCCCACTGCGCGGCGCGAAGAACAGACCGAAGACCAGCGAGAACACCCCGAGCAGCATCAACGGATTGACCAGGGACCAGAGGAACCCGAGGACGCTGCCGCGGTAGCGGGCGACGACCTCGCGGGCGATCAGGGTCGCGAGCAGCCCGCGGTGGTGCACGAGCCGCCGCAGCGTCCCCCCCTCGGCTCCGGCGGGAGCGCTCGTCGCGAGCAGGTCGTCCGCTTCGTTCATCGGTCCGCGATTGTACGGTCAGGGGCGCAGGCGCCGCGTGAGCCAGCGCCCCGGACGCGGACGCCTGAGACTGGCGACTCCGGCGATCCCCGGCTCGCGCACCTCGATCGGCCGCCGGCGGGCCGGTCACCCGCGGCGCCCGCGGCGACGACCACTCGCGGACCAGCGACAGCCGCGGCGTCGGTTAGACTTCCTCGATGAGCAGCGCCCCCGGCAAGCGCCTCACGATCCGCTGTCCCCACTGCCGCGGCGAGATGGTGGTCGACGCGGGGACCGGGGCGATTCTCTCGCATCGAGCCAGCAAGGCGCCCCCCGGCGGAGGCAAGAGCTTCGAGGACCTGTTCGCCGATCTGGAGCGTGACAAGAGCCGCGCCGAGGCGCTGTTCGACCAGGAGAGGGAGGCGATGAAGGACCGCGAGCGGATTCTCGAAGAGCGCTTCCGCAAGGCGGTCGAGGACGCCGGCGACGTCGACGACGACACACCGCCGCCGCGCCCCTTCGACCTCGACTGAACGTGCGCGAGCGGCCCCGAGACCGAGACCGATGTACCACCCGCTACCGACCCGGCCGCTGACGGTCATCCTCGACACCACCGAGCGCTGCAACCTCAAGTGCCGGATGTGCTACTTCGCGGCCACCGATCGCGTGCGCTTTCCGCCGCACGACCTCGAGCTGTCGCCCACCGGCATGATGCCGATCGCGGTGTTCGACCGCATCGCCACCGAGCTGTTCCCGCGCGCCTGGCGGGTCGCCCTCGCCTGCGCGGCGGAGCCGCTGCTGCACCCACAGTTCGACGAGATCGTGCGCATCGCGGGTAAGCACCGGGTGCCCGACCTCTGGTTCCCGACCAACCTGCTGGCGCTGACCGAGGCCAAGGCCGAGGCGATCTGCCAGGCGAAGGTGCGCACCGTGGGCGTCTCGATCGACGGCACCCACGCCGAGACCTACGAGTCGATCCGCGTCGGCGGCAGATTCTCGCGGCTCGAGGAGCGGCTCGAGCTGCTCAACCGGGTGCGCGCCGCGCACGGCGGCACGACCGGCTTGAGGATCATCTTCACCTGGATGAAGACCAACCGCGGCGACCTCCGCTCGCTGCCGGCGTTCGCCGAGCATTGGGGTGCGGACGAGCTCGACGTCCGCTTCGTGGCGCCGACCACGGGTGTCGATGTCGGACCGGAGCTGCTCGACGGCGAGGACCCCGAGGATCTGCGCCGCGACCTCGAGGCCACCGCCCGGGACGCCGTGCGCCGCGGGCTGGTGCTCGCCTCCTACCCGGACTTCGACGAGCCCGCGCAGACGCGCGGCTACTTCGCACAGCGCCGGCGCACCAAGTTCCGTCGCAAGGCCGGGATCGACCGCCAGGAGTACGATCAGTACCGCGAGCTCGAGGCCGCCAAGGGCTGCGTGTGGCCGGGAGACTTCTTCGTCATCCGCCCCAACGGAGCGGTCTCGCCGTGCATCTTCTGGGAGGGCGCTCCGATCGCCTACTTCCCGCGCGACGACTTCGACGCGCTCGCCGAGGCGCCCCTGCTCGAGGACATCCTGCGCGGCTTGCACGGAGGCAGGCCGATCGGCACCTGCACCCATTGCTCGCAACGTCGCGACGCCCTCTACTACCGGCTGCGCGCGTCCGAGGCCAAGGCGCCTGAGGGCTCGGCACCGCACGGCCCGGGGCCGGAGAGTTCGGCGGCGGAGCCGCCCGCGGGCGAGCTGGTCGGGTTGGGGAAACCCTCCTGACCAGCCCGCCGGCGCTCTCCCGAGCGTCGCCCGAGCCCCGCGACCGGCTGACCCCCACGCGCCGCCTCGCAGCAAGCCTGCTCGCCGTCGTCCTGCTCACCGCAGGCGCCGTCGCGCTGGTGCGCGAGGGGCTCCAGGCCGCCGAGGGACGCGAGGCGAGCCCGCACGCTCACCCGAGCCTGTGGCTACTGGGGGGACCGCAGTCGGCGCCGCTCGAGGCGCTCGCCCACCGGGTCGAGCGGCTGGTGCCGCGCGGCGCCACGGTGGTGGTCGACACCGGCTACACCGAGCCCGAGCGGCACTACCTCGAGATGTGGATCGCCTGGCTGCTGCCGCGACAGCGCGTGCTGCCGGCGCACCTCCTGCCGCCGCCCGGCCGCCCCGCGTACCGCCTCCAGGTCCCGCCCAAGGCTCCACTCGAAGGCGCCGACGAGATGCTGCGCACCGACGTCGGCGTGCTGATCCGGCTCGGCGCGTCATGAGCACGCTGCTTGCCGCGCTCGCGGTGCTCGCGGTGCTCGCCTGGTGCTGGACCAGCGGACTCGCCCTGCTCCGTGTCGCCGGTGCCCGGCCAGCGGCGTTCGAGACTCGCCACGCTCTCGCGCTGGTCGCCGGGCTCCTCCTCGGCCACGCCCTGCTGCTGCTCGCCGATCTCGCCAGGGTGCCGTGGACCCGAGGGACGCTCCTCGCTGGCGGCGCCGCCACGCTGGCCGCGCTCGCCGCTGCCAGCCAGGTCGCTCGACCTGGAGCCGGCGGATGGGGCGACGGGCGAAGGGGGGAGGCGGCGCGCTGGGACTGGGCCGACGGCGTGGCGCTCATGGCCGTGCTCGTCTTCGCGGCGTCGAGCCTTGCGCTGCGCTCGCCATTCCCCGACTTCGTCTACCACTGGGGACTCAAGGGACATCGCTTCTTCCTCGCGCGCGGGATCGACGCGGAGTTCCTGGCGCGCCCCGAGAACGGCTACCTGCACCCCGACTACCCGAACCTGCTCCCCGACGCCTTCGCCGCCGCAGCGCTGCTCGCCGGTTCCTTCGACCCGCGCGCCCTGATGCTGTTCACGCCCATCGTGCTGCTCGCGCTGCTCGGCGCAGTGCGCGCGTCGCTGCGCACCGCCGCGCTGTCGCCGTTCGCCCGCCGCGCCGTCTTCGCCGGTCTGGCCTGCGCCCTCGGCGCCTTCTGCATCGGCTACCTCCAGGCGGGGAGCGCCGACCCGCTTCTCGCCCTCGCCGTCGCGCTCGCCGCGGGCGCTCTGTTGCTGCCGGTGGGACGTCCAGCCGCGATCCAGCTCGGCCTCGCCGCCGCCTTCGGCTGCGCGGTCAAGGTCGAGGGGCTCCCGTTCGCCGCGCTGGCGATCGTCGCCTTCGTCGCGCGCGCCCTGCTGCGCGATCGCCGGGCGCTGCGGGCTCCGACGGTGTGGATCGCGCTGCTCGCGCCGCCCATGCTGGTCTCTTTACCGTGGTGGCTGCGGGTGCGGGCGCTCGACCTGTTCCAGAACACCAACACCGGCAGGCTCGACCTCGCGCGTTTGGCCGACGTGCTCGCTCCGCTCTGGCGCCAGACCTTCGTCGAGGAGTGGATGGGCCTGCCGCTCCTGCTCGGCTCGCTGCCGTTTCTGGCACTGGCCCGCTCGACCCGCTGGCTCGGGTTCCTGCTCGGTGGCCAGCTCGCCTTCTACCTCTTCGTGTACCTGAGCGCGCCGTTCGATCCGGTCTTCTATGTGCTCTCGACGTTTCCCCGCCTCGCGCTCCACCTGCTGCCGGCGACCGTGGTCGGGCTGGCGCTGGCTCTCGCCGGGCCCGCCGGCGCCGCGCTTCCGGACTGACGAGGCTCGCCGAGCGTCACCGAACCGTCGGCTCCACCCGGCGGGTGGATCGCCTCGACGGCGGCGCGCCGGTGCGAAGACTCGCTCTCCACGGCCGGCTCGGGGCGGCCGGTGAACGCTCGTTGCCGATCAGGGGGCGGCGGCTGCGGACAAGCCGCCGAAGTCCGATTTCCGTCGACGCGAACGGGGCGCTCGGCTTCCGATGACGCGCCCGCCCGATCCTCAGCCGTCGGCCAGCACGAAGAATCGCGGGGCCTCCTCGATCTCGACCCGCCGTCCGGAGCCTCTCAGCTCCTCGCCGTCGCGCTCGACGATCCTCTCGACCTCGCTCGGCAGCTCGAGCAGCCGCCGGCCGGCGAGGCTCCAACCCACCAGGATCTCGCGATCCGCGCGATCACGGAAGCGGTACAACCGTTCGGTCGCGGTGGTGATCTCGACCGGACCGAGGCTGAGAGCACCATCGAGCAGGCGCTGCAGCGTGGCGAGCGCGGCATAGGCGGGACGGCGGCGCCAGGCGCCACCGCGTTCGCTCGCATCGGCCAGCGGGTCGATCAGACCGTAGCCCTTGGCGGCGAGCTGCCACCAGAACTGGCGCTCGGCGAGGCCGGCGGCGCCGATCCCGACCATGTAGCGCACCAGGTAGCTGGCCTGCTCCTCCTCGCCCACCGACACGTCGCGACCCGCCGGCGAGTGCGGGCCCTCGCGCAGCGGCCAGTTGACCTCGGTGATCCAAGAGCGTCCGGACGGGCAGTTGCGGGCGGTCTCGGCGAGCGCCTTGAGCAGCGCGGCCTTGCTCACCGAGTCGAAGCCCATCTGCTCGTTCTCGGGCGCACCGCGGCGGTCGACGTAGAGCAGGCTGGCGAGGGCGTCGAACCGCAGGCCCTCGGCCTCGAGGCCGAGCAGCGCAGCGGTGGCGTGCGGTTCGAAGTCGATCACGGCCGGACCGAGGAGCTCGGCGTCGCGCCGCCGCGCGCGGATCTCCTCGGCGGCGACTCGGAACAGCTCGACGTACTCGCTCGGACGCCACACCCCCCACTTGCTGCGGTTGATCGCTTGGCCTACCTGGTAGTGCCGAGCGTAGGGCGCGAGCCGCTCCGCCAACTCGGCGACCGCCGCGCGCCAGCGCTGCGGATCGCGCACCAGCGCCCGGTTCTGGGGGAGCGCGACGGTGAGCTCGAGCCCGCGAGCGGCGAGCGCGGCGGCGAGCGCGACCTCGTCGTCGTGGTCCCGCTCCCACGGGTGCGCTCGCAGCAGGACGCACCGCACGCCGAGCTCGTCGATCGCGCTCAGCAGCCGGTGCCACGCCGGCGAGCCCGCAGCGCCCGAAGGGCGTATGCCGATGCCGAGGCCGCCGAAGATCACCGGCTCGCGATAGAGCCGGGCGAGGATCTCGCGCTGGCGACGTCGCGCCCGCCGGAGCGCGCCGGCCGCCACCACCAGAGAGCGCGAGTGAGCCGGCAGGTCCGCCACGCGCACCCGCAGCTTCTCGAGCCGGCTCGCGTGCTGGTGGGGCTGATCGGAGAGCTCGTCCCACACCGTCTTGTCGCGCGCCGAGGCGCCGCGCTCGGCCGCCGGGATGTGAGCGTGCGCGCCGCTGCGCGGCAGCAGCAGATCCTGCAGGCGCCGGATCCTCGAGCGCGCTCCCTGCTTCGAGCGATGCCGGAGCCGAAAGCTCCAGTAGCTGGTCGCGTAGAGCAGGTCGCCGAGCCGACGGCGCAGACCGCCGCTCTCGGGGTGCCAGTAAGCGTCGAGGAACAGCCGGCGCAGGTCCTCTCGGTGGAGCGGCATCCGGGAGAGGTCGCGCATCCGCTCGCTGAGCGTCGGGGCGCTCCCGAAACGGGCGCGGTTCAAGTCGACCAGCGCCATGCGGTCCGCCAGCGCCTCTGCCGCGGCCAGCGCGCCGTCGTCTCCCATGGCCGCCGGTTCGCCCGGCGCGCCCGGCTCCAACAGGACGTTGCCGCTGGTGTAGTCGCGAAACCACACCCCGCGCTCGTGGAGCCGGCGGGCGAGTCGGCCGAGCGCGCGCACCAGGCTCGTCCCCTCGAGCCCGCCGAGGTCGCGCGAGCCGCCGCCGGCGTTGAGCACGCGCAACGGATAGCGGACCTCGATGCGATTCGGCAGGTAGCGACAGACGAAGTAGGCCGGCCCCGCCAGGTCGCGAGATTCCGCGTAGAGCACGGGTTCGGGGGTCGAGATCCCCAGCGCGGCGAGCTCCCGCGCGGCGCGCCAGGCCCGCAGCGCCTTGCTTCCCTTCTGTCTCCTGCGCCAGCGCGCCTTGACGCTCTGGTGACGGAACTGCTTGACCACGACCTCGATGGTGCGACCCGCTGGGCCGGAGTAGCCGCCGATCGGCCAGCGCGCCAGGTAGAGATAGTTGCGACCCCAGTGCAGGGTCTCGAGCGCCGCGGCTGGATCGAGGAGCCGGGGCAGCTCGGCCGCGAGATCGACGCCCTCGTAGCGCCGGTCGACCTCGCCCTCGAGACCCGCCGCCTCGAAGCGCGCGACCCGGTCGCCGGGCGGCGCGGGGCCGGTGCGCTCAGGGGCTGCCATCCGCGAAGAGGGCGGGGCTGCGCTCACAGCTCGGAGAGATCGAAGCGCTCTCGGTGCAGCTCGGGATCGCTACGCAGCAGGATGGTCGAGCCCGAGGTCCGCTCGAGCTCGTCGAAGATCGCCCGCTCGCCGTTCTGCAGCGCGGTGGAGACCTCCGGGTGGACGCGCAGCAGGAGCTCGCGGGCGGGGTCGCTGCGGCGCACGCGTCGCATCACCTCCGCGCGGATCTGCAGGCAGATCGTCGAGGTGGACTTGATTCGCCCCGTGCCCCGGCAGTAGGGACAGGCGCGGGTCAGCGAACGCTCGAGGTTGGCGTGGCTTCGCTTGCGCGTGATCTCGACCACCCCGAACTCCGAGATCTGGAGCACCTTGCTCTTCGCCCGGTCCTTCTTGAGCTCCTCCTCGAGCGCCGCGAAGACCCGGTCGCGATGCTCCGGCTCGCTCATGTCGATGAGGTCGACGATCAGGATCCCGGAGAGGTCGCGCAGTCGGATCTGACGCACGATCTCGCGCACCGCCTCGAGATTGGTGGCGAGAACGGTCTCCTCGAGCGACCTCTGGCCGACGTAGCGGCCGGTGTTGACGTCGATGGCGACCAGCGCCTCGGTCTGGTTGATCACCAAATAGCCGCCCGACTTCAGCCAGACCTTGGTGCCGAGCGCGGCCTCGATCTCCTGGTCGATGTCGAATCGGTCGAAGAGCGCCCCCTCGCGCCCTTCGAGCTTGACCCGCGACGTGAGGGTGGGCTGCACCTGGTCGAGGAACTCGACGATGCGCTGGTAGGTCTGCTCCCCTTCGACCCACAGCACGCTGAACTCTTCGTTGAAGGAGTCGCGGACGACGCGCAACGCGAGGTCGAGGTCGCGATGGAGAAGCGTCGGCGCCCTAACCCGCGCCGCCGAGTCGGCGATCCGGCTCCACAGCGCGATGAGGTAGTCGCGATCGGCGGCGAGCTCCTCGCGGCTGCGGCCCTCCCCGACGGTGCGCACGATCAGCCCGTAGTCGCCCTCTCGCAGCTCCTCGAGCACCAGACGCAGGCGCTCGCGCTCGGGTTCGTCCTCGATGCGGCGGGAGACTCCGAGATGCCGCATGGAGGGCAGCAGCACGAGACAGCGGCTGGGCAGGGTCACGTGGGTGGTGACCCGCGCGCCCTTGTTGTGAAGAGGATCCTTGGTGACCTGGACCAGCAGCTCCTGACCGTCCTCGAGCAGCTCCTCGATCGCTCGCTCGACGGCGACCGCACCGTCGTCCGCTCGCTCGCCCCCTCCCTCGCCCGGCGCGCCGGCGGCCGCCGCCTCGCTTCCCGCCATCTCATCGTCCTCGACGCCGTCGAGCTCGACCACGTCGCTGACGTAGAGGAACGCGTCTCGCTCGAGGCCGATGTCGACGAAGGCGGCCTGCATCCCGGGGAGGACCCGGGTGACGCGCCCCTTGTAGATGTTGCCGACGACGCCCCGCAGGTCGCGGCGCTCGATGAACACCTCGGTGAGGCGGTCGGCTTCGAGCACGGCGATCCGGGTCTGATGCGGATCGCTCTCCACCAGCATCTTGTGGCTCACGGCATCACCCGGCTCGAGGCATCTTGGTTCATGGGAGCATCTCGGGCGGCCGCGAACGATTCCGGCGGGTCGGGTCGGCGCCCGAGTCGGCGCGGACCCTCCGCCGGAGCACTCTCGACTCGAGCCTCGGGATCTGGTCTCCCCGGACCCCGCTCGGCACTCGAGGTCAGAACCGGTTGACGTAGCGACGCAGATCGATTCCCAGGAGCAGCCCCGTGACGAAAAAGCAGAACAGCATGAAAGAGCCGCCGTAGCTCAAGAACGGAAGCGGTATCCCGGTCACCGGCACCATACCGATCATCATCCCGGTATTGTAGAGAAGGTGCGCGGCCAGCGCTGCGAGCAGGCCCGCGGCGAGCAGCACCCCCGACCGGTTGCGGGCGCGCGTGGCGATCCGCAGTCCCGTCCACAAATAGAAGGCATAGAGCCCGAGCACCAGCAGCACGCCGAAAAACCCCCACTCCTCGGCGAGCACCGCGAAGACGAAATCGGTATGGCGCGCCGGCAGGAAGCGTAGCTGGCTCTGCGTTCCCTGCCCATAGCCCTTGCCGATCAGCGCCCCGGAACCGACGGCGATCTTGCTCTGGCGGACCTGGTAGCCGGCGCCCAGCGGGTCGCGCTCGGGCGAGACGAAGGTCGCGATGCGATCGCGCTGGTAGTCCTGCATGCCGAAAACCCACACCGCCGGGCCGATGGCGAGCGCCGCCACCACCACGATGGCGAGCAGGCGGGCGCGGATGCCGGCGACCAGGACCATCCCGAGATAGACCGGGAGGAACATCACCGCGCCCCCCAGATCCGGTTGGAGGGCGAGCAGGACGATCGGCGGCGCCACGATCGCGCCCGCCACCAGCAGGTGGCGCAAGTCGAGGTGGAGCTGACGCAACCCACCCAGGTAGCGGGCGAGCAGGAGCGCGGCGCCGACCTTGGCGAAGTCGGAAGGCTGGCCGCCGAGGCCCGCGATCCCGACCCAGCTCCTGGCGCCCCCCGCCTCGTGCCCGAGGAACGTCACCAGGGCCACCGCGATCAGGCCGAGGGCGTAGATCGCGGGCGCGGCGCGCATGAGCAGCTTGCCGTCGAGCGCGGCGCCCACGCCCATGACGGCGATGCCGAGCACGATCCAGACGGCCTGGCGGGTGAGGAGGCTGCCGCCGACCTCGGAGGACGCGCTGGACACGGTCGCGAGCCCGACCGTCGCCAGCAGCAGAGCGCTGCCTACCAGACCCCAGCCGCCCGAACGCATCCCCCGCCAGGGGAGCGCCTCAGGACGAGTCGCGATCGAGCCCGAAGTAGCTCTCATACAAGGCCCTTGCGATCGGAGCCGCGGTCTGGGAGCCGAGCCCGCCATGCTCGACGAAGACCACGATCGCCAGCTCGGGGCGCTCGGCAGGCGCATAGGAGACGAACCAGGCGTGGTCGCGGTGCGCGTACCGGAGGCTCTCGGAGCGGATCCAGGTCTTCTGCTCCACCACCTGCGCGGTCCCGGTCTTGCCGGCGACCCGCAGACCGGGAATCGCGGCGTTGCGACCGGAGCCGCCGTCGTTGACCACTGCTTCGAGGGCTCGCTGGACCCGCTCGATCGCCTGGTCCTCGAGCGGCAGGGCGGTCGGAGGCTGCGCGTCCGACTCGACCAGATACGGCCGCACGCGGTAGCCGCCGTTGGCAACCGCCGCAACCAGAACCGCAATCTGGATCGGAGTGGTGAGCAGAGGCCCCTGGCCGATCGCGACCGAGATCGTCTCGCCCGGATACCACGGTGAGTCGCGCACGCGGCGGCTCCAGGCGCTGTCCGGCACTAGGCCGCTCTTCTCGCCGCGGAGGTCGATCCCGGTCGGCTCGCCCAACCCCAGCAGGCGGGCATACTGCGCGATCGTCTCGATCCCCAGCTCCTGGCCCCTCACGTAGAAGTAGATGTCGCAGGACTTGCGGATGGCGCCATGGAGGTCGACCCAGCCATGGCCGCCGCGGTCCCAGCAGCGCCGCGCGCGGTCGTGGAACCGCATCGATCCGCCGCAGAAGACGCGACTCGAAGGGTCGAAGCCCGGCTGCTCGAGACCGGCCAGGGCGAGCACGATCTTGAACACCGAGCCCGGCGGATAGGCGCTCTCGAGGGCGCGATTCTGCAGCGGCTGGTGCTCGGCCTCGATCAGCTCGCGCCACTCGTCATCGGCCAGGCGGCGCGCGAAGACGTTGGGATCGTACGAGGGGGAGGAGTACAGCGCGCGCACCGCGCCGGTGCGGGGGTCGATGGCGACGACGGCTCCGACCCGATCTCCCATCTCGAGGTGCGCGCGCTGCTGGAGCTCGAGATCGAGCGTGAGCTGCACGTCCCGCCCGGGCGCGGCCGGCTCTCGCCGCGCCTGATCGATGGTGCGACCCCGGCTGTCGACGATCAGGGCCTGCAGCCCGTCGGTGCCCCGCAGCACGTCGTCGAGCTGCTGCTCCATCCCCTCCCGCCCGACCAGATCGCCAGGCCGCAGTCGGCCCTCCGAGCTCGCTACCTCGGCCGGCGAAGCCTCCCCGAGATAGCCGACCACGTGCGCAGTCTGCTCGCCGTGGCGGTACAGGCGGCGATGCAGCACCTCGATCCGGAACTCCGGGTGCTCCAGGGCCGCCGCCTCGAAGCGGGCCACCTGCGTCAGGTCGAGCCCTTCGGCGAGCAGAGCGGCCCGCACCGGCGGCGCCTTGCGCGCGCGCTGCAACAGCTCGTCGCGGGGAATCCCGAGCACCTCGGCGGCCACCCACAGACTCTCCTCGCCGCGCTGGGCGACCTGCCGGTCGAACAGCAGGTTGTAGCTCGGGATGTTCTCGACCAGGACGCGCTCGAACACGTCCGAGACCCGGCCTCGCGGAGCCTCGATGGGCGCTTCGCGTAGCCGATTGTGCTCGGACAGCTCGCGGTAGTAGCCGCTGCGTAGAAGCTGCGTATAGCCGTAGCCGAGCAGGATCGCCGCCAACAGCACCCACGCGACGACGCCCAGCCTCTGCAGCCGAACGACCAGCTCTTCGCGGTATTCACCTTCCCGCAGATCGACAATGGTCACGAGCTCAGGATACCAGCAGACGACGGCATTCCTTGGGACACAGGGATGCTCAGCCGTCGATCCTCACGCGCGAGCGGCGGCTGCGCCGCCACAGGGCGAACCGTCCCGCCGAGCGCCGGCTCGCAGCGAACACCACGCCGGCGAGGACACCGCTGTTGGCGGCCTTCAGCCCGACCCAGAGAGGCTCCGGCGTCTGCGATTCGGCCAGCAGCACGCGGACCAGAGCTGCGATCACCACCTCCTGTCCGAGCACGGCGAGTGCCGCGATTCCCGCCACCATGACTCCGTGCTGGACGGTCAACAGGCGGGATCCCTGCTGGACGAGGAAGCCGATCACCGTGCCGGCGAAGCCGTGGAGGCCGTAGACGAGACCGGCGACGGCATCCTCGGCGAGGCCCGCCAGGCTGCCGCCGATCATGGCGCCGGCCGGGCCGCTTCCCAGCGCGTTGAGCACGATCACCACCGCGAAGAGATCGATCCAGCGGGACGAGTCGGGGGACAGGCGAAGCAGCAGCAGGTTGCCGAGAAACGCCAGCACCAGCCCGACGAGGAAGCTAACCGCCCGTCTCACCGTCGTCCTCCAGAAGCTCCGCCGGCACGTCGAGGGGGTGCAGCACGAAGACCTGGTCGAGGCTGCCGAAGTCGACGGCGGGACTGAGCTCGATCTGGTGGAAGAGCTCGTCGCCCGGGTGCACCGAGACCACCGTACCGATCGCGAGGCCACGCGGGTAGATTCCGTCGATACCGGCGGTCACCACGCGATCTCCGGGACGCACGTCCGACTGGAGCGGCAGGTAATCGAGCACCAGCCCGCCGTCCGGCGCGCCCCGGGCGATGCCCTGGCGGCGAGTGCGCTCGATCATCGCACCGACGCTGGCGGCGCGATCGGTGACCAGCTGGACCCGCGCGTAGCCGCCGGCGCTGCGCAGCACGCGCCCCACCAGCCCCTCGTAGCTCACCACCGGCGCGTTGGGCGCCAGCGCTCCGTCGGGCGCGGAGCCTCCGGCGTGGAGGATCAGGGTCCGGAGCCAGGAGCGGTGGTTGATGAAGACGACGTCGGCGAGCACGATCGGCTGGCCGGCAGGAGGCTCGTAGCTCACTGCCGCGCGCAGCCGCTCGAGCTCGCGCTCGACGTCGCGCTGCGACAGCGCCTGTTTGCGCAGTCGCTCGACCTCCGCCTCGAGCCGGCGGTTCTGGGCACGCAGGCTGCGCCGGTCGGAGAGCGCCACGCTCGCCCGCCGGCCGAGGGAGCGGCCGCCGGCGAGAGTGCGGGCCACCGGCGCGATCGCGCGCAGCGAGACGCCCTCCAACAGGCTCCCCTCGGCCCGGCGATCCGGGACCTGGAGGGCGGCCAGGATGAGGTGGCCGAGCAGCAGCGCGACCAGCAACCCCCAGACGGCGCGGCCGCTCACTCCGCCCCCCATCCTCTACGACCGCGCCGGCGCCGCGTTTGGACCTGGGGGCCGTTCACGCCCGCTCCTATCGCAGCTGGACCTTGCGCAACAAGTCGATGTCGCCGAGCAGACGGCCGGTGCCCAGCACCACGGAGGCCAGCGGGTCCTCGGCAGGCACGACCGGCAGACCGGTCTCGTCGCGGAGGCGCTGGTCGAGAGAACGCAGCAGCGCGCCCCCACCCGAGAGGACGATCCCCTTGTCCATGATGTCGGCGGAGAGCTCCGGGGGGGTGCGTTCGAGCGCCATCCTGACGGCTTCGACGATGGTCGAGACCGGCTCGGCGAGCGCCTCCCGGATCTCGGTGTCGGTCACGATCTGCTCGCGCGGAATCCCCTCCACCAGGTCGCGTCCCTTGATCTCCATCGTCAGCTCCTCCTTGAGCCGGTAGGCGGAGCCGATCTGGATCTTGATCTGCTCGGCGGTTCGTTCGCCGATCAGCAGGTTGTACTTGCGCTTGTGGTACTGGATGATCGCCGAGTCCATCTCGTTGCCGGCGACCCGGACGCTCTTGCTGTAGACGCTGCCCGACAGCGAGATCACGGCGACATCGGTGGTCCCCCCGCCGATGTCGACGACCATGTTGCCGGACGGCTCGGTGATCGGCAGGCCAGCGCCGATCGCGGCCATCATCGCCTGTTCGACGAGGAAGACCTCCGAAGCGCCGGCGCTCATCGCGGACTCCTTGACCGCACGCTTCTCGACCGGCGTGATCTCCGACGGCACCCCGATGACGATCCGCGGGCGCGCGGGAAAGCGGCGGCCGCCGTGCGCCTGCTTGATGAAGTACTTGAGCATCTGCTCGGTGACCTCGAAGTCCGCGATCACCCCGTCCTTCATCGGACGCACGGCGACGACGTTGCCGGGGGTGCGGCCCAGCATCTCCTTCGCCTGCTGGCCGACCGCCTCGATGCGGTTGGTCAGCTTGTTGATCACCACCATCGACGGCTCGCGCACGACGATCCCGCCGGCGCGTGTGAACACCAGGGTGTTGGCGGTCCCGAGATCGATGGCGAGATCGTTCGAGAACCAGTTGAACAGTCGTCTCATCGCTGGCCCACGTCAAAGGAGCGCGTCGAAGCTCGAAACGACACGCTGTGCACGTCCTGGTATCTATCCACACGCGCAAGAATGCAGGCGATTTGTACCACGGATCGCGGGCCCCGAGGCGCCCCGGCGCCGGGCGGGCGCGGGGCGCGCGAGCGCTCGGCCTCGAGCACGGGAGAGCCGGCGGGGCGCCCCCTCGCAAGCGGCTCCTACCTCTCGTCGAGGAAAGCGTAGCGCCGGTCGGTGGTCCGGTTGCCGGCGCGATCGACCGCCACGAACTCGATCGGAACCCGGCCCTCTCCGAAGAGGGTGCGGGTCGCCGTGAAGGTGCCGTCGGCCGCGACCACCGCCTCCACGCCGTTGATCTCGAGCCGGGCGCCGGGCTCGGTGCTGCCCGTGATCAGCGCGATGTTGCCGGTGAGCAGGATCTCGACGTCGAGAGTCGGCGGGTCGGTGTCCTCCTCGAGGGCGAGGTTGCGGTAGGAGGCGACGCGGAACTTCCGGATCTCGCTCCACGGTCCCATCGAGCCGTTGCGGTCGTAGGCGGCCACCCGCCACATGTAGCGACCCTCCTCCCGCAGGCCGAGGGTGGCGGAGGTTCCGATTCGATCGGTGGTGTCGACCACGTTCTCGCCGAACAGCCGGCTGCGCGACACCTGCAGGGCGTAGCGGATCGCGCCGTTGACGGGGTTCCAGGTGAGCTTGACGCGATCCGTGGAATCGATGTTGACCGCATGGTCGTCGGCCGGCCCCACCAGCTGCGGCGCGGGCGGCAGGGGCAGGGTGGCGCCGAGCCGGTCGCCGTTCTGCGAGACCTGCTGGCGCTCGCCCAGCTCGCGCTTCTCGCCTGTCTGCAGATTCTCCAGCTCGGCTGTGCCCTGGCTGACGCGCACGGTGGAGCGCTCCGATCCCTCCTCGACCGCGATCGACACTAGGGAGTTCTCGCCCGCGCGCAGCCGGGAGTGGGGCGTCTCGACCTCGGTCGGCGTGCGCGAGGTGTCGACGGCGACCCAGCCGTACTCCATGAAGCCGAGGGTGCGTCCCTCGGCCGCCTGCTCGCGGGTCAGCTTGATCAGCGAGTTCGGACGCAGCGTGAAGACCGTCTCCTCCTCGCGGAAGTGGATCTCGGCGGACGACCTGCTGCCCGAGCTCACGTAGTCGCCCTCGTGCAGCTCATGGCGCGCCTGCGCGCGCAAGAAGTCCCCGGTCTCCCCCCGGCGATACTGAACGTCCCCCTGCACGCTGAGGAACCAGGCGATGCTGCCGCCGAGTCGCCCGCGGTCCCGGATCGCCTCGAGCTGATCGTGGGACGACCGCCCGAGGCCGATCGCCGAGCGGAAGTCCCGCTCTCCGAGCGCCTCACGGGCTTGCTGGAGCAGCTCGCCGGCCGCGTTCAGCTCGAGGCGCACGGCCAGCTCGTTGCGCTCGCGCAGCTGTCTGAGCAGAGCCTCGGGACGCGACACCCACTCGTACGCCTCCCGCTCGAGCTTCGTGGCATTCCAGCTCTTGTAGCCGAAATAGCTGACGACCACGACGACCATGGTCAGCGCGATTCCACCCAGCAGCCGCGCGCTGTCGACCGAGACCCCGTACCACTCGACCTGGAAGGGGATGGAGGGACTGTCTTTCTTGCTCACCAGGGCTTTCTGCTCACCCGGTCGCCGTCGTTTTCGGCGCGCGCCCGCGCTACGACTCGATTTCGAACAGCCGATGGAAGACCGGGAAATATAACACGCCGCCGATCTCCATCGAGGTCTAGCGGGCTCGTGGTGGTCACCACTCCCAACGAGCCGTGAAAGCGAGGCGAGCTCATACCACGAGCCCGCTAGCCGATCACTCGTGCGCCGCAAGCCCGCAAGCGGGCGCGGCTGGGTCGACCAGGCTACAGCCGCTTTCTCTGGGCGATCGCAGCGGCTTGATCGAACTTTGACCGTCTTGTGAGCCTTGGTCTCGCGCTTGCGCGAGGCCAATGACCGCCGCCTGCCGGAAGGCAGGCAAGAACTTCCTGCTGGCCTAGTCGACCTAGGATCGCTCCCGGCGGAGGGTCGGCGGCGGCTCTCGGCGGCGGCCCGCCAGGCGGCTGCCAGCCGGTGCCGCCGTTGTTGTCCGCGTCGCGACCGAGTTGCTACACTCCATCGTCATCTTTCGGCGGCTCCCGCCGCACTCGCCGCGCCGCGCGGCTTCGAGCCCACACGCACGCGCCGGAGCCGCAGCCGCCGTTCTTCCGCTGTGCTCCGGCCCGCCTGTCCGGCCTGCAAGAGGTTGCTCCATGCTGAACGTCTTCCGCGAGAACATCAAGCGACTCGCTCCGATCCTCTGGGTGGTGATCGCGGTCTTCGTGCTCCTGGTCTTCGCCGACTACCAGGGACAGGGCACCGACGCGTCGTCGCCGTATTCGGCCGCCGCCACGGTGGCCGGCGAGCCGATCACCTACAACGAGTTCGAACAGCAGTACCGGAGCCTCGAGAACCGGCTCCAGCAGATGTACGGCGAGGCCTACACGCAGGAGCTCGCGCAGCAGATGGGCGTGCCGATGCAGGCGATGAACACGCTCATCTCGCAGAAGATCGTCCTGGCCGAGGCCGACCGGATGGGGCTCGAGCCCACCGAGGACGAGCTGCGGCGCGCGATCCTGGAGGTGCCGGCGCTCCAGGACGACCAGGGACGCTTCATCGGCTTCGAGGAATACCGTCGGGTGCTGCGCGCCAACCGGATCGACGAGGCGGACTTCGAGCGCAGCATGCGCGAGCAGGTCCTGCTCCAGAAGCTCAACGACGTGCTGGCCGGGACGGTCTGGGTCTCCGACGAGGAGATCCGGCGGGAGGCACGCGAGCAGGCCGAGAGCGCCAGCATCCGCTGGCTTCGCCTGAGCCCGGCGGACTTCCAGGAACCGGTGGCCGTGGGCGCAGAGGAGGTGCGGAGCTACTTCGAGGAGCACCGCACCGACTACCAGATGCCCGAGCGACGCCGGGTGGCCTACTTGAACGTGAACCCCAGCGTCATCGAGTCCGCGCTCGAGATCCCGGCCGAGGAGGCGCGCCGCTACTACGACGAGCACCCCGAGGAGTTCACCCGCGAGGAGCAGGTTCGCGCCGAGCACATCCTCCTGTTCGTCAACGCCGAGCGGACGGCGGAGGAGGCCCGGGCCCGGCTCGAGGAGATCCGCGGGCGGGTGGAAGCCGGCGAGAGCTTCCAGGCGATCGCCCAGGAGGTCTCCGAGGACGAGGCCACCGCCGCGCGCGGCGGCGACCTCGGCTACTTCGGCCGCGGGCGGATGACGCCGCAGTTCGAGGAGCAAGCGTTCGCAGGCCGACCCGGCGAGCTGATCGGTCCCTTCGAGAACCAGCTCGGCCCGCGCACCGGCTATCACCTCGTTCGGGTCGTCGCGCGGCAGGAGGGAGGACTCCAAGACTTCGACGAGGTCGCGAATCGGATCGAGGTGCGGCTCAAGAACGAGCGGGCCCGGCTCGAGGCGGAGGCGCGCGCGAGTCGCATCGCCGAGGCGCTCGCCGAGCAGACCACGCTCGCCGAGCAGGACCTGCGCGAGGTCGCCGAGCGCGAAGGGGTCGAGCTGCAGATCACAGAGCCCTTCGCCCGCGACGAGGCGATCCCGCGGATCGGCCGCGGCACGCCGTTCGCCGACGCAGCCTTCGCGCTCGAGCCCCAGCAGGCCGGCGAGCCGGTGCGCATCGCGTCCGGCTGGGCCGTGCCGGTCGTGCTCGAGGTGATTCCCTCCCGCCCCGCCGAGCTGGCCGACGTCGAGCAGGAGGTGCGCCAGACGGTGACCGACGAGCTGCGCGCCGAGCTCGTCGTCGAGCGCCTCGAGCAGGCACGCGCCGCCATCGAGAGCGGAACGCCGTTCGGGGAGGCGGTCGCCGCCCTCGGCCCCGAGCCCCAGGAGAGCGGTGCCTTCACGGCGGGGGGGGCGATTCCGGGCCTCGGCCGAGCCCCCGCCGTCGCCCAGGCGGCGCTGGAGCTCGAGGTCGGTGAGGTCGGCGGCCCGGTCTCGACTCCCGCTGGACCGGTGCTCTTCGAGGTGACCGCCCGCGAGCACTTCGACCCCGCGACCCTCGAGGAGACCGCCGACTCGATCCGCGAGCAGCTGATCGTAGAGAAGGTCGGCGCTCTTCTCCAGTCCCTGGTCGAGCGCCGGCGCGCCGAGCTCGAGATCAACTTCAGCCGGCAGTTCCTCGAGACCTTCGAGGTGGCGCCGCCGCAGGGGAGCTGATCGGCCAGGGCCGTTCGTCGCCGAGCGCGAAATCCGCTCGACGAGAGCTCGGCTCGGCGCCGGCCCCCCGTCCGGACGATGATCGGCTGGCTCCGCGGCGTGCTGCGCCGCATCACTCCCGAGCGCATTCTGCTCGACGTGGCCGGAGTCGGCTACTCGGTCCGGGTGCCGCTCTCGACCTACTACGAGCTCGAGCGCCTGGGCGAGGGCGGAATCGCGGAGCTGCTCGTGCACACCCACGTGCGCGACGACGCGATCGAGCTCTTCGGCTTCTCGACCGAGGCCGAGAAGACGCTGTTCCTGCGCCTGATCGGGGTGAGCGGGATCGGGCCGCGGCTGGCGCAGGTGATCCTCTCCGGGATGGCGCCGGCCGACGTGCTCCAAGCGCTCGCCGCCGGCGACGTCGCCAAGCTCACCCGCATCCCGGGGGTCGGGAAGAAGACCGCGGAGAGAATGGTGGTGGAGCTGCGCGACGTGGCGGCCGAGCTCGCCCGCGCGCAGCCGGCCGCTGCAGCCGCGGCGCCGGCCAGCGAGGACCAGGACCTGGTGCAGGCGCTGGTCAACCTCGGCTATCGCCCCGGGGACGCCGAGCGGGCGGTCGAGGCGGTGCGCCGCGAGAGCCCCGACGCCCCTTTCCGAGAGCTCCTGCGCCTCAGCCTGCGGCGGCTGTCGCGAGTGTGAGACCGCGGCCGGCGCTCGCCCGCCGACCGCGGTGCGGTGCCCGGTGCAGCGTCGACCGCAACGCCTCCGGGAGTAGACTGGCGCCGTCGTGTCCGAGCATCCCCACGAGCCCGGCGCGCGCACCCTCCTCTCGGCGAGCGCGCTCGAGGACGACGTCGGCGTCGAGGCCACGCTGCGCCCGAGGACGCTCGACGAGTACCTGGGGCAACCCAGGGTCACCGACAACCTGAAGGTGTTCATCCAGGCGGCTCGCGAGCGCGGCGAGGCGCTCGATCACGTGCTGCTGTTCGGACCCCCGGGCCTGGGCAAGACCACCCTCGCCCACATCATCGCCCGCGAGATGGGCGCCTCGCTGCGCTCGACGTCCGGGCCGGTGCTCGAGCGCGCCGGCGACTTGGCCGCGATCCTGACCAATCTGGAGCCGGGCGAGGTGCTGTTCATCGACGAGATCCATCGCCTGGGGCCGACCGTCGAAGAGATCCTCTACCCGGCCATCGAGGACTTCCAGCTCGACCTGGTGATCGGCCAGGGGCCGGCGGCGCGCACCGTCAAGATCGATCTGCCTCGGTTCACCCTGGTCGGCGCCACCACTCGCGCCGGCTTGATCACGGCGCCCCTGCGCGCGCGCTTCGGCATCGTCAACCGGCTCGAGTTCTACCAGCCCGAGGTGCTGCGAACCATCGCCGAACGCTCCGCGCGCCTGCTCGGCATCGAGGTCGATCGCGCCGGGGCCACCGAGATCGCCGAGCGCAGCCGCGGCACCCCCCGGATCGCCAACCGCCTGTTGCGCAGGGTCCGCGACTTCGCCCAGGTGGACGGCAAGTCCACGATCGACCGCGCCTCTGCCGAGCGCGCGCTCGACCTCCTCGAGGTCGATCGTTCCGGGCTCGACGAGGTCGATCGCAAGATCCTGGCGACTCTGGTCGACCACTACGAGGGAGGCCCCGCCGGGGTCAAGGCGATCGCGGCCGCGGTCGGCGAGGACTCGGGGACCCTCGAGGACCTCTACGAGCCCTTCCTGATCCAGGAGGGCTTCCTCCAGCGCACCAGGCGCGGCCGCGTCGCGACGCCGCGCGCATACGAGCACCTCGGCCGCACCCCGCCACGGCGCAGCCGCAACCCCAGCCTCTTCTGAGCCCGCGACCCCCCACCCGAGGAGCGCCGCCGCGACTCGCAGTCCGGCTCGGTCAGCCGCCTCCCCCCTGGTCCCGGACGAAGCGCTCGACCGCCGCCGCCAGGGCCGCCTGGTCGCGCCGCTTGTCGAGGAGCACCGGGGGAGCCACCCGCTCGACGCACTCCTGTGGGCTGAGCGGGCAGCGCTCGCAGGTGAAGCCGACCTCCTCACGCGGCACCGCCGGATCGTCGGCGAAGCGCACGCGCCGGCGAAAGGCGTCGTCGATGCGCACTCCCAGCGTGACGCTCGACAGCAGGTCCGAGTCGAGCGCGAGCGGCCGCGCCATCGAAACGACGAAGAACTCCTGGTCGTAGCCGAGGAAGCGAGTGCGCCGGCTGGCCAAGATCGGCTCGTCGGCGCGGTGGGGTGGATCGGCGGCCAGGGTGTCGAGGATGCGCAGCGCCGCCCAGCGCCGGCAGAAGTGCTCGCCGAGCCCCTCCCCCTGGGGCAGCGGGATCTTCGAGAGGTTGAGCATCTTGGTCAGGCGGAACAACCCTGGCGCGCGACCGCCGGGGCCGGTCCGGCTGAAGCGGATGAAGTAGAGCTGCTCCATCCCGAAGGCAGAAGGCAGGACCTCGGTGAGGCGGTGGAAGAACATCTCCGGGGTCGACCGGGTCTGGACCATGCAGTCGAGGAACGCCTGGGGATTCCACCGCCGTTCGGCGAACAGGCGCTCGAGCCGGCGGATCAGCGAGTCTCGGTCGATCAGCAGGGCGCCCGCGAAGTACGACGCGCGGAAGTTGTTGAGGATCTGCTCGAACGAGGTGACCTGGATCCAGGTCGACGTGATCGCCCGCTCCTCGAGACCGAGCGCGCGGTAGCCGAGTTCGCGAGCGAGCAGGAAAGCCTGCTGCTCGCGGAGCAGGCGTCCGTTGACGAACAGGCGGGGGGGATTCCCCTCGGCGTAGATCGAGCGGAACCCGGAGAGCAGGGGGTGGCGCTCGAGCGTCTCGTCGTCGTTCTCGTAGCCGTGCTCCCGCTCGAGCACGTCCGCCAGACGCTCGGGCGTCAGCCGGGTGCGGACCGTCCACCCCTGGGCCCGGCGGAACTCGACCGCCGCCTTCTCGAGCTCGGGGAAGTGGTTCTGGTGCAGGTGCTGGTAGGAGCGCAGCGCGGCGAGCAGCAGCTCGCCCAGATCGATGTCGTACCGGTGTCCGACCTCGGCGAGGGTCCCGAGCAAGGCGGCGACGCGTCCTGGCTCGTCGCCGATCGAGCTCACCAGCTCGGGCGCCGCGGTGCCGAACAGCTCGAAGGGGAACTCCTGGAGGTAGGCGGAGCCGAACAGGTCGGTGAGCGGCGCCAGCTCGTCGGTCACCCGCTGCGAGACCAGCTCGTCGTATCCCACCTCGAGCGCTCGCGCGAGGTCGAGCAGCCTTTCGGGCTTCGGGTACTTCTTCCCCTTCTCGATCTCGGACAGGTAGGAGATCGAGAGCCCGGCACGCGCGGCGACGTTCTTGAGCGACAGCCCGCGGTGGAGCCTGAGGTTCTTGAGCTTGAGGCCGAGGATGAAGCGCAGGCTGTCCGCGGGATCACGCATCGGACCGCCCGCCACCCGCTCCGCCTGATTCGCTCACAGCGAAATGATGGCCCGTTTTGCGGCCCGCGCGCAACCGGGCGAAATTTCGCTTGACATGAAATTTCGCGTCCATAGAATCTTCGCCGTCCGGAGCCTGCCGATGTCCATGACCTCGCCCCTCGCCGAATCGACCGCGCTCGCCGGTTGTTGCGTGCCCCTGGAGGCCTGGACGCCAAAGGCCCAGCGGCTCCTCTGTCCCGAGCTGCAGGAGCTGATCGCACGGGTGCATCGTGAGCTCGAGCTCGAGCGGGCGAAGCTGCTGATCGCGCGCCAGGAGCGGCAGGAGTGCTGGAACCTGGGCGAGTGCCCGGATGACCTCCCGGACGACGAGCTGTCCGAGGCGCGTGGCGACTGGCGCATCGCCCCGCTTCCGAGCGACCTGATGCATCGCCGGGTCGAGGTCAGCGCCCCCAGCTGCGCCGCCGACAGAGTCGTCGACGTGCTCTCGCGCAACGCCGACGGCGTGCTCGCCGACGCCGCGACGCTCGACTTCGAGGACTCGATGAAGCCGTGCTGGGGCAACGTGCTCGAGGGGCTGGTGAACCTGGTCGGCGCAGCCGAAGGAACGCTCTCCTCGCACCGGCGCGAGATCGGGAGGGAGCTTCGCCTCGATGCTGACGACCGTCCCTTGATCCTCGTGCGTCCTCGGGGCCTCCACCTGGAGGAGAGCAACGTGCTGGTCGACGGCGCAGCCGTCTCGGCAGCCCTCTTCGACGTCGTCTGCTCCGCCTACTGGAGCGCGCGCACGCTGCTCGATCAGGCGCGCACCCCCACGTTCTCGGTCCCCAAGTGCGAGCACCACCTCGAGGCCCGCTGGTGGAACCGGCTGCTCGAACGAATCGAGGAGGAGCTCGACCTGCCGTCGAGGACGATCAAGGCGATCTTCCTCGTCGAGACGCTGTCGGCGGTCTTCCAGATGGAGGAGATCCTCTACCAGGCACGCGACCGTGTCGCCGGGATGAGCCTCGACTGCCACGACATGGCCTTCAGCGACCTCAAGGTGCTGTGCAGGCACCCTGACCGCATCCTCGCCGACCGTGCCACGCTCGGCTTCGAGCGGCCCTGGATGCGCAACGCCGCTCTGCGCCTGATCTCCGTCTGTCACCGCCACGGCGGCTTCGCCATCGGCGACATGACAGCGCTCGGGCCGAGCCAGCGCTCCGCTGGCGCTTCGGGCCCGGCGCCGGCCGGCGCCGAGCTGGACTTCGGATTCGCGATGGGGCACGACGGTTGCCGGGTCGCGAGCCAGGATCTGATCCTGCCGGCCCTCGACGCCTACTCCGGAGACCATCAGCCCGAGCTCGCTCCGCTGATGCTCGATCGAGCCGAGCTGCTGCCCGAGGGCTGCGGTCCACGCAGCCTCTCGGGACTGCGCAGCAACGTGCGCGTCGGCATCGCCGGTCTGCGGGCCTGGAACGAGGACGACCTCGGCTCCGTCGACGGGCCCGGTCGCCCGGCGAACCTCGCGACCTTCGAGATCGCGCGCGCGCAGACCTGGCAGTGGCTGCATCACGGCACGGCGCTCGAGGACGGAGAGCCGGTGACGCTCGATCTCGTCCGGCGGATCTTCGCCGAGGAGCAGACGCGCATCGAACGCGAGCTCGCAGAGAAGCGGGCCGGGCTCCACGAGGTCGAGTCCTACCGTCGGGCTCGCCTCGACGCCGAGACGATCTTCACCGAGCCCCGCCTCCGCCCGTTCCTCTCGATGGCGTCCGATCCCGCGGGTCTGGCTCTCGACCTTCGCCGAGCCCGCCTGCGCCGGGACGGCGCCGCCGATTGACCACGGCTCGCCGCCGACGCGTCCAGCGATCCTCGGCGCGACCACCCCGCCGATCACTACCACGACCCCCAACCCGCAACGACCGACGAACGCCGTCAGCCTCGATCTCGGTCGAAGGACGAGCACCCACGGAGAGCAAGATGCACACCCGAGCCCAACCCGACCGAGCGCGTGCGCGCGACGCCGTTCATCGCCTGGAGATGTCATGGCGCAACGACGACCGATGGAGCGGGGTCGCTCGGCCCTACGCCGCCGAAGACGTCGTGCGACTGCGCAACTCCTTCGAGATCCGGTACTCGCTCGCCGAGCGCGGCGCCGAGCGGCTGTGGGCTTCGCTCAAGACGCGCGACTACGTCAACGCGCTGGGCGCGCTCACCGGCAACCAGGCGCTCCAGCAGGTGAAGGCCGGGCTCGAGGCGATCTATCTCTCGGGCTGGCAGGTGGCGGCCGACGCCAATCTCGCGGGCCAGATGTACCCCGATCAGAGCCTCTACCCCTCCAACTCGGTGCCCGAGGTGGTGCGACGCATCAACGGGACCTTGCAGCGCGCCGACCAGATCCACCACTCGGAGGGGGACCTGTCGACCGACTGGATGGTGCCGATCGTGGCCGACGCCGAGGCGGGATTCGGGGGCAGCCTGCACGCCTTCGAGCTCACCAAGGCGCTGATCGAGGCGGGGGCGGCCGGCGTGCACTTCGAGGATCAGCTCGCCTCCGAGAAGAAGTGCGGCCATCTCGGCGGCAAGGTGCTGGTCCCCACCGACCAGTTCGTCCAGACCCTGTGTGCCGCCCGACTGGCGAGCGACGTGCTCGGCGTTCCCACCGTGCTCATCGCGCGCACCGACGCACAGAGCGCCAGGCTGATGACTTCGGACGTCGACGAGCAGGACCACCGCTTCCTCACCGGCGAGCGCACCGCCGAGGGCTTCTTCCGGATCACGGGCGGACTCGACTGCGCGATCGCGCGCGGCCTCGCCTATGCGCCCTACGCCGACCTCCTCTGGTGCGAGACGTCGACCCCCGATCTCGATGAGGCGCGCCGTTTCGCCGAGGCGATCCACGAGCAGTATCCCGCTCAGATGCTCGCCTACAACTGCTCGCCGTCCTTCAACTGGAAGCGTCATCTCGACGACGCGACGATCAGGTCCTTCCAGCGCGAGCTCGGCGCCATGGGCTACAAGTTCCAGTTCGTGACCCTCGCCGGCTTCCACGCCCTCAACCACTCGATGTTCGAGCTGGCGCGCGGCTACCGCGAGAACGGAATGGCCGCCTACTCCCGGCTCCAGGAGGCCGAATTCGCCAGCGAGCAGCACGGCTACTCGGCAACCCGCCATCAGCGCGAGGTCGGCACCGGCTACTTCGACCTGGTGCGCACCACGATCACTGGGGGCCTGGCCAGCACCGCAGCCATGGCGGAGTCGACGGAGGAGGCTCAGTTTGCCCATTGACGTTTGCCTGCGGCAAACGGCAATGGGACTGTGCAGCGCTGCCGGACTCTGACGAGGCCGACGCGGGGCCCGCCAGCACTTCGACGTTGCCCTCCCGCAACGGCAAGGGACGGGGCAGCGCTGCCGGCCTCTGACGGGGCCGACGCGGGGAGCCGGCGAGCGCCCGCTGTGCCGACCGGAGACCGGCGGGCTGCGACGGGGGCTACCTGCCGCGATGATCGCAGCAGAGGTGGTGCACCCAGGAGGAGTCGAACCCCCAACCTTCGGATCCGTAGTCCGACGCTCTATCCAGTTGAGCTATGGGTGCGTCTTGGCAGCTCCGGCGCGCGCGCGTCGCGACGGAATCGACCGAGACCGCGCAGGCGGAAGGCGCATTCTAGACGAAGCGCCGGGACCTGCAAACCCTGCTCGGGCGCGTGGCGTCGGCGCCCGATCTCGACGGGCTCCACTCAGTCGATCAGCCCCTCGAGCGGCGAAGACGCAGTGGCGTAGAGCTTGCGCGGAATCCGTCCGGCGTGGGCCGCCAGCCAACCAGCCTCGACCGCGAGACGCATCGCGCGCGCCATGCGCACCGGATCCTGGGCGCCCGCGATCCCGGTGTTCATCAGCACGGCGTCCGCGCCCAGCTCGAGCGCGAGCGCTGCATCCGACGCGGTGCCCACCCCTGCGTCGACGATCACGGGGACCCTTGCCTGCTCGACGATGATCCGCAGGTTGGCGGGGTTGCGGATGCCGAGACCGGAGCCGATCGGCGCCCCCAGCGGCATCACGGCCGCGGCGCCCAGGTCCTGCAGCTTGCGGCAGAGCACCGGATCGTCGATGGTGTAGGGGAGCACGACGAAGCCCTCGCCGACCAGGATCTCGGTCGCTTCGAGCAGCTGCTCGTTGTCGGGAAAGAGCGTCCTCTGGTCGCCGATCACCTCGAGCTTGACCCAGTTCCAGCCACCGAGCTCGCGCGCCAGACGCGCGGTCCGCACTGCCTCGTCCGCGGTGTAGCAGCCCGCGGTGTTGGGCAGCAGCAGGTAACGCTCCTGGTCGATCTGGTCGAGCAGGTTGTGTTCGCCCCGGTCGTCGAGGTCGACGCGGCGCAGAGCGACGGTCACCACCTCGGTCCCCGACACCTCGAGCGCCCGCAGCATCGTCGCCGCGTCCCGGTACTTGCCGGTGCCCAGGATCAGCCGCGAGGAGAAGGTCCGATCGGCGATTCGCAGCGGCTCGACGGCGACATCGGCGCCGGCTTCGACGCCGGCTTCGGTCATGGACTCGCTGGTCATCGATCGCGTCCCTTCGCTCCCCGCGACCTTTCGATCCGGAAACCCGGCGGTCGGCGTCAGCGCGCCGTGCCCATCGGCACGAAGTACTGCGTGCCGCGCACCGGGCGCTGAAGCTGGTGGATCAGCTCCTCGAAGTCGGACTCGCGATGCTCGAAATCGAGGTAGCGCGTGTCCACCACCAGGAGCGGGGTCTTGGAGTAATGGTAGTAGTAGTGGTTGTAGGCGTCGATCAGCTTGCGGATGTAGTCCTCGGACATCTGCTTCTCGTAGCTGCGCGCACGCTTGTGGATGCGCGTCATGCAGGTGTCGACGTCCGCGGTGAGATACAGGACGAGATCGGGGACGGGAACCTGCGGCTCGAGCAGGGCGAAGAGCCTGTCGAAGAGCATCAGCTCGTCGTCGCTCAGGTTCAGGTAGGCGAAGACCCGATTCTTCGGGAAGGTGTAGTCGGCGAGCAGGAGCTTCTGGAACAGCTCCTGCTGCTGCGTGTCGAGTTGCTGTTTGTAGCGCGTCAGCAGGAAGTACAGCTCGGTCTGGAAGGCGGTTCCCGGCCGATCCCGATAGAACGATTCGAGAAACGGGTTCTCGGCGTCCTCCAGCATCTTCACCCCCTCGAAGCGCCGGGAGAGCATGTCCACCAGGGTCGTCTTACCGACCCCGATCGGACCGTCCACGGCGAGGTACCGGAAGGGGAGGGAGTCCGACGCCACAGGCCGAATATAGCAGTCGATTCGAGACGGACCGCCGAGGCGCGACGGCTCACGAATCAGGCGCGGTCGCGTGCGAGCGCGCGGTGGAAAGAGGCCAGCTGACGCCACCGGATCTCGCGCAGTGATAGGATTCCGGGTCGGACTGGACGCTCAGACTCCCCCCTGCGGAGCTCCCAGGGGGGCCTCGTGAGGCTCCAGCCCAGCGCCCTCGATCCCCTTTCCAGAAACAGCGCGCTGACGATCCAAACTCCGACAGCAGGACTGACCGCCAGGAGGACTCGGGACGCGTCCTCGCGAGCCTCGCTCGCCCGACGTGGTGGCGAGCCCGGCCCGCACAGGGTCGCGCCGATGAAGAGCCCGAGCGCCACCGGATCCGGCAGGACCGAAAACCGAGAGGAAGAATGAGCCACAGCCCATGGTGGCGCCGCCCCAGCCCCGAGCAGGAGGGCGACGAGCCAGCGACCCCTGAGAAGACCGAGCAGCCTCCCACACGATCGCGCACCGGCTCCTCCCGAGCCTCGACCAAACCGGCCCCGCGATCCGACCGAAAACGTCCGGCATCGGACACCGCGGCATCTCGTGGCGCCCCGCCGAACGCCGACGCGCCTCCTCGGCGGCGCCGGGGCAAGCGCCCGGCTCGGGACGGCCGGGAGAGCCAGAGCGAGGCAGGGAACGAACAGCGACCCCCGGCGCCGACCTCCGGCCCCGCGACCCTGGCGGTCAGGAGCACTGCGGCCGGCCACACCGCCGTCCTCTGTGACGTCGAGAGCGTGGCGACGGTGCTGCGCGAGGCAGGTCTCGAGCTCGAGGACGCCGCCGCCGCGCTCGCCGGCATCGCCGGCGAAGCTGGGGTCCGTCGGGTGTACGCCCTGGGCAATCGCTTCTCGCGCCTGAGGAGGATCCTCGAGGACGCCGGCTACGAGCGGGTCGACGTCGACGGCTCCCCGGCAGGTCTCCGCCTGCTGATGGCGGTCGACGCCGTCGATCTCAGCCACAGCGATCCGCGCGCCTCCTTCCTCCTCGCCGCGACCGGCGACGACATCCAGCCGCTGCTCGATCGCCTGGCGGGCGAGGGGCGCACCGTCGCCCTCTTCGCACCCGAGGTGCTGGCGGATCTTCCGGCCGTGCCGCGGCGTGCCGCCCTGCGCGAAGAGCCGGAGGACGAAGACGAGGGCGGGATCCCCGACGCTCCGGCGCGTCGCAGAGCCGCGGCCGAAACCGCGCCGGAGGACGAGGATCGAGAGGACGAAGAGCCCTACGAATCGGACGACGCGGAGGACTCGGAGGAGACGGCCGACGCAGACGAGGACTTCGACGAGGACGACGACTTCTTCGATGAGGATCGCGACCAAGACGAGGACGAAGACGGCGACGAGGACGACGAGGACGACGAGCCGTACGACGAAGCTCCCCGCCCCTCAGTTCCTTCCCGTTCGGCGCAGCGGGCTCCCGCGAGATCAGCCGAGCGCCGAGGGCAGCCCGAGCGGCCCGCCAACCTTCGCGCTGCGACCGCCGCGCCGAATCGTCGGAGCGACACGAACGATCCCTTCGATCTCCTGCTCGGGGCCATCGAACGCATCGTTCAGGGCCCGCCCCGGCTGGTCTTCGAGTCCGTCGTCCGCCAGGAGATCCTCGAGATGGAGCCCGGGTTCAACGAGCGCGAGGCGGGTTTCGGCTCCTTCACCGAGTTCTTCGAGGAGGCGCAGGAGAGAGGCCTGATCGAGCTCCGGCGAGAGCCTGCCACCGGCACCTACCTGATCGTGGGCGCGCGGCTCGTGGATTGAATCTCCGCTGGGCTAGCCAGCAGATCCCCAGGCTGGCGGGCCGAGCGGAACACGGCTGAGCGCCTCCACCGACCGCGGATCATCGCCGCGCTCCCCCCGGGCGTGACGCTTCAGCGCGGCGAACGCGATCATGGCGGCGTTGTCGCCCGAGTACGCGAGCGGCACCAGCCGGAGCTCGACCTGCCGCTCGGCCGACCACCGCTCGAGCTCGCGTCGCAGCAGACGATTCGCGGCCACCCCGCCCGACACCGCCAGGCACCGGAACGGCCGGAGACGGGAGCAGCTCTCGACCCGATCCAGGACCTGGGCGACCGCCGCCGCACGAACCGCCACCACCAGCTCGAGGGCGGTTGGGTCCGGTGACGCGCCGAGGTCCACCCGCACCCCCTCCCGCTCCAGCTCTTCGATGAAGCGCAGGGCCCGGGTCTTGAGACCCGAGTAGGAGAAGTCGAGCGGCCGCTGGCAGCGGGGGCTGCGAAACGAGAACCGGCCGCCGTTCACGCCGCGGGCTTCCTCGGCCAGCTCGTCGATCCGAGGACCCGCCGGAAAGTCGAGCCCCAGCCGTTTGCCGATCTTGTCGAAAGCCTCGCCCATCGCATCGTCGCGCGTCTCGCCGAGCGTGCGGACACGCGGCGGCCCCTCGCCCTGCGCCACCCCCGAGACCTCGAACAGCGCCGTGTGACCACCCGAGACGACCAGCGCGACCAGCTCCGCGGGAACCTCTCGCGCCGGCTCTCCCGGAACCAGAAAGGGAGAGTACAGATGGCCCTCGAGATGGTGGACGGCGTAGAAGGGAAGACCGCGCGCGTAGGCCAGCGCTCTTCCGATCGACAGCCCCACCAGCAGCGAGCCCACCAGCCCGGGGCCGGAGGTGGCGGCGACCGCGTCGAGGTCGTCGATCCCGACGCCGGCTCCCTCGAGGGCACGGCGATAGACCTCGGGCCAGTTGGAGAGGTGCTCCCGCGACGCAATCTCGGGCACCACGCCGCCGTACGGCCGATGCGCCGACATCTGGCTCGAGACCACCGACGACAACACGCGGCCGGCGCCGTCGACGACCGCGCACGCGGTGTCGTCACACGAGGTCTCGATGCCCAGCACCAGCGGCCTCTCGACTTCGTGCTCTGACGGTGGCGGTTGGGCCCGGGCGCTCGCTCGCGGTCCCGTCTCGTTTCCTTCCATCACCTCGATCTTGGCATGGGCCGCCGTCGGACCATCGAGCCGCGAAGCGCGCGGCTGGGGGCCGCTGTCCCGTCGGCTTCGCCCGGAACCCTCCTGATACGCTCGCTTTCCCGGCGCCACTGCCGGCGGTTCGATCGGCTCCGCTCGCCGCCGACCCGGTCGGGGCCGCCGGCGGTTCGACCTCGCAGCCGATTGCCTCCTTTCCCGCCGGATGGGCGCCATCGCGCGCCCACGCCGACCCACCACTTCCTCCCGTTCCTCCCGGAGCGACCATGATCGAGCTTCCGACGCTGGACGAGCTCCCCGACGACGCCGTCTCCGAACGTCCCGTGCTCGTCCGCGTCGACTTCAACGTGCCGATGGACGGCGACGTCGTCACCGACGCCACCCGGCTGCGCGAAGCGCTGCCGACGCTCGACGCCCTCGCCGAACGGGGCGCCCGACAGCTCCTCGTGTCGCACCGCGGCCGACCGAAGGGCAAGCGGATTTCCGAGCTGACCCTGGCGCCGGTGGCTCGGGCGCTGAGCGAGCTGTGGGGGCGGGAGGTCGCGTTCGCTCCCGACTGCGTCGGCGAGACGGCGCACGCGGCCGCCGCCGAGCTCGTGCCGGGCGCGGTGTGTCTCCTCGAGAACCTCCGCTTCCACGCTGGCGAGGAGGCCAACGATCCCGCGCTGGCGCATCGCCTCGCAGCGCTGGCGGACACCTTCGTCTTCGACGCCTTCGGCACCGCGCACCGCGCCCACGCCTCCACCTCGGGGGTGCCGGCGCTGGTCGAGCACCGCGCCGCCGGCAAGCTGATGACCCTCGAGCTGGAGCGCCTCGGTCGGCTCCTCGAGCGCCCCGAGCGCCCCTACGTGGCGATCCTGGGCGGCGCCAAGATCAGCGGCAAGATCGAGCTGCTGGGCCGCATGATCGACGACATCGACACGCTCCTCGTGGGCGGAGGCATGGCCAACACCTTCCTGGCCGCCGGCGGGCGCGAGATGGGGGCGTCGTTGGTCGAGAGTGAGCAGCTCGAGGTCGCCCGCGGCATCCTCCGCGACTGCGAGCGCGCGGGCGTCGAGGTCGAGCTCCCGACCGATCTGGTGGTCACGAGCGACCTCGACGCCGAGCCTCCGGACGCCGAGGTGACGGACGGCGACCTCGACGCCGGCCGGCTCGCAGCCGACGTCGGGCCAGAGACCCGCTCGCGGTTCGGCGAGCGCATCGCGGCCGCGCGGACGGTGTTCTGGAACGGCCCGGTGGGCGTGTTCGAGAAGCCCCCCTTCGACGCAGGGAGCGTCGCCGTCGCGGAGGCGGTCGCGGCCTGCCCCGGCTACACCGTCGTCGGCGGCGGCGAGACGGCGGCGGCGGTCGCGCGCGCCGGTTGCACCTCGAGCATCGGTCACGTCTCGACCGGCGGCGGCGCCGCGCTGGCCTTCCTCGCCGGCACGCCGCTGCCGGCGGTCACCGCTCTGCTCGGCGCCGGCAGGCAGGGGCCGGCCAGGGAGAAGCCGCGCGGGGAGGCCTCCTCGTGAGCCGAAGGCCGCTGTTCGCGGCCAACTGGAAGATGAACCTGCTGGCGGCAGACGTCCGCCGCTTCGCACGCGAGCTCGACGCCCACCTGACCGACCTCTTCGCCGGCTGGCCCTTCGAGGTCGTCGTTTTCCCCTCCCATCCTCTGCTGCCGGTCGCGCGGGACACGATCGGCGGGATCGAGGCCTGCTCGCTCGGCGGCCAGGATCTGCACCCCGAAGCGTCGGGAGCGCACACCGGGGACGTCTCGGGCGCGCAGCTGGCCGACGCCGGCGCCGAATGGGTGCTGTGCGGACACTCCGAGCGGCGCGCCGATCACGACGAGGACGACGCGACGGTGCGCGCCAAGCTGGATGCGGCGGTCGCCGCCGGGCTGCGGCCGCTGCTGTGCATCGGCGAATCTCTGGAGCAGCGGGAGGCCGGCGCCACCGAAGCCACCATCGGCGCTCAGCTCGAGGCCGCGCTTCCGACGCTCGCGGCCCTGTCCGAGCCGCCGGTCGTCGCCTACGAGCCGGTGTGGGCGATCGGCACGGGACGCACCGCCACGCCCGAGACCGCTCAGGAGGCCCACGCCTTCCTGCGCGGACGTCTCGGGAGCGCTCTCGGGGCGGAGCGCGCCGGGACCTGCCAGCTGCTCTACGGGGGCTCGGTGAAGCCCGACAACTGCGTCGATCTGCTGGCGCCCTCGGACGTCGACGGATTCCTGATCGGCGGCGCCAGCCTTGATCCCGGCTCGTTCCTCGATATCATACGGCGTTGCGGTCCCCGACCTCGACGCTCGTAGCCCGAGGCGCTTCGCCGCAACCGAAAAAGCGATACCGCCCGTTTCGAGCACCGCGACGGGCTCCTCGCCTGGACCCCCGGGGACGAGAGACGCGGCCGCCGCTTCGCTCCCGTCTCCACTCATCCGCGGACGTCTCCTGCGCCCGCATCCAGGCCTCGAAGACCGCCCGGAGGTTCTGTTCCGTGATCTACGTCCTCTACGTCATCCACGTCCTGGTCTCGCTCTTCTTGGTCCTGGTGGTCCTCCTCCAGCAGGGGAAGGGCGCCGACCTCTCGGTGTTCGGCGGCGGCGCCACCCAGGCGGCGTTCGGCGCCCGTGGCAGCGTCAACGTCCTACACCGCCTCACCGTCGCTTGCTTCGTGCTGTTCATCCTCACCACGCTCTCGATCGGATTGATGCAGGCCCGAGGCAACCCCTCGGTCATGCGGGGCGTCGAGGTCGAGGAGAGCACCGGGGCACCCGCGCCGCCGGCCCCCGTGCCGGCGGAGGGCGCCGCCCCGGGGGACGCCGGGGACGCGAGCGCCGAGGACTCCGCCGAAGCCGCTCCGAGCGAGCAGCCGGCCGAAGGAGAGCCAGTCTCCGAGCCACCGCCGGGCGATCCTCCGGCCGATTCTCCTGACCTGGAACAACCGCCGGGGGACGGGAACGGCTGAGCCGTCTGCGCTCCTGGCCTCGCGGTCGATCGGAAGAGATTTTTTCGCACCGAGTTGTTAGACTCTCGCGCCGCTCGCCGACAGGCGACGCCGCTCGGCTCGACCCGGGCGGCAAAGCGAGCGTCGCAACGAGCCGAAGTGGCGGAATTGGTAGACGCGCACGGTTGAGGGCCGTGTGGGGCAACCCGTGCCGGTTCGAGTCCGGCCTTCGGCACCATCCCTTTCGACCTTCGTTCGAGCCAGCGCCTCGCACGGCGATGGTCCGAAGCCCTCTCGACTCCGGCGTCGCTGGCGGTCAGCACGCGTGCGAAGTCGGCTCCCGATCACGCTCTCCGGCGCCCGGTCGACGAACGACGGAGGGATGCAATGCGCTCGAGCGGTGCTCAGCACCATTCCCCTGGGGCGCCGGAGGAGGCCGCGGATGCTCTCGGAGAGGTGTCCGCTGGCCGCAGCGCGCAGACCCCCGAGCGGTGCCCGAGCAGGAAGGTTTCGCCGGGGTGCTCGGCGGCGAGATCGGCGCTCGTTCGGAGGCTACCCGGCCGAAGCGCTGAGGATCCGGACCGGCTCCTTGGGCACGTCCTGCATGCCGTTCTGCATTCCGGTGGCGACCTTGGCGATCTGGTCGACCACGTCCATCCCCTCGATCACCCGACCGAAGACGGTGTAGCCCCACTTGTCCGCGGTCTTGCCGGAGTCGAGGGACTCGCTGTTGTCGGCGACGCTGATGAAGAACTGAGCCGTCGCGCTGTGGGGATCCGGGGTCCGCGCCATGGCGATCGTTCCGCGCGCGTTGCTCAGCCCGTTGTCCGACTCGTTCTCGATCGGGCCGCGGGTGTCCTTCTTGACCAGATCGGCCATGAAGCCGCCGCCCTGGATCATGAAGCCGTCGATCACCCGGTGAAAGACCGTGCCGGCGTAGAAGCCGTCGCGGACGTACTGGAGGAAGTTCGCCACCGTCTCGGGCGCCTTGTCGGGGTAGAGCTCGAGGACAATCGTCCCCTTGTCGGTCTCGAGGGTGACCTGCGGATTGCCCTGCGCAGCGGCGCCCGAGACACCCGCGAGCCCGGTGGTCACGGCGAGGAGGATGGCGACGAGCGGAGTATGGTTCATGTGTCTGGTGTCCCTGGTCTGTGACAGGAGGTGTGGTCGGCAGAGATTCGATCGGCAGTCGGCGGCCGCACCGGAGCGAGCTCTACAACAACCCTGATCGAGCCATGCTTCCGTCAGCGCGGATCCAGTCGCCCGTTCCGGTTCCATCGCCCGCCGGAGAGGGCACCACGGCCGCGCGGGACGCGGTCGAGCCGGTGAAGCCGACCGGGGCCGAGGAGGTCGGCCCTGCCGCGGAAGCCGGCCCTGGCGCGGAGATCGGCCCGGCCGGAGAACCCTAGCATGCGCGAATGCCCGCGGCCCCCACTCGGGGTCGTCCTGGCCGGGGGTCGGTCGCGACGCCTCGGGATCGACAAGACCCGGCTCGAGGTGCGGCGCGAGGGGGCGTCGCTCACGCTCGTCGAGTGGGCGGCTCGCCGGCTCGAGCCCTGGTGCGAGGCCGTCGTGGTCGCAGGTCCGGCCTCGCTGGCCGACGGTGGGCGGCGGGCGGTGGCGGACGCTCTCGCACCGGGACCGGCCGGCGGCATCCTGGGCGCCGCTCGCGAAGCTCCCCGACGAGCGCTCCTGGTGCTGGCCTGCGACCTTCCCTGGCTGCCCGCCGAGGCGCTGGGGCGGCTCGCCGCCCCTCGCGAATCCGCCGTCGATCTCGCGCTGTTTCGCAGCGCCGGCGGCCTCGAGCCGCTGTGCGCGCTGTGGCGGACGCGTGCCCTCGATCTCCTGGCGGCGCGCTGCGCAGCCGGAGACCCCTCGCTGTGGGCGATCGTCGAGGAGGAGGGGATCGCGTGCACCGTGCTCGAGGGCGAGGCGCTCGGCGCCGAGGCCTTCTTCAACCTCAACCGACCCCAGGACCTCGAGCGGTTCCTGGCCCGCGAGGGCCCTGACTCGAAGACAGCCGACTGACGCTCAGCCCGGCGCCATGCCCCCTCCCGCGGAAGGCGCACCGCGCTCGGCGAGCTCGCGCAGGAAGTCGAAACGGTAGATGCCCGTGCTGTGGCCGTCCGTCCAGCGGATCGAGACGGCATAACGCCCGACCGGCGCGATCTCGACCGGGCTCACCGGGCGCGGCGGCGGGTGGAAGCGGATCTCGCTCACCATGTGCCCCTGGCAGGCGGCGCAAGGGCAGAAGCCGCGCAACGTGTCGTAGTCGACCTCTGAGCTGGTCCCGTCCTGCCAGCGAATGCGAAGGACCCTGGCCTCCGGCTCTCGACGCAGCTCGGTGGGGATCGGCAGGCTCATCGTGCGTTTCCGCTCGGCACCGGGAGACTAGCAGTCCGACGGTAAGTTGGCCGCAAATCCCGCGCTCGGCCAGCCGATTGCTTCCAACCCCGCGGGAGAGCCTCGCAAGGCGCTCGACGCGAACGATTCGGGCGGCGCGTCGCGGAGAACGGTCGTAGCAGCTGATCCCGCAGGCACGGACAACGCGGCCGACCCCCTGGCGCGAAGGCTCGGCGACTCTCGAAGCCCGCGACCGAGCCCTCGCCAGCAGGTAGGATCTCGGTCTTCCGTGGACACAGGACTCGATCTCGCGCCGGTTCCGCTCGACCGCCGCACGGCGCGCTGGTACGACACCGCCTTGCTGTTCGCGGGCGCCAACGTGGTGTCGACGACGCTGGTCACGGGCGCGACGCTGGGTGCGGTCACCGATCTCGGGACCGCGGTCTCAATCGTCCTGCTCGGCGCCGTCCTGGGGACCTTGCCGATCGCGGTCCTCGCCCGTCTCGGGGTGCGCACCGGGCTGCCGAGCATGGTCATCCTGCGAGGTCCGTTCGGCACCGCGGGGGCGGCCGGCATCTCGGCGCTCCTGGTGATCACCAACTTCGCCTGGATCGCCCTCAACAACACGATC
Organism: Thermoanaerobaculia bacterium; assembly: GCA_035546295.1. Classification (GTDB taxonomy): domain Bacteria; phylum Acidobacteriota; class Thermoanaerobaculia; order Multivoradales; family Multivoraceae; genus DATKBT01. The sequence continues at coordinate 33,551 of DATKBT010000058.1, read as the reverse complement.
GCTGCCGCCGCGCTGCGCCCGCTGTTCGGCGGCGACCGCAGGCTCTGGTCGATCGGGGTGGGCCTGGCCGCGATCGCCGTTGCGCTCACCGGCCCGCGGGTCATGGCGCTGTTCGACCGCGTCGCGGTGCCGCTAATGGCGCTCGCCGGGGCACTGCTGACCTGGGTGCTGGTGCGCCGACTGGCGCAGGAGCCGGCGCCGAGCCTCGAGCACCCCCTCGGTGTGCTCGCCGGTCTCGACGTGGTGATCGCCTACCAGGTGAGCTGGAGCCTGATGTTCGCTGACTACACCCGTTACCAGAGGCGCGAGGGCGGCGCCACGGTTGCCGTCCTGCTCGGCCTGGCCTGCTCGAGCGTCTGGTTGATGCTGGTGGGCGCAGGCGCTGCCCGGCTCGGCGGCGGCAGCGAGCCGGCCGCGCTGGTGCTCGGGCTCGGCGCCCCGCAGGTGGCGCTGCTGACCATCGGTCTGTCGACGATCACCACCAACTTCGTGAACCTCTACCTCTCGGCGCTCGCCCTGCGCACGCTCGTCCCCCGCGCCCCCCGAGCCGGCTCGGTGCTCCTGGTCGGCGCGATCGGCACCGGCCTCGGCCTGCTCACCGACGTGCTCGCCCGCTACGCCGACTTCATGGGGCTGATCGCGACGGCACTGCTGCCGATCGTGGCCATCGCCCTGGTCCACTTCTTCGGCTTGCGCGGCCCGGTCGAGCCGCGGGCGGTCGTCGCCGGCCCCGCGATGCTCGCCTGGATCTCGGGCGTCCTCTGCTATCAGCTCGTCCGCGCGCTCGCCCCGGGGGTGGGCGCCACCCTGCCGACGCTGCTGGTCGCCGCCATCGTCTACTGGTCGAGCGCCAGGGCGCTGTCGCCCCCGAAGGTCTCCGCGACGCGCCGCGCGTTCTCCTCGGCGGGCGCCGGGGGTACCGCCTCGGACGGTTCCGGCGGGTCGAGCGTGCCGTAGGGGGTCCAGGGCCCGCAGCGCATCACCCGCCACAGCGCCCGCGCGCCGCCGAGCGCGATGCCGTCTCGGGCGATCACGGCCTCACCGTAGCGCGAGCAGCTCGGCGTGAAGCGGCAGCGCACGCCGACCCGCGACACCCCGCGCGCGAGCGTCGCCTGGTACAGGTCGATCGCCGCCAGGACAGTGCGCGTGCTCAGCTGGCGCTCGGGGGGCCGCGACCAGTCGGCGCCGAGCACGAGCCCGAGCAGGGCAAGAGTGACCGCCAGCGGGCGCCATGCCAGCCGGCGTGCCGCGCGCCCGGCATCGACCGAGGGAGGACCCTGGCGAGCGCGATCCCCCGGCTCGCCCGAGCGCTCGAGACGCCGACGCCGCCTCATCCTGCGTCGCCTGCTCGGTTCGAAGCAGCTCGGGACGAGCCCGAGCGTCGGAAGGAGCGCCCCGCCGCGGATGCGCTCTCGACGGCGGCGCCGATCAGAAGCTCTCCGCCAGCCGAGCCACGCCCGGAATCGCGAAGCGCTCGCCCTGCACCCCCTTGATCGCCGCGACGATCCGCACCACGAACAGGACCAGGAAGGCGATGACGACGAGGACGTAGATCGGCGCCAACAGACAGCCGAGGCCGGTCACCGTCAGGAGACCGAGCAGCATCGCCAGCACGAAGTCGAGGCCCATCAGCACCGTCCCCTGCTTCGCGTGCCACTGGACCTCGGCGTCCTCCTTCTGCATCAGGAGCGGCACGAAGCACAGCGGGTAGAGATAGGCCAGCACGATCATCAGCGTGCGATCGTCGGTCCCTCCTCCCGAGGGAGGCGTGGCGCCGCCGCTCGATCCCGGCGGCGGCGTGCCCGGGGGCGGCGTGCCCGGTGGTGTTCCCGAGGGCCCTGTTCCCGAGGGGCTGGATCCCGGCGGCGGCCCGGGGGGCCGACCGCCCGGTGGAGGAGGCGTCGGAGGCGCTGGGGGCTCGGTCATCGTCTCGTTCCTCTCGAGTTGGGCTCGGGCTCGAACTCTCGCCGCTGCTCGAAGTCGTGGCCGCTGCCACGCTCATGAAGCGGCGCGCGCGGAGCCCTGGTCATACCATGCTCGCGTCTGCCGATCACTCTCGCGCCCGAGCGCCGACGCGCCCGCCAGTCACCGCACCGATGCCGGATGGTGGCGTCGTGATCCTGCACAGTCTAACCAACGCGGTGTCTTCGTCGTCGAGCTCTGCGACCCGGCCGCGCCGCGCCCGTCGCGACCTGTCTCAGCCGCCGCCCTCTTCGACCTCGCAGATCCGTGCGCCGATCTCGGCGAGCGGCCCGGATGGCTCGCCAGACTGCTCCGGCCGAGGCCGCCGCCACGAGCCGCGCTTGCGCCACCCTCATCGGGCCGGGCGGTGCTAGCCTTCTCGGGTTCACCTGGAGGGCGCATGCGAGCTCCGCTGTCCTCTCTCCTCGCCTCGGCCGAGACCGGCGACGGCGCAGCCGCCGACGAGCTGTTCACCGTCCTCTACGCGGAGCTGCACCGTCTCGCCCGCCGCGAGCTCGCGCGAAAGGGCGGCCGGGCCGCGCTCGGCACCACGTCGCTGTTGCACGAGGCCTACCTCGACATCGCCGGCCGGGAGGGGCCGAGCTTTCCCGATCGCTCCCGCTTCATGGCCTACGCGGCGCGCGCCATGCGCGGACTGATCATCGACTTCGTGCGCGCCGGCCGCGCGCTCAAGCGTGGCGGCGAGCTCACCTTCGTCCATCTCGACGCCGAGCACGAACAGCCCGAGGAGCCGTGGAACGACGCTCGGGAGCTCGAGCAGATCAGCGACGCCCTCGACGCGCTCGCCGCCGTCGATCCGGCCCTCGCGGAGGTCGTCGACCTCAAGTTCTTCTGCGGCCTGACGCCCGGCGGCGAGCGCTTCTCGGTCGGCGAGCTGCTCGAGCAGGGAGAGCTGCTGATCGACCGGCAGTTCGAGACCGACGAGGTCCTGCGCGCCGAGATGCTGGTGGCGATCGGCCAGCAGTACATGATCTCGGAGCGATGGGATCGCGCGCAGCCGGCGCTCGAGCGTGCCGCCGAGCTCGCCCGTCGCTCCACCGATCCCGCGCTGCGCGCCCGCGCGCTCTGCCACCTCGCCGCCCTGATCGGAGCGACGCGCTCCGTCGCTGAGGCCAAATCGCTGATCGAAGAAGCGCTCGCCGGGCTGCCCGGCGGCGCGCTGTGGGACCTGCAGCGCGCCGAGTGCACGGTGGGTCTGGCCAATCTCGGCTTCTTCACCGACGACTCCGCGCCGATGATCAGGAATGCCGAGCTCGCCCTCGACCTGTTCGATCGCGCGCCGGTCGTCTCGGCCACCGGCCGCATCGACGCGCACGCCGCGCTCGCCTACGGCTACTACCTGGCGCACCAGAACCGCCGGGCCGACCGCGAGTACGAGCTGCTGCTCGACGAGCTGACGCGCTTGGGTCGCGAGCGCACCCTGGCCGCCGCCAGCCTGTTCAACAACTGGGCGCTCGTGCACTACCTCGGAGACCTCGAGCGAGCCGAGCCGATGACGCGGCGCGCGGTGGAGCTGCGCCGCGCGATCGAGGGTGCCTCGGTGGGACCCACGGCCCTGTTCAACCACGCCGGGGTCCTGTTCCAGCTCGGCCGATGGCAAGAGGCGGAACCGCTGCTCGAGGAGACCATCCGCACCGCCGCGGCCCGCCGCGAGACGCGCATCGAGCTCGACGCGACGATCGAGCTGGCGGGCGTCTACCTGGAGACCGGTCGCCTCGACCAGGCCGAGCAGACGTTGCGCTTGGTCGAGGCCCGGTCGGAGGATCCACGCTTCCACGAGTGGCGGCGGTCTCACCTCGCCTACTACCGGGGCCGGCTGGCGCAGGCGCGCGGCGAGCACGACGCGGCGCGCGAGCGTTTCGCCGAGGCGGTCGAGATCTACGCGCGGCGCAAGTCGAAGATCGCGATGAGCGTGCTCGCCCTGATCGGGCTGGCGGAGAGCGACGGCGCGCTGGGTCGCCCCACTGACGCCGCACGCGCCGCCGGGGAGGCGCTCGCGGTGGCCGAGGGCTTCGTCGAGCCGGAGCAGCCCTCCTACCTGGTCGGTCTCGCCCGCCTCGCCCTCGGCCGGGCGCAGCTCGCGCAGGGGGAGCGCGACGCGGCGCGCCAGACGCTCGAGCTCGCGAGCCGCCACCTGGCGGCGACGCTGGGGGAGGAGCATCCGGCGACCCGGGCAGCGCTCGCCGAGCGGGAGCGGTGAGGCCGCCGCGACGCTCGCCGCCAGCGACCCACCGGCCTTGCACCGCCGGCACCCGTCGCGCGTTTCGCCGCGCCGGGCGGCGGCTGAGGACCGCCGCCGACGCCGCCGGGACGAGCCGCCTGTCGTGTTTCGTGCGCGGATCTCGATCTCCCTTGGTGACGAGCCCCGCAGCGACGCGTGGCCGCCAAGGAGACCGGAACCATGACGACGACCTCTCGAACCGGACGGGCGGCACTACTGTCCGCTGCCATCCTGCTGTTCGCGGGCGGCCCGGGGCACGCGCAGGAGACCGACCTGACCCAGACTCCGAACGCGGCCGGCGTCGGGGCGCGGAAGTCCTATGCCGAGCAGGTGGGAGCCGGACGCGGCGACCTCGCGACCCCCGAGTCCTCCACCTACCTGATCGCGCGGGATCCCTTTCGCTCGATCCGACGGGGACGCAACCTGTTCCAGCGGAAGTTCACCCTCGAGCAGGGGCTCGGTCCGCGACGCTTCGACGGCATCGGCGACATCGAGACCGAGGGCGCGCTGGGCGCCGGGCTGGCCGACAGCTGCGCCGCGTGTCACGGCCGTCCGCGCGGCTCGGCCGGCGTCGGCGGCGACGTCTTCACCCGTCCGGACAGTCGCGATGCGCCGCACCTGTTCGGGCTGGGCCTGGTCGAGATGCTCGCCGACGAGATCACGCTCGATCTGCGTGAGATCCGGCGCCAGGCGATCGAGCGGGCGGCGGCGGATGGCCGCCCGGCCCGTGTGGCGCTGGTCAGCAAGGGCATCCGCTACGGCCACCTCACGGTTTCACCCGACGGCAGCGTCGAGACCGGCGAGATCGAGGGGGTCGACGCCGACCTGCGCGTTCGTCCCTTCTTCCACCATGGCGGCACGATCTCGATCCGCGAGTTCGTGGTCGGCGCTCTGCGCGCGGAGATGGGTCTCGAGGCGGTCGATCCCGACCTGCTCGCCGCCTCGCGCGGCGAGCGGGTGGTGACGCCGGCCGGGATGGTGCTCGACGGCGCGCTCGACCGCATCGAAGCCCCGGCCGTCGAGCACGCCTGGGACGACGGCGACGGTGACGGCGTGGCGGAGGAGGTGCCCGAGGGGATCGTCGACCACCTCGAGTTCTACCTGCTCAACTACTTCAAGCCCGGCACCTACCGCGCAACGCCGAGGACGAGGCTTGGGCGGCTCGCCTTCGAGCGTATCGGCTGCACCACCTGCCACGTCCCCGACCTGATGATCGAGCACGATCGTCGGGTCGCCGACGTCGAGACCGATCACCAGCCGGCGTGGGGAGGTCTCAATGGCCTGTTCGCGACCGCCAGCGCCCGTTTCGACGCGGTCGACGACGGCTCGGGCCATCCAGCCCTCAAGCAGCCGCGCCGAGGCCGCTTCGTGGTTCGCGGCATCTACGCCGACTTCAAGCGGCACGACCTCGGTCCGGCCTTCCACGAGCGCAACTTCACGACCGACGCGACCAACTACGACGTCTCGATGCAGCGCGAGTTCATGACCGAGCCGCTGTGGGGCGTCGGCAGCACCGCCCCCTATGGTCACGACGGTCGCAGCATCAACCTGCGCGAGGTGATCCTGCGACACGGTGGCGAGGCGCTCCGGTCCCGCCAGGGCTTCGAATCGCTGGCCTCTCCGCTCCAGGACGCGCTCGTCGAGTTCCTGCAGAGCCTGGTGTTGTTCCCACCCGACGACACCGCCTCCAACCTGAATCCCGGCGACCCCACGGCCACCGGCTATCCGCAGCTCGGCCACGGCAGCATCTTCCTGACCGCGCTGTTCAACGACCCGAGCGACCCCGAATAGCGGGATCGCCCCGGGAGGTGCGAGCCCGGCGCCTCGAGAGGCTATGCGAAGGCGGCGCGTCGCTCGACGGCGCGCTCGTAGAGCTCGCGGTACTCCTCGACGATGCGGTCGCGGTCGAAGCGCTCGATCGCCCAGCGCCGCCCCTCGAGGGCGTAGCGGCGATGGAGCTCGCCGTCCTCGAGCAGACGGATCGCGGCCTCGGCCATGCCCTCGACGTCGCCGATCTCGCGCAGGGTTCCGCAGCTCCCGTCGATGACCACCTCGGGAAGGCCGCCGGCCCGGGTCCCGACCACGGGCACGCCGCAGGCGAGCGCCTCGAGCGCCGCCAGGCCGAACGACTCCTGTCGCGACGGCAGCAGGAAGAGGTCGGCGCGGCGGAGGATGTCCTCGACACGATCCTGGTTGCCCAGCCAGTCGACGGCGCCGTCGAGCCCCAGCGCGCGTACGCTCTCCTCGGCCCGGCTCCGCTCCGGTCCGTCCCCGACCATCAGCAGCCTCGCCGGAAGTCGTTCGGCGACGCGAGCGAAGACCGCGACGACATCGCCCGTGCGTTTGACCCGGCGGAAGTTCGAAACGTGCACCAGCAGGCGCTCCGAGCTCCCGGCGCCGGTCTGCCGCCCCTCGTCGGCGCGGTAGCGCGCCGGGTCGATGAAGTTGGGGATCACGGCGATCTCGCGGTCGATGCCGAGCTGCTCGAGGGTCTTGAGGCGCAGCCATTCGGAGACCGCGGTGACCGCATCGCTCTCGAGCACGCCGAAGCGGGTCGTCTCGACGTAGCTCGGGTCATTGCCGATCAGGGTCACGTCGGTGCCGTGCAGGGTGGTGACCACCGGCAGCGGGACGGGCGCCAGCATCTGGCGCGCGAGCACCGCCGAGACCGCGTTGGGCACGGCGTAGTGCACGTGCATCACGTCGAGACCTCGCGACCTGGCCACCTCCACCATCTTGGTCGCCAGCGCGAGCGAATACGGCGGGTACTCGAACAGCGGGTACTCGCGCACTCGCACCTCGTGGAAGTGCAGCCGCTCGACCTCGCCCGCGAGTCGTGGCGGCCGCGCATAGCTGAGGACGTGCACCTCGTCCCCCGCCGCCGCCATCGCCAGCGCGAGCTCGCTCGCCACCACCCCGGAGCCGCCGTAGGTGGGGTAGCAGCTGATCCCGATCCTCACCGCGTGCTCCCCTCCGGCGCGACCGGCGCGAGCAGCAGCAGGTCGTCGACCGCCAGGGGGCGGTCGCAGACGAACGGCTCGCCGCGCTCGACCCCGATCATCAGCCCGAAGTGACGCGCGCGACCCTCGATCGCGTCCCAGAACAGGCGAGAGGAGACGCGGGTCGCGGGGACGAGGTCGGGCTCCGAGGCTCCGTTGCCGGGTGCCGCCGGGAACTGGCTGCGGTGCGCGGCCACCGCCTCGAGCTTCCGCTCCCAGGTGGAGGTGACGTCGACCACCAGGGTGGGCGCGACCGGATCGTGGAGCATGTACCAGAGCACGAGACCCGGGCGGTGGGGCTCGCCGCCCGGAGCCTCACGACTCTTGAGACCTGCGTAGTAGCAGCAGTCGCGCACCAGCCGGTGCGCGCGCTCGTGATCCGGATGGCGGTCGAAGGACGGCGGACCGAGCACGATGCGCGGGCGCAGGCGGCGGATCTCGGCGATCAGGGCATCCTCGGAGCTTTCGTCGCAGCGCAGGCCGCCGTCGCCGCAGTCGAGCATCACCATCTCGCTCGCGCCCAGCCTTTCGGCTCCCGCCTCCGCCTCACGCCGGCGCTGCTCCTCGGTTCCCAGCGTTCCCGCTTCACCCCGGGTGAGCGACACCAGCGCGGTCGCGCGGCCCGCCTGCGCCAGGCGCAGCAGGGTGCCCCCGCAGCCCAGCTCGACGTCGTCGGGGTGGGCGCCGATCGCCAGCACGTCGACCGTCATCACTCGGCCGCCGCCGGCGCGCCCCGCTCCGCGGCGGCGAGAGCCTCCTCGGGGCTCGAGGTCTCGGTGGAGGGATCGAGCAGCTGGATGGTGCCGGTCTCGAGCTGGAGCTGGTCGAGCAGGCGCACCGCCAGGTCGTCGCCGTAGAGACCCGGAAACCAGCCGACGGCGACCCTGCGCTCCTGCAGCGCCCCGTCGGGAAGGCAGAGCCGGCGCAGCGACTCGACCCGCTGGCGCAGGACCTCGTCGCTGCGCGCTCGCGCGGCGCGCGCCCGGCTCGCGAGCGCGTCGAGCGCGCGCTCCACCTGGTCGCGCGTCTTCCGCCAGGGCCCTTCGAGCTGCGGGTCGATCGCGATCACGGATTCGCGCAGGCGATCTGCGGCATCGAGCGCCTCGGTGATCGCCGGGGCGAGCGGGTCCTCGCCCGCCGCCGCGGCGAGCGCGCCCTCGAGCTCGTCCTCGTCGCCGAGGATCAGCCTCGGGTCGATGCCGAGCGCCATCATCTCCGCCAGGTGGCCCTGGCGCCGACCGTCGACCAGCAGCATCTGCGGGCGCAGGGCCACCGCCGGCGCGGTGACGCCGAGCACCGGGTAGAGCGAGGAGGCCTGGATGAGATAGCCGAGCTCGCCCGGACCGACCAGAAAGGCCGCCGTCCCGAGCATGGCGTCCTGCACCACGGGGCGCGCCAGGGCGCCGGGACCGATGCGCGCCGGCTCGCGATCGAGGACCTCGAGCAGATCGCCCACGGTGCCGCGGGAGGATCCGCCGCGCACGGCGAAGCCGTCCTCCCCATCCGCTCGCTGCCACTGGATGCGCCGCCGGCGAGGCTCACCGGAGCCCTCCTCGGCATCGAGCAGGAACAGCGGCGAGCAGTCCGGCTGAGGCGAGACCTGGTGGGGGAGGCCCCGTCGCTCGATCTGTTCGTCACGCTCGGCGAGAGCGCGCCCGACCGCCTCGCGCCGCTCGACCAGCTCGCGCAGGACGTCGCTCTCGACGCGCTTGAACGACGGCTCGAGCGCGTCGATGAGGAGCGGACAGCGCTCGCCCAGGAGCTCGATCATCAACGCGCCGAAGGCCTGGCCGAAGGTGCGCTCGGGCGCGTAGATCCGCGCCAGACGCAGGGCCCAAGCGTTCTGCCGGTCGCTCGCCGCCGCGCCGCCGAGGCGCTCGATCAGCGTTTCGACCCCCTCTCCCAGCACCCGCCGCCCCACCGGCACCAGGTCGCGCCCGTCGTCGGGCAGCTCGAGGCGCTCGAGCCCGCCGTCGTCTCCGATCGGGAGCCAGCAGTGCGAGACCTCGGCGAAGTCGTGATCCTCCGTAGCCATCCAGAACAGCGGCAGCGCCCGCCCGCCGGTTTCGGACTCGAGCCTCTCGGCCCAGAGCACGGCGGCGAGCAGCTTGGAGAGCGAGTAGAGCGGACCGCCGAAGAGGCCCGGCTGCTGCCCGGTGACCACCACCCGCGTCGCCGAATCCGAAAGCCGCTCCGCGAGCTCGCCGGCGCGTGGGTGGCCGAGCTCACGGTTGGTGCGCTCCAGGGCCTCGGCCAGCTCGCGCCGGCGGCTCGCCAGCACCGGATCGACGACCGCCGGGCTCGGGAGCGCCGGAGCGCACGCCGGATCGACCAGGCGGAACGGCGCCAGCAGGTCGGTGTGCTCGCCGGCGGCGAGACGCCGGGCGAGAGGAGGCAGGAACGGCCCGGCGTCCAGTACCATGCTCTTGTTACGGGTCGCTTCGCTCACGGTTCTGGATGATACGGAAACGCCGGCGGTGAGCCCGGATCACGCGCGCCGGCTCGTGGTTCCGCCCGATGGGGTCGCGCCTGGGACGCCGCGGGAGGACTCTCTCGGAACGCGAGCGGAGCCTCCCGACTTCCCACGGTCCGAGATCCCGTCTCCCATCCCGCAGGCAACGATCTCATCCCCGCCGTCCCGCGGTCGGCTCTCGTCGAGCCAGGGCGCCGCTCGCAGCCTCGGGTCCGGCTGGTAGAATTCGACTCCCATGTCGCTCCTGCGCCCCCTCTCGATCGATCGGCTCGAGGTCGTTCCGCCGTTCGTCCTGGCGCCGATGGCGGGCGTCACCGATCGTGACTTCCGGCGCATCGTGCGCCGGATCGGGGGCGTCGGCATCGTGTCGATGGAGTTCGTCTCTTCGCGCGCGATCGTCGACGGCAACCGCAAGACCCGCTCGCTCATGGAGTTCGACGAGGAGGAGCGGCCGCTGTCGATTCAGATCTACGGCTCCGACGCCGACACCATGCGCGAGGCGGCCATGGTCGTCGAGGAGCTGCAGCCGGATTTGTGCGACATCAACATGGGGTGCCCGGCGAACAAGGTGCTCAAGGGCTGTGCAGGCGCGGCGCTGATGGGCGATCTGGGCCAGGCGGAGAGGATCATCCGCTCGGTCCGCTCGGTGCTGAGCATTCCGCTCACGGTCAAGTTCCGGCTCGGCCTCGACCACGGGCGCAAGAACTTCATCGAGCTCGGGCGGGTTTGCGAGGCCAACGGCGTGGCGGCGGTCGCCATGCACGGGCGCACCGCGCGCCAGATGTTCAAGGGCGACGCCGACTGGAGCGGGATCGCCCGGCTCAAGGAGGCGCTGTCCATCCCGGTCCTCGGCAACGGCGACATCCGTGAGCCGGAGGACGCCGAGCGGATGCTGCGCCAGACCGGCTGCGACGGCGTGATGATCGGCCGCGGCGCCACGCGCAACCCCTGGATCTTCCGGCAGGTCCAGGCGCACCTGTCGGGGGGCTCGATGCCCGAGCCGACGCTGGCCGACCGGCGCGACCTGATCCTCGACCACTTCCGCCTGGTCGCCGAGCGCGAGCCCGACTCCTTCGCGCTCCACAAGCTGCGCAAGTTCACGGGCTGGTACACCCACGGTCTGCCCAACGGCAAGCGGCTGCGCCAGCAGATCCAGCAGCTCGCGACGGTGTCGAGCTTCCTCGACGCGGTCGAGGCCTTCTTCGCGGAGCAGCTCGAACGCCGGGCGGCCTGAGGCCCGCCGGCGCCGCTGCTCGTCGATCTCCGCGGCAGCGTCGACGCTCGCCCTATGCGCATCAGGCACCCCCGCAGATGACGGCGCTCCAGCTCCCGATCGAGAAGGCGAGCCCGTCACGGGAGCTGACCGCCGACTTGCCGATCGGCGTCGGCGACGCGGTCGACCTGGTCGAGGAGCTGGCGGGGCTGTGGGGTGGCGAGCTCGAGCGCAGCGGCTCGGGGGGACGCCTCGCTCTGCCGGTCTCGGCCGGCGTGCGCCACGGCCTGCTGCGGGCAGACGTCTCGGTGCGGCGCCTCGGCGGCGACGGCAGCCGGGTCGACCTGCACGTGCGGGACGAGACGTATCGGCTCCACGTCTCGGCGGTCGCGGTGCTGCTGATCGGGGCCGCTGGCGGTCTCTTCTTGATCCTGGGGCCCCTGGTCGCCGGCCGCCGATCGATCGAGCTGCTGCCGCCAGCCTTCATCGTCATGCTCGCCGCCTGGTTCCTGGTCGCCTCGCGCATGCGTCACCGCAACGCCTCCGACTTCCTCGAGTCTCTCCGCGCGCTCGCGCGCCGGGACCGAGACCCCACACCGTGAAATGGCCAACGGCCCCGCCTTGTTGTACCGTGTGAACGAAGTGATCGGGGGCGCACGGTTTCGACGGGAAGCCAGACGGCCTCGAGGTTGCGTGCCGAGCTCACCGCTCGCTAAAACGGTGAACCACACAATTGCCAACGACAACTTGGCTCTGGCGGCTTAACTAGTCCGCCACGCTTCCCCCGGATCCTTGATTCACGGAGCCGGGACGAAGCGTCACTGAAGTGGATCAAGGGATCGGAGTCGCCTCGCCGAAGATCCCGAGACATCGCGGGGCTGGCCGCCGGGCCGGAGGCCTTCATCCAACTCCCGGTGGCGAGATGAAAGAACGAAGGAAACGCACGTAGGAGCTTCGAGGGCGGGTTTTTCGGACGTGGGTTCGATTCCCACCGCCTCCACCACTCCTCGCTTCGCTCGTCGTTGGTGGATGCGCTGAGAATCGGGTTCACGGACTGCCGCAAGCGGCAGTCCTTAGTGCGATTCCCACAGTCTCCGCGCGTCGACCGGCTCGAGAGGAACCGGATCCCTCCCCGGCACCAGGAGGACGCGCCGGTGCTGCGGATGGTTCGAGAGCGGCGGGAGCGAGGCCATGACTGATTCCCGAGCGGCGGTATTCTCGGCGGATCCATCGAGACCTCCGCGTCGTGAGCGTTCGTACACTGCCGGCGACGATCCGTGCCACCCTCGCGTCGCTGAGACGCTCGTTGGGCGGCGCGGGCCTGCTCTTGGGCGTCGTGTCGCTGCCCTTCGTGCTGATCGCGGCGATCGTCTCGTGGCCTCTCGTGACGGCCTGGCGGTGGGGGCTGTCGAAGCGCGTGCCCGTGCACCGCGCCCTGACCCTCGAGGACGACGTCGTCGCCTTCTTCTGGAGCGGCGACCCCGGGCACTGCCGCCTGGCGCTCGAGCACGCGGCGTGTGTCGTGGTGGACTCGCTCGTCGAGCTCACGGCGGTCGAGCGGGTCGAAACCCTGCAGATCCGCAACCCCCACACCGGATTCGCGCTCGAGCCTCGCTCCCTCGGCGTGATCGAGGATGCCTACGCGGTGCGACCGCCGACGCGTTCGCTGGCGGAAAGCTCGAGTACGGCGAGCTCGTGGTCAACGGAGCGGCGACGATCACGGGGCTCGACCTCGAGGCCCGCTATCCGGTGGTCGGACACCTCTGCTTCGAGTGCCCCGATCGCGCCGCCCTGGCGGGCCTCGTCGCGCGCGCCCAGCGCCTCGGCTTCGACGTGCGGGCGACGCCCGGCGAACCGCACCCCGGCTGAGCTCCGCGCGAGCGCCAGGCGTCAGTGACCCGAACCGCCGAGGGCGATCGCGCGGGCGATCGACTCGTCGAACGGCGGCTCCAGGACCCCGACCTCGGTGATGATCGCGGTCACCAGGTCGTGGGGCGTCACGTCGAAGGCGAAGTTCGCGGCGTCGGCGCCGGCGGGCGCGAGAGCGGCGCCGCCGACCGCGGTGATCTCTCCCGGCGCGCGCTCCTCGATCGGGATGTCGGCGCCGGTCGCGGTGTCCGGGTCGAGCGTCGAGCGCGGCGCGGCGACGTAGAAGGGAACGCCGTGGCGTTGCGCCAGGACCGCCAACGTGTAGGTGCCGATTTTGTTCGCCACGTCGCCGTTGGCCGCGATGCGGTCGGCGCCGACCACGATCCGGTCGACCAGGTCGCGCGACATCAGCGCGCCTGCGCTGCTGTCGGTCACCAGGCGGTACGGGATGGCGAGCTGGCCGAGCTCCCAGGCGGTCAGCCGCGCGCCCTGCAGGAGCGGTCGCGTCTCGTCGACCCAGACCATCGACAGCGCTCCGGCCGCGTACGCGGCGCGCACCACGCCGAGCGCGGTGCCGTAGCCGCCGGTCGCGAGCGCGCCGGCGTTGCAGTGGGTGAGCACGCGGTCGCCGCTCGCGAACAGCCGGGCGCCGTGCTCGCCCATCCGGCGGTTGATCTCGACGTCGCGACGGTGCAGGTCCGCGGCCCACGCGAAAAGCGCGGGCGCCACCGGCTCGCCGGCCTCGAGCCGCTCGAGCCACGACCGGCGACCCTGATCGAGCGCCCAGCGCAAGTTGACGGCGGTCGGACGGGTCGCGCGCAGCAGCGCGTCGGCTCGCTCGAGGCTCGCCTCGTCCTCTCCCCAGGCGTGAGCGCCGAGCGCGAGGCCGTAGGCCGCAGCGACGCCGATCGCGGGGGCGCCGCGCACCGCCAGCCGCCGGATGGCGTCGGCCACCGGCTCCGGGTCGCGGCACTCGATCCAGATCTCCTCGGCGGGCAGACGCGTCTGGTCGAGGATGTGGACGACCTCGCCGTCGAGTCGCAGCGGCGAGAAATCCGGATCGTCTCGAGTCGTCACAGCCTCACCTCCACTCGCCTCCCGGCGAGTCGGCGCGCTCGATGCTTCGTGTGGCGCCTCCCTGTGGGTCGAGCGCCCGCCGGAACGATCGCGAAAGGATGGCACATCGACGGGCTCGCTGCCCCCTTCGCGGCGAGGCGCGTCCAGAGCCCTCCCGATCCCGCGGGACGAAGAACCCTTGATACTGTGCGGGCCGGCGACGCGGACGGGCCATGGTGGCGTCGCCGCTCCGACGCGCCGGGCTCCTGAGGGGTTCTCGCATGAAGGGTACCGTCGAAGGCCGCGGATTCTCCACCCGGGCGATCCACGCCGGACAGGCGCCCGAGCCGACCACCGGCGCGGTCGCCGTGCCGATCTTCCAGACCTCGACCTACGTCCACGAAGCCCTGGGGGCGAGCAAGGGCTTCGACTACGCCCGCACGACCAACCCCACCCGCACCGCGCTCGAGGAGAACATGGCCTCGCTCGAAGGCGGCGTGCGCGGCCACGCCTTCGCTTCCGGGATGGCGGCGATCACCGCGCTCCTGACCCTGGTGCGCTCCGACGAGCGCGTGCTGTTCTCGGCCAACGTCTACGGCGGGACCTACCGGCTGATGACCAAGGTCCTCGACCGCTATCGGATCGGATGCGACTGGGTGGACACCAGCGACCTGGACCGCGTCGAGGCGGCGCTCACCGAGAAGACCCGGCTGGTGTTCGTCGAGACTCCGACCAACCCGACGATGGAGATCACCGACATCGCCGCGATCTCCGAGCTCGCCCGCCGCCGAGGCGCCAAGGTCGCGGTCGACAACACCTTCATGTCGCCCTACTTCCAGAACCCGCTGGCCCTCGGAGCCGACGTCGTCGTCCACTCGACCACCAAGTTCGTCAACGGCCACTCCGACTCGATCGGGGGCGTCCTGGTCTCCTCCAGCGAGGAGGACGCCGCGTGGTTCGCGTTCGTCCAGAAGTCGGCGGGCGGCATCCTGTCGCCGTTCGACTCGTTCCTGACCCTGCGCGGGATCAAGACGCTGGCGGTGCGCATGGAGCGACATGAGTCGAACGCCCGCGCCATCGCCGCCCTGCTCGCCGCGCACCCCAAGGTCCACAGTGTCCTCTATCCAGGCCTTCCGGCGTCTCCCGGACACGAGATCCAGCAACGCCAGGCGCGCGGCTTCGGCGGCATGATCGCCTTCGACGTGGGCTCGTACGAGCGAGCCAAGTCGCTGCTCGACCGCGTCGAGGTGTTCTCGCTCGCCGAGAGCCTCGGCGGGGTCGAGTCGCTGATCTCTCACCCTGCCTCGATGACCCACGCCTCGGTGCCGCCGGCCCGTCAGCAGGAGCTCGGCATCGGGCCCGGGCTGGTCCGCATCTCGGTCGGGATCGAGGACCTGGACGACCTGGTCGGCGACCTGGAGGCGGCGCTCGGCTGAAGAGGCTGAGGTCGCTCGAGGAGGTCGCTGAGAAGCTCAGCGCGGCGGTGGCCCCCCGGCCGCTTTCGCTAACCGAGGGGCGCTGACCGAGGGGCGCTGACACCAGGAGACTCGGGAGCCAGGCGAGGCGCGTCAGCCGGCCGGCTCCGGCCTCTCGTTCGGCGCACCGATCTCCGCGCCCTCCACCTCGCCCGCCAGCCAAGCGAGGTACCGTGGATCGCCGCCCGCCAGGTCGAGGCGGATCAGCTCTGGGGTGTCGTACGGGTGCTCGGCGAGCAGGCGCTCGGCGAGCGCCGCGTACCGTTCCGCCGAGGTCTTGATCAGCAGCAGCGTCTCGGCATCCTCCTGGACGTCGCCCTGCCAGCGGTAGATCGAGCGGACGCCCCCGACGACGTTGACGCAGGCGGCGAGGCGCTCCTCGACCAGAAGGCGGGCGAGCCGCCTGGCATCCTCGGCGCTGGATGCGGTGGAGAGCAGGAGGATCGGTTGCATGGGCCCCAGTCTAATGCCGGCTCGCGCGAAGCGGCCGCTTGCCGGCCGCAGCGGCATGCACGAGCCGGGGCGAGGACGCGGGCGCGCGCTCACGCGGCACGCCCCCCTAACGCCGGGGGCACGGACACGGAGAGCGAGGCTCATCGCCAGCGGTCCCCAGTCGGATCCCAGCGCAGGACGCGGACGCGGCCGGTTCGGCTGAGCACCCGGACCACCGCCAGGCGGCGGCCGTCGGTGACGTAGAGCGAGCCGGGCGTCGAGCTGCCGAGCGGGCCGAACGAGGCGAGGTCGGAGCGATTGAACCGGATCGGGTCGTCCAGGCGCTCGAGCCTTCGTCCCGGGCTCGATGGATCGGAGGGCGCCGCCCCGGCCGGGAAGCCGAACCGGACCTTCGATCCGAAGCTCGCGAGCTGGCGCGGTGGAGTGACCCGAGGATCGATCCCACGCTCCAGGTCGTCGTTGCGCACGCCGTCGCCGTCGCCGTCGCGGTAGAGCGCGAACAGGACGCGCGTGATGCCGCGGTCCGTGGGCTCCAGATGGAATTTGAGCGCGACGTTGGCGCTGTTCCTCATCGCGTACGTACGCGCCAGCCGGAGGGTGCCGACCAGCTCCGCTGCGGCCCCGTCGACGCGTTGCTGCGAGGACCACTGAAGTAGGCCGGGCACGGTGAGCATGGCCGCCAGACCGAGGACGGCGACCGCTGCGAGCGCCTCGAGGGTGCTGAAGCCCGAGCTTCGGCGCCCTGCGCTCGAAGCGCGGTCGGCGGCGCTTCGCCGGCGGAAGATTCGGGAACGGGAGAGGGCAGGCATGGCTTTCTCCGTGAGGGAATGCGGCCCCGGCGACACCTCGCCGGGGCCGCTCCCGATCAGCGGTCCCCCGCTCCCTCGCCGTTCTCCGAATCCTCGGTCGGCGCCGGCCGCTCGACCCGCACCTTCTCGGTCAGAGTGCTCTTGCCCTCGACCGCGACGTACGGCTCCATCAGCTCGAAGGTCCGCTCGCCGATGCCCCGCACCAGCAGCAGGTCCGACTTGCTCTTGAACTCGCCGTTGGCCTCGCGGAACTCGATGATGCGCTGGGCCACGGCGGGCCCGACCCGCGGCAGGAGCTGCAGGGTCTGCTGGTCGGCGGTGTTGACGTTGACCACGCCCTCCGCCGCCGCCGCGGGCAGCGCCACGGCCAGCAGGGTGAGGGCGAGAACGAGGATCGAGGTGGACTTGCGATGGATCATGATCAGAACTCCTTTTCTTCGGCGGACGTCGAGCCCGCCGTCTTTGTCGTTTCGTCGTCTTTTTGTTTCTTGTTGGTCGAAAGTTGCTTGCTCGATGACGCCACCGCCACACGACGGCGGCGCTTCGACCGGCGCCCGCGGGCGCCGGGCGGTGCGGACCCGCCGTCCTGGCGAGCCCGCTTGCCCTTGCACGGAAGCTTTGTGTGGGTCCTCTTCTTCGGCACCTCCTTCCCCGGTTGTTGTTGGCGCAGGGAATAGGCAACCACGAGGCCAACTCGCGACCGCTGCCGCAAGCCTTTGTAGGCAAATGCTTTGGGGCGATCTCCTTGATTCGCCCGGCAGCTCTCGATGTCGTGATCGCTTGCTTCGCCCAGGAGCGCCACAGGCTCTCGACGCGCGCTGCCCGCTCAGAGGACGGGGGATCGCACCGCTGTCAGAAGTTCTTGACGGACCGCCAGATCTCTTGACGCTCTCGAGATCGCATCGCGCATCGCCCGCACGAGCCCCGAGTTCGGCTCGATTCGGGTTAGATTTGTCCGCTCATGGAGAGCCAACGCCCCAACTCCGTGTTCCGCGAGTACCTCGAGGCGCTGATCGTGGCCGCGATCTTCCTGGGGTTCACCAACACGTTCGTGCTCAAGACCTTCTACATCCCCAGCGGGTCGATGAAGGAGACTCTCCTGATCGGCGATCACCTGTTCGTCAACCGCTACATCTTCGGGCCGCGGCCGACCGGGATCGAGCGGACGCTGCTGCCGGGGAGAGGGGTCAGGCGGGGCGACATCGTCATCTTCCGGTCGCCCGAGGAGCCGGAGCTCGATCTCGTCAAGCGGTGCATCGCGCTGCCCGGCGACACCGTCGAGGTGGTCGACAAGGAGCTTTTCGTCAACGGCGAGGAGTTTTCGGACGACTCCTACACCCAGTACACGGATCCCGCCATCTACGCTCGCCACACCCCGCTCGCCGGCGAGATGCGCCGCCGCGACAACTTCGGGCCGCTCGAGGTTCCGGACCACCACCTCTTCTGCATGGGCGACAACCGCGACCAGTCCTACGACTCCCGATTCTTCGGCCCGGTCCCGCTGTCCCACGTCAAGGGACGGGCGGTAATGATCTACTGGTCCTACGGAGGCAACACGCCCGACGGCACCTGGCCGGGATGGGGAGCTCGGCTGCGACAACTCGGCGCGACGGCCCTCGGCTTCTTCACCAAGACGAGGTGGAATCGAACCCTGAAGCTGATTCGTTAGCTCCTGGAAGTGCTCGACGCCGTCCTCTCGAGGAGCAGCACCACACGAAGCCGCAACGGGGGCCCGGGCCGGGACCCGTACGCGCGACCCGTCTGCGGACCCGAGTGTCGTCGATGAGCGCAGCCCGGCAGGACACCGCCGTTCGCTCCGGCTGGAGGCCCTTCTGGCGCGACGGGGCGGAGGTCGCGCTCGGGGCCGTGATCCTCGCGCTGTTCGTCAAGACCTTCCTGTTCCAGGCCTTCAACGTGCCGTCGGACTCGATGGCTCCGACCCTTCGCGCCGGGGACCAGGTGCTGGTCAACAAGCTCGTGTTCCGGGGGGGCCGATGGCCGCTGCCGGCGCGCGAGCCGCGGCGCGGCGATCTCGTCCTGTTCCGTCTGGCGAGCGAGCCGGACGACCTGTTGGTCAAGCGGGTCGTCGCCGGAGAAGGGCAGCGGGTCGAGCTGATCGACAAACGCCTGGTGGTCGATCATCGAGCCCGGCTCGAGCCCTGGGCGACGCACCGCGACCCGCGCACCTATCCCCGATCGCGCTTCGTTCCGCGCGAGTTGCGCGCACGCGACAACTTCGGCCCCCGCACCGTGCCGCCGGATCACCTCTTCGTGCTCGGCGACAACCGCGACTTCTCGCGAGACTCCAGGCTGTTCGGATCGGTTGCCCGCGAGGGCATCGTCGGCCGACCGCTCCTCGTGTACTGGTCGCCGGCCGCCGACGGACGGGAGGAGAGCCGGGGCGGCACCCTCGCGCGAAGCCGCATCGGGCGCCTCTTCTCGAGGTTGTTCGGCGGCGGCTTGCGGCTCGTGGGTTGACTGCCGATCGAAGCGTAGGGCGCGCGGAATCGCCGCTCGCAACGTCCTGCAGGGCGCACGTCGGCCGGGTCGCTTTGCTCCCGATCCCAGCCGATCGGGCGCGGGCGTGCGCCTCTGCCCTCGGAATCGCTAGAATCAGGCCAGTTGGCGCGGTGACAATCTGCCCGAGATCCGAGTCCATTGCTCGCAACCGCGCGGGAGGCTTCTCATGCGTTCTCTCGAATCCCAGCGGGGCGAAGGCCGCCTCTCGTTCGTCTTCTGGTTGGTGGTGCTCGGCGTGATCGGCATCATCGGCTTCGAGGCGATCCCGGTTCGCTACCGGATGGCCCAGCTCCAGGACTTCATGGTGGAGAGCGCCGAGCGGGCCCGCTTCAACAACGAGCGCCAGCTCAAGCAGGCGATCCTGAACCGAGCCGACGAGCTCGATCTGCCGCTCGCCGAGAAGGCGCTCAACGTCTCGATCTCCGGCGGCAGGATCAAGATCGACGCCGAGTACACCGTGACGCTCGACTTCCTGTTCTATCCCTGGGATTGGCACAAGAAGCACGAGGTCAACCGCACCATCTACTACTGGTAGCGACGGCGACACCAAGCAAGGCGGAGGCCCTGCGAGCACCCGCCACGCGCCCTGGCCGCGGCGCACCTTGTCGACCCCGCTGGCGCTCAGTGAGCGCTAGCAGCCCATGGTGGAATTTCCGCGCGCTGCTAGGAATGCTGTGCGAGTATCCGGGATCCGGCTCTACGGCTGTCCGCGGCGACGCGCCGGAGGCGCTTGGAGCCGCGAGAGAATCTAGCCGTAGAATGTGCTACTCAGCACATTCGGAGGCTAGAGGAGCCTGTCCGAGTCATCGGGCAGGCGAGTAGGCTCTTAGGTGGGGATGGGCCGGAGAATGAGCCTGCGAATTCTCCGTGGCTAGGCCATCTCGAGCGCGAGCGCTTCGAGCGCTGCGATCGGGTCCTCGGCGCGCGTCAGCGGCCGGCCGATGACCAGCAAGTCGGCGCCCGACGCCAGCGCCGCGCCGGGACTGGCGACTCGCCGCTGATCGTCGCGTCCTGCGCCCGCCGGGCGGATCCCGGGCGTCACGAACAGGAATGGCGCCGGATTCGCGGCGCGTAGCGCCGCGACCTCGAGCGGGGAACACACCACTCCTGCGCAGCCGGCCGCGCGGGCGAGGGTCGTCCAGCGCCCGACCCGCTCCTCGCTCGGCCCCGGGAGGTCGAGGGTGGCGAGGGCCTCGGCGTCGAGATGCGTGAGCACCGTCACGGCGAGCAGGTCGAGGTCGCCTTCGGCCGCCTCCGCCGCGGCCTCGAGCATGGCGGGCCCCCCCGAGGCGTGGACGGTGAGCAGATCGGCGCCGCGGGCCCGGATCGACCGGACGGCGCCGGCGACCGTGTTCGGGATGTCGTGGAGCTTGAGGTCCAGGAACAGGCTCGCGGCGTGCTCGCCGGCGGCGCCGAGCGCCCGGTCCCCCCACCGCAGGTACGCCTCGAGCCCGACCTTGAGCGCCCCCACGCGAGGCCCGAACAGCCGGCACCATCGCTCGAACTCGCTCCACTCGGCAGTGTCGAGGGCGACCGCCACCCGCTCGATGCGAGCGCTCTCGCCGGTCACGGCCGTCGCTCCGACGGCGCACCGGTCGGTGGAGCCGCCTCGCCCTCCACGCGAAGCCCGCCGATCAGCTCGGAGACCGATCGTACGCCTTCCTCGACGAGCCGCTCCGCGAGGCCGTCGAGGATCCGCTCCGGGGTCCGCGGGTCACGAAACAGCGCGGTGCCGATCTGGACCGCGGAGGCGCCGGCGAGCAGGAACTCGACGACGTCGTCGACGGTCTCGATGCCGCCGATGCCGATCACGGGCAGGCCCGCCGCCCGGGCCACGTCGTAGACGATGCGCAACGCGATCGGCTTGATCGCCGGACCGGAAAGACCGCCGCGGATGGTGTTGAGCAGCGGTCGTCGGGTGCGCGCGTCGATCGCCATCCCGACCACGGTATTGATCGCCGACAGGATGTCGGCGCCGCCCTCGCGCGCGGCATGGCCGAGCTCGGCGGGGGAGGTGACGTTGGGGGAGAGCTTGACCGCGATCGGCTTGTCGGTGGTGGCGCGCACCGCCGTCACCAGCTCCGCGAGGAGTCGCGGATCGTGGCCGAAGTGGATGCCCCCCTGCTTGACGTTGGGGCAGGAGACGTTGAGCTCGACCGCCGCGACCCCGGCCTCCCGGTCGACCCGCTCGGCGAGGCGCGCGTATTCGTCGATGGTGGTGCCGAACAGGTTGACGATGATCCGCGAGTCGATCTCGGCGAGGTGCGGCAGCACGTCGTGGAGGAAGGCCTCGATGCCGATGTTCTGCAGGCCGATCGAGTTGAGCATGCCGCCCCGGGTCTCGCAGATGCGGGGCGGCGGATTGCCCGCGATCGGCTGGAGCGAAAGCCCCTTGGTGACCAGGCCTCCCAGCCGGGGGAGGGCGGCGAGGTGGCCGAACTCGAGGCCGTAGCCGAAGGTGCCGCTGGCGGTGAGCACCGGGTTGGCGAGCTCGAGGCGACCCAGTCGCACCGACAGGTCGACTCCGCTCGCCGCCGCGGTCGCCGGCTCGCGCTCTTCGATCCGGCTCACCACTCGACAGCCTCCAGATCGAAGACCGGTCCGTTCTTGCAGCACAGCGCGTAACCGCCGCCGCGGCGGGTCACCGCACAACCGAGACAGGCGCCGTAGCCGCAGCCCATCGCCGTCTCCAGCGCCGCCTGGCCGGCGACGCCATGCGCCCTCGCCAGCTCGGCGACCCTTCGCATCAGCCCGTGCGGGCCGCAGGTGAAGACCGCGTCGTGGCGGCTGCGCTCGAGGGACCGCTCGAGCGGCGCCGTGATCAGCCCCGTCTCCCCGGCGGAGCCGTCCTCGGTGGTCGTCACGTAACGTCCGCCCGAGCCCTCGGCGAGCTCCTGGAAGCGGTCGCCGCACGCGAGGTCGAGGGCGCTGCGACCGCCGTAGTAGAAGTCGAAGCGGGCGCCGCGGTCGTGCAGCGCCCGGGCCAGCAGCAAGAGCGCGGCCGAGCCGACCCCGCCGGCGACCAGGGCCGGTCTGCTCCCCGCCGCGGAAACCTCGAAGCCGTGACCGAGGGGACCGAGCAGCGGCAGCTCGTCGCCGGCCCGGCTCGCCGCGAGCCTCGCCGTCCCCCGGCCGATGACCTTGCCGAGCAGCTCGACACGGAGACCCGCGGCGTCTTCGCTAACATCGAAGACCGAGAAGGCGCGCCGGAGGTAGGGCTCGATCCCGGTCCCCGCCTGCACCATGACGAACTGCCCGGGCGCCACGCTCCGATAGTGCTCGCTCACCCGCAACGCGACGGTGTAGTAGGGCCAGGGTCGCGGCTGGACGCCTTCGACCGCCGAGGCGAGATCCAGCGCCTGCATCGGGGTCGCACACTAGCAGATGCAACCGCTCCACCCCCCCGTCGACGAGGCGCCGCCGCCGGCGGGCGCGCCATCGGTGCCCTCGGCGGCGCCGGACGCCTCCTGCCCTCGCGGCCGGCGACAGCGAAGGGCGCCCTGAACCGCTCGCCGCAGAGGCCTGCGGGGTGTCGGCTCCGGTGCGAGGGCGTCCGTTGAGGGGGGCCCGGAGGATGGCCGCTCCGGCTCACGCGGACGCGCCTGGGGGGGACTCGCCGCGACCGCGGACGCCCCGGCTGCTCTCTCCGCTCGCCGCGATCGCTCCCGGTGCTCTCGCCGGCACCTTCGTCGCCGGGCTCCTGTTCTTCCTGAATCCGCTCTGGCCCTTCGAGCCTGAGCCGGTGGCGCGCGTCGCCCTGCACTATGCGACGATCCTGGGTTTGGCTTCGATGGCCCTGATCCTGCCGTGGACCTGGCGCCGGCCGTCGCTCTCCGGCCGGATCCTTCCCTGGTCCCTGGTCGCCGTCTTCTCGATGGCGGCGACCGCGTTCTGGGTCCACGCCTCGCGCTTCTCCCTCTACCTCCCTCCCGGAATCAACCAGCGCCTGATCAAGGCCGCCCTCTGGTTGTCGATCGCGGCCGTCGCGACCTTCTATACCGTGCTGCTGCGCACCATCCGGCGACGACGGTTCGGTCCGCGCTCGCGTCTCTGGCTGGCCGTGCTCACCGCGCTCACCGTGTACGCCGTCTTCGAGCGCCGGGAAGCCTTCGATCGCCCGCAGCCCCTGCCGCCGAGACCCTCCTCGGTCGAGAGCGCGCAGCGCCCGAGCTTGCTGGTGGTCGGCCTCTCCGGCGCCACCCTCGACGTCATCCTGCCGCTCGCCGAACAGGGGCAACTACCGTTCTTCGCCGAGCTGCTGCGCGGCGGCGCGTACGGGCGGCTGCGCTCGTTCGAGCCGACCCGCAGCCTCCCGCTGTGGACGACGCTGGCGACCGGCAAGTACCCCTTTCGTCACGGAGTCCTCGCCGATCGGTTCTTCCCGGCGGGCTTCGTCGATCCCGCCGAGGTCTACCGGCTGGTGCCGATCGGGCTCGGCTTCGAGCACTGGGGCCTCACCGGCGGGGCGCTGCCGTACTCGGCCGAGCAGTCGCTCCTCTCCCTCCCGCTGTGGAGCATCCTCGATCGCCTCGGGCTCCGGGTGGAGCTGATCGGCTGGCCCGGGGTGGAGCCGGCCTCGCCGGCACCCGATCCCGGCGACCGGGGCGCCACGGCCGCTCCCAGGCTGCGCGCCGACGAGCTCGCGGCCGAGCTGGCGCCGGACCTCGACGCCCTGCGCCGGGCCGGAAGCTCACTCGCGAGCGACGTGGCCGGATCCGCCAGCCCGCGTTTCGCCTTCGTCTATCTGCCGGCCCTCGAGCGAATCTCGGTGCGGACCTTCGGCGGCTTCTCGGCCGTGCAGTTCGACGGCCGCCAGGATCCCGGGACGGCGGCGGCAGCCCGGGAGCTGAGCCGCGCCTATGCCGAGATCGACGATCGCCTCGGACGCACCTGGAAGGCACTGCCCGACCCCAAGCTGCTGGCAGTCGTGTCGCCCTACGGCGTGCGGACGCCGAACACCCTCGAGCGGCTCGGCTCGCTGTCGCCGGGCACGACCTGGCTCGGCGGCAGGATCGAGGGCGGGCCCGACGGGATCTTCCTGCTCTCGGGGCCAGGGGTGCAGGTCGGACGCTTCCTCTCGCGCGCTTCCGCTCCCGACGTCGTGCCGACGCTGCTCTATGCGATCGGATTTCCGGCGGCGCTCGATTTCGACGGCCGCGTGCTGACCGAGGCCTTCACAGCCGACTCGCTCTCGCGCCAACCCCTCTCTGTCATTCCATCATATGAAACGACTCGGGCCTTGCCCCGTTGAGGCTCCTGCGCCGGGGTCACGAGGAGGCGGGAGTCGATTTCGATGGCATCGAGCGGATCACGGCCGCCGCCGACTCCGGCCTCGCCACGGCGGAGTCCATCGCGCACCGCCCCTCGAACAGGGCGCCTTCCTCGATCACCAGCGCCGGAGTCGAGATCTCGCCGTAGACCTTGCCGCTCGCCGTGATCTCGATGCGGCGGTGAGCGCGCACCTTGGCGCGCACGGTGCCCGAGATGTACACCGTCCCAACTTCGATCTCCCCCTCCACGACGCCCTGCTCACCCACCACCAGCTCGCCGTCGGAGACGACCTTGCCGTCGACGGCGCCGTCGATCCTGAACTCCTGCTCGAAGCGCAGCTCGCCCGTGATCCGGCTGCCCGTGTCCAGGAAGCCGTTGAGCTGACTGCCGCCCGAGGCGTCACCGCGAAAGATCATGGCTTCGAGCTCCGGTCCTTCGCCGGCCGGTCGCGCGCCGGCTGCTCGACGAGGCGGTCGTAGATTCTCATCAGCTCCTCCTGAGAGTGGTAGTGGATCCGAACCGTCCCGCGTTCTCCGCGCTGGCGGATCTCGACCTTGGTCTGGAGCGCGCGAACCAGCCGCTCCTGGGCAGCGCGCAGGTGCGGGTCGGACTCGCCCGGCCGGGACGCGCCGGCTCGTTTGCGAGGCGTCTCCTGCTGCGCCAAAGCCTCGATCTGCCGAGCGCTCAACCCCTCGCGAGCGATCCGACGGGCCAGCTCGAGCTGGCGCGAGCGGTCACCGATCCCGAGCAGCGGGCGCGCCTGGCCGGCGGTCAGGCGTCCCTCTCGGAGCAGGTCCTGAACCGGCTCGGGGAGCCGCAGCAGCCGCAGCGTGTTGGTGATCGTCGGCCGGCCCTTGCCGACGCGCGTGCCGATCTCCTCCTGCGAGAGCCCGAAGCGCTCCCTCAGCAGCTCGTACGCCTCCGCCTCCTCGATCGGGTTGAGGTCGGTCCGCTGCAGGTTCTCGACCAAGGCGAGCTCCAGGAGCCGCTGGTCGTCGACCTCCTCTCGCACCACCACCGGCACCTCGCGCAGGCCCGCGATCCTCGCGGCGCGCCAACGGCGCTCCCCGGCGACGATCGTGGCGGAGCCGTCCGTCTCGATCGAAACAACGATCGGCTGGAGGATGCCCTGCGTGCGGATCGACTCGGCGAGCTCCTCGAGGCCGGCCTCGTCGAACCGGCCGCGCGGCTGGAACCGGTTCGGCCGCAGCTCGTCGATCGGCAGCAGCCCGGGCGGACGAGCGCCGGCGCTCGCGGCGGAGGTCCCCTGTCCCGGAGGCTTCGGCTCGCTCGCCCCGCCGAGCAGCGCATCGAGGCCACGGCCCAGGCCCGAGCGGCGCGCGGCGCTCACGCGGCCTCCCGCTCGAGGACCTCGCGCGCGAGCGCCAGGTAGGCCTGCGCGCCCTTCGACTTGATGTCGTACTGCAGCGCAGGAAGCCCATAGCTGGGCGCTTCGGCGAGCCGCACGTTCCTCGGCACGATGGTGTCGTAGACGGCCCCCTGGAAGTGGTTGCGGATCTCCTGCACCACGTCCCGCGACAGGTTCGTCCGCTCGTCGAACATGGTGAGCAGCACGCCCGCGATCACCAGCGCCGGGTTGAGCCCGGATTGCACGCGGTGCAGCGTCGCCATCAGCTCTCGCACGCCCTCGAGCGCGAAGTACTCGCACTGGATCGGCACCAGGAGCTCGGAGGCCGCACACAGGGCGCTGACGGTCAGGTGGCCGAGCGACGGCGGACAGTCGAGGAACACGTAACGGTAGCGGGGCGTCACGTTCGCGAGCGCCTCGGCGAGGCGTCGATGCCAGGCCTCTTCCCCCACCAGCTCCACTTCGGCGCCGACCAGCTCACGATCTGCGGGCAGCAGGTCGAGTTGGGGGAAGCCCGAGGGCCGGACCGCCTCGGCGGCCGAAGCGTCTCCGATCAGCACCTGGTAGAGCGTCGGCGGCTCGGCTGTCACTCCGAGGCCGCGCGTCGCGTTGCCCTGGGGATCGCAGTCGACGAGGAGGGTGGGCAGCTCGTAGGCCGCCACGGCCGCAGCGAGATTGATCGCGGTGGTGGTCTTCCCGACACCGCCCTTCTGGTTCGCGATGGCGATGACTCTGGTCACGGCTGGCGTCGGTAGCTGACGATCCTGCTCTGACGGCCCGGGAGCTCGATCGAACGTTCCGCCCGTAGCTCCGCAGGCAGGCCGGGCGGCGCCTCGAGCCCCTGCCAGATCACGAAGGCCGTCTCCGGATTCGCGTGGTCGAGGACCACCCGCCACTCCTGTTCGTCGAGGCGAACGGCGCGGAGGGTCACCGAGTCTACCGCCTGCCGCTGCTCTTGCGGAAGGATCGTCCGCAAGTCTGCCTCGACGACCTCGACGCGCAGCCCCATCGCGCGGGCGGCTGCCCGGAGGAAGGCGGCCTTGCGCTGGCGCCTCTCGACCAGGGCGACTTCGAGCGCGGGCCGGGCGGCGGCCAGGATCAGGCCGGGGAATCCGGCTCCCGAGCCGATGTCGAGGAGGCGGCGTCCGGCGACCAGGTCGGCCCCGGCCAGCGACTCCGCGTAGTGCCTCTCGATCGCCTCACTCGCCGACCCCGGACCGATCAGCGAAACCCGGTGCGACCACCGGCGGAGCTCGCCGTAGTGCTCGAGGAGCGCGTCGAGAGTCGCGGGAGCGACCGGAGGAGATACCGCCGAGAGCCGGTCCTCGAGCTCCGCGCGATCGAGCGGCGGCAGCGGAGAAGCCATCGATGTGATTCGCCCGAAGGAGACTCGCGGGATTGCGACGAGGAACCGGGCGCTCAGCTCACGGCCGCCGCGCCCTGCCCGACGCACGCGACGGGTCGCGCGTAGCGCCCAGGCCCGCAACGAGCCCCTGCGCCCGAGAGTTTCACGTGAAACGTTCGGCCGGCCCGGCCTTCGATCCCGTGTCGGATTCGCCCGCGCCGGGTCAAGAGGGCCGCACGCTGACGCGCTTGAAGAATCCGCGCCCCAGGGACTCGGTATCGACCGTGGCGTCGTGGACCAGCGCCAGATGGATGATCCGGCGATCCGCCGGCGGCATCGGTTCGAGCGTCACTGCCCTTCCTTCACTCCGGACCTCCTCCGCCGCCCAATGGGCACGGGCGCGCAGTCGCTCCTCGTGCAGGAGCTGGAAGCCGCCGCAATCGACCCGACAGGACACCAGCCGCTCCAGATCCGACTGCATCAGCCGGGGCAGGAGGTGTTGCATCGAGAGCAGGATCTCACCGTCATCCTCGGCGAGCCAGTCGGCGTCGGGACCCGTCAAGTGGATCTCGAGCTGGTCCTCGCCCTGGCGCACGCGGGGTCTCAGCTCCAATCCCGCGAGCTCGAGGAGCGCCGTCGTCCACCGCTCGGCCGCGACGCGCTCCTCGACGTCCGCCTCGGGGAGCAGCTCGAACCACTCGGCCGCGCTCGCGGGCAGGCGGATCTCCATCTTCTCGCCGGCAGGCTGCGCGGAAACGAAGGGACGCTCGTTCGCCGCGGGCTCGCCGGCGGCTTGCGGGGGTGACGGAGCCCGCCGCCGTCGAGCGGCCTCCGGCCTCTCCTCGGCATCGCGGCCGGCTTCAGCGCGCTCCTCGCGAGGCTCGGAAGGGAGGGGAGCCAGCGGCGGTGCCCCCGAGGGAGACTGCGCAGAGTGGGTCGACTCGACGGCCGCTCTGGTATTTGTTGATTTCTCTGTTTTATCGGCTTTAGCCTCCGGCTCACCGGCGCCCTCCGTCGGAGCGTCCGGGTCGATCCGGATGACGACCTTCCGGCGCTTCGCCAGCCCCCGCTTCTCGATCGGCTCGTAGCGAAGCTCCTCGGGGGCGACCCCGTAGTGGCTCGCGGCGTCGAGAAGGGCGCGATCGAGGCTGTCTGCGGAGAAGAACCTTCTGGCTTTGTCGCTCATGGATGGTCGTCGCTCATGGTCGTGTCGCTCTGATCGCTGCGGGTCCTCCGAGGACTTTCAGCGAGGGATGGGCGCACGGCAGGCCGCAGGAGGAACCGCGTCGCCGTGCGCCGCGCGGCGTGTGAGCACGGCGCCGTCGCGGCGGGCCGGCCGGCGAGCTCGCCGACAGGCGATCGTACCCGAAGTCCGCTGCGCCGGTGCGCGAGGCGTCAGCCTCGCTGCGTCTTGAGCGCTGCCTTCGCCGGCTCGCCCCCGAAGAACCCGGCCTTCTTGAGCCGGTTGTAGCCACCCTGTTGGATGATGGTCGTGACGTTGTTGGTCAGCCAGTAGAGCACCAGGCCCGACGGAAAACCGAACGAGATCGCCGTGAACCAGATCGGCATCGTGTTCATGATGATCCTTTGACTGGGGTTGGTGGGCGCCGGCATCATCTTGGTGCTCACGAACTGCGTGGCTCCCATCAGGAGAGGCAGCACGTAGTAGGGGTCCTTGGCGGTGAGATCGCCGATCCAGCCGATCCAGGGCGCGTTCCACAGCTCGAACGCGTTGCTCAGGAGCTGGTAGAAGCCGAAGAAGATCGGCATCTGGATCAGGATCGGCAGGCACCCGCCGAGCGGGCTGACGCCCTCCTCGCGAAACAGCGCCTGCATCTCCTCGTTCATCTTCCGCTGCATCTCGAGGTTGGGCCGTCCCTGCTTGTCGCGCAGCTTCGGCCGGTAGCGGTTGCGGATCGCCTCCATCCGCGGATTGAGCTTCTGCATCCGCTGCATCGACGTGTAGCTCTTGTGAGTGAGCGGCAGCAGAGCGATCTTGATCAGGACCGTCATCAGGACGATGCACCAGCCGTAGTTGTGGACCACGTTCTGGTGCAGCCACCGCAGCCCATAGAGCAGCGGCTTGGCGATGAACGAGAACATCCCCCAGTCGAGTGTCTGGTCGAGCCCCGGCGGCAGCACGCCGGCCCGGATCTGACGGCGCATCTCGACGTAGCCCTTGGTCCCGAAGTACGCGTCGAGCGCCAGCCGGTCGGCGGCTGGCTCGATCGTCAACGCGAGGTCCCGCGGCCACTCCGCCTCCTCGGCCTCCTCCGACGCGGGCAGGGGCCGGTAGCCGCCGACCGCTCCCCCCTCCCCCTGCTCGACGGCCACCGGCACCACGTTCACGCTCGCCAGCGGCGAGGCCGGAATCGCCGCGGTGATGAAGTACTTGTCGGTGAGCGCGACCCAGGAGACCGAGGACGGCAGCCCGGTGACCGCGTCCACACGGTCGGCCTGCCGCCCCTCGAGCTCGCCGCCGACGTACCAGTCCACCTTGCGCGCGCCCTTCTCGTAACGGTTGTCGAGGTCGACGTACTTTGGGTTGCGGACTCCTGGGCCCAGCATCAAGGACCACGGATCCGACCCGTGCAGGGTGGCCTCTACCGTGAACAGCGGATCCGGGCCGAGCGCGAAGACCTTGGTGGCGTCACCGTGCGGTCCCCGGTAGCGGAGCTCCAAGCGGTCGCCGCCGCCGCGCACCTCGAACAGCGCATCGTTGATGGCCAGCTCCTCGCCGGCGGGGCTCACGAAGGCGAAGGGCAGCGGCATTCCGGCCGGCCGCTGGCGGACCAGATCGACCAGCTCACCATCGGCGCGGCGTTGGCCCTTCAGCACGAAGGAGCGCAGCTGGCCCCCGCGATTGGTCAGCACGGCGACGAAGCGCTCGGTCTCCAGGCGGACGGTCTGCTCCAGCGAGGCGACGATGGGCGGCCCTTCAGCGACCGGCTCCCCTGAGCCGGCAGCCGTCCCCGAATCGGCGCTCTCCGCCGCCGCCTCGCCGGCCGTCGGGCGCCCAGGCTCCGGCGACAACGGGCCGCTCGACGCCGGCGCCTCGATTCCCTCCGTCGAATCCCGGGGCGCCACCGGCTGCGGTGGCGCAAACATCCACTGCCAGAGCACCAGGACCCCGAGCGACAGCAGGGCGGCGAGAAAGAGTCGTCGATTGTCCACGGTTCTTCGGGGCCTTTCTGAGAACGGCAACGGGCGCGCGCCGCTGCAAAGGGATCGGTTCGGGAATCCGCCCAGAGGGCTCAGAGACTACGGCCAGCGACCGGCTTGGATTCTCCCTCGGAGCTCGAGCCGGCTCGGCTCGCGCCGCACCATCGACCGCACCCGCCAACCAACGTCATACCACGACGAGCCGGACGATTCGTCGGTTCAGGGAAGGTCGACGCCGCCTCGCGCGAACGGCTGGCAACGCATCACGCGCCAGGTCGCCAGCACCAGACCGCGCACCAGCCCGTGCTGGAGCAGCGCCAGCCGCGCGTACTCGGAACAGGTCGGCGAGAACCGGCAGGCTCGGGGCAGCAAGGGCGAGATCCATCGCTTGTACCCCTCGAGACCGAGCACGAGCAGCCGTGTCATCGCCGGCTCCTGCGCCGAGAGCCCGAGCGGGCTCCCGACCGAGCAGTGTCGGCGGGGTCGGTCGCCAGGTCACGGGCGCGCTCGAGCGCCCCCTCGAGGGAGACCCTGAGCTCGTCGAAGGACAAGCTGGCGGCGCTCGGATGCAGATGCACCACCAAGTCGAGAGCCGGCAGCGTCTCCCGCTGGGGCCAGCGCCGCAGGATCTCGCGAACTCGACGGCGCGTGCGCTGCCGCACGACCGCCCTGCCCACCTTGCGGCTGGCCGTGATGCCGAACCGGGCTTCGGCCCCCTGCCCCCGCGCCACATGGAGCCTGAGACCGGCAGCCTCGACCCGCCGTCCCGTGCGATAGCAGCGGAGGTAGTCGAGGCGCCGGCGCAATCGGTGCTCGGGGCGCCACCCCTCGCCGATTCTCGTGCGCGCCCGGGGCCCATCCTGCGACCCCGAGGAAAGCGTCACGCTCGAGCCGCCGGTCAAACCGTCAGTCGTGCGCGCCCCTTGCGGCGGCGCCGGGCCAGGACTGCTCGACCGTTCCGGGTACACATGCGCACCCGGAATCCGTGCTTCTTCTTACGGCGGCGGTTGTTGGGCTGATAGGTCCTCTTCACGGTTCTTCACCTTCCTAACGGAGGTTTCAAGGTCGAGCGCCCCGGCGGGGACGCGCCCGAGTGGTGGGACGAGGTTGGCGGAGAGGGTGGGATTCGAACCCACGGACCGCGTAAACGGTCAACGGTTTTCGAGACCGCCCCATTCGACCACTCTGGCACCTCTCCTCTCGATTCTTCGATCTGCTCTCGCGGCCTCGTGCTCCTGTCCGTCCGTTCTGTCGCGTGTCAAGTTCTCGAGTCCTGATTCCCGAGTCTGGCGGAGAGGGTGGGATTCGAACCCACGGTAGAGTGTTTAGCCCTACACACGATTTCCAGTCGTGCACCTTCGGCCACTCGGTCACCTCTCCATCTCGATCTCTGCGTTCAAAGACCGCGCGAGCCCTCCCCGCTCCGTCGCAGGTGGGCGAAGAACTCGCGCAGCAGTCGGGAACTCTCGTCGGCCAGGATTCCGGAGCGGACCTCCAGCCGGTGGTTCAGCCGAGGGTCTCGGACAATATCACCGAGCGAGCCGCAATGTCCGGCCTTCGGGTCCATCGCGCCGAAGACCAGCCGGTCGACGCGGCTGTTGACCAGCGCCCCGGCGCACATCGCGCACGGCTCCAGCGTGACGTAGAGCGTACAGCCGTCGAGTCGCCAGCCCCCCCGGCGCCGCGCCGCAGCGCGCAGCGCGATCAACTCGGCGTGCGCCAGCGGATCGCGATCCAGCTCGCGGCGATTGTGCGCGCGCGCGATGACCTCCCCCGACTCCACGACCACCGCCCCGACCGGGATCTCGCCGAGCGCCGCAGCCTCGCGAGCCAGCTCCAGGGCCTCGGCCATGAAGGTGGTGTCTGGCATCGCGCTCCCAGCGGGTCTCGCGGGCAGGATACGAAGAGCCGCCGCGCCCGAACGAGCGCCGACCGCACGCCGCGAGGAAGCAGCGATTGTACGCGCCTCTGCGCCCCGGTCGCTTTACACGCCTCGACCCCACCCGTACGATGGAGGTCTCGGTGGCACGAGCCGCCGATGAAGGGCTCGGGCCCTGTGCATCGCCCGCCTCCGAACCTCGTCAGGCCCGGAAGGGAGCAGCGATAAGGTGTGCGCGGCGAGTGCCGCAGATCAGCCGGAGTCCTTCATCGGCAGCTCCGCCAACCCCTCTACCGATGAGCTACCAGGTCCTCGCGCGCAAATGGCGGCCCCCGGACTTCTCCGCGCTCATCGGTCAACAGCCGATCGTCACCGCTCTGCGCAACGCGCTGCGTGACGGCCGGATCGCCCAGGCCTACCTCTTCTCGGGCATCCGCGGCGTCGGCAAGACGACCGCCGCGCGCATCCTGGCCAAGGCCCTGAACTGCGAGCGCGGCCCTGCCGAGGATCCCTGCAACGAGTGCCGGACCTGCCTCGAGATCGCCGCCGGCTCGGATCTCGACGTGCTCGAGGTCGACGCCGCGACCTACTCGAAGGTCGAGCAGATCCGGGAGCTCACCGAGAGCCTCAAGTACGGGCCGGCGCGTGACCGCTACAAGGTGGTGGTCCTCGACGAGGTTCATCGGCTCTCCCGCCAGGCGTTCGACGCGCTGCTCAAGATCGTCGAGGAGCCTCCCGCCCACCTGACCTTCATCTTCGCCACCACCGAGGTCGACGCGGTGCCGGCGACGATCCTCTCGCGCTGCCAGGAGTTCCACTTCCGGCGGGTCCCGGCCGAGACCCTCGCCGCCTACCTGCGCACCATCTGCGAGCAGGAGTCGCTCACCGCTAGCGACACCGCGCTCCGGCTCATCGCGCGCGCGGGGGAGGGGAGCGTGCGCGACTCGGTCGCCATCCTCGACCAGCTCGCCACCTTCGGCAGCGGAGCGATCGACGACCAGGACGCGGCGCGAGTGCTCGGCGGAGTCGATACCGACCTCTTCCTCCGGCTGCTGCGCGCGATCCACGAGGGGGACCGGGCGTCCGTGGCGGCGGCGGTCGAGCAGGTCGTGAGCTACGGCTGGGACCCCCGCAAGGTGTTCGCCCAGTTCCTGGCGTACTGCCGGGACGCCCTCCACCTCGCCTTCGGGGCCGCCCCCGAAGCGATCGACCTCCCCCACGAGGCGGCAGCGGCCCTTCGCGAGCTCGCCGGCGAGTCCGGGTACCAGAACCTGCTGCGGACCCTTCACGTGCTGCTGGGAGCCGAGCCCCTGGTCCGGCGCAGCGAGGCGGCCTCGATCGCGCTCGAGATCGCCTGGCTGCGGGCCGCCGAGCTGCCGCACCTGGTCGCGCTCGAGGAGATCCTGGCCAGTGGCGCGATCCCTTCCACGCCGACGCCCCGCAACCGCGCCTCC
>DATKBT010000057.1:0-28037 GCA_035546295.1 Thermoanaerobaculia bacterium | reverse complement strand
GCGGCGGCGGCAGCGGCAGCGGCGGCGGCGGCGGCGGCGGCGATTCCGCCAGGCTCGCCGAGGAGGCCCGGCCCCGTCGCGAGGCCGACGTCGATCGTTTGCGGCGGCTCGCGGAGTCCAGGCGCAGAAAGCTGGCGACCGCGGGAGGCCAGGTGCCGCGCGAGGTCCGCGAGCAGCGCCGCTTCGATCGCGTCGTTTTGCGCGCGAGGAGCGGGCTGGGAGCAGCGGCGGCGCCCGCCGCCCTGCGCTCGCAGGTGCTGAGCGCCGCCGCGCACGGCGCCACCTCGGCCGAGGATCTCGCCGGACGCCTCGATCAGCTCAGGACAGCCGGCTTCGGCGAGGTCCAGACCCCCCAGGTGCTGCGCGCGCTCACCGAGCAGGTGCCGGACCTCCACGTCGCTCCGCGCAGCGGCGAGGAGATGCAAAGCCCGACCCTCGAGGCGGTCGAGCGGGTCGTGCACATGTCCCGCGACCACTCGGAGGAGGAGCAGAACATCCGCGAGGTGGTGCGCACTGCGATGGAGCACTTCAACGCGGGACAGCTCGGGCGCGCCATGACCGTCCTCCACCTGAGCGTGCGCCTGCTCAAGAAGAGCCAGCTCTCGGAGGCGGCGAAGAAGAAGGTCTGCGAGGACGCCGGGCAGGTCGTCGACCTCAACGTGCTCAACGAGACGGCCAGGAAGGGCCACCTCAACGAGCACCTGCGGACCTTCCTCGGTTTCTTCCCGCAGTTCGAGCTGAGCGAGCTCTACGAGCAACTCGTGAATCAGCCCGAGCGCCGGCGCCGCCACGAGCTGCTCTCACTGCTCAAGCTCTATGGCAAGTCCGCCTACACGATGCTCTGCGGGATCCTGATCAACACCATGGGTCGCTCCGAGCAGGAGTTTCCCTGGTACGTCCGGCGCAACGTCCTCTATCTCATGCGGCTGACGATGCCGGAGGGAGACGCCGTCAACGAGCACGAGTACGATGCGATTCGCCGACACGCCGATCTCAGCGAGCCCTATCAGGTGGTGCGGGAGGCGCTCTCGATGCTCGGCCGGATCCAGCAGCCGCTCGTCGACCGGCACCTCGGCGAATGTCTCGTCGAGCAGCTGCGCGCGGGCATGAGCAAGAACCTGAGTGGAGAGGCGAGGAACGACCTGGCGAAGCTCCAGATCCTCACCCTCGAGCAGCTCCTCGAGCGGGGCACGGCGGCGGGGCGGGAGATCGCCCTCGATCACATCCTCAAGGACGCTCAGTGGCAGGACGCCTACGATCGGCTGCTCCAGGGGCAGGTCGGCTTCGACTTCCGTCACGATCCGGGGGCGCTCACCCAGCTCACCACCGCGGTGCGCGGGCGCCTGCCCCGATTCAAGCTCGGCGTGATGAAGGGGCGTCACGTCGACGCCATCCGCTCGATGCTGGTGGCGCTGTCCTCGACCCCCGCGGCCGAGGTCATCGCGTTGCTCGACGAGGTGATGAACCGGCACCCGAGCCCCGAGGTCATCGAGACCGCGCGCCGGGTGCGCCAGCAGCTCGAGAAGGCATCCCGCGAGCTGGCGCCCAAGCGCGATCCTCAGATCCAGGGCGACCTCGAGGCCTTCGGGCTGCCCGCCCTGCTGCAGTCGCTCGAGGCGAACCAGAAGACCGGCACTCTCGAGCTGCGCTCGGATCGCTCGCTCGCGGTCGTCAGCCTCCACCAGGGGAAGTTCGTCGATGCGCGCAACGACAGGCTGGTCGGTCTGCCCGCCCTCTACTCGCTCTTCCAGAAGCCGACCGGATCGACCTTCGCGTTCGTGTCGGGCAACCCCGATCTGGCGCCGGCAAAGCAGCCGCAGCCGCTGACCGGCGCGCTCCTCGAGGCGGCGCGGCGGGTCGACGAGTACCGGCGACTGTGCGTCGACGTGCCCGATGGCGCTCGACTCGCCGTGGTCCCCGGAGTCCAGCCGACCCCCCCTCCCGGAGAGGACGACGGCGAGATGATCCGGGACGTCTGGCTCGCGCTCAAGCGCGAGTGCAGCCCCGACGGCTGCGAGGAGCAGGTGGAGCGGGAGCCGTTCCGGCTTCGCCGCCTGCTCGCCCACTGGCTCGACCTCGGGGCGATCGAGATCGTGGAAACCGGCGGGAGCGCCCAAAGCCCGTCGTAACAGAGCCCGTCGTAACGACAGAGCCTGTCCCAGCGGATGCTCCTGGTGTCGGTGGGGTGCGCCGCTACGCGCGTCGCTCCAGAGCCGCGACGCGGGCCTCGATGTCGGGACCGAGCTTCACCCCCATCCGGGTGATCGTCTCGGCGGCCAGGGTCGTCGCGATCTCGCCGCACAGCGCGAGCGGGAGCTCGCGCAGGATGCCGTGGAGGAAGCCCGCCGCGAAGCAGTCGCCGGCGCCGGTCGTGTCGACCACCGCGACTCGGTGCGCGGGGACGTGGATCTGCTGATCGCCGCAGACGATGAAGGCGCCCTTGGCGCCGTCGGTGACCACCGCCACCGTGATCGTCTCCGCCAGCTTGCGGGCGGCGTCGCGAACCCCGAGCCCGGTCATGATCCTCGCCTCCTCGGCGTTGGCGAAGACGAGGTCGAAGCCGCGTGCGAAGTGGGCGAGGAGCGTCTCCCTCGAGCGATCGACCGCGAACGGATCGGCGAGATCGATCGCCAGCTTGCAGCCGGCCCGCCTCGCGGTCTCGATGGCGGCCTCGATCGCCTCGATCTGGTTCGGCGTATCCCAGATGTAGGCGGTGGTGAAGAACAGCCGGCTGCGCTCGACGTCGTGGTGGGGGACGTGGTTGCGGGCGTACTGTCGGCAGACGCCGAGGTGGGTGTTCATGGTGCGCTCGCCGTCGGGGGTCACCAGGATCACCGAGGTGCCGGTAGCGCCGTTGTCGAGGCGGGCGCAGCGGTCGAGCACCTGGTTCTGCCTGAGAGCCGCCACGAAGGCGTCGCCGGCGTCGTCGAATGCGACGGCGGAGCTGTAGGAGGCCCGGGCGCCGAGGCGGGCGACGGTGCGCAGCACGTTGGCGCAGGAGCCGCCAGCCTCGCGCTCGGCGTCGAGCCCGTCGACCCTGGCCAGGATCGCGGCCTGCTCGTCGACGTCGACGAGGCGCATCGTGCCCTTGACCAGGGCGAGGTCCTCGATCAGCGAGTCCTCCACCTTCACCAGGACGTCGAGCAGGGCGTTTTCGATGCCGGTGACATCGAGCTCGCGGCGGCGCAGCTCGTCGTCGAAGAGGGAGAAGCTCATGTCAGAGGTCGAGTGGAGGTCGAGAACCTCAGGGTCGCGGGCGGCACCAGGGGACGCGGGATTATAGGCCGGGCCCGCGTGCGGCGAAGGCCGCCGCAAAGACGACGAGCAGGTTGTTGGCGGGCAGCGGAAAGATCCGCCGGAGCTCCAGCCCTGCGGCCGCGGCGGCCGACGTCACCTCGCCCAGGTCGCGCACTCCCCAGCTCGGGTCGCGGGCGCGCAGCGACCGGTCGAACTCCCGATTCGACGGCGCGTCGAGCGCGGCCTCGGTGGCGCCGGCCTCCGGCCCGAGGTCGCAAAGCGTCTCCGGCGTTCGCAGGAAGGGGCCGTAGAGGATCAGCAGACCGTCCGCAGCGAGGGCCGGTGCCGCGCCGTGCAGCAGCGCGAGAGTGGTGGTCCAGGGCGAGACGTGGAGCACGTTGGCGCAGTAGATCGCGTTCCAGCGCGAGCCATCCGCAGGAGCCGGGAAGGGTCCGGCGGTGACGTCGAGGTCGATCGGCGGCAGGACGTTGGTCGAGTCCTCGTGCTCGATCCAGGCCCGGATGCTCTCCCGACATTCGGGGTCCGGGTCGCAAGGTTGCCAGAGGATCTCGGGAAACCTCGCCGCGAAAGCCACCGCGTGCTGCCCCGAGCCGCTCCCGATCTCGAGCACGCGGTCTCCCGGCTGCACCAGGTCGCCGAGCGCGTCGGCGATCGGTGCCGCATTGCGCTCGGCGGCGGGATAGCGGAGCCTCATTCTCGATCGCTCGTCGCGGAGGCCCCGGCCGACGGGCAGAGCAGATCGGGCTCGCGTTCGCTGGGTGCTGCGGTCAAACGACCTTTACCCCCCAGCGGGCCCGCACCGCCTCCCGGTCGATCGAGCCGTCCTCGGACCGCGGCAGGCGATCGACCACCTCGACGTGCCTGGGCCGCTTGTAGCGCGCGATGCGTGAGCCGACGTGCTCGATCACGGCTTCAGGGGTCACCGTCGCTCCGGCATCCCCCTCGACCTCGACGACCGCGCGGATCGCCTCGCCCCAGGTGGCATCCGGCACTCCGAACACGCAGGCGTGGGTGATGCCGGGCAACTCGGCGATCACGGTCTCGACCTCCGCGGGGTAGACGTTCTCGCCGCCCGGCTTGATCAGCTCCTTCTCGGCCTTGCGTTTCACGTAGTAGAGGCGCCCCTCCTCGTCGAAGCGGCCGACGTCTCCGGTGTGGTGCCAGCCGCCGCGGGCGGCGTAGGCGCTGGCCTCGACATCGCGGTCGTAGCCGAGGAAGACCAGCGGGCCGCGCACCACGATCTCGCCCGGCTCGCCCACCTCGACCGCCCGGCCGTAGTCGTCGACCAGGTCGACGATCGCCAGCTCGGCGGTACGTCCGGCGCAGCCGAGCCGCTCGCGGGCGTTCTGCATGGTCACCATGCCGGTGGTCTCGGCCTGGCCGAAGCCGGTCCAGAAGGTGGCGCCGGTCGTCTCGTGGAGCCGCTCCATGGTCTGTGGGCTGTCGAGGCCGGTGACGTGGAGGAGGCTTTCGAGCTCGGAGCCCGCCGCCTCGGCGGCGTCGAGCGTCTGGGCGAGCACCGGCGGGAAGTCGGCGATGTGAGTGATGCTCCAGCGGTCGATCAGCTCGACCGAGGCCGCCGCTTCGAACCGCGGCAGGACGACGTTGGCGCCGCCGGCGTGGAGGTGGGCGAGGGCGTGGCCGAGACCCGCGACGTGGAAGAGCGGGAGCGCGCACAGGCTGCGGTGCTCGGGGGTCAGCCCGAGGGACGCGATCTCCTGGATGTTCGAGGCGATCACGTTCCCGTGCGAGAGCACCGCGCCGCGCGGCACCACGTCGACGGCGGCAGTCGCGAGGACGCAGAACGGGTCGTCGCTCGCCACCGCGACCGGCGGGATCGGCTCGCCGGTCACGGTGATGGAGCCCCACGGCAGAAAGCCCTCGGCATGCGGCTCCTCGTCGGAATCGATCTCGATCCAGCGCTCGATCGTGTCCGCCACGGAGCCGGCTGGCAGCTTCTCGGCCGACGCCCCGTCGACCACGAACGCGCGGGGGCGTGCGCGCTCGATGATGCGACCGATCTCCTCGGTGCTCAGCCGCCAGTTGATCGGGTAGGCGATCAGCCCCTGGCGCGCGCAGGCGAGGTAGAGCTCGATGAAGCGGCGCGAGTTGAGGGCGAGGACGGCCACGCGGTCTCCCGGAACCAGTCCGAGACCGGTGAGCCCGGTGGCGAGCGAGTCGACCGCGGCGCGCAGCTCGGCGAAGGTGTGCTCGGCGCCGCGCTCGTCGACCAGCGCGAGCCGGTCCGAGAAGATCCGCGCGTTGCGGTCCAGGACGTCGTAGAGGCTGAGGTCTCGAGGGTTCATGTGCGCTTCCCGAGGAGTCGTCGGTGGCGCACACTCTATCGGGGCCCCGTTCAGGCGACCGGGATTCCCGGCGAGTGTCGCTCGGGCGGCCAGACGAAGGTCTCCTCGTCGTTCCAGCCCAGCGCGAAGACGTCGCCGTGGAGGAACAGCTCGGCGGCTCGAGGGTCGGCGATCCAGTAGCGGGGATGCTCCTCGAAGCAGGAGCACTCCTCGAGCCGGATCCCCTCGCCGGGCCTGACCTCGACGACCTCGTAGGTGCGCATCGGGATGCCGCCGAGCGGGTCGGGCTCGTTCTCGTCGGGCCAGGGGTCCTGCTCGATCAACGCGTTGGCCATGGCGTCCCAGAGATCGGGATCGGCGGCCTCGAACAGGGCGCGGGTGGAAGGGGGCCGGGGGTCGGCGGCGACGGGAGTCTGCGGCTGTGGCATCGGACGTTCCTCCTCGGGAAGATCGTGGGTCGGCGGCGGAATGCCGCCTTCAGGGAGCAGAGACGCAGACCGCGCTCCGGCTCGCTCAGGAAATCCGGCACCGGACGGCAGGACGCCCGCGACCGGCCGGCAGACGACGCCCGGCGGGCTGCTAGGCTGCGCGCTCGTGTCCACGACGATGCCCGCCCAGCCCTGGGTCGAGTCGCCGTTCTTCGAGCGCAACCTCGACGCGTCGGGGCTCGACGCTCGGGAGCGCGAGCAGGCTCGCTTCTACCGCGAGCGTGGCTACCTGGTTCTCGACGACGTCTTCGATCCGGCCCTGCTCGACCAGGTCGTCGAGCAGACGCGACCGCTGTTCGATCCCGCGGTCGAGAACGGCATGCGCTCGCGCATCGTACGCGCGCTCGACCAGACCGATCTGCGAGCGGACCGCGAGAACCTCGCCGGTGTCCTGGCCTCGCCCTCGTACCGGCTCGGTCGAGCGATCACGGCGCCGCTGCGCGCGCTGCGCGGCGGTTCGACGAGGAGCAGCCGATGAGCAGGCCAGATCCTTCGCCTCCGCTCGACCCGCCGGTGCGCACCGGTCTCGGCCCCTCGGCCTTCGAGCCGATCCCGCCCGGCGAGAGCTATCAGCCCTACGTCGGGGCCGAAATCGCGCCCCCCGAGCTCACCGTCAAGTCGATCGTCGCCGGCATCCTGTTCGGCATCGCCTTCGGTGCCGCCAACGCCTACCTGGGTTTGCGCGCCGGGCTCACCATCTCGACTTCGATCCCGGTGGCGGTGATGACGGTCGCGGCCTTTCGCGCGCTGCACGCGATGGGTGCGAAGAGCTCGATCCTCGAAGCGAACCTATCGCAGACCGTCGGCTCGGCCTCGAGCTCGGTGGCAAGCGGCGTGATCTTCACCCTGCCCGCTCTCTTCCTCTGGGGGTTCGCGCCCAGCCTGCTGCAGATGACGTTGCTCGCGATGTGCGGCGGTCTGCTCGGCGTCCTCTTCATGGTGCCGCTCCGGCGCTTCCTCATCGAGCGCGAGCACGGCCGGCTGCCCTACCCGGAGGGGACC
This sequence comes from Thermoanaerobaculia bacterium, assembly GCA_035546295.1. Lineage (GTDB taxonomy): Bacteria > Acidobacteriota > Thermoanaerobaculia > Multivoradales > Multivoraceae > DATKBT01. Next base: position 20,983 of record DATKBT010000057.1, on the reverse strand, counting down.
GCCTGTGCCCAGGTGCTGGTGGCGAGCGAGGTCGGCGGCGCCAAGGCCAAGAACGTCTTCATCGGGCTCGGCGTCGGCGCGCTGTTCAAGTTCCTGGTCGGCTGGGCGCGGATCTTCCCCGACGAGATCGAAGTGCGGATCCCGCTGCTCAAGAAGGGGCAGCTCGGCTCCGACGTCTCGGCCGCGCTGTTCGGGGTCGGCTACATCCTGGGCCCCAGGATCGCGCTGATCATGGTCGGCGGCGGGCTCCTCTCCTGGCTGGTGCTGATCCCGGCGATCGCCTGGTGGGGGGAGAGCCTCACCGCGCCGCTCTACCCGGAGACCGTGCGCACCATCGCCGAGATGGAGCCGGGCCAGATCTGGACGCGCTACGTGCGCTACATCGGCGCCGGCGCGGTGGCGACCGGGGGATTGATCACGCTGATCCGGTCGGTGCCGACGATGATCGAGAGCTTCCGGATCGGCGCCCGCCAGATCCGCAGGCAGCTCGGCGCGGAGGGCTCCCAGCCCGACGCGGGACCGCGCACCGACCGCGATCTCTCCTTGCGCATCGTCGGCGGCGGTGCGCTGGTCATCGTCCTGGTGCTGGGGTTGGTGCCGCAGGTCTTCGGCGCCCTCGAGGGGCCGGGTCAGCGGCTGGTTGCGGCGGTCCTGGTGGCGATCTTCGCCTTCTTCTTCGTCACCGTTGCCTCGCGCATCGTGGGCCTGGTCGGCGTCACCTCGAACCCGACGAGCGGCATGACGATCGCCACCCTGCTCGCGACCTCCAGCATCTTCCTGCTGCTCGGCTGGACCGGCGACCTGGGCAAGATGGCGGCGCTCACCATCGGCTGCGTGGTGGCGATCGCGGCATCGATCGCGGGCGACACCTCGCAGGACCTCAAGACCGGATTCCTGCTCGGCGCCACGCCGGTGCGCCAGCAGGTGGGCGAGCTGATCGGCGTCCTGACCTCGGCGGTCTTCGTGTGCCTGACCGTGATTGCGCTCTCGAAGGCCTACGGCTTCGGCACCCAGGAGCTGCCGGCGCCGCAGGCGACCCTGATGAAGCTGGTGATCGACGGCGTGCTCTCGCAGTCGCTCCCCTGGGCGTTCGTCGGCATCGGCGTCGCCATCGCGCTGCTCGCCGAGGCCTTCCGGATCCCCAGCCTGCCGTTCGCGGTCGGCGTCTACTTGCCGGTGTCGACGATGGTGCCGGTGTTCTTCGGCGGCGCCCTTCGCTGGTGGCTCGAGCGCGGCTCGCGCTCCGAGGACGAGAAGGAGTCGCGCCGCGAGGCCGGGGTCCTGATGGGCTCGGGGCTGGTCGGTGGCGAGGGCCTGATGGGCGTGGGCATCGCGCTCGCCGCCGGTTGGGCGGTGGCGCGCGACCGCGAGGTCTGGGAGATCGGCTACGGGTGGCTGGGCGCCGCCGCGCCATGGGTGGCGGCGGCGGCATTCGCGGCGCTGATCGCGCTGTTCTGGCGGGTGTGCGTCGGGCGACGGGCGGTGTGAGATCGAGACCTGAGGCGCTCTCCTCACCGGCTCGAAGCTCACGCCGTAAATGGCCGGGCGTCGTGCCGGTCGCCTTGCGCAGCGCCTCGGTGAAGTGGCTCTGATGCGAGAAGCCGGCGGCGAGCGCGACCTCGGCGAGCGGCAGCCGGCTGTCGAGCTCGGCCCCTGAAGCGAGCGCGCTGCTAGCGGTGCTGGAAGCCCCAGGCGCCGGTGGCGAGATCCTCGACCAGGATGAGCTCGAACGGTTCGCGGCGCGCGAGGTCGACCTCGAGGCTGAAGCGCTCCGAGGCCGGCTCTCGATCCGTCGGCTCGACGTGGTGCTGCTCGGCGTCGAGCTCGGAGCGCAGCACCGTCACCCGCCAGGGGCCGGCGCTCCACCGCCGCTCCTCGGGCGATGCCGTGCTCAGCTCGAGGAAGAGGTCGAGCCTGCCGCCGGTCTCCTCGACGGTCTCGGAAGTGAACACGCCGAAGCCCGGCCGCTGCCCGACGCGCCGCGCGTCGCGCGTGCGCAGCAGCCGGCGCGCTCCGGCCAGTGAGAGGAGGCGGGTCGGAGTCGGCGAGGTCCAGCTCGAGGTCTCGAGCAGCCGCCCGTCCGTTCGCGCCTCGAGCCGGAGGGGCTCGATCGCCACCGCCTCCGGAAGCTGGTAGGTCACACGCCGCCGGCTCGCGATCTCGGAGATCGCTCTCGACAGATCGTCGGCGTCGTACACGGCGGCGCCGCCGGTCGCCTCGGCGATGTGCTCGAGCGGCCGGCGAGCGGCCCGGTAGGCGCTCGCCAGGCGGGCCGCGCTCCGCTGTGCGCTCGCAGCGTCCGGTTCGGCTTGATGGGCGCGCAGCAGCGATCGGGCCGTCGCCGAGGGCTCGCCGCGGCGCGCGTGGATGCCGGCGAGCAGTCGCCACGCCTCCCCCTGCTCGGCGCGTGTCTTGCGCCCCTCCTGGAAGTGGTGGATCGCCTTGCGCCCGTCCTCCTCCGCCGCGTCGAGCTGGCCCGCCGCGAGGTGGACGCGAGCCTGCTCGAGGTAGAGGCGCGCGCGCGCCGGCTTGCGCTCCTGGTTGATCTTGATGACGACTCCGAAGACCTGAGGCGCCTCCTCGTCGACGCGGTCGAGCATGCCGAACCGCCAGGCCTTCGGGTCCTGCGGGTCGAGCGGGGCGATCGCGGCGACGGTCCATCCGAGGATTGCGAGGGTGGGACCGAGCTCGAGCCCGGGCGTGCGCGCGGCGCCTTCCTGACGCTGGTCGCATCCGGTGAGCGCCGGCGCCACCTCGTCGACGCCGAAGAAGGCGCCCGGACAGGGATCGAAACCGCCGCCGGCGACCAGCAGCAGCCTCCTCGAGGAGCGCTGGGGCTCGGCGGCCAGCTCGAGGAGCCGGTCGAGGAAGCCGACGATGGCCCGAGCCGCCTCCCGCGCGGCGCGCTCGGCGTCGGCGACGACCGGCGGCTCGCCGTCGAGCACGTCGGCTGCCGTCCAGGGGAGGCGCAGTGTGGACAGGACCTCCTCGGAGATGCCTTCGACTCCGAGGCGGGAGAGCGATTCTTCGATCCGCTCGCCATCGCCGCTCCAGGACACTCGCTCCTCGATCTCCTCGGCGCGCACGACGACGACCCGCACCGGGCCCAGCGCGGTCAGCTCGCCGGCCAAACCGGCGACCACGATCGCCGCGCGACGCAGGTCGGTGGTGTCGCCGAGGGTCGCGTCGAGCACGATCAGCGTGTGGAGCGGATCGTCGTCTCCCTCTGCGACCCCGATCACGGGCGCGCTCCGGCCGTCGACCAGGATCGAGATCTCGTCTGGGTCGCCGATGCGCCCGCCGGCGAACAGGTCGCGCGCGACGACCACCGCGCGCTCGTCGATGCCGGACTCCGGTGCGGGCTGCCGGCCCCCTGCGGGCACGGACAGGAGGAGGCAGGCTCCGAGAGCCAGTGGCGCTGAGCGCGGCATCGGGCGCTGCAACAGCACTCCCGGCGGGATCATTCTCCCGGCGGCAGAACGATCCCCGCGATCCCGCGCTCGCGGACCAGCTCGTTGAGATCGACCACCGCTGCCCGCTTCAGCTCGTCGAAACGCACCACCTGCTCCTCGAGCTCGGCGTGCAGCATCCGGGCGACCTGGTGGTGCTGATCGGTCGGCCGGTGGTCGGTCTGCTGGATGCGCGAGGCGAGATAGACGAGACGCGAGTAGAGGAGTCGCTTCCAGCGCAGCGAGTCCTGGCCGGCGCCGGTGAGCCGGAGGTCGAAGAAGGCCCCCTCCACCTCTTCGATGTCGGCCTCGAGCGCGTCGGCCACCTCGAGCACGTCCTCGGCGCCCTCGTGCTCACGAATGCGGTCACGCAAGGCGCGGATCTGGGCGCGCAGGCTCTCGGCGTCGTTGATCAGGTCGGCGGCGGTGGCGACGTCGGCGCGCAGCTCGCGCACCAGCCGCTCCTGCTCGGCGAGGTCGGCAGGACCGCCCTGGGAGCGCGGGTCCCGCAGCAGGTCGAGGGAGGCGCTCGCCACCACCTCGCCGGTCTCGACCAGCTCGAGCTCGTACTCGCCGGGGGGCGCCAGCACCGCGAAGCGGCCGCCGTCGCGCAGCGGGCGGTTGCCGGAGGCCGGCAGGCCATCCTCCTCCCGCTCCCGCGGCGGCGTGCGCAGCTTCACCTCGGGCGTGCGCTCTTCCAGGTGGTCCCACCAGACCCGGTGGAGGCCGGGCTCGGCGTCGAGCTCCTCGAGGATGCGCACGACCCGCCCATCGGCGTCGACGATCCGGATTGCGAGCCCGGTGTCGGCTGCGTCCGGCGGGTCGTCGGCGCCGCCGCTCTGCCGGTCGTCGTCATCGCCCTCGTCCTCGCCTTTCCCGTCCGCACGATCCGCCTCGCCCCGCTCGTTGTCTGCGCCGTTCACTTCCTCTTCGCGCGGCGGCAGCCAGTAGTGGAGCGCCGCGCCGCGCGGCGGGCTGGCGCCGGCCGCCGGCACGTCCGGCTGCGACACCGCCTCCTCGACCGCGCGGAAGCGGTACGAGGCGCGCGGCGGCAGCAGGGTGGGTGTCTCGGGCGAGGAGCCGGCGCGGCGCGCGAGCTCGCGCACCGGCGTGAGATCGTCGAGGATCCAGAAGCCGCGCCCGTAAGTGGCGAGGACCAGGTCGCCGAAGTGCTCCTGGACCGTCAGCCAGTGTACGGGGGCGTGGGGCAGATCGCCGCGCAGCTCGCGCCAGCTCGCTCCGTCGTCGATCGACAGCCAGAGGCCGTTGTGGATGCCGAGGTAGAGCAGGCCCGAAACCTCCGGGTCTTCGCGCAGGCAGTGGGCATAGGAGAAGACGCTCTGCGGGAGATCCCCGCGCAGCGAACGGAAGCTCGCGCCGTGATCGTCGGTCGCGAACACGTACGTCGCGGTGTCTCCTTCCTGGTGCCGATCGACCGCGACGTAGACCTTGCCCGATGCGTGACGCGATGGCTCGATGCTCGAGATCGTCGCGCGCGGCGGCAGACCCGCCCCGGGAACGTTGCTCAGCGCGGCGGTGACGTCGGCCCAGCTCTCGCCGCCGTCCCGTGTCACGTGGAGCTGCCCGTCGTTGGTGCCGGCCCAGATCACGCCCGGCTCGAGCGGCGACTCTGCGATGGCGAAAACGGTCGGTGCGATCGTCGGCCCGGCGTCGTCGAGGGTGAGACCGCCGGTGCGCTGCATCAGCTCCGGATCGGCGGTGGTCAGGTCCGGCGAGATCACCTGCCAGCTCTGCCCGCCGTCTCGCGTGCGATGCACAAGCTGGCTGCCGGTGTAGACGGTCTCGGGGTCGTGCGGCGAGATCGCGAGCGGCGCGTTCCACTGGAATCGGTAGCGCACCTCGGCGGCTGGCCAGCTCTCGATCGCGAGCGGCCAGACCGAGACGTCGCGCGAGTGCCCGGTGCGCCGATCGTGGCGTTCCAGGATCCCGTCGTAGCACCCCGACCAGACGACGTGGCTGGCTCCCGGCGTCGGCAGTGCGAAGCCGACCTCGCAGCCGCCCACCGACGACCACGCCGAGATCGGGATCTCGCCGCCCGAGAGCATGCGCGAAGGCCCGCGCATGGTCGGCCCGTCCTGGCGGTTGCCATAGACGAAGTAGGGCACCTCGTCGTCGACGGCGACGTGGTACATCTGGGCGATCGGGAGCTGCGGCTCGAGCCAGCTCTCGCCGCGGTTGGTCGAGATCGACACGCCGCCGTCGTGACCGACGATCCGGCGGTCGCCATCGAGCGGATCGATCCACAGGTCGTGGTGGTCCCAGCCCGAGTTCTGGGCCGTGATCGACTTGCCGCCATCGATCGACAGGCTCTGCTGCACGGCGAGGAAGGTGATCTCGTCGCCGTCGTCGGGCGCCGCCACCGCACGCGTGTAGTAGAGCGGACGCTGGGTCAGCGTGTTGTCGCGCGAGATCAGCGACCACGAGTCGCCGCCGTCCTCCGAACGCCACAGCACGCCCGCGAACTCGCCGACGTGCTCGAAATCGCGGTTCGAGCTCGTCTCGATCAGGGCCCAGACGCGATCGGGGTCGGCAGCGGTGACGGTGATCCCGCTCTTGCCCCAGGGGCCGTCGGGGAGCCCGCGCTTCGGGACCGGGCCGTCGTCCGAATCGCCGCCGTCTGCGTCTGCGTCTGCGCTTGCGTCGTGCTCGTCCTCGTCTCCGTCCGCCGCCGGGCCGAGGCGCTCCCAGGTGTCGCCGGAGTCCTTCGAGCGCCAGATCCCGCTCCCTGGGCCGCCGCTGGTGCGCCCCGAGGTCGACATGAGGAACTGCCAGGTGGCGGCGTAGAGGATGCGCGGGTTGCCCGGGCGCATCACGACGTCGATCCCGCCGGTGTCCTCGTCGACGAAGAGAACGCGCTCCCAGGTCGCGCCGCCGTCGCGCGTGCGGTAAACGCCGCGCTCCTGCTGCGGCCCGTAGCCGTGCCCGAGCGCCGCGACCCATGCCGTGTCGGGATCGTTCGGGTGCACCGCGATCCGCCCGATCCGTCCGGTGGCGTCGAGCCCGAGGTGCGCGAAGGTCCTGCCCGCGTCGGTCGAGCGGTAGACGCCGTTGCCGATCGACACGTTCGATCGGATGAAGGTCTCGCCGGTGCCGACCCAGACCACGTTGGGGTCGGACGGCGCCACCGCCAGCGCCCCGATCGAGGCCGCCGGCTGGTCGTCGAAGATCGGCCTCCAGGTGAGACCGCCGTCGCTGGTCTTGAAGACGCCGCCCGAGGCGGCGCCGACGTAGTAGACGTGCGGGTCGCCGGGCACTCCGACGACGGCGGGAACCCGATTGCCGATCGGCCCGATGTGGCGGAAGGACAGGCCGGCGAGTGGGTCGTTTCCCTTCCGCGAGGCGAGCGCGGTGGCGGGCGACGGAACGATCGCCACGAGGCTCGCGGCCAGCAGGGCGGTCGAGACGAAGCGAGAGACCGATCCGCGGGAGGCTCGGATCGCGCTCCGGGTGCGGCCGGGAAGCATCGCGCGACTCTATCGCCGCGGGAGCGGGCTCTTCGGTGGCGCTGTCGAGACCCGTCTCAGCGGAGGATCTCGAACGCCTTGTCGAGATTGGGGCCGAATCGAAAGACGCTGAAGTCGTCGTCGAAGCTGGCCGCCCGGTGGACTCCCAGTCTCTGCATGAGGGCAAAACAGGTGCGGTCGACGATCGAGAAGTCCTGGTCCAGGAAAGCCTGAGCGATCGAGAAGGCCGCCTCGAGGTCGGCGCTGGTCACGATCTCGATGCGGGCGATCCCAGCACGGAGTCCTCCCCAGAATCGCTCGCCGGCCTCTCGGTGCAATCGATGGCGCAGGAGGAGCCACGTCTCGATCAGCACGTGGTCGGACGTCACCAGCCTCTCGCCGCGCGACAGGAGCTCCTTTGCGCGCTCGTGGCTGCGGTCGCCACGATCGGCGGCTGCATACCAGATCGAGCTGTCGACGAAGAGGCTCAACGCCCTTTCTCAGCGCTCGTCGCGGCGCCGATCATCCGGTCCTTGTCCCGGGCCACGTCCGAGCCGCCCGAGTCGCCGAGGTCGAAGACCTGGGCGACGTCCGCAGCCTCGATGGCGTCGGGCTCCCCGAGATCGCGCGCGACCAGCCGGCGGACGTACTCGGCAAAAGAGATTCCTAGGGCTGCCGCCTTCTGACGGGCCATGCTCTGGAGCTCGGGATCAAGCGAGACCTGGGTTCGGACCATCATGATGGTGACATCATACCATCACCACCGATTCGTGACCGTCAGCTTGCCTTCCCGCGAGCTCGCCGGCAAGAGTGGGCCATGCGCCGACCTCGACGCTCGGGCTCCGCCGCACTCCTCGGCTCGCTGGTGGTTGGTCTACTGGCCCTCCCCTCCTGCCGCGAGAGCGCGCCCGATCGCGTGCGTCTCCTGGTCGTCGGCGTCGACGGCGCCGACTGGGAGGCGATCGAGAAGCTGTGGGGGGAGGGGCGCCTGCCCAACCTCCGGGCCCTCGCCGAGCGCGGCGTCGCCACGCGCCTGGCGACCGCCTACGGCAAGTCGCCCGTGATCTGGACCACGATGGCGACCGGGGTCGCGCCGGAGCGCCACGGCATCGAGGGCTTCGTCGTGCCCACCGAGCAGGGCGACCTGCCGGTGAGCTCGGCGGTGCGGCGCGTGCCCGCGCTGTGGAACATGCTGTCCGACCGGGGCCTCCGGGTCGGGGTGGTGAGCTGGTGGGCGAGCTGGCCGGCCGAGGACGTCAACGGCGTGGTCCTGTCCGACCGGGTGGTCAGCGGCGATCGGCTCGCCGCGGTCTCGGCGCGGGTCAGCCCCGCGGCGCTCGAGGGTCGCCTCGCCGGCTGGCTGGCGCAGGCGCTGGCGGCGGAGGAGCCCTCGTTCGAGCGGGAGGAGGTCGGGGCGCGCGATCGTCTCAGCGTCACCGTCGGCCGTCACCTGCTCGCCAGCGAGGACCTCGACCTCGTGATGGTCTACCTGCGCAGCGTCGACGTCTGGAGCCACCTGAGTTGGAAGCGCTTCGAGCCCGAGCGCTTCGGCCTCTCCGAGGCCGAGCGCGTGCGCGGGAGCGACCCGGTGACCGATGCCTACGAGGCGAGCGACCAGGCGATCGGCCTGCTGATGGAGGCCGCCGGGCCCGAGTGGAACGCGCTGGTGGTCTCCGATCACGGGTTCGTGGCGATGGAGCGGGAGGAGGTGCGGGTCGGTCTCGACCTCGACCGGCTGCTCGCCGAGCTCGGCTTCCTGGTGCGCGACGAGCGCGGCGCGGTCGACCTGGAGGCCTCGCGCGCCTATTCGTACGCCTCGCGGCCCGGCGACGAGATCAAGAAGCTGCGCACCGGCGGCGCGGCGGGGCCCGAGCTGCGCGTGGAGCTCGAGGCGGCGCTCGACCGGGTGCGCTGGGGCGACGGCGCCCGGACCCTGCGGGTGCGCGACGCTCGCGCGCTCGAGCGGCGCGCGGGAGCCGAGATCGTCGTCCGCGTGCTGCGCCCCGGCGCGGACGAGCGGCTCATGCTCGACGGCGGGTCGGGGTCGCCGACGCCGATCGAGGGCGTCGTGCGATCGGTCCATCGCCAGTCCGGCACTCACTACCGGGAAACGCCCGGCATCCTCTTTGCGAGCGGCCCGCACGTCGACCCCACCGCGGAGCTCGACGGCGCGAGCATCCACGATTTCGCTCCGACGGTGCTCGCGGCCTTCGGCCTGCCGGTCGCCGAGGACTTCGTCGGCGCCGCCCGCCGCGAGCTGTTCACCGGCGAGCTGCGGGCTCGCCACCCCGCTTCGAAGATCGCGTCCTGGGGGGACCGCGCCGGCGTGGCGGCGCCCGCGGCGTCCAGCATCGACGAGGAGATCCTCCAGGACCTGCGTGCGCTCGGTTACCTCGACGACTGAGGCGCCTCAAGCGCTTTCTGCTCTCCTACGAGCCTGTCCGAGTAACTGGTAGCGATCGCTGGATCAGTCGCTCGGTTCAAGGGCTGTCCGCGGCGACGCGCCGCAGGCGCTGGGCTCGGCCCGCTTCGCAGGCTCAACGCCCCTCACCGCTTCTCGCATCGGCTCGCGCGCTTTGCGCGCCCCTCAGCTCGGAGTGGAGCCGCGAGGAATTGCTAGCCGGAGATGTGCCAAAAAGCGCGCGGAGCGCGCGGGCACATCGGAGGCTAGCCGAAGACCAGGCCGAGGCCTCCGAACAGGATCAGGAACGGGACGGCGATCAGCGCCAGCACGAGGATCACGGGGAGCGCGACCGCCGCCACCGGCAGGACGAAGACGAGGACGACGAGGGCCGCGACCAGGCCGAGGACCAGCTTGACCGGAATCCACACCAGCGGCACGACGATCCGCAGCACCGCGCCGATCAGGGCGAGCGCCAGCCCGAGCGCCGCGAGGCCGACGAAGAGCGTCAGAAAGGTTCCCATTTCGAACATCGTTTCGTCTTCCTCTCTCGCGCGGCAGCCGACTCCGTTTTCATCGGCTGCGTCGTAGCTGCACTACGACCGGACGTTTCTTTCGGTTTCAGCCTGCGACTCCTGGCGCGGGGCTTGCTGACTCGCTTCGCTACGACGTCGGCGTGATCCGTACGAGTGCACAGACACTAGCGAGCGGCCGTCGTCGGGGGAGACGACGTACAATCGGGCTTCGATCCGACCGGAGCCTGGAGGTCGCCCGTGCCGCTGCATCGTCTCCCCGCGCGCTCGCTGTTCCTGTCCTCGTCGCTCGCCCTGCTCCTCGGCTGCGCCCCCGGCGAGGAGGGGAGCCAGCCGGCCGCGAACGCGGCGGCGGAGGAGGCCCGACCGGGTCAGCCGAACCCGCTGCGCAACGCGTATTTCGGCGATCTCCACGTCCACAGCCAGTACTCGTTCGACGCCTTCATCTTCAACGTCCGGGCGACCCCCGACGACGCCTACCGCTACGCCAAGGGGGAGTCGATCACGCACCCCCTGGGTTTCCCGCTCCAGCTCCAGAGCGGGCCGCTCGACTTCCAGGCGGTGACCGACCACGCGGTCTACCTCGGCGTGATCCCCAAGATGTTCGAGGAGGGTCACCCCCTCTACGAGCTGCCGTTCGCGTCCGAGGTGCGCGGCGAGACCGGGCTCGACGTGCGTGGCGCCTTCCGCCGCGCCGCCGAGGCGCTGCGCACCGGCGAGCTGACCGCCGACACCAGCGGAGTGACGAAGGAGGCGTGGAACGACATCGTGGCTGCCGCCGAGCGCCACAACCAGCCCGGCGCCTTCACCACCTTCGCCGGCTTCGAGTACACGTCGGGGCCCGAGTACCAGAACCTCCACCGCAACGTGATCTTTCGCGGCGAGGCGTCGGAGACGGCGTTCAGCCGCCTCGACTCGGCGAACCCGGAGGATCTCTGGCGCTGGCTCGACGCGCGCCGCGAGGAGGGGCGCGAGGCGCTCGCCATCCCCCACAACTCGAACGGCTCGAATGGGCAGATGTTCCTGCTCGAGACCTTCGAGGGGGAGCCGTTCGACGCCGCCTACGCCGACCTGCGAATGCGCAACGAGCCGCTGGTCGAGATCACCCAGGTCAAGGGCACCTCGGACACGCATCCGCTGCTTTCGCCCAATGACGAGTGGGCGGAGTTCGAGATCTTCCCGTTCCGCATCGCCACGCAGACTCGCTCCGACGTCCCGGGCAGTTACATACGCGAGGCGTACCTCAACGGTCTCGAGATCGAGGAGCGCGAGGGCTTCAACCCGTTCCGCTTCGGGCTGATCGGCTCGAGCGACACCCACAACGGCGCCGGTCCGGTCGAGGAGGACAACTACTTCTCGAAGGTCGGCGTGCTCGACGGTGAGCCCGAGCTGCGCGGCTCGGTCCCCCTCGACGCGCCCCGCGAGAGCCCCTCCGGTGAAGACGCCGAGGACGGCGGGGACGGCGCGGGCGGCGCGGAGTACGCCGACGTCTACTACGACCTGTGGAGCGCGTCGGGCCTGGCCGGGATCTGGGCCGAGGAGAACACCCGCGACTCCCTCTACGATGCGATGCGTCGCAAGGAGACCTTCGCCACCAGCGGCCCGCGGATCAAGGTCCGGTTCTTCGCCGGCTACGACTACTCCGAAGACATCGGCGAGCGCGCCGATTCGGTCGAGCTCGCCTATGCCGGCGGCGTGCCGATGGGGGGCGACCTGACCGCCCGCGCGGGCGGCGCGCCCCGCTTCCTGGTCTGGGCCATGAGAGACCCGCGATCGGCGCCGCTCCAGCGCCTGCAGGTGATCAAGGGCTGGGTCGAAGACGGCGCGGCGCGCGAGCAGGTGTTCGACGTCGCCTGCTCGGACGGTGGCACGCCCGACGCCGCCAGTCACCGATGCCCCGACAACGGCGCCGCCGTCGACCTCGCCGACTGCTCGTTCTCGCAGGAGCTGGGCGCCGCCGAGCTGCGCACGACCTGGACCGATCCCAGCTTCGATCCGGCGCAGCGCGCGCTCTACTACGTGCGCGTGCTCGAGAACCCGACCTGCCGCTGGTCGACCTGGGACGCGCTGCGCGCCGGCGTCGAGCCGCACCCCGATCTGCCGAAGACGATCCAGGAGCGCGCCTGGTCGTCACCGATCTGGTCGATTCCCGTCCGGTAGGCGCGGCGTTGCGTTCGGCCAAGGGCCTCCTCCGACGGATCGCGACCGAGCCGCTGGCGCTCTTCCTGCTGCTGGGTCTCGGTCTGTTCGCGCTGGAGGGGTGGTGGAGCGGGCGTCACGAGCTCGTCGTGGTGAGCTCGGCGGAGGTGGCCCGCATCGAGGACCTGTGGCGCGCGCAGATGGGGCGCGCGGCGACCCCCGAGGAGCTCGAGGGGCTGATCGAGCAGCACGTGCGCGAGGAGGTGCTCCATCGCGCGGCGCTCGAGCTGGGGCTCGACCGCGACGACGTCATCGTCCGCCGCCGGCTGGCGCAGAAGATGGCCTTCCTGCTCGAGGACGAGAGCTCGATTCGGGAGCCGTCGACCGGCGAGCTGCGCGCGCACTGGCGGGAGCACCCCCAGCGTTGGCAGCGGCCGGCGCGGGTGAGCTTCCAGCACGTCTACTGGAGCGCGGAGTCGCGAGGGGAAGGCGCCGCGGACGCGGCGCGGGCGACGCTGGCGAAGCTGCGGCAGGCGAGCGATGGGGGCTCGAACGACGCGACGACGGCCGACCCGACCGACCCGATCGACGCCGACTCCGCTTGGCGCGCGCTCGGCGATCCGTTCATGCTGCAGCGTGAGCTCGGAGATCGAGCGCGCTCCGAGATCGCCGGGCTGTTCGGCGACGAGTTCGCGGCGCAGCTCGACGACCTGCCGGTCGGCGCCTGGCAGGGGCCGGTGCGCTCGAGCTTCGGCGCCCACCTGGTCCGGGTGCTGGCGAGGAGCGAGACCGAGCAGCCTTCGTTCGAGGAGGTCCGTGCCCGCGTGCGTGACGATCTGCTGGCGCGCCGGCGCGCTGAGGCGAGCGAGCGGGCGTACGAGGAGCTGCGCGCTCGCTACCGAGTGAGGATCGAGCGTTGAACAGACAATGCGTTCTCGTCGCCGCCGCGCTCCTGTCCATGGCGCGTGTCGGTGCTGCTCACGAGGTTCGCCCGGCTTCGCTCGAGCTCGTCGAGGTCGCGCCGGCGCGCTACGAGGTGATCTGGAAGCAGCCGCTCGCCGGCGAGACGCGGCTGCGCATCGACCCGGTCCTGCCCGCGGAGTGCGGTGTGGCGGAGGGGGGCGCGACGGTGGCCGCCGGCGGCCTGCTGGTCGAGCGCTTCGAGCTCGATTGCTCGCAGGCGGAGCCTTCCGGCCTCGAGGGCCGCATCCTGGGGGTGGCCGGGCTCGAGCGCACTCTGACCGATGTCCTGGTGCGCGTCCGTCTGCTCGACGGCCGCAGCTGGGTCCACCTGCTCAAGCCGGTCGCACCGGAGTGGCGGGTCGGAGGGCCGGGGGGCGCCGCGGTTCTGGCGTACCTGCGCCTCGGCGTCGAGCACCTGGTCTTCGGCATCGACCACGTTCTCTTCGTGCTCGGCCTGCTGCTGCTGGTGCGCCGGCCGATCGCGCTGGTCCAGGTGATCACGGCATTCACCGTCGCCCACAGCGTGACCCTGGCGCTGTCGGCGACCGGGAGGGTGCGCCTGCCGCAGGCGCCGGTCGAGGCCGTGATCGCGCTCAGCATCCTGTTTTTGGCGGTCGAGCTCGAGAAGCAGCGCCGCGGGGGCGAGCTCGGCCTGGCCGGCCGCTCGCCCTGGGTCGTCGCGTTCGCCTTCGGGTTGCTCCACGGCTTCGGCTTCGCCGGCGCGCTCGCCGAGATCGGGCTGCCGCGCGGCGACGCGGCTCTGGCGCTGCTGCTGTTCAACGTGGGCGTCGAGCTCGGTCAGCTCGCGATCGTGGCGCTGGCGCTCGGCCTCGTCTTCGCCGTCGGCCGGATCATGCGACGGCGGCCGGCCACCTTCCCGTGGTGGGCGCGGGCCCTGCCGATCTTCGTCCTCGGCACGTTGTCGGCATCCTGGTTCTGGGCGAGAGTCGCCGCGATCTGACAACGGCAGCAGGGAGAGGAGAACCCATGGACAGTTCCCGACAGCTCGAAGAGGTGGCGCCCGCGTTCGTCGAGATGGCGCACCGGATCGTCTGGGCGAGCGTCGCGACGGTCGATTCCCTGGAGCGCCCGCGCTCGCGGATCCTGCATCCGATCTGGGAGTGGGACGGCGAGCGGCTGGTGGGCTGGGTGGCGACCGGGCCGACGCCGACCAAGCGCTCCCATCTCGAGGCGCACCCCTACGCCTCGGTCAACTACTGGGCGCCCGAGCAGGACACGTGCGTCGCCGAGTGCCGCGCCTCGTGGGCGTTCGACGACGAGACCCGCACCTGGCTGTGGAACCGCTTCAAGGCGACCTCGCCGCCGCTCGGCTACGACCCGGCGATCATCCCGGTGTGGACCGAGCCGACCGCCGACAGCTTCGCGGCGCTGCGCCTCGAGCCCTGGCGGTTGCGGGTCCTGCCCGGATCGGTGTTGGCCGGCAAGGGGGGCGAGGTCCTGGTCTGGCAGGAGGCCGAGAACGAGTGACCACGCGGGTTGCGTCCACGGCCGTCCGCTCCGCCGCACTGCTGCTGACGGGTTCCGGCGCTCTGATCTGCGCGCTGATCTGCGCTCTGGTCTCCTCCGTCGCCTGCGCTCCGGAATCCGATCCGATCCCCGATCCGGGGGTGCCCTGGAGCCTGGCGCTCGAGCGGGCCGAGCGGATTTCGGGGCTGCGCTACGAGGTGGCGCTGTCCCTCCCGGCCGCCCTCGACGCGCCGGTGACCGGGAGCTTGATCGCCACCTTCGAGCTGAGCTCCGAGGGCGCCTCGCGCCCGCTGTTCCTCGACTTCGCTCAGCGCAACGAGAACCTCCTGTCGGTCCTCGTCAACGGGGTCGAGACGCCGCCGGTGGTGATCGACCAGCACCTGCACCTGCCCGCGGAGCGGCTGACGGCCGGCGCCAATCGGGTCGAGATCGAGCTGATCGCGGGCAACGGCTCGCTCAACCGCAGCGCGGACCTGATGTACACACTGTTCGTGCCCGACCGCGCGCGCATCGCGCTCCCGGTGTTCGATCAGCCCGACCTGAAGGCGCGCTGGACACTCACCCTCGAGATCCCGGCGGCCTGGCGCGCGGTCGCCAACGCGCCGGTCGAGGAGGAGGTCGAGATCCTGGCGGCGGGCGAGGACCGTCGGGTGCTGCGCTTCGCCGAGACCGAGCCGCTCGCCACCTATCAGCTCGCGTTCGCGGCCGGCCGCTTCGAGGTCGAGAGCGCCGCGCGCGGCGGGCGCACTCTGCGCATGCTCCATCGCGAGAGCGACGGCGAGCGGATCGCGCGCAACGCCGGTTTGATCTTCGACCTCCACACGACCGCGCTGGCCTGGCTCGAGGACTACACCGGGATCCCGTACCCCTTCGCCAAGCTCGACTTCGCCTTGCTCCCGGCGTTCCAGTACGGCGGCATGGAGCATCCCGGCTCGATCTTCTACCGCGCCGAGGCCCTGCTCCTCGACGACACCGCGACGCTCGACCAGGAGCTCCGGCGGGCGAGTCTGATCGCGCACGAGACTGCTCACATGTGGTTCGGCAACCTGGTGACGATGGAGTGGTTCGACGACGTCTGGATGAAGGAGGTGTTCGCCAACTTCATGGCGGCCAAGATCGTTCACCCGAGCTTCCCCGAGCTCGACCACGACCTGCGCTTCCTGCTCGCGCACCACCCCGCCGCCTACCGGGTCGAGCGGACCGCCGGCGCCAACCCGATCCGCCAGCCGCTCGCCAACCTCGCCGATGCGGGGTCGCTCTACGGCGCGATCATCTACCAGAAGGCGCCGATCGCCATGCGTCAGCTCGAGCGGTTGATCGGCGCCGAGACCTTCCGCCGTGGGCTCAGGGCCTACCTCGCCGAGCACCGCCATGGCAATGCGAGTTGGCTCGACCTGATCGACACCCTGGATGCGCTCAGCGACGACGACCTGGCGGCCTGGAGCGAGATCTGGGTCGAGCAGGCGGGACGGGCGGTGGTGCGCACAGTGCTGGAGATCGAGGACGGGCAGGACTCGGAGCTGGCGCTCGAGCAGGAGGATCCCGCCGGCTTCGGCCGGCTGTGGGTCCAGCGTCTGCGCGTTCGCGCGGGCTCGGAGAAGGGGGGGAGCGTGGGCTTCGAGGTCGACCTCGATGCGCGAAGGGTGAGGGTCGCCGGCGGCCTGCCGGCGCCGGACTGGGTGCTCGCCAACGGGGACGGCGAGGGCTACGCGCGCTTCGAGCCCGATGAGCGCACCCTCGGATTCCTGCTGCGGAGGATCGGCGCGCTCCCCGATCCGACCGCGCGCGCGGTCGGCTGGCTCGGCCTGTGGGACGCGCTGCTCGAGGGGCGCGTGGCTCCCGTGGAGCTGATCGAAACGGCGCTCGGCCTGATCGAGGCGGAGCCCGACCCGCAGGTCGTCGATCGCGTCCTCTCGGACCTCGAGGAGCTCTACTGGCGGTTCTTGCCGCCGGCGACCCGCGACCAGGTCGCGCCGCGCCTCGAGCGCATCCTGTGGGAGCGCCTGTCCGCTGCGCCCGAGATCACGCAGAAGGCCATGTTCTATCGCGCGCTCACTCGCGTGGCGATCACGAGAGCGGGCGTCGACCGTCTGGTCGAAGCGTGGCGAACCGGGGTCGCGGTCCCCGGTTTCGAGCTCTCGGAGCAGGACCGCATCGCGCTCGTCGAGCAGCTCGCGGTGCGCGGCATCGACGGTGCGGACGCCCTGCTCGAGCAGCAGCGCGCCGAGATCGAGGATCCCGACCGGCGCCGGCGGTTCGAGTTCATCCTGCCGGCGCTGGGCTCGAACGCCGCGGTCAGGGAGGCGTTCGCACTCTCCTTCGCCGATCCGGCGCAACGGGAGCGCGAGCCCTGGGTGCTGGCGGCGCTCTCGGCCATCCATCATCCTCTTCGGGCGCCGGAGACCGAGCACCTGATCGGGCCCGCGCTCGAGCTGCTCGAGGAAGTCCAGCGCACGGGCGACATCTTCTTTCCGCTCGCGTGGCTCGAGGCGGTGCTCGGCGGCCACCGCACCCAGAGCGCGGCGGCGATCGTCCGTGAGTTCCTCGACCATCATCCCGACCTGCCGGATCGGCTGCGCGGAAAGCTCCTCCAGGCTGCCGACCCGCTGTTCCGGGCCGCCGAGCTGGGCGGCTGACGCATCCGCTACTCGTCGGGCTCTGCCTGTCGGCGACGCCTCCGGACGATCCACCCGACGATCGCGACCAGCAGCGCGAGAGTGAGCAGCAGCGCCGGCGCGCGCATGTCGCCGGTGTTGCTGCCCAACGCCTGGCGCAGGAAGTCCTGAGCCGGCGTGGGGCCGACGCTGGTGCACCCCGGCGCGTCCGGCTCGCAATCCGGAGCTACTCGAGGAGGCGGCCGCTTCGGCGTCTGCTCCGGCGTTTGAGCTGCGAACATCAGGTCGCACGCAGGATCGACTGGAACTGCGAGCGGTCGTCGTCGCTCTTCTCGCCGACCGGAGTCCCGCACGCGCCGCAGCGATACTCGTACTTGTTGCCGTCGGGCAGCACCAGGAGGAGGTGCTGGCGCACGGGGCGCGAGGCACGGCAGCTCGGGCAGAAGAGCTCCGAGACCTCGAGCTGGTCGTAGTGGGAACCGTCTCGGGCGCTGGATCTCGTCATCGTTCTCTCTCCACGGACAATGGTATCGCGCGAGAAGGAGCGTCGGACATCGGACTGGCAGGGCGCAGTGCCTCGGTGCGGCTCATACCGTCTCGAAGGTGGTCTGGAGCTCGATGTCGGTGCGCATCGATTGCCAGGCGGAGCAGTAGGTGTCGCGCGACAGAGCGATCGCCCGCTCGACGCGCGCGGGGTCGACGGCGCCACGGATGCGGTAGTGGATGCGGATCGACACGAACCGCCGCGGCGGAGCCGCTGCGCGCTCGCCGGTCAGCTCGACCTCCATCGCCTCGAGCGGCTGTCGACCCTTCTCGAGGATGGCGACGACGTCGATCGACATGCAGGCGGCGACCCCGAGAGCGAGCGCCTGCATCGGCGACAGATGATCGGGGCTCGAGCCGTCGACGACCGTCGCCACGTCGCCCGCGGTCGCCGTGAAGCGTTCCCCGCCGTCCCAGCGCAGGCGGACCTCGGTCGGCCCGCTCACGCCAGGTCGCTCCGTGGCGGGGGTCCAGGGCGCAGGGACGTCGATTGCAGGACACTCGAGTGCAGGAGCATCGACTGCAGCGGTGCCGAGTGCAGGGGCATCGAGTCAAACTCGTCGGGTGCGGGGGCTCTGGGGGGCGTGAGCCGCCGGTTCCTCGCGTCGTGCAGCAGCCTACCGGAGGAGCGCTCTGGGACTCTCGACGAGCTGTCTCTGGACGGCGCTTTCGAACCGGCGTACACTTTACCCTTGCGAGAGCAGTGTGCCCAGGAGTCGTGGCACGCTACGGACTGGAGAGTCCATCGTCCCTCCCCGAAGTAGTTTCCCGAATCGACAGGTCAGCGCACTCGCGTCGGAGGTTCCGGCGTTCGGAACCGCAGTGTCAGTGGAAGTGTGAACAGCAAGGGCTGTTTCACACCGTGAGAAAGTCGAGAGAGAAGAATGAAGAAGCTGTACGTGGGCAACCTGCCCTTCTCAGCCACCGAGAGCGAGGTCAACGACCTGTTCGCGCAGCACGGCAACGTCGAGAGCGTTGCCCTGATCAACGATCGCGACACCGGAAGGCCGCGTGGCTTCGGCTTCGTGGAGATGGACGACGATGGCGCCGACCGCGCGATCGAGGCTCTTCACGACCAGGACTTCGGCGGCCGCAAGCTGACGGTCAATGAAGCCCGCCCCCGCCGCGAGGGTGGCGGTGGCGGTGGCGGTGGCGGCGGTGGCGGCGGCGGCCATCGGCCGCGCTGGTGACGCGGCGCGTGTGATCCCCAAGCCTCGCCACCGATCCGAGCTTCGGATCGGTGGCGGGGCGAGGAACTTCTGGCGCGCTGACCGGCCGGCCAGTCTCCAATCGGCACCGCCAGATACCTTCGCGCCTGCGACGCCACTCGCCGTCCTGAGATAGCGTCCCGCGCCGTCTGCGGACGGCGCCATGGACAGCTTGACCCTCACCTCAGCAGCGGTCCTCCTCTTCCTGGTGATGGACCCGCTGGGGAACATCCCGTTCTTCCTCGCGGCGCTCTCGCGCGTCGAGGCCGACCGCCAGCGCCTGGTCGTCGTGCGCGAGCTGGTGATCGCGCTCGCGGTGATGGTCGTCTTCCTGTTCGCGGGGCGCTACTTCCTGGCGCTGCTCCACGTCTCGGAGCCGGCGCTGACCACGGCCGGCGGCGTGATCCTCCTGCTGATCGCGATCCGGATGATCTTCCCGTCGGCGCAGCGGCCGCTCGAGGAACAGGTCGAAGGCGAGCCGTTCGTGGTGCCGCTGGCGATCCCCTACGTCGCCGGCCCGTCGGCGCTCGCCACCGAGCTGCTGCTGATGAGCCGCGAGCCGACGCGCTGGCCGGAGTGGCTCGGCGCGCTGCTCGCCGCATGGCTGGCGACCAGCGTCATCCTGTACTTCTCGAGCGGGATGCGACGGTTCCTGTCCGAGCGAGGGCTGCGGGCGATCGAGCGGCTGATGGGGATGGTCCTGATCACCGTCGCGATCCAGATGCTGATGACGGGGATCGAACGGTTCCTCGAGAGCTGAGGATCGCTGGGGAGGCAGTGCGATGGCGTCTTCGATCCTGCTGGTGATAGCCGGCATCCTGGTCCTCCTGGGCGGGGCCGAGCTGCTGGTGAGGGGGGCTTCTCGCCTGGCGCTGACCGCCGGCATCTCCCCGCTGGTGGTCGGCCTGACCGTCGTCGCCTTCGGCACCAGCACACCCGAGCTCGCTGTGAGCGTGCGCGCCGCGCTCGGCGGCGCCGGCGGCGCCGACATCGCGCTCGGCAACGTCATCGGCAGCAATACCGCCAACGTCCTGCTGATCCTGGGTCTCTCCGCGCTGATCGCGCCCCTCGGCGTCTCCCGGCAGCTCGTCAGGCTCGACGTTCCGATCATGGTGGCCTGCTCTCTGCTCCTGATGTGGATGGCGGCGGACGGCGAGCTGGGCCGGCCCGAAGGGGTTCTGCTGCTCGCCGGCATCGTCGTCTACACGGCGTCAACGATCGTCCGATCGCGAAAGGAGAGCGCCCCCGCCGAAGGAGGCGGGGCGACGAGACGGAGCGGGCGCCGGTTGCTGACCGACGGCGGTCTCGTGATCGCCGGCTTGGTGGGACTGATCGCGGGGGCGAGCTGGCTGGTCGACGGCGCCGTCGTCCTGGCCCAGGCGCTGGGGGTGGGCGAGCTGATCGTGGGGCTGACCGTGGTCGCCGTCGGCACCTCGTTGCCGGAACTGGCGACCTCGGCGCTGGCGGCCTGGCGCGGCGAGCGCGACATCGCGGTGGGCAATGTGGTGGGGAGCAACATCTTCAACATCCTGTGCGTGCTCGGCGCCAGCGCGCTCAGCGCCCGCGGGGGGCTCGAGGTCTCTCCCCAGGCGCGCGCGTTCGATCTCCCCGTCATGCTCGCGGTGGCGGTGCTCTGCCTGCCGATCTTCTTCACCGGCTTCCGCATCTCGCGGCTCGAAGGCTCGATCTTCCTCGGCCTCTACGTCGTCTACGTCGTGTTCCTGGTGCTCTTCGCGAGCGGGGATCCGAACGTCGCGACGCTGCGCGCGGTCGTGGTCTGGGGGGTCGCGCCGACCGCGGCCGTCGTCCTCGGGATCGCTTCGCTGCGGCAAGGGCGCCGCGAGCGCACCGCGCCGGCGCCGACCGACGACCTGCGGGACTGAGGCGCGAGCCGTGCCGCTGCGTGCCTGATCGACGTCTTCCCGGCGACGCTTCGCCGGCTCCGGGCTCAGCTCCGCGCGAGCTCGCCCAAGGGCTGCTAGGTCGACTAGGCCAGCGGGAAGCTCACAAAACGGTCAAAGTTCGATCAAGCCGCTGCGCTCGCCCAGAGAAACGGCTGTGGCCTGGTCGACCCAGCCGCGCCCGCTTGCGGGCTTGCGGCGCACGAGTGATCGGCTAGCGGGCTCGTGGTATGACCGCGCCGCGACCTCGCTGCTCGTTGGGGAGTGGTGAACACCACG
>DATKBT010000056.1:0-49719 GCA_035546295.1 Thermoanaerobaculia bacterium | reverse complement strand
CAGAATGACCTCGCGACTTAGGCAACGAACCACTGTTACAGGACACTAGCAACGATGCCGAGCGTCATCAGAATCGCCGAGCTGCGAAGCGCGTACCCGATCCTCTCGACGACGACCTATCTGATCAACAACTCCCTCGGCGCCATGCCCGCTGCGGTCGAGGCCTCGATCGGACGCTACACCGAGGCGTGGCGCACCCGCGGCGTACGCGCGTGGCACGAGGGCTGGTGGGAGCTTCCGATCGAGGTCGGCAACCTCCTCGCTCCTTTTCTCGGCGCGGGTCGCGCGGAGGTGTCGATGCACCCCAACGTCACCGTCGCGAGCGCCGTCTTCCTGTCCTGTCTCGACTACCCCGCCGGGCGCCGTCGGATCGTCACCACCGACCTCCACTTTCCCTCTCAGCGCTACCAGCTCGACGGAGAGCGCCGCAAAGGCGCCGAGATCACCAGCATCCCCTCGCCCGACGGCGTGCGCATCGACCGCGACCAGCTCCTCGCCGCCATCGACGAGCGGACGCGGCTGGTGGCGATCTCGCACGTGCTCTTCCGCAGCGCCTTCGTCCAGGACGTCGCAGCGATCGCTGCGCGCTGCCGCGAGACCGGAGCGCTGCTCCAGCTCGACGTCTACCAGTCGGCCGGAATCCTGCCGGTCGATCTCGCTCGCTGGGGCGTCGACGCGGCGGTCGGCGGCTGTCTCAAGTGGCTGTGCGGTGGGCCCGGCAACGCCTTCCTGTGGGTGCGGCCGGGTCTCGACGAGACGATCGAGCCGGCGCTCACGGGCTGGCAGTCGGACGTCGAGCCCTTCGCCTTCCGCCCCGACCACCGTCGCGTCGGGAGGGGCGCGTGGCGCTTCCTCACCGGCACGCCCAACGTCCCGGCGCTCCACGCCGCGATCCCTGGCCTCGAGCTGCTCGCCGAAATCCCCATCGCTTCGATCCGCGAACGCAGCCTGGAGCTGACCGCCCTGCTGATCGACGGAGCGCGCGATCGTGGCTTCGAGATCCGTACACCGGAAGACCCGGCCGAGCGCGGCGGCACGGTCACCGTCTGGCATCCGCGCGCCGAGGAGCTCTCGCAGGGTCTGCTCGCGCGCAACATCCTCTGCGACTTCAGGCCCGGCTCGGGCATCCGGTTCTCGCCTCACGTCTACAACACGGCCGAAGAGTGCGAGCACGCGCTCGAGACGCTCGAGACGCTCCGGCGCGCGCTCGGCGGTTGACCGGCGCTGCGGGCGGCGCCGCGGGCCCGCTGCGGCCGGCGATCAGGGGATCCCGTAGCGCTTGCGCTTCTCCCACAGCCCCTTGCGGCTGATCCCGAGCAGCTCGGCCGCCCGCCCCTGATGCCCGCGCGTGTAGGAGAGGGCGCGGAGGATCGCGGCGCGCTCGCTCTCCTCCAGGGTCGACGGACGCTCGTCCGAGGCCGCGCCCGGCCGATCGACACGGAGCACGCCGTCACGCTGCAGGACCGCCGAGCGCTCGAGCAGGTTGCGCACCTGGCGGAGGTTGCCCGGCCAGGAGTGCTCCAGCATCCAGGCCAGATCCTCCTCGCTGATCGTCAGCTCGTTGCGTCCGTACCGTCTCCGGAGGTCCTCGAGCACGCTCGGGATCGCGGCTCGAAGGTCCTGCAGACGCCGGCGCAGCGGCGGTATCTCGAACGCGATCACCTCGATTCGGTAGAAGAGGTCCTGGCGGAAGTCTCCGCGCTCGACGCGCCGCGTGAGGTCATGCGAGCCCACCGCCATCATGCGCACGTCCGCGCCCCGCTCCCGGCCGCCGAGCGGAGAGTAGACCCGTTCTGAGAGGAAGCGCAGCAGCTTCGGCTGCACGCCGATCGGCAGCTCCTCCACCCGATCGAGGAGAAGCGTTCCTCCCTGCGCCTCGCCGATCCTGCCGGTCCGCTCGCGCTCGGCGCCGGTGAAAGCGCCGGCGACGTGGCCGAAGAGCTCGGACTCGAACAGCTCGACCGGCACCGACCCGACGTCGACCTCGACCAGCGGACCGGCCACTCGCCGGCTCGCGGCGTGCAGCGCTCGCGCCAGGGAGCTCCGGCCGACCCCGGGCTCGCCGACGATCAGGAGCGGCGCCTCGCTGCGGGCGCCGCGGCGGAGCTGCTCGCGCAGCGGGGCCATCGAGGGAAACGCCCCGGCCAGCCAAGCCTCGATCGGACCGTCGTTCATCTCCGTCACCGCCACCGGCGCGTCTGCTCGGGGCGCGTCGAGCCTCGCTCAGCGCGCGAGCGAGCGACGAGCGCCGGCCTCTCGCTCGAAGCGAGCGCAACCGCTGCCCGCCTCAGGGCGCACTGGCAGCTCGCTCGGGCTCGCCATCGGGGCCCCACCCGGTCAGGCGCGGCGCGTCGGCCCACAGCCGGTCGAGCCGGTAGAACTCTCGGCGCTCCTCGTCGAACACGTGGACGATGAGATCGCCGTAGTCGAGCAGCACCCACTTGCCCTGACGAGCTCCCTCGGAGTGCAGCGGCTTGACGCCCTCCTCCGCCAGGCGCTCCTCGACGCCGCGTGCGATCGCCTGGACCTGGCGGTCGCTCTGTCCGCTGCAGATCAAGAAGAAGTCCGCGAAGTCGCTGACCTCCTTCACGTAGAGGACCTTGAGCTCGAGACCCTTCTTGTCCAGCACCGCCTCGGCCGCGCGACGAACGACGTCGGGAATCTCGATCTGTGGGTCGGAAGCGGTGCTCATCGATAGAGAGAATACTTCGCGCAGAACTGTAGCACCGCAGGCGGCAGCAGATCGGCGCCCGGGCTCTCACCTCGCCCCAGGCGTCGCCTCAGCTCGGTCGAGGAGACGTCGATCCGGCGATCCAGCCAGTGCACGGAGCGCCCGCAGAGCGCCGCCTCGAGCCGCTGGCCGGGCGTCGCCCGCGCCTGCTCGAAGCCCGGGCGGGTGACCACCACCAGCTCCACCTGGGCCACCAGGTCCTCGAACCGGCGCCACTGATCGAGCTCGGCGAACGAGTCCGCTCCGATCACCAGGAACAGACGGGCGGCCGGCAGCTCGCGACGGAAGCGCTCCACCGTCTCCACGGTGTAGGCGGTGCGCCCGGGTGTCAGCTCGACGGCCGAGACCTGCAGCCGCGGATGGTCGAGCAACGCGAGCTCGACCATGCAGTAGCGCTGGAGCGCGCTCGCCATGCGCGGCCTCTTGTGCGGCGGATCGGCGGTCGGCAGGAACAACACGCGATCGAGCTCGAGGTCGAGCAGGGCCGCCGCGGCCAGCTCGACGTGTCCGCGGTGGATCGGATCGAAGCTGCCGCCGAACAGTCCGACTCGCTCCGCGACGGCCGAGCCGGGACCAGGCCCCGTCATCGGGGCGCCTCGGCGCCGGTCTCGAACAGGATCGCCGTCACCGCGTCCAGCAGCGGCTCGAGGCCCTGGCGGGTGACCGCGCTGATGACGAAGCACCGCAGTCCACGCTGCTGGGCGGCCGTCCGCAGATCGCGCTCGCGCGCGGGATCGAGCGCATCCCCCTTGGTGCCCACCACGAGGCGCGGACGGCGCAGCAGGTCCGGGTCGAACGCCTCGAGCTCGCCCTCGACCACCGTCAGCTCCTGCGCTGCGGGGAGCTCTCCGCCGGAGAGATCGACCAGGTGGAGCAGGACGCGGCAACGCTCGACGTGACGCAGGAAGCGGTGGCCGAGCCCGGCGCCCTGGGCGGCGCCCGCGATCAGCCCCGGAAGATCGGCGATGACGAAGGTCTCGAGCCGCCCGCGCGGCGCCACCACGCCGAGCTGCGGAACCAGAGTCGTGAACGGATAGTCGGCGATCTTCGGCCGGGCGGCGGTCACCACCGAGATCAAGGTGGACTTGCCGGCGTTCGGCAGCCCCACCGTACCCACGTCGGCGAGCAGCTTGAGCTCGAGGCGGACCCGGCGCTCCTCGCCGTCCTCCCCTGGCTGGGCGAAACGGGGCGCCTGCCGGGTCGCGGTCGCGAAGTGCGCGTTGCCCTTGCCGCCGCGGCCGCCTCCCGCCACGACCACCCGCTCGCCCGCGACCAGGACCTCGCCGAGCAGCTCGCCGGACGCCGCGTCGCGCAGGACGGTGCCGAGCGGAACCGGCACCTCCAGGTCGCCACCGCTCTTGCCGCTGCGCTTCGATCCTTCGCCGTGACGCCCGCGCTCCGCCTTGTAGAGCGACGAGAAGCGCAGGTGGTAGAGGGTGTTGAGGCCCTGGTCCCCGACCACCACCACCGAGCCGCCGTCGCCGCCCTCACCGCCCGACGGACCGCCCCTCGGGACGTACTTCTCTCGGCGAAACGCGATGCAGCCGTTGCCGCCGTCGCCGCCCCGCACGTCGATGACCGCCTCGTCGAGGAAGACCAAGTCGAAGCTCCAAGGAGCCGAGGTGCGGGGATGGGTCTAGGGCTGGAAGCGCCGTGCCGGACGGTTCTCGCCAAGGCGGCGCTCCGAGTCCGGCGGTCTACTCCGCGGGGGCGATGTCGACGTACTTGCCGAGTCTGCCCCGATCGCGAAACGACACGACGCCGTCGATTAGGGCGAAGATCGTGTCGTCGCCGCCGCGCTTGGCGTTGCGGCCGGGGAAGAACTTGGTGCCCCGCTGGCGGACGATGATCGTGCCCCCGGTCACCGACTGACCGCCGAAGCGCTTCACACCCAGGTTCTTGGGGTTGGAGTCCCGGCCGTTGCGGCTGGATCCCTGTCCCTTCTTGTGAGCCATGAGGTCAACTCCTGAGAGATCGCGTCCCCTCGTCGGGACGCCGGCCACGCTCATGGTCGAGGCGAGCGTGACGGAGGGTTCGATGAGTGGCGCGGCGGATGCTCGCCGCCGCGGACCTGCGCGGGGCGAGCGCAGCCGATCAGGCGCTGATCGAGCCGATCCGCACCCGCAGGACGTTCTGACGATGACCGCGAAGGCGCTTGTAGCCCTTGCGTCGCTTCTTCTTGAAGACCTTGATCTTCGGGCCGCGGACCTGCTGCACCAGGGAGCCCGTGACCTTGGCCCCCTCGAGGATCGGACGGCCGACCTGCACGGAGTCTCCACCCCCGATCATGAGCACGCGGTCGAACTCGATCTCACGATCGTCGTCGCCGCCACGGGCGTCGAGCTCGACGTCGAGGAGGTCCCCCTCCCGCACGCGGTACTGCTTTCCGCCTGTCTCGATGACTGCAAACATCGGATGCACTCCTGTCGTTCGGCCCCGAAAGGCACGAACGGCGGAGTCTAGCACAGGGAGGCGCTCGAAGAGAGAGCTCCTCTGGAGGTGTGCCGCCCAGCCCATTCAGCGGTAGAGGAGTCCGAGTCTCTGCGAGGCGAGGCGAGGCGAGGCGAGTTGGAATGCGCCCCAACCGTGCAACCTGGCCAGGCTCGGGCTGCACCGGGGATCCGCGTCGGAACATCCGCGTCGGAACAGCTGTCGCGCTGTCGCCCGACAGCTGTTCCTCTGGCTACCCGGGCCGGCCGCCCTTCGACCTGGGATAGTAGCTGCGCTCCGACTGGCGTCGGGCCGACCAGGACTCCTCGAGCTCCTCGATCTCCTCCGGGTGTGCGAAGTGATCGAGCTCTTCGTTGCCGCAGGCGGGGCACAGGGCCTCCTTGATCTCTCCGTCCCGCCATTCGAACTCGTAGACCGGGGTATCGCACTCGAGACACATCACGAAGTCGGGCGTGGCCATCGCTCCCTCCGTTCTCGGCGCGCCCGCTTGGGCGCCAAGAGCCTGTTCCGGGTATTCGCCACCCGGTTTCTACGGCTGTTCCCCGGCGACGCGCCCAAGGCGCTCGGAGCCGGGACAACATCAGCTAGCCGCAGCGGGCTCGTGGTGGTCACCACTCCCCAACGAGCGGAGAAATCCAAGCTTGTCATACCACGAGCCCGCTACCTCATGTTCCCCGCCCAAGCGCCGCAAGCGGCGCGGGCTCGGCTAGGTCGACTCGGCCGAAACCGTGGAATCCTGGCGACCAACGCAGCTTGATCGAACTTTGACCGTTTTGTGAACTTCCCGCTGGCCTAGTCGACCTAGCCGTAGATGTGCGACTCAGCACATCGAAGGCTAGCCGGCACGCTAGCACCGGCGTCGGGCGCCCTCAAGCCGCCGGCAGCTCGACCTCGACGCGGGTTCGCTCGCCCTTCGTGCTCTCGATCCTGAGCGTGCCGTCGTGGCTGCGTGCGATGCGGTCGGCGATCGCGAGACCGAGGCCGGTGCCGCCTTTGCGCTTCGAATAGAAGACCTGCGAGGCCTGCTCGATGTCCTCGGGATCCATCCCCTCTCCGTTGTCCTCCACCGCCAGAACGATCCGGTCGGGACGCCTCTCGACGATCAGCCGGATTCGCGCCCGACCGGGAGCCTCGCGAGTCGCCTGAAAGGCGTTCTCGACGAGGTTCAGCAGCAGCTGATGGAGCTGCTCGCGGTCGACGCAGACCCGAGCGCCTGCGCTCCGGTCCTCGATCTCGAGCTCGACGTCGAGCGTGCGTAAGCGCCCCGCGAGCACCTCGCGGACCCGTTGGAACAGACTCGCCGCCGTCACCTCCTCGAGATCGAGCTGGCGGGGGCGGGCGTAGCGCAGGAAGTCGCTGACCAACCGCTCGAGCCGGCTGATCTCCGACCGCGTGATCTGCAGCAGCCGGCCGTTCTGGCCGGGATCGCCGCGGCCGAGGTCCTCCTCGAGCATCTGCATGTTGAGGTTCAACGAGTTGAGCGGGCTGCGGATCTCGTGCGCGAGACCGGACGCCAGGGTGCCGACGTAGGCCATCCTCTCGGCGTCCTTCGCCTGCTCCTCGAACCGCTGCGCCCGCCGCATGAGGACGACGATGAACAGATAGGCGGCCCCGAACAGCCCGAGGCTGACGGCCCCGATCACTCCAGTCTGGCGAATCAGGTCCTCTCGAAAGACCTCGAGCCGGTTCTCGATCTCCTCGCGGCGCAGGCCGATGACGAAGGTCCCGATGCCGCCCACCGGCACCTCGACCACCTCGTAGGGCGCCTCGCGGCTCACCTGTTCGGTGACCACCTGCGGCACCGGCCCGTTCGGATCCGGAAGCGGCGGATCCTCCCCGAAGGTCTGGAGGTTGGTCGACTCGAACACGACGACCTGGTCCTTGTCGAGGATCCTGACCATCTGAACGATCTCGCGCTTGGCGAGCTGCTTGTCGAGGTAGGTCGTGTACTCCGAGTTCGTGGCGACCGCCGTGAACAGGTCCTGATTCCACTTCTCGGCGTCGGCGGCGATCTCGCTGGCGAGCTGCTCGGCCTCGGCGCGCGTCTCGAGGATGATGCGATTGATCTCTCGCTGGGACAGCGACCTGAAGATCAACATCCCGAACAGGCCGATATCCACCAGGACGAAGATGCCCAGCAGGATCAAGCCGACGAGCAGCGCTCGCGAGGTCGACGGTCGCTTCATGGACGCATCCGGGTCGCTCGGAGGAAGTCGAGTCGACCGCGAGCGTAGCAACCGATTTGACCCCGCGAGAATTGCTCCCTTACCATCGCGGCCACTCGCAGCTGGCGACCGATCGGGACCCCCTCTGTCGCCTCCGTCCCGACCCGCTCCGGCCGAGCCGGACGCCCATGACCGTGAATCACCGACGCGACCTCAGCGGCTCGATGCCGCGGTTGCTCGTGTCCCGCGCGGGAAGCCGGTCGAGCGACCGAGAGCATCGACGCGCCTGCTGGGGGAGGCGTCTCGACGCGGGCACTCCGGGAATATGTCCGGGAGCAGCAGCGCTTCCCAGCGGGATGCATCGGCCCTCCAACCGTCAATGAGCTCTCCGCACGGCTCACCCGCACCCTTCGCCCGCGGCGCCCTGCTGTCCAGCGCGCTCCCCGGCGCCCTCCTGCTGGCCGCCTGCTCCGGGCCGCCGGTCGAGCCGGCGCCGAGCGTCACCGAGATCGTCATCGGCACGCCCGCCGAGCTCGAGGGGGTCAACGAGCTGATCGCGCAGGGCAGCGACTTCAACGCGGCGATCGTGGGCAACCTCTTCCTCTCCCTGCTCGAGGAGCGCCCGGACTTCGAGGTCGGTCCGCCGACCTTCGAGCCCCGTCTCGCCAGCTCCTTCGAGTTCAGCGAGGACCGGCTGACGCTGACCTTCGATCTCCGCGACGACGTCACCTGGACCGACGGGGCGCCGGTCACCGCCGAGGACGCCCGCTTCACCTGGCAGGCGCAGATCTCCCCCGACGTCGCCTGGAGCTACTCCTGGTCGAAGGAGAGCATCACCGACGTCGAGGTGCTCGGACCGTACCGCGTGCGCTTCCACTTCAACCGCGCCTACGCCTCCCAGCTCACCGACGCCAACGAGGGCGTCGTGCTCCCCGCCCACGTCTGGGGCGAGCTGCCGTTCGAATCCTGGCGGCTGCAACCGGAGTGGTTCTCGGAGCACCTGGTGACCAACGGGCCCTTCGTCCTCGAGTCGTGGGAGCGTCAGGACCGGCTGTTGCTCGCGCGCAACCCAGGCTACTTCGAGCCCGGGCTGCCCGGGCTCGATCGCGTCGTCTTCCGCTCCGTGCGCGACCCGGCGAGCCTGCTCAACATGCTGCTGTCCGGCGAGATCGACTTCGCCCCGTCGGTGCGCCCCGCCGACGCCACGCGCATCGAGCGGGAGGAGGACCTCGCGCTGATCGAGTATCCCGCACGCCAGTACACCTTCATCTCCTGGAACACTCGCCGGCCCTACTTCAACACCGCCAGGATGCGGCGCGCGCTCGCTCACGCGGTCGATCGGCAGGCGCTGGTCGAAACTCTCTGGTTCGGACACGCCCGGGTCGCCTCCTCGCCGATCATCTCCTCGGTGTGGGCTCACGATCGGAACCTGCGCCCCCTTCCCCACGACCCCCAACGCGCCGAGCAGCTGCTGGGCCAGGAGGGTTGGGTCGACGGCGACGGCGACGGCATCCGGGAGCGCGAGGGCGTGCCGCTGAGCTTCGTTCTCACCACCAATCCGGGCAACGCGGTGCGCTGGGAGGCATTGCAGATGATCCGCGAGCAGCTGCTGCGCGTCGGGGTCGAGGCGAGGCCGGAGCTCGTCGAGTACCACAAGCTGAACGCGATGAACCTGGCCCACGACTACGACGCCACGCTGACCGCGTTCCTGATCGACACCTCGCTCGACCTGACCTACGCCCTGCACACCCGCGCGATCGACAACGGGTACAACTACGGCGGCTACAGCAACCCCGAGGTCGACCGCCTGATCGACGAGGCGAACGCCGCGCTCGATCCTCTCGAGGCGCGTCCCCTCTACCACCGGCTCCAGCAGATCGTGCAGCGGGATCAACCGCTCCTCTTCCTCTGGGAGCCGTCGCGGCTGGTCGCGGTGCGCGACGGCTACCGGGTGCACCCGAACAGCCTCGGCGAGTACTACGCGCTCCGCGAGTGGACGGTCGCGACAGCCGCCGCGCCGGAGAGCGCGACCGCGGCCGGCGAGCGGACCGAGAGCGAGGCCGGCGATTCCCCGTCGGGGCCGTGATCGCCGCCCGGCGTCGTCGGCTCTTCGTGCGCTGACCAGACGAGCGGCAGCCTACGGCCGATGATCCACTTCCTGCTGCGTCGCGCCGCCGCCTCCGTGCTGCTGGTGTGGGTGGTGCTGACCACGGTCTTCCTCGCGCTCCACGCCGCGCCCGGCGATCCCTTCAGCCGGTTGACGGATCCGCGGATCCCACGCACCCAGCAGCAGCGGCTGCGCGCCGTCTACGGTCTCGACCAGCCGCTCCCGGTGCAGTACGGCGCCTGGCTGCGAGCCTGGCTGGCGGGCGACTGGGGGCAGTCCTTCCTCTACCAGCGACCGGTCGCCCAGGTCATCGCATCGAAGGCGCCCACCACCTTCCTGCTCGGGCTCAGCGCCTTCCTGGTGCAGTTCGTCCTGGGCACGGCGCTCGGGGTCGCCGCGGCGACCGGACGAGGACGGGCGCGAGATCGATGGCTGCGCGGCACGACCATCGCCCTCTACTCTCTGCCGACGTTCTGGTTCGCCCTGATGCTCGCGCTGGTGATGAGCCGTGGGCTCGGCTGGTTCCCGGCCGCCGGCTTCAGCTCTCCGTTCGCCGAGGAGCGGGGTGTCCTGCGCTACGCGCTCGACGTCGCGCACCACCTTGCCCTGCCGGCGCTGGCGCTCGGCCTCCCGCCCTGCGCGTTCGTCGCCCGTCTGGTGCGCAACCGGCTGCTCG
Source organism: Thermoanaerobaculia bacterium (assembly GCA_035546295.1). Taxonomy (GTDB): domain Bacteria; phylum Acidobacteriota; class Thermoanaerobaculia; order Multivoradales; family Multivoraceae; genus DATKBT01. The sequence continues at coordinate 39,589 of DATKBT010000056.1, read as the reverse complement.
AGGAGCTGTCCAAGGTGTACGTGACCGCTGCGCGCGCCCGCGGATTGAGCGAGGCCCGGATCCTGCTCCACGCCGCGCACAACGCCAGCCCGCCCTGGGTGCAGGTGGCGGGACTGTCGCTACCGTTGCTCCTGAGCGGAGCGGTGGTGGTCGAGACCGTGTTCGGCTGGCCCGGGCTCGGCTCGACGACCTTCGCCGCGATCGGGGCGCGAGACTACCCGTTGGTCATGGCTCTCGCCGCGATCTCGGCGATGTTGGTGATCCTGGGCAACCTGCTCGCCGACGTTCTACTCGCGCTCCTCGATCCCCGGGTCGCGCTCGCCATGGAGACGCCATGAGCCCGAGGCCCTTCGGCAGGCGGCCCCCGCTGGCGCTGCTGTTCGTGGTGGCGCTGTGTGCCGTGGCGCTCGCGGCGGGACTGCTGGCGCCCCACGATCCGGAGGAGCTGGTCGATCCCGCCGCCTCCGCGGGCCGGCCTCCCCTCACGCGCCTGTGGGCGATCGAGCCGGTGGAAGGCCGCGTTCTGGTGGTCGACGATCAGCGGCGGGTGGGCGACCGGCTGGTGCTGTCCCGCCTGGGGCAGACCGTCGAGCTCCCCGTCGAGAGGGTGGCGACGATCACGCGCCGCGATCACTGGCTGGGGACCGACAGCATCGGGCGCGACCTGCTGTCGCGGATCCTCTTCGGCGCCCGCACGTCGCTGTTGGTCGGCGTCCTCTCGGCGATCCTGGCGCTGGGCGGCGGAGTGCTGATCGGCGCGGCCGCCGCCCTCGGCGGAAGGTGGCTGGATCAGCTCCTGATGCGGCTGGTCGACGGCGTGCTGGCGTTCCCGACGCTCCTGCTGGTGCTCGCCTGCGCGCTGCTCTTCGAACCCAGCCTGTGGGTCCTGATCGCGCTGATCGGCGGCACGGGCTCGCTGGTCCTGGCGCGTTTGACGCGCGCCGAGCTCCTCGTCCTGCTGGGGCAGCCTTTCGTCGAAGCGATCCGCGGTCTCGGCGGCGGTCCGCTGCGGCTCTTCTTCGCCCACCTCCTGCCCAACGCCGCCACTCCGATCCTGGTGGCGACGAGCCTGGTGGTCGCCGACGCCATCCTGATGGAGGCGACGGTCTCCTACCTCGGGCTCGGGGTCGCCTCCTCCGGACCGAGCTGGGGTCGGATCATCGCCGACGGAGCCCCGGACCTGGGGCGTCTGTGGTGGATCTCGACGCTGCCCGGCCTCATGCTCGTCCTGACGGCTCTCGCCTTCAACACGCTCGCCGACCGGGCCCGCGACGCGCTCGACCCGGCCACCCGTGGCGCCGACCGCGTCGGCGGAACCGGCGCAGGCCGGTCTGCGCACGGCGCGGGCGAGGCTCTCGCCGCCTGAACCCGAGCCCGGCGTGACGATCCGGATCCGATGAGCGAGCGGACCGAGGACTACGACTACCACCTGCCGCCGGAGCGCATCGCGCGCCGGCCCCTGGCGCGCGGCGAGAGCCGACTGCTGGTGCTCGATGCCGACGGCAGGGAGCGGCACGGACGGATCTGGGATCTGGCCGACCGTCTGGCGGCGGGCGACCTGCTGGTGGCCAACGACACCAGGGTGATCCCTGCGAGGCTGCGCGGCCATCGGCTGCTCGCCGACGGTACTCGCGGAGGGCGCGTCGAGATCCTGCTGGTCGAGCCTGCGGGGCCGCTCCGCTGGACGGCGCTGGCGCGGCCCGCCAAGCGGATCGTCGCGGGTCGGGCTCTCGAGCTCGGCCCCGCCGGCGGCCCGGCCCTGCGAGCACGCGCGGTCGAGCGCGAGGGGGACCAGGTGTTGATCGAATTCGATCGCCCGCTCGGGCTCGAGGATCTCGAGAGCGCCGGCGAGATTCCCCTGCCCCCCTACCTCGGCCGCGAGGCCGACGCAGCCGACGACATCGACTACCAGACGATCTTCGCCGCCAGTCCGGGAGCTATCGCGGCGCCGACCGCCGGCCTCCACTTCACCCACGCCCTGCTCGAGCGCCTCGAGCGACGGGGCATCCGCCGGGTCGCATTGACCCTGCACGTGGGACCGGGCACGTTCCGTCCGGTGGCGGAGGACGATCCGGCGCGCCACGTCATGGGCTCGGAGCGCTACCGGATCCCGGCCGAGGCCGCCGCAGCGATCGCCGAGGCCAGGCGGCGCGGGTCGCGCGTGATCGCGGTCGGCACCACCGTGGTGCGCGCCCTGGAGTCGGCGGCCGCGGACGACGGGGTGCGGGCCGGCTCCGCTCGCACCGACCTGTTCATCCGTCCGGGGTATCGATTCCGCGTCGTCGACGGCCTGCTCACCAACTTCCACCTGCCGCGCTCGACGCTGCTGATGCTGGTCAGCGCCTTCGCCGGCCGTGAGCGCGTGCTCGCCGCCTATCGCGAGGCGGTCGAGGAGGGCTACCGCTTCTACTCCTACGGCGATGCGATGCTGGCCTTCCGGCCGCCGATCGACGCGAGCCCGGCCACTACCGAGGGGACGCCGCCGACCGCGGACCGGATGCGATCCGTCGGGCCATGACCGCCGCTCCGAAACCGTTGTCGATGTTGACCACCGCGATCCCCGGCGCGCAGGCGTTGAGCATCGTCAGCAACGGTGCGACGCCGGCGAAGCTCGCTCCGTAACCGACGCTGGTCGGAACCGCGATCACCGGGCAGGAGACCAGACCGGCGATCACGGTCGGCAGCGCGCCGTCCATTCCGGCGACCGCAACCACGACTTGGACGCCGCGCAGCCACTCGACCTGGGCGAGCAGCCTGCCGAGACCGGCGACGCCGATGTCCGCACAGCGTTCCACCTCGAGCCCCAGCCAGGTGGCGGTCTCCGCCGCCTCCTCGGCGACCGCCAGGTCCGAGGTCCCCGCCGAGACGACCGCGATGCGGGCGCCGGTCGGCGGAGCCGGCTCGCCGAACGTCCAGAGGCGCGCGCGCGGCCGGTAGCTTCCTCGAGGATGCGGCGCCTCGAGCAGCGCGAGCCGCTCCGGCGACAGCCGGGTCACCAGCACCGATCCTGCCCGCGCGATCGTCTCCTCGACGATCGCCACCAGCTCCTCGTCGCTCTTCGATTCGGCGAACACGGCTTCCGCCACGCCGGTCCGTCGCTCGCGCAGCAGGTCCAGCTTGGCGAAGCCGAGGTCCTGGTAGTCGAGGCCGTCCCGAGCCAGCGTCGCTCTCCGTCGCAGCTCGCGAGCGGCTTCCGCTGCGGTGCGCTCTCCCAGCGCCACTCGCTCGAGCAGAGCCAGCAGCTCGGCGTCATCCACCGATCGGCTCCACCGCCTCCGTCTGCGGGAGGTCCGCACCGCCCGTCCGGTAGCCGCGGGGATCGAGAGCCGCGTGCTCGAAGCCGAGCGCGAGCAGCTCGGCGGTGAGCTCGCTCCACAGCCCGCGCAGGCGCTCGACCTCGCCGGCCCCGACCTCGACCCGGGCGCCGACGCCGTCGCTGCGCACTCGCACGACCTCGAAGCCGCGGCTCAGCAGCCTCTCCTCGGCCGCCTCGATCCGTCGGAGCTTGCCGAGGGTGACCATCTGCCCGTGGGGGATCCGCGACGAGAGGCAGGCGTTCGCCGGCCGATTCCACGCCGAGAGCCCGAGACGGAGTGCGATCGAGCGGGTGGTCGGCTTGTCGACGCCGTGCTCGAGCAACGGGCTGTAGACACCCTGCTCTCGAACCGCGGCGAGCCCCGGCCGCGACGGGCCGACGTCCGACGCGTTGGTCCCGTCGCACACGGTGCGGTAGCCGGCCTCCCGCGCCACCACCTGCATCGTGGCCATCCGCATGCCCTGACACACGTAGCACCGATGCGCCGGGTTGGCGCGAAACTCCGCCGAGTCCAGCTCGCTGTAGGTGACGATGCGGTGCTCGATGCCGATCTCGGAGGCCAGCCGGCGCGCCTGATCGAGCTCGCGACCGGCCAGGGTCTCGGCGGCTGCGGTGACCGCGAGGGAGCGCTCCCCCGCCGCGCGCCGCGCGAGCGCCGCCACCACGCCCGAGTCGACGCCCCCGGAGAAGGCGACCAGGAGCGGGGCCCTGGCGGCAAGATCCTCGAGCAACTCGTCCAGCAGCTCGGCGAGCAGGGAATCGATCCGGGGCGAAGGGGATTCGGCATCCATGCCCGGGGGATGCTAGCAACCGACGAGCGCGGTCACACGGGCGGGGCCCGGACGATTCACGAAGATCGCCGCGAGGGCGCCGCCGTCGCCCGGCTGGGGCACCCGCAGCCTCCGAGTGCATCGAGGATCGCTCGCGCAGCGAGATGGATCGCTCGCGCGAGACGCGTACTTGCCCTCGGTCGCTTGGACGACCTCGGGTCGGTTCGAGCGCATCATCGCCCCTCCTCGTCGTCGGGCAGGTCGTGGTTGAGGAGGGTGAGATCGCGGCGCACGGCGGCGGTCGAGCGCAGGCTCCAGGGGACCAGGAAGAAGACCGAGTAGACGCCGGCCGAGAACAGCGGAACCAGCGGCGCCTGCTGAAGGCTGGCGGCGCCCCCCATCGATCGAAGCAGGGTCAGCGGCGCGAGAGGACCGAGGTAGTAGACCGCCAGCATCCACCACAGGGAAGACCCGCGCCGCCGCCGGGCGACGAAGACGTTGCCGTTGAGCCAGCCCGCCGTGGCGGCCAGGATGTAGAGCGGGTAGAGCCCGAGAGGCGCCCGACCGGTGAGGTCGAGGACGCCGAGGCGACCGAGCAGCGCGACCGCTCCGCAGGCGAGGAAAAACGCCAACACGATCAGCTCGCCGCGCGACACGCCTGGTGGCATCGCCTCCCGCTCGGGCTGTCCGCCCGGTGTGCCCGGTGCGAGTCTCTGTCGTTCCCTCCGCCGTTCCAACATCGCCGGGGACGGAGCGGGGCTCAGCCCGCTCTCAGGTGCTCCTCGTAAGCGGCGGCGTCCATCAGGGAGTCGAGAGCCGCCGCATCGGCGAGCCGCACCCGCACCAACCAGCCCTTGCCGTGAGGATCCTCGTTGATCAGCTCGGGGGTGTCGACGACGGTCCCGTTGACGGCCAGGATCTCGCAGGCCACCGGGGTGTAGAGCTCGGCGACCGCCTTCACCGATTCGATCGTGCCGATCTCGGCACCCGCGGCGAAGCTCGCCCCGACCTCGGGGAGCTCGACGAAGACCACGTCCCCCAGCTCCTCCTGGGCGAACTGCGTGATGCCGAGGGCGCACTCGTCGCCATCCCCCTCACGACGCAACCACTCGTGCTCGACGCTGTAGACGCGATCCTCCGGATACATTTCACGCGCTCCTCTCGGCTTCTTCGCCCTCGTCTACCCTAACCCGCTCCGCTCCGCACTGGCTCGTCGTCCCGCCAACCCATGAGGCTGCTCGAGACGACTCGCGGTTTCCGGCGCCAGCTCCGGGAGCCAACCGGCTCCCGAACCGCGCCGGTCCCGGTGTCCTGCGACCTCCGGCTCGAGGCGTCATCGCACGAGGAGCCTTCATGGGGTGGCCGCCGGCCGTCTCTTCGGACGGCGGTAGAAGGGCAGGTCGACCACCCGTCCCGCCACTCCGCGCCCCCTGATCTCGGCGACCAGCGGCGTTCCCGACGCGATCGGAGACAGTGGCGCGTCGGAGGAGACCAGAGCGAGCCCGATCGCCTTCTCGAGCGTGGGGCTCCAGCTCCCGCTGGTCACGCGGCCGGCATGCTCCTGGCCGTCGACTCGCACCCGCACAGCGCACTCGGCGCGCGCGATTCCCCGGTCGGTCAGCTCGAAGGCCACCAGTCGGCGGCGGACCCCCTCGGTGCGCCGGCGCTCGATCCCGTCGCGACCCACGAAAGACCCCTTGTCCATCTTGACCAGCCACTCGAGCCCCACCTCCAAAGGCGAGACCGAGCGGTCGAAGTCCTGGCCCGCGAGCAGCATTCCGGCCTCGAGCCGAAGCGTGTCGCGTGCTCCGAGACCGACCGGAACCAGGCCGGAGCCGGCCCCCTGCTCGAGCAGACGATCCCACAGCGCCGGCGCCCACTCCGTCGGGACGTAGATCTCGAAGCCGTCCTCCCCGGTGTAGCCGGTGCGCGAGATCAGGCAGTGGTGCCCGTCGATGGCGCCCAAGGCGAACCGGTAGTACTTGATCGCGGCCAGGTCGAGCGCGGTCAGCGGCGCCAGGATCGACGGCGCCGCCGGGCCCTGGAGCGCCAGCAGGGCGGTCTCGGCCGAGCGATCCTCGAGCTCGACTCCCGAGCCGCCCTCGAGCCTCTCGCGAATCCACTCGCGATCCTGCTCGAGATGGGCCGCGTTGACCACGAGCAGGTATCGGTCGTCCTCCACGCGGTAGACCAGGAGGTCGTCGAGCATCCCGCCCGATTCGTCGAGCAGCGCGTTGTAGTGGGCGCGGCCGACACCGAGCTGGGCGATGTCGTTGGGCAGCAGCCCCTGCAGGAATCCCTCCGCGCCGGGACCCCGAACCCACAGCTCGCCCATGTGAGAGACGTCGAAGAGACCCGCGGCGGAGCGCACCGCCCGGTGCTCGTCGAGCACCCCCTCGTACTGAATCGGCATCTCGAACCCGGCGAAGGGGACCATTCGCGCGCCGGCCGCCACGTGCCGGTCATGAAGAGCGGTTCGCTGCACCGTGAGTCCCTGGGGCTCGAGAGCCGCGCCGGAGGTCGGCGGAAGGTATCACAGCCGCCGGTCGCAGCTGGTCGTTTCGGGGTGTAGCGCGCGCGCATTTCGACCGCGCCGCGAGGGCTTTTCCACAGGGCTCTGTGGAAAAGCTCCGGACCGGTCCCCGGGGCTCGACCAGGCCGTCGGACGGCGCTTTAACCCATTGCGATCGAACGACTTCTGCACGACGGGACGAGCTGGCTGGGAGCGGCCGTACCGGCCGGTCGGTCAACTGCCGCAGCATCGATTTCCACAGGCAGCGGTCTGCTGCGCGACGCGCCCCCGTCCGGGATCTCGCGCGACGTGCCGCAGCAGAGACAGCGGGGGGACTTCCTGCTAGAATCTAAGGTTCCTCTCCGACAGGCGGTCCAGTGATTCTTCGAGACCAGGGCACGAATCCGCACTTCCTCGCCCCCGAGGAGATCACGGCGCTCGCACGGGCCGGTCGCAAGCTGGCGACCCGTCGGCTGTACAAGGACGCGATCGCCCTGCTCGAGGTCGCCTCCGGCATGGCGCCCGGCGACCGCGACCTCGCTGCCCTGCTGCGCCAGACCCGGGCGCTCGCCAACGACCAGGGGACGGCGCCGGACGCCAGCGGCGCCGAGCAGCTGCGGCGCGACGCCATCGACGCCGCGCACTTCCTCGGCCTGGCGGCCCTGTACTTCGAACGCGGCCGGAGCTCGGCGGCGCTCGAGTGCCTGCAGATGGCGAAGGAGAAGCTGCCCGTCCAGCCCTACCCCTACAAACTGATGGGCAGGATGCTGGTTCGCCAGAAGGACTGGAGCGGCGCCGCGGAGGAGCTGCAGCGAGCGATGCGCTTCAATCCCTTCGACCGCGAGACCGCCGAGCTCCTCGGCCTGGTCGAGTACGAGCGCAAGAACTTCGCACAGGCCCTCGCCCGCACCATCGACGCCTTCCTGCTGCTCGCCGACGAGAGCTCCGAGACCGGATCGCGCCTGCGCCGGCGCATCCGGACGCTGCGCCGGATCTTGCGCTGGAAGAGCCGGCAGATGGTCGCCATGTTCCGCGAGCGACAGGACGAGCTGCAGACCGCCTACGACCGCCTGCAGTGGCGCCGCGATCTCTTCCTCGAGCAGCGCGGCCTGCTCGAGCGCGGGCTGCTGTTCAACGCCCGCCCCTTCCACGAGGGCGGCAACCGCATCGCGATCTCCGCGCGGCTGCGCCAGATCCCGCAGCTGTCCGGATTCAGCGACGAGGCGATCTTCCAGCTCACCGCGGTCGTCCACGAGGAGTTCCGCGAGGCCGGCGTCACGCTGTTCGGCCAGGGCTCCGCCGATCGCGACCTGTTCTTCCTCGAGCGCGGCGAGCTCCAGGTCCGCCGGACGACGCCCTACGGCACCTTCACCATCGGCACGATTCCGAGCGGCTCGCTTGTCGGCGAGGTCAACTTCGTCGACCAGCGCGGGCGCGCCGTGGAGCTCGTGGCCTCCGCTCCTTCGCGGTTGCTGCGGATCGAGGCCGAGATGCTGGAACGGCTGGTCGAATCCTCACCGGACGTCGGAGCCAGCCTCTACGCAAGCCTCTGGCGGCTGCTCGCCGGCCGCTTGCGCAGCTCCAACGACCAGCTCAAGCACTTCCACTCCAAGGAGGCTCGAGGCCGCTCGGGGCGAGCGGAGGACTCGGCGATCCTGCGACACCGCAAGCAGATGTCGGCGCTCGAGAAGATGAACCTGTTCCGGGAGCAGGGGCTCGACCACCAGGAGCTGCTGACCCTCGCGACCTTCGCCCAGGAGAGACGGTTCGGTCGCGACACCTACATCTTCCGCGAGGGGGATCCGGGCGACCAGATGTACTTCGTGGTCGAGGGCACGATCCGGATCAGCCAGTTCATCCCCGGCGGGGGCGAGGAGGCGCTCGCCATCCTCGGTCGCGGCGAGTTCTTCGGCGAGATGGCCCTCATCGACGGAAAGCCGCGCTCGGCCGACGCGCGCACCCACGACGGTCCCGTCACGCTCCTCGAGCTGGATCGTGAGACGGTGTGGGAGGCGCTGGCGATGGACCCGCGCGCCGCGCTCGAGTTCCTCCGGCTGCTCTGCCGCATCCTGGCAGCCCGCTTGCGGGAGGTCGACGAGAAGCTGGTGCTCTGGAAGATGCTCAGCTCCCCGCGGCTCGGCGACGAGGACCCGATTCCGGACACCGCGAGCCGTTCGCTGCCGGCTTAGGTCCGCCGGGCTGATCGAGACGCCTCGCCGTCGACCGATCCCGGGCCCCCGATCGATGCCCGCGGCCTGCCCAGCGTGACGCGGAGGTCGTCGGGCCGAACGTGGCGCCGAGCCGCCTCCCGGACCGCGGCGACGTCCACCCGCTCGAGCTCCCGCCGGATCCACCCGGGGTCGTCGTAGGGGATGCGGTAGAACAGGCTCTCGGCGAGCAGATCCGCCCACTGCCGCGCGGTCTCCCGGCGGAACGGCTCGCGACCCAGGACGTAGCCGCGAGCCGCCTCGACCTCCACGGCCGCCACGCCGTCGCTCGCGACCCGCTCGAGCTCCTCACGAATCGCCGCCTCCGCGAGAGCGGCGGTGGCGTCGGCGGTGGCGACGTAGACGACCAGCCGGCCGGCTTCGGTGCCAGCTCCCGAGGCGACACCTACCTGCACAGAATACGCCAGCCCCTCCTGCTCGCGAACCCGGTTGGGAATGCGCCCGAACAGCCCGTCGCCGGCGCCGAGCACCACGCCCAGCACCTCCAGGGCGGGCAGATCCGGGTGGGCGCGGTCGACCGTGAGATGACCGACGAAGAGGTGGCTCTGATCGCGGGCCGGCACCGGAACCTCGCGACGTGCACCCAGACCGACCGCGGGAGGCGGAGCGCGACGAGGAGCGATCTCGCCCTCGAGGCGGCCGAACAAGTCCTCGATCCTGCGCTCGACCCGAGCCTCCTCGATCTGCCCGGCGACCGCCAGCACCACACCACGCTCGAGCCCTTCGCGGTGGAATCTCGCGCAGTCGCCGGCATCGAGCGACGCGAGCGATTCGGCGTCTCCGAGCACCAATCGCCCGGCCGGGTGCGGGTGGTAGAGCTGCTCCATGAAGGCACGCCCGGCCACCACCTCCGCCTGATCCGCCAGGCTCTCGATCTCGGCCAGCGTCTGCTGCCGCTGCCACTCGAAGCGCTCCTGGTCGAAGGTCGAGTGGAAGACCAGCTCGGCGACGGTTTCGAGCGCCTGCTCCCAGTCGACGGCGAGCGCGTCGAGCATCAGGCCGTGCGCCTCTCCCGCGCCCTGGGTGGACAGCGACATGCCGCGGCGCTCGAGGTCGACTGCTAGCCGCTCCCAACTCCGCTGGTCGGTGCCCTCGGCGAGCAGCCGCGCGGCGAGCGCGCTGGCGCCGGGGATGGGCTCGGCGTAAGCACCGCCGCGCAGATAACAGCGCACCGCGCAGACCGCGACACCCGGCACCTGGCGCACAGCGACCGCCAGGCGGCCGCGGGCGCGGGTCTCTGGCTGGTCGACCACCGAGCTCACGGGTCCGCGGCCGACGGGGTCAATCGTGCGCCTCCGCCCCGTGCAGCGGCAGCGACCAGCCGACCACCGAGCCGCGCTCGCCGAGCTTCGCCGCGAGCTCTCGAACCTCCTCGTCTGGGCTGTCCACCAAAGCTTCGATCGAGCGTTGCGCCCATCCCTCCCCGAACGACGCCTCGCCGGCACCCACGGCCAGCGCCTGGCGATGCCCGTGCTCGTGAGCGAACATCCAGTCGGCGACCGCCATGCGCCTGCAGCCGAGGATCTCTTCGTCCGAGGGTGGCTGTGTCGCGAGCGCCTCGAGCGTCCGCCAGAGCTCGTCCTCGACCCGCTCGGGCTCGACGCCGGGCAGGACCTCGAGGGCGATCGTCAGCACGCCAGGGCCCTCGCTCTCGCTCAGATCGCAGCTCACCCACGAGCACAGCCGTCGGTCCTCGACCAGGCCACGGTGGAGGCGCGAGCTCCGCCCGCCGCCCAGCACCAGCGCCGCCAGACGGTGGACGGGGTGCTGCAGGTCGGTCGCCGTTGGAGCGGGAAGATCCACCAGCAATCGCGCCAGCTCCCCGTGACGCCGGATCACCCGTCGCCGCGACTTCGGCGGCCGGTGACTCGGCAGCCGCCGGCGCCGGCCCGCCTCCACCGGAGCCGGGATCGCGGCCAGCGGCGAGCAGGCTTCGACCGCCTCGTCGATCGAGACGTCTCCGGCCAGGATCAGCACCGCGTTGTCGGTCCGGTAGTGCGCGCGCATCAGATCGCGCAGCGTCGCCGGCGTCATCTGCTCCAGGCTCTCGCGGGTCCCCAGCACCGGCCTGCCGTAGGGGTGCCCGCCGTACATCCGGGCGCTGACGTCCTGGTCGAGGGCGTCCCAGGGCTCGTCCTCGTACATCGAGAGCTCTTCGAGGATCACGCGGCGCTCCCGCTCGAAGGCATGTTGGTCGATCGCCAGCGACGACAGCCGGTCGGCCTCCAGCTCGAGCGCGATGGGCCATCGGTCGCTCGAGAAGCGAAAGGTGTAGACCGTCGAGTCGTGAGAGGTGAAGGCGTTGCAGCTGCCCCCCAACTCCGAGGTCAGCCGGTCGATCTCGCCGGGGCCGAAGCGCTCGGCGCCGCGGAACATCATGTGCTCCAGGAAGTGCGCGGCCCCGTACTGGTGCGGGAGCTCGTCTCGAGCACCGACGCGATACCAGAGCGCCGCGGAGACGAGAGGCGCGACCCGGTTCTCGAGGACGCACACCCGCAGCCCGTTGTCGAGCACGAACCGTCCGAGGCGCCCTGGGAGGCTGAGCTCTCGCCTCCTCTCCGCGACCGCCAGGCTCAATCGCCACTCCCCAGCGTCACCACCTGCCGGTCGGACGCAGCGCCCGCGGACACCTCGACCTCGAGCTCGAAGCGCTGCGAGCCCTGAGTCACGACCACCCGATGCCGGCCCGGTCCGAGCCGGAGCAGCTTGCCATCCTGGTACTTGCGTAGCTGGCCGACGTCCTCGCCGTCCACCTCGACCTTCGCCCGCCGGGGTCCATCTCCGAAGGTAATTCCTTCGCGAACCGCGATCTCGGTCGGCTGGCTCGCACGGCTCGCGCTGCGCTGCCCCGAGCGTCCCATCGTCCACGAGTAGGTGGTGGTCGGACGGCCGGGCTGGACGTCGAGCTTCACCACGTGGTCGGCGAACCCCTCGGCCCGCAGCATCACGTAGTGCACGCCGTCCGATGGCAGCGCCAAGGGCTCGCCTCGACGTTTCGTGGCGTCGTAGTCCATCGCCTGTCCAACGCTGGTGAAGCGCGTGTCGTAGGCGGATCTCAACAGCACGTACGTCTCCTCCGGCTCGACCACCAGGCTCAGGCGCAGACCGCTGTTCAGCTCGCGGTCGAACGGGACCTCCTCGACGGGCGGATCCGCGGCCGCCTCCTCGGCGGGCCTCGCAGGAGCGGACGCGGGCGCTGTCTCGGTGTCGGTCTCGGTCTCGGTCGCCGCCGGGACGGAGGGCGGCGTGCTCCGGCCGGAGGTGGGCGTCCTCGTGCTGCGTTCCTGGGGCGGCGGATCGTCGGTCTGCGCGGCCCTGGTCTGCGGGGGTCGCGTCTCCTGCGCTCGCGTCTCCCGAGGTCGCGATTCCTGCGGCCGCGACTCGGGCGATGTGCTCTCGGGGCTCCTCTCCGGACGGCTCACGCGCGGGGGATCCTCGGCGGCCCCTTCCTCGGGATCCTCGTCGGCGTCCTGGTCCGGCGCGGTGCGGGGCGGCTGCTCTTCCTCGGCTCCTTCCTCGGCGGTGACCGGGCTCGCGTCGCCGGCGGCCGCCAGCTCGCCGGTCGGCCGTGGCGGGCCGGAACGGATCCCGGCATCGTCGGGACCCGGCTCCGAGACGTCGCTCGGCGTGCTCCGGTCCGTCCGGCGCGCCTCCATCCACGACATCGCCTGCGGAATCAGCAGGGCGACTCCGCCGACGGCGAGCACGAGCGGGAGTGCGATGCAGCCGGCCAGGATCCAGGCGCGCGACCTCGCAGGTCGCGCAAGGGTCGCGTCGGCGACCAGCGTACCGCCCGGCGGTGCGGCAGTCGCGGTGCCGGGAGGAGCCGCCGTGGCCGCCGTCGGCGAGACTGCGGCGAGGGGCGGCGTCGGCACCACCGTCCCGCTCGTCCCCGCCCGCGGCCCCGGGGACGGAGGCATCGTGCCGGGCGTCGGCGGCACGTGGTGGGGCGGCGCGGAGGCCGGGAGCGCGTAGGTCTCGCCGCCCATCTGCGCCGGCGACGAGGGGCCCACGATCGGAGCATCGGGGGGTGACGGGCCCCGCGCGGGCGCCGCGAGGTGGGCCTCCGGAAGCTCCTTGAGAAGACGATCGATGGCCTCGACCACCTGCTCGCCACGGGTGAAGCGCTCGTCGCGGTCCTTCGACAGCATTCGCCGGGCCAGCTCCCGCAGCGGCGCCGGCAGATCGTGGCGCGTGCCTTCGACCGGATCGTGGTGGAGGATCAGATAGACGACGGTGGTCACCGAGTCGGCCGCGAAGGGCCGATCGCCGTGCAGGATCTCGAACAGCACCGAGCCGAGGGAAAAGAGGTCCGACCGGCCGTCGAGCTGCTCCCCCTTGATCTGCTCGGGCGACATGTAGTGGGGAGTGCCGATGATCGACCCGCTCATCGTCAGGTTGGACGTCTGGTCGCGCAGCTTGGCGATGCCGAAGTCGGTGACCTTGGCGTCGCCGCTGGCGGTGACCAGGATGTTGGCCGGCTTGATGTCCCGATGGACGATCGATTGCCGGTGGGCGAGCGCGAGCGCGCCGGCGGTCTGTCGGATCAGCGTCAGCGCCTCGCGGACGGTGAGCGGGGGCTCGCGATCGATGCGCTGGCGCAGGTCCTCCCCCTCGACGTACTCGAAGGCGAGGTAGACGACCCCTTCGTCCTCGCCGTAGTCGAACAGCGTCACGACGTGGGGGTGGATGAGCTTCCCCGCCGCCTTCGCTTCGCGCAGGAGCCGCTCCTTGCGCTCCCGGATCTCCTCGTCGCTGCCTCCGACCCGCACCGTCTTGATCGCGAGGCGCCGCTCGATCTGTGGATCCTCCGCCAGGTACACGTCGCCCATGGCGCCGGAGCCGAGCAGCCCGATGATCCGGTAGCGGCCCAGCCGTTCGGGCTGGCTCACGACTCCCCTTCCCGCGCTTCTCCCTCGACTCCCTCGCCTTCTCGTGACCCGTCCGCTTCTGGCCCGTCATCTTCTGGCCCGCTCACTTCTCCCGCGCTGCGGTCGCGCAGCTCGTCGAGCAGCCGGGCCGCGCGATCGAAGTCGTGCGCCCACACGTGGACTCGAACGCCGCCGAGGAGCCCGAACTGGACCGGCTCCTGGGTGAAGACCAGCGACTCGATCTGGCACGCGATGCCCTCGCTCTCCAGCCGGCCCTCGATCAGCCGGGCTTCGGCGTCCTCGGAGACGGTCACCAGCTCGCGCCACTGCCGGTTCTTCTCGTCTTCGTTCGAGGAGGTCATGGAGGTTGGGCAGGGAGTCGGGCAGGACTGTCGTCGGGCAGAGACTGCCGTGAAGGCCCGGCTCATTGTACTCGTCGGCCGCTCCGGACAGGGTGAGCTCAGCCACTCTCCGCCACTCGACCCGGCGACGGTCCCGGACAGCTCACGGCAACGGTCGCAGGCTGGCGGCCTCGCCGACCAGCAACGCCGGCGCGGTGATCCCGCCGAGCAGATGATCGCTCGACGGGCGGGTCGCGGTTGCGCGGCCGATGGCGGTGACGTGCGAGAAGAGGCGCAGCAGGCTGTCCTCCCAGACCAGGGCCGGCAGCGCGTGGGTGATCTCGCCGCCGGCGATCCGACGGACTCCTCGAGCGCGCGCCCGCAACAGGACCCGAGCGGGATCGAAACACTCCACCGCCTCGAGCCGGCTGATCCACACTCCCTCCCCGGCAGTGCGCAGCAACTCGGCCTCGGAGGACTCGCCAGGCTCGAGGTGGAGGTTGAGCGCCAGCCCCTCGTCGGGACCGACGGCGTGAGCCGTCGGCTCCAGACCGAGCTCCGCGGCGCTCCAGGTGTCGAGGGCCGGGGTCCGCGGAACCCCCTGCTCGACCAGCAGGACCGACCTCTTGGTGCGGCCCTCGAGGTCGTAGCCGAACGGCAGCCCGGCGGTGTCGGTGCCGTCGTCGCGCAGCGTGATGCGCTGGTCGAAGACCTGGACGCCGGTGTGCTCGCGCAGGAAGGAGCCTCCCTCGCGGTAGGCGTGAGCGCTCAGCGCTCGTTGATTGAGCAGTGCCACCAGCTCGGCCGCGGCCTCCGGTGCGAGGACCAGGGGCATCCTCTCCACCGCCTGCACGCGGACGGCGTCGCGGGCGCGTCGCCGGCGCGCGCGCTCGAACACCGCCTCCGGCTCGAGCCCCACGAGGCTCCTCGAAGCGTCGGTGGCGAAGCCGGCCGCGGGTCCGTCGCCGCTTCGTACCTGCAGGTAGCAGAGGGTGGCGCGCGACCACCGCCGCAGCCCTCTGCTGTTGCACACGACGACCTGTCCCTCGGCCCACTCGAGAACGGCGGCCTCGTCTTCGCCGGCGTAGGCCTGCAGCCAGCGGCGGGCCTTCTCGGGATCCAGATGCGCCGCCGCCCGGTCGTGGATCGGCAGCCGGGGAGGCAGCGGCTGCTCCTCGCCGGGGAGCGGTGGGGGTTGGCGCCGCGGTGCGACGCGGGAATGACCGAGCGCCATCCGCACGGCATGGTCCATCTCGCCGAGCTGCGTGTCGCCGGTTCGATAGAGACCGACGCGCCCGCCCTCGACCACCCGCACCTGCACGGTCCGCTCGCGGACCCGAAAGGACTCGACCGCGTCGAGGCCGACCGCGGCCCGACTGCGGCGGATCTCCATCCAGCTGATCTCGGTCTCGTCGGCGACCGAGCTCCGGACGCCGGCGTCCAGACGAGAGGTCACCTGGCGCGTCGGCAGGAGGGAGAGCGGCGATCTCTCCGATCCAGGCTCGCGCTCGGAGCGCTGGCGCGCACCTCGTGGGCTTGGTGCCTCGGTCAGGATCATCTGATTCGAATCTAGCAGCAAGGAGGATCCGGCTCGGGCTGGCGCAGAGCTTGCTTGTCCGTTCGAACAGGTGTGTCGTACGGAGAGCGCCGCTGCACCCGGTGCTGCACGAGACCGAGGGAGAGACGCCCGAACGTGCGGGGCGGCCGATCGGCTCCCGATATGATGATCCGTCGAGCTCCCTCTCCGCCGAGGCTGCCAACCTTGCGCTCCCTCCACCACCCCACAGGTCCTCGCGCCCGACGCCGGTCGGCCGCTCGCCGCCGGGTGCGATCGCCGGCGGTCCTGCTCGCTTTGATCGCCACCGTCGCTCCCATCGGCTCCACGCATTCGACGGCGCAGGAGCCGTCATCGCGCCCAAGAGCGACCGACGAGCGGGACTTCGCAACGCAACGCGAGCGGATGGTCGAGACCCAGATCGTCGCCCGCAACATCAGCCAGCCGGAGCTCCTGCGCGCGATGCGAACAGTCCCTCGGCACCTCTTCGTGCCGGAGGAACAGCGCGCCTCGGCCTATGCCGATCAGCCGCTCCAGATCGGGCACGGCCAGACGATCTCCCAGCCCTACGTCGTCGCGCTGATGACGGCGCTGTTGGATCTCGACGGCAGCGAGAAGGTGCTCGAGATCGGCACCGGCTCCGGATACCACTCGGCGGTGCTGTCGCGAGTGGCGCGGCGCGTCTACAGCGTGGAGATCCTCGAGGCGCTCGCGCGACGCGCGCGCGAGACGCTCGAGGAGCTCGGCTACGACAACGTCGAGATCAGGGCCGGCGACGGCTACAACGGCTGGCCGGAGGAGGCGCCCTTCGACGCCATCGTCCTGACCGCCGCGCCCAAGGAGATCCCGCGTCCGCTTCTGGAGCAGCTGCGGGTGGGTGGCCGGATGGTGGCGCCGGTCGGTGGCTTCTTCCAGGATCTGCGCCTGATCCTCAAGACCGAGGACGGCATCGAGGAGCACAGCATCGAGGCCGTCCGCTTCGTGCCGATGACCGGCAAGGCGGAGGGCAAGCCGGAGGGCAAGGCGGAGGGCAAGCCGGACAATCCGCCCGAGCTCTAGGTCGACTAGGCCAGCGGGAATCACAAAACCGTCAAAGTTCGATCGAGCCGCTACGCTCGCCCAGAGAAACGGCTGTGGCCTGGTCGACCGCGCCGCGCCCGCTTGCGGGCTTGCGGCGCACGAGTGATCGGCTAGCGGGCTCGTGGTATGACCGCGCCGCGACCTCGCTGCTCGTTGGGGAGTGGTGAACACCACGAACCCGCTAGGACTGACGGACGGCCGGGCAGCCCGCAGAGCGCCAGGAGCGAGCCGGGAGCCGCGACCTCCGGACCTCGAGCACGAGCGGCCGAGGCGACCGATCGCGCCGGACGGGGGCGCGCCACCACCGTTGCCGCCACTGACGCCCCTTTCGGCCCGCCGGGTGGCACGGCGATGGCATGTCGACTCGGGGCATGAGCTCGCACGACGACCAGACCGACTCCGGCCCACCCACCGACACCGGCGACCCGGGCGATGACGCAGGCAATGGGCTGTCGCCCTCCGATCGCCCTCCGGCCCTCGCCGCGGAAGGCTTCGATCCCTGCGTCCACCCCACCCCGGAGCGGAGCCCGCGGGACTGATGGGGCACGTTCGGCGCAGGCTTGGAAGAAGGCGGCCACCTCGACGGGGATCGGGACAGACGCCGGCGAGACGAGACGAGCGGCGGCCGGACCACCGGTGGCGAGCGGAGACTCTGTTGCGAACGGAGCACCGCCATGCCTGGTGCGGCCCGTCGTTGCTCGCGATGGACGCCGAAGCCTGGTGCGGCGGAGGGACCTTCAGCGGCTACTTCTTCCGCGAGGCACGACATCTCTCCGTGCTCCGCCTGGAGCTGTTCGACGAGGATCCGGAGCTCGGGTCGATCGCCGAGGGACCGCAGACGATCGAGGCGTCCTTCCTCTACCCGCCGGTCGAGACGCGGGGTGGCGGCGGCAGCGGCTCTGGCGGCGCCACGCTGCGGCATGGCCTGTTGGCGCGGGGGGTCGACCTCTCCGCGTGCTGGCGGGTTCGACCGGCCTCGTTGACGGTGCGGGTGCGAATCGCCGTTCGAGCCCACGACGAGGTGGAGGTCCCGGTCGCCTGGCGACTCGCTGCCGACTTCGCCGACCTGCAGCAGGCGGCGGCCGGGCACGGAGGATTCGACGCCCGGGTCGAGGCGTCCGACGGCGCGGTCGTGCTCGGTTGCGAGCACCCCGAGCTGCCGCTGTCGACGCGAGTCGTCGCGGGCGGCGCCGACTGGCGATGGTCAGGCGACCGGCTGGAGGCGGTGCTGATTCTGCGGCGCCAGGAGCCGGTCGACCTGGTGCTGGACGTGCGCGCAATCGACGACGCCGACCCGATCACGGAGACCGGGGAGGACGAGCGCGAGGAGCGGCTGGCGCAGTGGCGCGCGGGCGCGGCGCGCCTGATCGCCCCGGGCGGCGATGCCTTCGTCGAGCTCGCCGATTCTGCGCTGGAGGACCTGGGCTCGCTGGCGCTGCTCGACGGACCACGGCAGGAGTGGCTGGCGCCGGCCGCCGGGATCCCCTACTACCCCGCCTTCTTCGCCCGCGACAGCATCACCGCCGCCTGGCAGGCCGCATGCCTCGACGGCGGCGAGCTGCTCGCCGCGGCTCAGGCCAAGGCGGTCCGGCTCATCGGACGCCGCGAGGATCCGTGGCGTGACGAGCAGCCCGGCCGGCTGGTCCAGCAGGCCCGGCGTGGGCCGCTGGCGCGACTCGACGAGAATCCCTTCGGCCGCTACTACGGGGACTACGCCTCGCCGTTGATGTTCGTCATCTCGCTGGGGCAGAGCTTCGCGTGGACCGGTGACCGGCGAGCGCTACGCGATCGTTGGCCCGCGGCGATGGCCGTCCTCGAGTGGGCGCGTCGGCACGGTGACAGCGACGGCGACGGCTACCTCGAGTACCTCACCCGCTCGCCCCAGGGCCCCAGGCATCAGGGGTGGAAGGACAGCGACAACGCGGTGGTCGACGAGCGAGGAGAGCAGGTCGAGCCGCCGTTCGCGTCCTGCGAGCTGCAGGGTTACTGGTACGCGGCCCTGCAGGTCGCAGCGGTGCTCGCTGCCATCCTGGGCCGCTGGCGGGCAGCCCGGCGCCTGTGGCGCGAAGCGAGCGAGCTCGAGAGCCGGTTCAACCGCGACTTCTGGCTCGACGACGAGGGCATGCTCGCCTTCGGCCTCGACGCTGACATGCTGCCCGTTCGCACCCTCACCTCCAACGTCGGCCACTGTCTGGCGAGCGGCATCGTCGCCCGCCGGCACATCCCGCGGCTGGTCGACCGCCTCTTCTCGCCCGAGCTGTTCAGCGGCTGGGGGATCCGTACGCTGTCGGCCGACAACCCCGCCTACAACCCCTTCGACTACCACCTCGGCACTGTCTGGCCGGTCGAGAACTCGACGATCCTGTTCGGGCTGCGCCGGTACGGGCTCGACGACCGGGTGCTCGAGCTGGCGAGCGCGCTGTGGGAGCTCGGGCGGCTGTGGGGCCGGGGCCGCATTCCGGAGTGCGTCGGCGGACTGGATCGCGACGAGTGGGGGCATCCGGGCTGCTACCCGCACAGCAACGTTCCGCAGGCCTGGAACCAGAGCGCCTGGCCGCTGCTGGTCCAGTCGCTGCTGGGGCTCCAGCCGCTCGCGCCGCTGCACGTCCTCGCCGTCTCACCGTTGCTCCCCGACTGGCTCCCCGAGCTCGAGGTCCGGGGTCTGCGCGTCGGTCGCGCCGAGGTCGACCTGCGCTTCTGGCGCAACCGCAAGGGCCGGGGGCGATTCCGCGTGCTGCGCCGCCGCGGCCGCCTGCGAGTGATCCGGCAGCCGCCGCTCGACGATTTGGGAACGGGGCTCGCGGGGCGTCTTCTGGCGCTGCTCAGCCGCTCGTGATCGCGTGTCCCACCGACTCGGGTCAGCGATCCCCGAGGCGGGCGGCTCGGCGACAGGACGTGTCGATCTCGAACGCGCGCCGTGATCCTCGTCGTCATCGTGTCCGCGGTCTGTAGGATGAGGACGCGCGACCGCTCGAGCGGCCGACTCGCGTCGTGGAGAGATTGACCCTGGAGCGGGAGGAGCCGTCGATGAGCAGACCTTCGGCCAGCACCGCCGAGGCGTGGCCGCCACTCCCCCTCGCCCAGTGGACCGACAGCCGCGCGGCGCTCCATCTGTGGACGCAGATCGTCGGCAAGGTTCGGCTCACTCAGGGCCCCTGGATCAACCACTCCTGGGGCGTGACGCTCTATCTCACGGCGCGCGGCTTGACCACCGGGCCGATCCCCCACGGGTGGCGCGTCTTCCAGCTCGATTTCGATTTCCTCGCCCACCGCCTCGAGATCCACATCTCCGACGGCGAGAGGGCCGCAATCGCGCTCGCGCCACGCACCGTCGCCAGCTTCCATGCCGAGCTCATGGCGACCCTCGATCGTCTCGAGGTCCCGGTGCGCATCGACTCCATGCCCAACGAGCTCGAAGTTGCGGTTCCCTTTCATCTCGACGACACGCCTCGCCCCTACGACGGCGAGGCCGTGGAGCGGTTCTGGCGGGTGCTTCTGCAGGCCGACCGCGTGCTGCGACGCTTCCGCTCGCGCTTCGTCGGCAAGTGCAGCCCGGTGCACTTCTTCTGGGGGAGCTTCGACCTCGCGGTGACTCGATTCTCGGGGCGCGCTGCGACCTCGCCGTCGTCGGCCCCACCCAATCTGCCACTGGCCGTCGCCCAGGAGGCCTACAATCGCGAATGCGCGAGCGCCGGCTTCTGGCCGGGGACGCCGGGAGGGCCAGTCGACGATGCCGCCTTCTACGCCTACGCCTATCCGAACCCGACCGGCTTCGAAGCGGCGGCGGTCGCACCGGATGCCGCCTACTGGCAGCCGGACCTCGGCGAGTTCGTCCTGCCCTGGGAAGCCGTGCGCGAGTCGAGAGACCCCGAGAGCGCGCTGTTGTCGTTCCTGCAAAGCAGCTACGAGGCAGCGGCCGATCTCGGCCGCTGGGACCGTCGGGAGCTGGAGCGAGAAGAGGGTCGACCGTAGCCGACGAACGGTCGGCCCGAGCGCCGCTGCCGGGCTTCGCCGAGGAGCACGAGATGGCTGGATCGAGCACTCTGACGCTGCCGGGCATCCACCACATCTCGGCGATCTGCGGCGACCCCCAGCGGAACCTGGACTTCTACACCGGGCTTCTCGGTCTGCGGCTGGTCAAGAAGACGGTGAACTTCGACGACCCCGGCACCTATCACCTCTACTACGGCGACGGGCTCGGATCTGCCGGCACGATCCTGTACCTTCTTCGCCTGGGTCCTCCCTCCGATGGTCACGGCACGGGCTCGCCCGGGTACAGGGCAGATCTCGGCCACTCGCTTCTGGATCCCGGCCAGCTCACGGGATTTCTGGGTCGACCGTCTGGCCGCGGCCGCGGTCGACTTCTGGGGGCCCGAGGAACGCTTCGGCGAATCGGTGGTCTCGCTGGTCGATCCCGACGGGCTGCCTCTCGAGCTGGTGGCCCGCGAGGGTGGCGCGCCGCGAGAGCCATGGGCACAGGGGCCGGTACCCGTGGAGCACCAGATCCGCGGCTTTGCCGGTGCCACGCTCTGTCTGAACGGGTACGAGCACACGGCCGAGCTCCTGACGGCGACGATGGGCCTTCGGGAGCTCGCCGCCGAGGGGTCCCGTTTCCGCTTCCGAGTGGGCGACGGGCAGGACGCGGCCACGATCGACCTGCACTGCCGACCCGAGACGGAGCCAGGGCGAATGGGAATCGGCGCCGCGCACCACATCGCCTGGCGCACGACATCGCGGGAGGCGCAGCTGGAGTGGCGTCGGGTGCTCGCGAAGGCGGGGATGGACCTGACGCCGGTGCTCGACCGCAACTACTTCGAATCGATCTACTTCCGCGAGCCGGGCGGCGTCCTCTTCGAGATCGCCACCGATTCGCCGGGATTCACGGTGGACGAGTCGCCGACGGAGCTCGGCACGCACCTGACGCTTCCCCCCTGGCTGGAGCCTCGCCGCCAGGCTCTGGCGGCGCGCCTCCCCGAGCTCCGGCTCCCCGCCGACCTCGCCGTCACGAAGTCCCTCCAGTAGCGGCCGTCGGCCGACCGATGACGTGACGCGACGCAAAGGTTCGAATCGCTCGACCCCTTTCCGCTCGATCGTCGGCCGAGCAGGAGCTCGGCAGCTACGAAGACCTCGCCGTCGAAGGCCCTCTCTTCCGAGAGGCCGAGCTTCGCCGTCACGAGTCTCGCTCGCTCGCAAGCGAGACGAGCCGCCAAGGACCTTCTGATCCGCCGCGACCGACCGAAGGGAGGGAGGGAGTACCGTCTTACCTCTCCCGCGACCACGAGCACGCGGGACTTGTCGCCGAGTCTCGCTTGCTCGCAAGCGAGGCGAGCCGCCAAGGACCTTCTGATCCGCCGCGACCGACCGAAGGGAGGGAGTGGTGGAGCAGAAGGGACTTGAACCCTCGACCCCCACGTTGCGAACGTGGTGCTCTCCCAGCTGAGCTACTGCCCCACGGGGTCGGGAATCATAGCCGCCCGAACGCGGCCAGTTCAACCTCCAACCATCCTGCGATCGCCGACGATTCCGCCCACGGACCGCCCAGGATCGGCGGCGCTGCGCAGAGATCCAGCCCGAGTGCCGAAGAGCTCCCTCGAAGAGCCGCGAATCGCGGCCGCCGCGTCGGGGTACGTCTCCTCGCGCCCTCCGCGCTGCGTGTATGATGGTGGGTCCTGAGGACTGGCACCGAGCAGGAGGTTCGAAACATGGTTGAAAAGGAAGCCGGAGCAGTCGGCGTAGCGGATGAGATCGAGGTGGCTGTCGAGGACGGCGCCAACAAGATGGGGCGCGCGAAGGAAGCCGTTCGCGAGACGGTCGAGACGGCGCGCAAACGGGTTCGGGCGGTGAGCGACGACCTGCGCACGCAGGCGTCCAAGGCGACGGAGGTCGCCAAGGAGCGCTACGGTACCGCGAAGGAGAACGTGCGGCACGGCTACGACCGGGCCCGCAAGGACGTCGACCAGCTGATCGACGACGTCAACGTCTACGTCCGCGACAATCCCGGCCGATCGGTCCTGATCGCGGCCGGGCTCGGATTCGCGCTCGGCTTCCTCCTGCGAGGCGATCGTCGGCGGTGAGCTCCCCCGACGTGGACCCTGGCGCGGCGGAGAGCGTATCGGGCGACGCCGCCTTCCCGGATCGGTTGATCGATCAGGTGATGCCCGCAGAGCTCGACTGGGTCGAGCTGGTGCGGACCTATCCGCTGTCTTCCTTGGCGGTGGCGGCTGCCGCCGGGTTCTACATCGGCAGAGTCCACGGTGAGCGTCTGATCGAAGCGGTCACCGATCTCACCGACCGCCGGATGAAGGAGACCGCGGATCGCCTGGCCTCGGCCGCCGAAGAGGCCTTCGACTGACCGGCGCGACGGAGCGGACCCGATCGGCGCGGCGCACCGGCAGCCGCAGAAGACGAGCCTGTCCGGAGGATTCCGGGACCGCGGTCCGGGCTGCCTCTACGCCCTCCGTAGCAGCACGACGGTCTGGTCGTCACCCTGGGGCTGGCCGGCGGCGAAGCGGGTGACGGCTTCATCGAGCTCCTGGATGATCTCGGACAGGGGCTCGATCCGGCGCTCTCGGAGAAACGAGACCAACCGCTTCTCGCCGAACTCCTCGTCGTCCGGCGAGGTGCACTCGGTGATGCCGTCGCTGTACAGACAGACCAGGTCACCCGGGTGGAACGGGACGCGGCGATACTCGTAGGTGGCGCCGCGCAACAGCCCCAACGGCAAGCCGCTGGCTCGGAGCTCCTCGACCGATCCGTCGGGGCGGATCACCAGCCCCGGATTGTGACCGGCGTTGAGATAGCCCAGCGCGTCCGCGCGGGGATCGACGTCGACCAGGATCATGGTGATGAACTTGTTGCTGCTGCTCGACTCGGCGATGTGCTGGTTGAGCGTGGCGAGCAGGTCGGCGTTCGGCTCGCGCTTCTCGAGCAGCAGGTGGAGCGCCGAGTGGAGCGTCGCCACGAGCAGCGCGGCCGGCATGCCCTTGCCGGTGACGTCGGCGACCACCACGCCGAGGGCGCCGCCGTGGAGCGAGACCGATCCGTAGTAGTCGCCTCCGACCTGCCGGGTGGGCCGGTTCCAGCCGACGATCTCGAGCGCGCTGCTGCTCGGCATGCGCGCCGGGAGGATTCCGCGCTGGATCTCGGCCGCGAGCTGCATCTCGCGCTCGAGCCGCTCCTTCTCGAGCGCCTGTCGGTGCAGGTTCGCGTTCTCCAGCGCGATCGCCGCCTGGGTGGCGAACAGCTCGAGCGCCCGGCGGTCCGGCTCGGAGAAGGGACCGACGCCGGTCCGGCTCTCCTTGTCGGCGACCGCGAGGAGCCCCTTGGTCTTCCCCTTGTAGGCGATCGCCACCGTCAGCGGAAAGCGTGCTCCCGGCAGGAGATCGAGCCCGCAACGCTCGGTCCCGGCGCCAGGCTCGAGCGCCTGGAGCCCTGGATCGTCATGGGGCAGCGACGGTCGCGCCTCTCCCCCGATCGTCCCGCGCAACGTATAGGAGCCCCCGTCGGCCAGGTAGAAGGCGCCACGCCGCGCGTCGAGCAGCGAGACCGCACGCAGCAGGATCTCCTCGCAGAGCTTTTCGAGGTCGAGGGTCGAAGCCACCGCCAGCCCGACGTCGTAGAGCGCCTCCAGCGTGACGACCTTGTAGTTCTCGGCGAACTCCTGCTCCTTGAGCCGCTCGTGGAGGCGCTGCAGTCGCGCCGCCGCGCTCAGCAACAGGGCGATCGGAGCGTCTGGGGGATGGCGCAGCGGCTGGTCGCCGTCCACGGCGAGCCGGAAGCGCCCCGGCAGCTCCAGCAGCTCGGCGCCCGCGGGCAGCAGGGAAGCGAACTTCGAGGCCTGCGAGCCCTGCACCAGCTCGTAGCCGTTCTGCCCCTCGACGAAGACGGCGGCGGCGCGTGCGCCCTGCGACTCGCAGAAGAGGTCGAGGGCCCGGCACAGCACAGTGCCGTTCTCCCAATCGCGATCGGAAGCTTCCTCGAGGAGCGACCAGGGCTGCGTTTTGACGGTCATGGCTGTCGACGAGAGCAGCCCACGGCGCGGAACACCCCCGGCTGCTTGGGCAGGCTCAGCCCAGTTGCTCGACCGCGGTGCTCTCGTCCGGGAAGATGCTGCTGTACTGCGCCAGGCCCATGATGTGGAAGGTCTTGTCGATGGTGGGGGTGAGGTTGCAGAAGGCGAGGCGACCCTCGACCTCGATCATCCGCTCGATGATCTCGATCAGGATGGAGATGCCGATCGAGTTGACGATCTTGGTCCCTGCCAGGTTCAGCAGCAGAACCTTGTACCCCTCGTCGATCAGCTCGTAGGCGACCTTGGCGATCTCCTCGCCGCCCTGGTTGTTGATGTAGCCGTCCGTGTAGATCACGGCGACGCCATCGCGGCGATCCACGTTCAGCTTCAAGCTGTCGGTCATTCTCGCTCCCGAATCACCGGCTGAGTCGCCCGGTCCTGCAGCGCCTTGGACATGATCACGGCAGTGCCGTGCGGGCTGGATTCGACCCGCACGCTATCCATCAGACCCTCGATGATCTGAAGACCCCAGCCGCGCTTGCTGTTTGCCGTGATCTTCTCCTCGATTCGAGGTTCTACCAGTTTCTCGGGGTCGAATCCAACTCCGTGATCCTGCACGATGATGCGCAGGGTTTGGGGCTCCTCGCCCTCGCCGAGAACCGCGATCGTCATATGCAGACGATCATCCTCGGCGCCGCTGTGCTCGATGGCGTTGATCACTGCTTCGACGACCGCCATGCGCACCTCGTCGACGCGGTCGGGGCTCATCTCGACCAGCTCGGCCACGGCGCAGGCCTTCTCGCAGGCGATCAGCTCCATTTCTGGAGCCAGCCTGAGCGTGAGATGGATCTCTTTGAGAACGGCCTGTTCAGCCATCGGCGACGACCCGCTGGGGCATCCGGCGGCTCGGGTGGAAGAGAGGACGCCGGGTCAGTGGATCCGACCCGTCGACTTCGGACCGGATACGGAGCCGTGGCGCGTCAAAAGGACAGGAAGAGTTGGAGCAGGTAGATGATCGCCGGATGGACGCGATCCTGCAAGAGGAGCCCGAGAAAGCCGCCGACTGCCACGGTGGAGAAGACCCACTCCACGGACACGCTGGGCAGCTCGAAAACTCTCTTCGCGGACTTTAGCATGGCCGACCTCCCTCGGAATCTCTTGCAGAGCAAGGGTCCTGCCAAGCCTGCGCGGCACGGATCGACAAGATAGAAGGCCTTTGGTGTCAACGATTTACGTGAGTCAGAGAGGCTCCCCAGACCTCTGGAAGCGGGCGGCCCGAGTGCGACAGAATGCCTCGGCGCGAAGGAGGTACACCGGACGCATCTCGGCGAAAAGCGCCAACTCGCCTCGCCCAGGACCTTTATGTGGCATCTTGTCGCGCCTGCGACAGGATGCCGCGCCGAGCGAGAGAGCTTCAGAAGCCCTTGCGGGCGAGGGTTCGCCGATCGACGCCCAGGATCCTGGCCGCCGCGCTCTTGTTTCCGGACGTCATGCGCAGCACCCTCCGGATGTGGCGGCTCTTCACCGTGTCGAGGTCGAGGGCCTCCGGCCCGAGCCTCCCGCCCGCGCCGCCACCCATCAGGCTCGAGATCAGATCGGCGTCGACGATCCCGTCGGCGAGCGAAACCGCTCCATCCACCAGGCTTTGCAGCTCGCGGACGTTGCCGGGGTAGTCGTGCCCCATGAGCATGGCCAGCGCCTCGCGCTGGAAGACCGGCGGCGATACGGCTTCGCGCCGACAGAACTGCTCGACGAAGTGCCGGACCATCTGGGGGATGTCCTCCCGCCGCTCGCGTAGCGGCGGAAGCTGGATCTCGACACCCTTGATCCGGTAATAGAGGTCCTCGCGGAAGCTCCCCTGCTCGACCAGCTCCTCGAGCGGCTGATGGGTGGCGGTGACCAGACGAACGTCGACCTTCTTCGCGCGATGGCCGCCGATCCGCACTACCTCGCGCTCCTGCAGGGCTCGCAGCAGCTTGACCTGGAGAGAGACTACGAGATCGCCGATCTCGTCGAGGAACAGCGTGCCGCGGTCGGCCAGCTCGAACTTGCCGATGCGGGCCTGCACGCCGGTCGCCACACCCCCCTCGATCCCGAACAGCTCGCTCTCGAGCAGGGTCTCGGGCAGCGCCGCACAGTTGACCACGACGAGGGGACCCGGCCGCTCCGAACGATGATGCAGCAGCCGTGCGATCAGCTCCTTGCCGGTGCCGCTCTCACCGCGGATCAGCACGTTGACACTGCGGGGCGCCACCCTCTCCGCGATCTCGATCACCCGACGCATCGGCGCCCCTTCGGCGACGATCCGCTGGCCGGCGACCTGGTGAACCAGCCGCTCCTTGAGCAGCTTGTTCTCCTCCTCCAGGCGCTCGCTCTTGTCGAGCAGCGACTCGAACTGCCGCAGCCCGTCGAGCGTGACCCCGGCGAGCGCGGCCACCGATTGGACGAAACGGCGGTCCTCCTCGCTGAAGCCGACCTCCCCGCCGCCGCGCCGCTCCTTGTCGACCAGCGCCAGGTAGCCGAACAGCGTCTCGCGATACCGCAGCGGAACCGCCACCAGCTGACGATAGCCACGACCGCCGATCTCGCCTCCCTCGCGCACCAGCGGACCGACCGAGCTCTGCAGCTCCAGGAACAGCGGCGCCTCGAGCAGCTCGCGCGGGCTCGGCGCCGGCGCCTCCCATCCGACCATCGAGGAGGCGTGCGCCTCCCCCGCAGCATCGCGGGTCACCGCGGCCGCGGCCGACGGATCGACCACCGCGCAGATCCGCTGCAGCAGGTCCTCGACGAGCTCCTGCTCGGTCCGGTGCGCGTGCAGCGCGACCAGCTGGTCGTAGAGCGTCTCGAGCTTGAGCTCGTCGCGCCGGGCGTCGAGGTCACGAGCTTCGGTCATGCCGTGCGGGCGGAGCCGAGGAGCCCCTGCCCGTCTCAGTGTAACGCCTGCGCAGCCGCAGGGTTGCGCTCGAGACGGCCGCCGGACGCCGAGCCTCAGCCGGAGCGCCGCGCTCGCTTCGTCGCGCCGGCCTTCGGACGCACCTTCTTCTTCGCCATGGCCTTCTTCGCCATGGCCTTCTTCGCCGTTGCCTTCTTCGTCATTGCCTTCTTGGCCCCAGCCTTCTCGGTCGTCGCCTTCGGGCTCCGTTTCGCCGGCTGACGAGGTGTCCTCTCGCTCCGCCGCTCGTTCGCGGTCGCGGAAACCGTCGCGCGACCGTCGAGCATCCGGCGCAGGAAGGCCCCGGTGTGGCTCTCCTCGACGCCCGCCACCTCCTCGGGCGTCCCCGCCGCCACCACCCGGCCGCCGGCCTCGCCCCCTTCCGGGCCGAGGTCGACCAGCCAGTCGGCGGCCTTGATCACGTCGAGGTTGTGCTCGACGACCAGCACGGTATTGCCCCGATCTGCAAGGCGCTGGAGCAGCGCCACGAGCTTGCGCACGTCGTCGAAGTGGAGCCCGGTGGTCGGCTCGTCGAGCAAGTAGAGAGTCCGCCCGGTCGAGCG
Source organism: Thermoanaerobaculia bacterium (assembly GCA_035546295.1). Lineage (GTDB taxonomy): Bacteria > Acidobacteriota > Thermoanaerobaculia > Multivoradales > Multivoraceae > DATKBT01. The sequence continues at coordinate 11,410 of DATKBT010000056.1, read as the reverse complement.
CTTGCACAGCTCGGTGGCGAGCTTGACGCGCTGCGCCTCGCCGCCCGACAGTGTCGTCGCCGGCTGGCCGAGCCGGATGTAGCCGAGGCCGACTTCATCGAGGGTGGCCAGGATGCGGCGGATCGGCGGGATGTTCACGAACACCTGGCTCGCTCGCTCGACGGAGAGATCGAGGATGTCGGCGATGTTGAGTCCGCGATAGCGCACCTGCAGCGTCTCGCGGTCGTAGCGAAGACCCCCGCACACCTCGCAGGGCACGTAGATGTCGGGGAGGAAGTGCATCTCGATCTTGATCTGGCCGTCGCCGGCGCACGCCTCGCAGCGACCGCCCTTTACGTTGAACGAGAAGCGACCGGGCTTGTAGCCGCGCGCCCGCGCCTCGGGCGTCTTCGCCATCAGCGTGCGGATCGGTCCGAACACGTTGGTGTAGGTCGCCGGGTTGGAGCGAGGCGTGCGGCCGATCGGGCTCTGGTCGATGGCGATCACCTTGTCGAGGTGCTCGAGACCGTCGATGCGCGCGTGGCTCCCCGCCTGCTCGGTGGCGCGGTAGAAGTGCCGCGCCAGGGCCCGGTAGAGGACGTCGTGGATCAGGCTGCTCTTGCCGGAGCCCGAGACGCCGGTCACCGCGACGAAGCGGCCGAGCGGAATCTCCACGTCGATGTCCTTGAGGTTGTTGTGGATGGCGCCGCGAATCGTGATCCGCGCGCCGTTGCCCGCACGCCTCGTCTCGGGGACCGGCACCGCGAGCTCGCCCCGCAGATACCGGCCGGTGAGCGACTCCCGGTGCTCGCGCACCTCCTCGAAGGTCCCCGCCGCGACCACCGCTCCGCCGTGCTCGCCGGCTCCCGGGCCGAGGTCGATGATCCAGTCTGCGGACCGCATGGTGTCCTCGTCGTGCTCGACCACCAGCACCGAGTTGCCGAGGTCGCGCATGCCGCGCAGAGTGTTGAGCAGCCGGGCGTTGTCGCGCTGGTGCAGGCCGATCGAAGGCTCATCGAGGACGTAGAGCACGCCCATCAGCTTGCTGCCAACCTGGGTGGCCAGGCGGATCCGCTGGCTCTCGCCGCCGGACAGCGTTCCCGAGGCGCGCTCCAGTGACAGGTAGCCGACACCGACGTCGTGCAGGAAGCCGAGGCGGTCGCCGATCTCCTGCAGCACCTTTCCCGCGATCGCGCGCTCCTTCTCGCTCAGCTCGAAGGCGTCGACCACGTCGCGCAGCTTCGAGACCGGCAGGGCGCAGAGCTCGTCGATCGGATGGCCCGAGACCAGGACCGCCAGCGCCTCGGGCCGCAGCCGCCGGCCGCTGCATTCGGCGCAGGGGCTGACCGACATGTACTTCTCGATCTCGGTGCGCACCGACTGCGAGTCGGTCTCGCGATACCGCCGCTCGAAGGTGGGGATGATCCCCTCGTAGCGCCCTCGCCACTTGTAGCTCGAGCGACGGCCGCTCATCTCGAAGTCGAGCTCGGCTGCCCCGGTGCCGTAGAGGACGACCCGCTGCGCGCGCGCGTCGAGCTGGTTCCATGGAGTCGTCAGGTCGAAGTCCAGCGAGCGTCCGACCGCTGCGATCATCCGCAGGCGCCAGGACTTCGAGCCGGCCGGCCAGGGCCGGAGCACGCCGCCCATGATCGAGAGCTTCGGGTCGTCGAGCACCTTCTCCTCGTCGACCGACATCAGGGTCCCGAGCCCCGAGCACGACGGGCAGGCGCCGAACGGGCTGTTGAACGAGAACAGCCGCGGCGTGATCTCGGAGAGCGAGGTGCCGCACGAGACGCAGGCGTAGTTCTGCGACAGCGTCTCCTCGGCGAGGCCGGCCGGCGCGATGAGGGCGAGCCCCTTGCCGACGTCGAGTGCGGTCTCGAGCGACGACGCCAGCCGCGTCTCGATCCCGGGTTTGACGATCAGACGGTCGACCACCACGTCGACGTCGTGCTTCTTCTGCTTGTCGAGCGTCGGGAGCTCGCCGTCGAGCTCGTAGGTCTCGCCATCGATGCGCGCGCGCAGGAAACCCTCCTTGGACATCTGCTGGAGCTGCTTCCGGTATTCCCCCTTCTTGCCGCGCACGTAGGGCGCCATCAACACGAGGCGTGTCCCCTCGGGCAGGGAGAGGATGCGGTCGACCATCTGTTGAACGGTCTGGGGGCGGATCTGCTCGCCACACCGAGGACAGTGGGGGACCCCGATCGAGGAGTAGAGGAGCCTCAGGTAGTCGTGGATCTCGGTCACCGTGCCGACGGTCGATCGCGGGTTGCGCGAGACCGACTTCTGCTCGATCGAGATCGCCGGCGATAGACCGTCGATGCCGTCGACGTCCGGTTTCTCCGCCTGGTTGAGGAACTGGCGGGCGTAGGCGCTGAGCGATTCGACGTACCGGCGCTGGCCTTCGGCGAACAGGGTGTCGAAGGCGAGCGAGGACTTCCCGGAGCCGGAGACCCCGGTGATCACCACGAGCCGATTGCGCGGGATCTCCACCGTGACGTTCTTCAGGTTGTGCTCGCGCGCTCCGCGCACCCGGATCACTTCGCTCACTCGATCATTCCCTTCCGGCGGCGTCCGACCGCGGCCTGGGCCTCGCGATCGAGCTCGCGCTCGCGCTCCGCGAGCCGCTTGTCGTACTGCTGCTTGCCGCGCACCAGTCCGACCTCGACCTTGATCCGGTTGTCCTTCAGGTAGACCTCGAGCGGGACCACGGTGAACCCCTTGCCCTGGACGCTGCCCGCGAGGCGGTCGATCTCGCGCCGCTTGAGCAGGAGCTTGCGGGGGCGCTCCGGGTCGTGGTTCTCGCGATTGCCGTGGGTGTAGGGGCTGACGTGAGCGCCGACCAGAAAGGCCTCGCCGTCACGGAACTCCACGTAGCTGTCCTTGAGCTGGATCTTGCCGTTGCGGATGGACTTCACCTCGGTCCCCAGCAGCGCCAGCCCCGCCTCGAGCTTCTCGAGGACGTGATAGTCGTGTCGCGCACGGCGATTGGAGGCGAGGGGACGGACCGCGGAGCTCATGGCGGAATCGGCGGGTTCTCGGGGCACGGCGAGCCGGCTCCGAGGTCGACGGAAGGGACGCGAGTGTACCGCGCGAGACGCCACGCCGATACCCTATTTTCCGTCTTTTTTTCGCCTCGTTCGAAGGCGCGGCCCGCCGGCCTCGCCCCCTCCCGGCTGTGTCCTCGATCGCACACCGACTGTGGTTTTCACGCAACATTCGAGGCGACGCCGCGGCCCGGCCCGTCGGCTGGCCCCGCACTCGCAAACCCCCGTCAGATCGAGGTTTTCTCACCCTCGAGCAGTGGTGGCCAAGGGTGGCACGGCTCGTGCTCGAGTGGTCATTCGGCATGAGGAGCCTGAGTCAGTCGCGGCTGTTCCAGCAGAACACGCTCGAGCGCGCGACCTCCATCGAAGGGATCGGCATCCACACGGGCCGGATGGTTCGTGCGACGCTGCGTCCGGCGGAGCCGGGGGCGGGGATCGTCTTCCGGCGGCTCGATGCCGGAGGCGTCACGGTCCCCGCCATTGCCGCCAACGTCTGCTCGCTCGAGCTGGCGACCACCATCGGCCGCGACGACGTCACGATCTCGACCATCGAGCACCTGATGGCGGCGCTCCACCTCGCCCGCGTCGACAACGCAACGATCGAGATCGACGGTCCCGAGGTCCCGATCCTCGACGGTTCGGCGCTGCCCTACGTCCACCTGATCGAGGCTGCCGGCGTCAAGCCCCAGCACGCGACGCGCAAGATCCTGGCGGTCACCGAGCCCGTGGAAACCTCCATCGGCAACAAGCGCATCCGGATCTCGCCGTATCCGGGTCTGCGGGTCGGCTACCTGCTCGACTATCCGCTTCGCTCGATCGGCCGGCAGTCGATCGACGTGACGATCGACGGCGAGAGCTTCGTGCGCGAGCTGGCTTCGGCCCGCACCTTCGCCCTGCTCGACGACGTGAGACGGCTGCAACAGTCCGGCCTCGGCCTCGGCGGCGCGGAGAACAACTGCATCGTCTTCGACGAGTCGGGCCCGATCAATACGGCGCTGCGCTTCGCCGATGAGCCGGTTCGCCACAAGGCTCTCGACGCGATCGGAGACCTGGCGTTGATCGGCTCGCCGGTGTGGGGGCATCTCGAGGTCGAGCGCGGCGGACACCTCGTCCACTTCAAGCTGGTCGAGGCGCTCCAGGAGAACAGCCACTGCTGGTCCTGGGTGCGCGCAGAGTCCTCGGGCGCCGGCCTCGAGATCACCGACCTCACCTACGAGCCGAAGGTCATCGTCTCGACCTGAGCGCCCGCTGCGGCGGTCTGGAGCGGAGAGGATCCTCCTCCCGCCGCGTCAGGCCGGCGCCGACACCGTCCGCGGACGGCCGAGGCGGCGAGCCACGTCGAGACGACTCCGAGCCCGAGGAAGCGGCGGTATCGGGGAGGATCGCCGCAACTTCCGATACCGCAGTGCCTTGGAGGCGGCGGCAAGGCTCGCACGACTGCTACGATCCTCGATCATGCCCGCGCGGCCTCTTCTCGCCTGGGCCGTTGCCGTCCTGGCGGCAACGGGCCCCGCCCTCGCCGCCAACTCCGCCGAGATCGTCGACCTCATGGTCGACCGCTACGGCGAACGCCTGCTGGTGAGCTTCCAGCTCGTCGGCGGCTTCGACGACACGGTGAGACGCAAGATCGAGTCGGGTCTGCCGACCGGCTTCATCTACCAGATCCGGCTGGAACGCGTGCGCACGTGGTGGCTCAACGGCACCATCGAGAACGCCCAGCTCGAGGTGTTCGCCATGTACAACGCGATCACCCGCGAGTACCTGGTCAACTTCAAACACGACGGCAACCTGATCGACAGCCGAACCGTGAAGTCGCTCGAAGAGGCCGAGAACGCGATGTCGATCGTCCATGCCCTCCCCGTCTTCGAGGCCGACGAGATGCCCGACGCCCGGATGGTCCTGCGGGTGCGCGCGGTGCTCGGCTCGAGGAACTTCCTCGGTCTGTTCCCGACCACGATCAGCACCGACTGGGCGGAGATCCGCAGCGTGGACGAACCCTTCGGGCGCTAGCCTTCGCTGTGCTGGAGTAGCGCGTCTACGACTAGCTCAGCAAACCGAACGCCACCATGCGACTGTCGAGCACTTTCCAGCAGCGACTGCGGGACAACAAGGTCCTGTTCTGGCTGCTCACGCTCACGCTGCTCTTCCTCACCGTCTCCTACTACGCGGTCCTGCGTGGGCGCGAGCTCGATCCCGATGCGATCAACAACCGCATCCTGCTGTTCACGCTGCGCAACACCAACGTGGTGCTGGTGCTCGCCGTCGGATTCGTGCTCGTTCGCAACCTGGTCAAGCTCTGGGTCGAACGGCGGCACGGCCAGCTCGGCTCCCAGTTCAAGACCAAGCTGGTCGCGACCTACATCGGCCTCTCGCTGCTGCCGGTCCTCCTCCTCTTCGCCTACGCCAACCGGGTGGTCCAGGGCTCGCTCGACACCCTGTTCGACCCGCCGGGCGCGGAGCTGGTGGCGGCCGGCAACAGCGTCTCCCAGGCGCTGACGCTCGAGACCCAGACCCGCAACCTCCGCTCGGCCGAATCCGCCCTGAGGGCGACCCGGCCGGTGACCTTCGCCGATCCCGAGCAGCGCCCGCGCCTCAGCCGGCTGCTCCAGAACGAGATGAGACGCCAGGGCGTCGACCTCCTGGTCGCCTTCGAGGACACCGAGTTCGTCCATGCTTCGCTCAACCCGAGCAGCGGCGTGACCCAGCTCCCGGAGCTCGATCGGGGATTCCTGGTCGAAGCTCTGCGCGAGAGCCGGTCGACCGAGGTCGTGGAGATCCCGGGACGTGCGGAGCGTTGGCTCCTGGCGGCGGCTGCGCGCCCCGGCGAGCCGGGTGAGCCCAGGGAGCTGATCGTCAGCGGCACGCTGCTCGCCGCCGACCTCTCGGCGCAGACCGAGCTGTTGGTCAACACTTCTCAGGCGAACCGTCAGCTCCTGGCGCAGGAGGACGACATCCGGACCATCTCGCTGCTCCTGCTGCTGATGGTCACCCTGGTCCTGCTGCTGGTGTGCACCTGGGTCGGTCTGATCCTCGCCCGCCGGGTCACCGTCCCGATCGAGGCGCTGGCGGAGGGGACCCGCCGGATCATCAGCGGCGACCTCGACCACCGGGTGACCGCCGAGGCGGACGACGAGCTGGGCGTGCTGGTCGAGTCGTTCAATCGCATGACCGCGGAGCTTCAGCGCAACGAGCAGGTGATCGCGGAGAGTCACGAGGAGCTGACCGCCTCCAACCGCGAGCTGGCCGAGGAGCGCGCGCTGATCGCGGCCGTCCTCGACAACGTCGCCGCCGGCGTCATCTCGGTGGACGGCGAAGGCACCGTGCTGACGGTCAACGCCGCAGCCCTCGAGATGCTCCAGATCCACGAGGGTCAGGTGCTCGGCAGAGAGCTGGTCGACGCGATCGCGGCCCCGCCCCAGCTACGCGCTCTGCTCGAGGAGGCGCTGGCGAGCGAGGGTCCCACCGATCAGGAGGTGCGCCTGCCCCTGGGCGCCGACTGGAAGACCTTCGAGGTCAAGAGTGCGCCGCTCCCGGGGGAGCAGGGGGGCGGCATGGTGCTCGTGCTCGAAGACCTCACCGAGCTGATCCGCGCCCAGAAGCTCGCGACCTGGAACGAGGCGGCGCGGCGGATCGCGCACGAGATCAAGAACCCGTTGACGCCGATCCAGCTCGCCGCCGAGCGCCTGCTGAAGCGGTATCGGGCGCAGGATCCCAACCTCGGGGAGGCCCTCGAGAACGCGGTCCAGATCATCGTCCGCGAGGTCGCGACGATGAAGACCCTGGTCGACGAGTTCGCCCGCTTCGCGCGGATGCCGCGGGCGCGCCCCGTCGACGTCGACCTGCGCCGCCTGCTCGACGAGACGGTGACCCTCTACCGCGACATCAAGCCCGGCGTCGAGGTGGCCTCCTGCCTCGACGAGGCCGACGCCGTCGCCTCGCTCGACCCCGAGCAGTTCCGCGGAGTGCTGGTCAACCTGCTCGACAACGCGGTGGAAGCGACCCCGGCTCCCGGCCGCGTCGAGGTCCATGCGCAGCGCTCGAATGGCCACCTGAGCATCCGGGTCAGCGACACCGGGGTCGGGATCCCGCCGGAGGACAAGGAGAAGCTCTTCCTCCCCTACTACTCGACCAAGGGTCGCGGAACCGGCCTCGGGCTCGCGATCGTGCACCGGATCGTCACCGACCACCACGGAACCATCCGGGTCGAGGACAACCAGCCCCAGGGCACCGTCTTCACCATCGAGATCCCGCAGAGCTAGTGTCCATGCGCGAACGCATCCTGATCGTCGACGACGAAGCCGGCATCCGGGAGACCCTGTCGGCGATCCTCGACGACGAGGGCTACGGCACGCTGGCCGTCGCCAGCGCCCGGGAAGCGCGCGAGGTGGTCGGGCAGCGGCCCTTCGACCTCGCCCTGCTCGACGTCTGGCTCCCGGACGTCGACGGGCTCGAGCTGTTCCAGGAGATGCGGGCGGGGCTGTTCCGCCACCAGCCGGTGATCATGATCTCCGGGCATGGGACGGTCGACACCGCGGTCAAGGCGATCCGCCTCGGCGCCTACGACTTCCTCGAGAAGCCGCTGTCGCTCTCGCGCGTGGTGCTCACCGTCCAGCACGCGCTCGAGCAGGGGCGGATGGAGCGCGAGCTCCACGATCTGTCGCGTCGACTGGAGCAGCGCGAGACGCTGATCGGCGAGAGCCCGCCGATGACCCAGCTCAAGGAGCAGCTCGAGGTCGCGGCGCGATCGGACGGCCGGATCCTGATCGGCGGCGAGAACGGCACCGGCAAGGAGCTGGTGGCGCGCCAGATCCATCGCCTGTCACCCCGGCGCAAGAGGCCGTTCGTCGAGGTCAACTGCGCCGCGATCCCGGAGGAGCTGATCGAGAGCGAGCTGTTCGGTCACGTGCGCGGCGCCTTCACCGGCGCGAGCAGCGATCGGCGGGGACGCTTCGAGCAGGCGAACGGCGGCACCCTGTTCCTGGACGAGATCGCCGACATGTCGCTCAAGACCCAGGCCAAGGTACTGCGCGTGCTCGAGGAGCAGCGCTTCGAGCGCGTCGGAGACACCAAGCCGATCGAAGTCGACGTCCGTGTCCTCGCGGCGACCAACAAGGATCTCGAAGCCGAGATCGCGGAGGGGCGCTTCCGCGAAGACCTGTACTTCCGGCTCGCCGTGATCCCGCTTCAGGTGCCCGCGCTGCGCGAGCGCCGCGAGGACGTCGCACGCCTGCTCGAGCACTTCCTCGACCACTTCGCCAACGAGCTCGGACAGCGCGCCAAGCGCCCCGACCGCGAGGCGCTCGATCGGCTGACGTCCTACACCTGGCCGGGCAACGTCCGCGAGCTGCGCAACCTGGCTGAACGTCTCGCCATCATGACTCCCGCCGACGAGATCACCGTCAAGGACCTCCCGCGCAACGTGCGCGGCGAGACCACCGATCGCCTGCGCTCGCTGGCGGGCGAAGACTTTCCGACACTCAAGGACGCGCGCGAGGCGTTCGAGCGTCGCTACATCGAGCGCAAGCTCCAGGAGTGCGACGGCAACGTCACCCAGACCGCCAGGCAGCTCGGCCTCGAGCGCAGCCATCTTCACCGCAAGCTGAAGACGTACGGCATCAGCGCCGGCGCGGGATCCACTGGATAGCATGCTGCCGGCGGGTCACCGCCAACGGCTCCCCGGGGCACCGAGGATCCGCGAGGCTGGAGCGATCCAGTGGCTCCGACCTGCCGCCGGCGGCCCGCGCCGACGAGCGCGTGCCGGACCGGACGCGAGCCGGCGCCGACTCGTCCCGGCGCCCGCGACAGATCACTGGTCGACGGAAGGAAACGCCATGAGCAGCAGCCAGAGTCCGCGTGAGCGCATCGAGCAGGACCTCAAAGCCGCGATGAAGGCGCGCGACACGGTGCACGTTCAGACGCTGCGCCTGCTGCTCGCCGCGATCAAGAACCGCGGCATCGAGAAGACCGGCGAGGTCGACGAGAAGGACTTCGTCGCCATCGTCCGCCGCGAGATCAAGCAGTCCGAGGAGACCGCCCAGGCGAACCGCGACGCCGGCCGACCCCAGCGGGCGGCCGAGGAGGAGGCCAAGATCGAGCGGCTGCAGGGCTACCTCCCCCCCACCGTCGACGAGGAGGTGCTTCGCGCCCAGATCGGCGAGCTGATCGCGGAGCGCGAGCTGTCGGGGCCGCAGGCGATGGGCACGGTGATGAAGGAGATGATGACCCGTCACGGCGCCGCTGCGGACGGCAAGGTGATCAGCGCGATCGCGCGGGATCTGCTGAAGTGAGAGAGAGTCGCCGGCGACGATGACCGCAGCAGACCCGAGGCGGGTGGTGGTCGGCACCGCCGGCCACATCGACCACGGCAAGACCTCGCTGGTCGCTGCGCTGACCGGCATCGACTGCGACCGGTGGGCCGAGGAGAAGCGGCGCGGCATCACCATCGACCTCGGCTTCGCGCACCTCACCGAGGAGGTCGACGGCGAGACGCTCCAGGTGGGCTTCGTCGACGTCCCCGGCCACGAGCGCTTCGTCCACAACGCCCTCGCCGGCCTCGGCGGGATCCGGATGATGATGCTGGTGGTCTCGGCCGACGAGGGCGTCATGCCCCAGACCCGAGAGCACCTCGACATCTGCTCGCTGCTCGACATCCCGGCCGGGCTCGTGGTGCTGACCAAGGCGGACCTGGTGGAGGAGGACCTGCTCGAGCTGGCCGAGCTCGAGCTCGCGGAGGCGCTCGAGGGGACGCCCTTCCAGGGAGCGCCGATCCTCACCGCTTCGAGCACGACCGGGGAGGGGATCGCCGAGGTGCGCTCCGCGCTGATCGGAATCGCGGCCGGCGCCGAGCACGACGCCGGGCGCGGCGCCCTTCCGGCCCGCCTGCCGATCGACCGGGCGTTCCAGCTCAAGGGGCTCGGCCTGATCGCCACCGGAACTCTCGAACGGGGGTCGATCGGCGCCGGCGACGGCCTCGAGATCCTGCCGCAGGGGCGCACCGCAAGGGTGCGCTCGATCCAGGTCCACGAGCGCGAGCGGGAGCGCGCGGTGGCCGGCGAGCGCACCTCGGTGCAGCTCGTCGGAACGGGCCTCGAGTCGGTGGTGCGGGGCGAGCAGGCGGTCGAGCCCGGCGCCTTCCTCGCCGGGCAGTCCCTGCTCGCCCGCTGCCACCTGCTTCCGAGCGCGCCGAAGCCCATCCGTGGCTTCGCCCCGGTGCGCTTCCATCTCCTCTCGAGCGAACGGATCGGCAAGCTCCGGCCCCTGGCGACGCCCACCTTCGGGCCCGAAACGCTCGAGCCCGGCGGCACCGCGCTGGTCGAGATCCGGCTCGACAGTCCGGTGGTCGCGGTGCGCGGCGACCGTTTCATCGTTCGCCGGCCGTCGCCGCAGACGACCCTCGGCGGCGGCACGATCCTCGACCCGGACTGGCGCCGGCCTCGCCGCGAGCAGCTCGAGAGTCAGCTCCGCCGGCTCGACGACGGCGACGAGCAGGCGCTGCTGGCCTGGGCTGAGCGCGCCGGCGAGGCGGGCGTCGAGCTCCCGGTGCTGTGCCAGCGGCTGGGGGTGCGCGCGGAGGATGTCGACCGGCGGCTCCGAGGGCTGGCCGACGACGGCGCCCTGCTGGTGGCTCCGGCCGGGCCCGGCCACGCAGTCCGCTGGATCGCGCCGGCCGCCTACCGCCGGATCACCGAGCGCGCGCAGCGGGTGCTCCGCTCCTTCTTCGACCGCAACCGCATGTCGATCGGCATGCCCAAGGCCGAGGCGGTCGCCGCGATCCTCCCCAAGCGCGCCGCGGAGCTCGCCGACGTCTACCTGCCCTGGTTGAGCAAGCAGGGGGTGCTGGCGATCGACGGCGACCGCGTCCGCCTGCCGGGCCGTGGGGAGCAGCTCACCGAGGCGGAGTCCTCGCTCGCCGAGCGCATCGCGCGGGCCTTCGAAGCGCGCGGGCTCGTGCCTCCGGAGAGCGGCGAGATCCGCGCTGAGGTCAATGCCCAGGCCAAGGTCTTCGAGGGGCTGCTCCGGTTCCTCACCGAGCGCGGTCGCCTGGTGCGTCTGCCCAGCGGGCTGTTCATCTCGAAGGCCGCGCTCGAGCGGCTGCGGGCCGAGCTCCAGGCGGCCGGCTGGGAGTCCTTCACGGTCGGCGAGTTCAAGGACCGCTTCTCGCTCACCCGCAAGTGGGCCATCCCCCTGCTGGAGTACCTCGACGCCCAGGGTGTCACGCGGCGCGCCGCCGACCGCCGTTTCCTGCGCTAGCCTCCGATGTGCCCGCGCGCTCCGCGCGCTTTTTGGCACATCTCCGGCTAGCAATTCCTCGCGGCTCCATGCGCCTGCGGCGCGTCGCCGCGGACAGCCGTAGAACCGAGCGACTGTTCCAGCGATCGCTACCA
>DATKBT010000055.1:0-22935 GCA_035546295.1 Thermoanaerobaculia bacterium | reverse complement strand
CGCGAGCGGCAGCTGGTCCTCTTCGTCGGCTTCGCTGCGCTCAGCCTCAGGTTGGACCTCCTCGCCGATGTCCCCGCATCGCCTCCGTCGGTCCGCCTTGCATCTGGACCTGCGGCGCTCGCAATGCGGCCATCCTGACTTCCACCACGGGCTGCTAGGCGGTCCACGGCGGTTTCGAAGCGCCGCGCCCGCCGCGGCGCTTCGAGCCGGGACGACATGGGCGATCGAAGAGGTGCGACTCAGCACTTCGGAGATGGTGTCCAGAACACTAGCGCGAAGGGTCACCGGTTCCCCGACGCCATCGCGACCGCCTCCGGCAGACGGCGCAGCAGACCCATCGCGATCGCGCCCAGCACCGGTCCGATCGCCAGCACCGGCAGGGCTCCCGCCCAACCCACGCGCTCGACCATCGGCGGCACCATGCGGATGGTGAACAGCGTCAGCAGGAAGCCGAGGGAGGTCTGAACGGTCAGCGCGGTGCCGACGTAGCGGGGGTCGGTGAGCTCGCTGACCGCGGCACTGAACTGGGCGCTGTCGGCGATCACTGCGAAACCCCAGAGTAGGCAGATCAAGAGCAGCAGGAGCGGGCGGTCGAACAGCAGACCGGCGATGAGGGCGCAGGACGCCGAGGTCACCAGGCTGGCGATCGCCACCGCGGTGCGGCCCAGGCGATCGGCGAACCGGCCCGCCAGCACGCACCCGAGCCCGCCGATCGCGACCACGGCGAAGCCGGCGAGCCGGGCAGCGGTGGCCTCGAGCCCGGCCGCGCCGAAGCTCTCGAGCAGCAGGACCGGCGCCCACGCCCACATCGCGTAGAGCTCCCACATGTGACCGAGGTAGCCGAAGTTGGCGAGCCGGGTCGGCCGATGCGCGAAGGCCTTGCCCAGGAAGCGCCAGTCGAACGGCGCCGTCGCGGCGAGGTGCGGTCCGGCGCGCAGGGCGAGCGCCGCGATCACACCGGCCAGCCCGGCGAGCGCTGACGCCGCGAGCATCACGGTCCTCCAGGGGGGCATTCCGGCCTCGCCGAACAGCGGGATCGCATTGAGCAGGTGCGGCACGGCCGAGCCGAGGGTGAGCGCGCCGACCAGCAGCCCGATGCCGAAACCGCGGTCCCGGCGGCACCAGGTGGCGACCAGCTTCATCCCGGGCGGGTAGACGCCGGCCAGGGCGAAGCCGGTGACGAAGCGCAGCACGAGGGTCCCCTGCGCCTGGGCGCCGCTGAGCGGGATCGCGGCGTTGGCGACCGCCGCCAGCAGGGAGCTCGCCGCGAAGAGCCGTCGGGTCGGCCAGCGGTCGGGCAGGTTCAGGGCCGCACTGAACAACGCGCCGACGACGAAGCCGATCTGGACGCTCATCGTCATCCAGGCGGCCTGGGCGTCGCCGAGGATCCACTCCTCGCTGAGCTGAGGCACGACCGCCGAGGCCGAGAACCACAGCGTCATCGCCAGCACCTCGCAGACCGCGAGGAGCGCGAGCTGGAGCGGCTTGCCGGGGCTGGGCTCCTCGGCCAAGTGACCCGCCGGATCGCGGGCCGGGTCTCGGGTCACGGGCCGGACCCTGCCGACAGGCTGCGAGCCCTTCGCGCCGGCGCGCCGCGGTCGATGGCCTCGGTCAGGCCGACACCCCCGAAGTCGCCACCCCGAGCCGCTCCCTCACCCTGAGCAGGGCACAACGCAACGGCTCGGCCGCCCCCCACAGGAGCTGATCGCCGACGGTGAAGGCCGAGACCACCCGCGGGCCGATGCGCGAGCGCCGCAGCCGTCCGATCGCCACCTCGAGCCCGCCGGTCACCGCCGCCGGAGTGAGACGCCTCGCGGTCTCCTCGGGGTTGTTGGGCACCACCCGCACCCAGGGGTTGGCGCCGGCCAGGACCTCCGACACCTCCTCGAGCCCGACGTCTCGTCGCAGCTTCATGGTCAACGCCTGGCTGTGGCAGCGCAGGGTGCCGATGCGCACGCAGGTGCTGTCCACCGGGATGGGATCGTCCTCGCGCTCGAACAGCTTGTTGAGCTCGGCCCAGCCCTTCCACTCCTCGCGGGTCTCGCCTCCCTCGCGCGCGGAGTCGATCCACGGAATCAGGCTGCCGGCGAGCGGCGCCCCCATCACCGTCGCGTCGAGCGAGCCGCGCCGGAGCTGCTCGCCGATCCGGCGGTCGAGGTCGAGGATCGAGCTCGCCGGATCATCGAGGAGCGCGGCGGACGACTCTCCCAGCGAGCGCATCTGGGCCACCAGCTCGCGCATCGCGGCCGCGCCCGCGCCCGACGCCGCCTGATAGGTCGCCACCTGCATCCACTCGACCAGGTCGCGCTCGAGCAGGCCGTGGATCGCCACCGCCATCAGGCTCATCGTGCAGTTGGAGCCGATCAGGTCGACCACGCCGCGCTCGAGCGCCACCTCGATGCACTCGCCGTTGACGGGCTCGAGCACCAGCAGCGCCTCGGGGCGCATGCGCAGCGCCGAGGCGGCGTCGATCCAGTAGCCGCGCCACCCGCGGCTGCGCAGCTCGGGCCACACCCGCTCGGTGTAGGCGCCCCCCTGGCAGGTGACGATCGCGTCGAGGCCCGCGAGGGCGTCGAGATCGTGCGCGTCGGCGAGCTCCGGCGCGTCGGCCCGCGGCGGCTCCCCCCCGGCGTCGGAGGTCGAGAGGAAGAGCGGCTCGATCCCGCTCCAGTCGTCCTCGGCGTCCATGCGCTCGCGCAGCACCGATCCGACCATGCCGCGCCAGCCGACGAAACCCACTCTCATTCCTCGATCTCCCTCCAGCGATCCGTTCGGGCGAGCGGTCGACTGTACCGCGTCCCGCGCACGGAGGTGACCCGATCCCGGCTCGCCGCGGGCGCGCTCAGACGGGCGGGGTCCGATCGCCCCGGCACGGCCGGGCGCGAACCGGCCGGCCCGAGGGCTTCTAGATCCCGCTGCGCCGCGCCGATCAGCAAGACCGTCAGGTCGCCGACGTTGGTGCCGGTCGGGCCGGTGACCAGCAGGTCCCGGGTCGCCCGCAGCAACCGGCTCGAGTCGTTGCGAGCCAGGATCTCGTCCACCTCGAAATCGAGCGCCCGGGCCCGCTCGAGGGTCCCGCTGTCGACCAAGCCTCCCGCCGCCTCTCCCGGCCCGTCGCGTCCGTCGGTGCCGGCGACGAGCAGCGCCCAGGGTCCTTCGAGGCGGTCCTCGGCGGCCGCGGCGAAGCCGAGGGCCAGCTCCTGCGCGCGCCCGCCGACTCCGTCGCCGGTCACCGTCACGACGGTCTCGCCGCCACCGACGATGGCCAGCGGACGAGGGCCGAGTCGCCGCCGCCGCGCCGACTCGGCGAGCGCGCTGTCGACCAGCCGAGCGCCCGCGATTCTCGCCTCGCCGGTGAGCCAAGACGGCAGGCGCACCGGCTCGGCGCCGAGCTCCTGCGCGCAAGCCACCGCCGCATCGACCGTCAGCTCGAGCGAGCCCACGATCCGATGCTCGATCCACCGCAGCTCCTCCGGCCTCGGGTTCTCTTCGAGCTCTCCGCGCGCGCCCGACTCGAGCCGCCGGAGGATCGCGGCCGGGAGCCGGGGCCCCAGCCGATGGCGCCTCGCCACCTCGAGCGCGTCGGCGAAGCTGGTCGGGTCACCGTAAAACGGCCCGCTCGCGACGTCCTCGAGCCGATCGCCGAGCACGTCGGAGAGCACCAGCACTCGAACCTCCCGGCCCGCGGCGAGCCTGCCGAGACCGCCCCCCTTGGTGCGCGACAGGTGGCGGCGTACGCAGTTGAGCTCGTGGATGTCGGCGCCCGCCGCCAGCAGCAGCGACGTCGCCTCGATCTTCTCCGCCAGCGACAGCCCCTCCGACGGTGCGACGAGCAGGGCCGAGCCGCCGCCCGAGAGCAGCACGAGCAACTGCGAACGGTCCCCGGCGCGACGCGCCGAACGTTCCCCGGCGCGACGCGCCGAACGTGGTCCCGCGATCAGCTCCTCGGCGGCACGGCCGGCGAGCTCGCTGTCGCGATCGGGCAGCGGGTGCCCGCCGGGCAGGACCCGCAGCCCGCCCGCCTCCGAGGTCTCTAGCGCAGCCGAGATCCCGAGCGCAGCCTCGACCTCGGGAACCTGTGTCGCCTCGGTGACCACCAGCCCTTCACGTGGAAGAGCTCCAATCCGATCGAGCGCCGCGCGCGCCATCGCACCGGCCGCCTTGCCGACCGCGAGCAGCTCCCAGCTCGTGCGCGGCTGGAACGGCCGCTCGGCGAGCGAGCGGGCGACCGCGGCCGCAGGATCGGCGGCGGCGAGGCCTGCCTCCCAGATCCTCCGGGCGACACCGCGCAGATCCTCGAGATCGTGATTCGCGTCCGGGCCGCTCACGGGTCACAACCGGCCGCCGCGAGGTGGCCTGGGCGCAGGACCTCGCCGCCCAGCGGGTGCGCGACCGACGGCGGCCCCGGAGCAACGTCGCCGGCATCGGAGGAGAGCCACGGCGACCAGCTCGCCGGCCCCGTCCGGATCGTGCGAGAGCTCACGACCGCGACTCTACCGATTCGGGGTCTCCGCGACCGGGCGGGTGGGGACGATAGGCTCGGCGAGCTCCACGAGCCGTTCACCGATCACGCAGCCCGGGTCGCCCTCGGCGACTTCGGATGTTCGCCGCCGACTGGAGACCACGGATGAAGACCACCGGCCCAGCTCCCCGGATCTCGCCGCTCGCCATCGCCCTCTCGTTGACGGCCGCGTTCGTCGCCCTTCTCCCCTGGTCCCGAGCTCTCGGCGAAGGCGCCGACACCGCCACCGTCACGCCGCTCGGCTTCGAGGAGCTGATGCAGGTGCGCACCCTCGAGGGAGCCGTAATCTCGGCCGACGGGAAATGGGCCGCCTGGGCCGAGATTCCCGACCGCGGCGACGGCGAGGGCGCCCTGCGCGCGACGGCGGGGAGTCCGCAGCACAGGGTCGAGCGGGGCGCGGCTCCGGTGTTCTCGGCGGACGGCGCCTGGGTGGCCTTCCGGATCGAGCCTTCGTTCACCGAGAGGGCGCGACACGAGGAGACCGGCAACGGCAGCGGCAAGGAGAAGGCCGCCCCGCCGCGCCCCGGCCTGACGCTGCTCGAGACCGCGACCGGCCGGCGCATCGACTGGGAACGAGTGGCCGACTTCGCCTTCTCTCACGACGGAGGCCTGCTCGCCGTCCACCACTTCCCGAAGGACGAGGCGATCGAGCGCGAGGACGCGGACGAGGAGGTCAGCGGGCCGACCCAGACGTTGACCGAGCCGACAGCAGAGACGACCTCAGAGACGACCGCAGAACCGACAGCAGAACCGACAGCAGAGACGACCGCAGAGCAACTCGCCGAGGCGACTCGAGAGGAGCGTGGCGAGCTTGGCGAGCCGGGAGAGCCGGGAGAGCCGGAAGAGTTGGGCGAGCAGACGGAGACGCCGGATCACGAGGCGCCCGAGCAGAGGAAGTCGGGGGGCGAGCTCGTCGTGCGACGGCTCGCGAGCGGCGAAGAGACGAGGATCCCGCGGGTCGACCGCTGGGCCTGGAGCCACAACCGCGGCTCCGACCGGCCGCCCCGCATCGCCTACTCGATCGTCGATCCGGAGGGCGCGGTCAACCGCCTCGCTACCCTCGCCTTCGGCAGACTCCCGAGCCGCGAGCAGCTCCTCGCGACCGGCCGGTGGTCGTCCTACCCCGCGCTCGCCTGGGGGCGCGACCGCGATCGCCTCGCCTTTCTCGCTGGCGTCGAGCGCGAGGAGGGGGAGGTTTGCGCGCTCGAGCTGCGGATCTGGAACGCCCACCAGGAGGGCACCCTGCTGGTGACCTCCGACGGCCTGGCCGGAGACGACTGGACCCTCTCGGCCGACCGCGACCTCGAGCTCGATCGCGGTGACGATCGTGTCTACTTCGGCTTCGCGCCGCGCCCCGCCGAGGACACCTGCGCGGCCGGTGACGAGGACGTCCCGCAACCGGGCGGCGGCGAGGAGCCCGCGTCCGCGGACGGCGAGCCGATCGATCCTTCGCGCGCGCCCTACGACGTCGACGAGATCCTGGTCGAGAGCACCGTCGACGTCTGGCACTGGAACGATCCGCTGATCGTGCCCCACCAGAAGCAGCGGTGGAAGGAGGAGAGCAAGCGCAGCTACCTCGCCGTCGCCCACCTCGAGGACGACGGAGCGCCGCGGGTGGTGCGTCTGGCCGATCGCGACCTCCCCGACGTCGAGCCCACCGACGCGGTCTGGACCATCGCGCGCAGCGACCTGCGCCACCGCAAGGCGGTCACCTGGGAGGGGACCTTCCACGACCTCTACCTGGTCTCCACCGAGACCGGTCAGCGAATCGAGCTCGTCGAGCGGCTCGACACTCCTCGCCGGCTGGCGCAGATGATCTCGCCGAGCGGGCGCTCGGCGGTGTTCTACCGCGACGGCGACTGGCACCTGACCGACCGCGACCGCGCTGCCTCGGACGCGCGGCCGCGCAACCTGACCGCGGATCTCGGGGTCGGCTTCGCCGACGAGGACCACGACTACCCCGAGCCGGCCCCCGGCTACGGTCTCGCCGGCTGGATCGCCGAGGGAGAGCCGGGGAGCGCCCGCGACCTCGCCGTGCTGATCTACGACAAGTACGACCTCTGGCGGATTCCGCTCGACGAGGCGGAAGAGGCAACCCGCCTGACCGCCGGGCGCGAGGCGCAGCGGATCTTCCGCCTGGTCGACCTCGAGCGCGGCCACGAGGACCCGCGGGGCTTCCATCACCCCGGCGAGGAGGTGCTCTACCTCGCCTACCACGACCGCGCCAAGACCGACTCCCTGTGGCGCGGCGCCCTCGACGAGCCGGGTGCGCGACCGCTCCACGAGGGCGATCGGCGCTTGCGGGTGATCGCCAAGGCCGAGCGCGCCGACGCGCTGCTCTACACCGAGGAGAGCTACTCGACCTTCCCCGACCTGTGGGTGGCCGACCCGTGGATGGCCGACACCGTGCTCGAGGAGCGGCGGCGGCTCAGCGACGCGAATCCGGGACTCGCCGATCGCGATCTCGGCGGCGCCGAGCTGGTCGAGTGGCTGAGCCTCGACGGCGAGCCGCTCCAGGGCGTGCTGATCAAGCCGGCCGGCTATCGGCCGGGCCAGCGCGTGCCGGTGCTGGTCTACTTCTACCGCTTCTTCTCGCAGCGCCTCCACGAATTCAACGAGCCCAAGGTGAACCACCGGCCGAGCTTCCCGGTCTACGCCACCGACGGCTACGCGATCTTCCTCCCCGACATCCGCTTCGAGGTCGGACGCCCCGGTCTCGCTTCGGTCAAGTCGCTGGTCCCGGGCGTCCAGAAGCTGATCGACCTGGGGATCGCGGATCCCGACGCCATCGGCCTGCACGGCCACTCGTGGAGCGGGTACCAGACCGCCTTCATCGTCACCCAGACCGACCTGTTCAAAGCAGCGGTCGCTGGTGCGCCGGTCGCCAACATGACGAGCGCGTACAGCGGGATCCGCTGGAGCTCGGGGATGGCGCGCCAGTTCCAGTACGAGCAGAGCCAGAGCCGCATCGGGGGCACGCTGTGGGACCGGCTCGACCTCTACATCGACAACTCGCCGGTGTTCTTCGCCGACCGGGTGAACACGCCGCTCCTGATCATCCACGGAGATGAGGACGGCGCGGTCCCCTGGTACCAGTCGATCGAGCTCTACCTCGCGCTGCGTCGCCTCGACAAGCCGGCGGTCTTCCTCCAGTACCGGGGGGAGGATCACCACCCCGAGAAGTACGCCAACAAGCTCGACTGGGCGATCAAGATGAAGGAGTTCTTCGACCATCACCTGAAGGGCGCCCCGGCGCCGGAGTGGTGGAGCGAGGGGATCCCGTATGCCGGCCAGTGACGGCGCCGGCGGTCGCGCGAGACGACGCTGCTCGATGCGAGCAACGGCGCTCTTGGTGCTCGCGTCCGCCGCAATGCCCACGGCGCACGCGCAGCAGTCACCGCACGCCACGCGCACCGACAACGTCCTGCTGGTGACCATCGACGGCGTGCGGTGGCAGGAGGTGTTTCGCGGCGCCGACCAGACGCTGATCGACCGGGAGCACGGCGGGGTCGAGCGTCCCGCGGAGCTGCGCGAGCGCTTCTGGCGCGACGACCCCGTCGAGCGAAGGGCGCTCCTGATGCCCTTCTTCTGGTCGACGCTGGCGACCCAGGGGACGGTGTGGGGGAACCGCGACGCCGGCAGCCGGGCTCGCGTGGACAATGGCAGGAACTTCTCCTACCCCGGCTACAGCGAGCTGCTGGTCGGCGCCCCCGACGACCGGATCGATTCCAACGCGAAGCGCGAGAACCCGAACCGCACGGTGCTCGAGTGGCTCGACGCCCAGCCCGGCTTCACCGGTCGCATCGGCGTCGTCGGCTCGTGGGACGTCTTCCCGTGGATCCTGGCCGCCGAGCGCAGCGGTCTGTGGGTCAACGCCGGCTGGCAGCCGTACGATCCTCACTCGAGCGATCCTACGGTGCGCATGCTCGACACCCTGATGGCGAACACCACCCGCGAGTGGGAGAGCGTGCGCTTCGACTCCTTCACCTTCGAGGTCGCGCGGCTGCGGCTCCGGGACGCGCAGCCGCGCGTCCTCTACCTCGCGCTCGGCGAGCCCGACGACTGGGCGCATCAGCGTCGCTACGACCGCTATCTCGAGTCACTGCACCGCGCCGACCGCTTTCTCGAGGAGCTGTGGATCGCGCTCCGGGTCGGGCTCGGATCGGCGGGCAGGACGACGCTGATCCTCACCACCGATCATGGACGCGGCTCGACCGGAGCGGACTGGACGTCGCACGGCGCCGACGTCTCGGGTTCGAAGGCGACTTGGATCGCCGTCATCGGGCCCGACACTCCGTCGGCAGGTGTGCTCGGCGAGGAGACCGAGGCGACCGCGAGCCAGATCGCGGCCACCGTCGCGGCGCTGCTCGGCTTCGACTGGGGCGCCGTCGAGCCGCGCGCCGCGCCCCCACTCGCTGGGGCGCTCGACCCGGCGCGGTAAGCGCTACAGTCCATCACGATGTCGACCCGCACCCTCCAGCTCGACGACCGCATCCACGACTACCTGCTGCGCTTCGGCGTGCGCGAGCCCGAGTTGCTCGCGCGCCTGCGCGAGGAGACCGCGGGTCTCGGCGAGCTCTCGCGGATGCAGATCTCGCCCGAGCAGGGACAGCTCATGGCGCTCCTGGTGCGCGCCATCGGGGCGCGCCGCATCCTCGAGATCGGCACCTTCACCGGCTACAGCGCGCTGCGCATGGCGCTGGCGCTGCCCGAGGACGGCGTGGTCGTGGCCTGCGACGTCAGCGAGGAGTGGACGACCATCGCCCGCCGCTACTGGCGGGAGGCCGGCGTCGCGGCCAAGATCGATCTGCGGCTCGCTCCGGCGCTCGAGACTCTCGAGGCGCTGAGCGCCGAGGCGTCACCGAGCTTCGATCTGGCCTTCATCGACGCCGACAAGGGCAACTACCGCGCCTACTACGAGCGCTGCCTCGAGCTGGTGCGATCCGGCGGCCTGATCGCCATCGACAACGTCTTCTGGCACGGCGACGTCGCCGATGACGAAAAGCGGGACGAGGACGTGACGGCGATCCGCGAGCTCAACGCCGTGCTGCGCGACGACGACCGGATCGAGATCAGCCTGGTGCCGATCGGCGATGGGCTGACGCTGGCGCTCAAACTCTGACGCGCGCTGCGCTGGCGCTAGCGGGCTCGTGGTGGTCACCACTCCCCAACGAGCGCGAGATCGTAGCGCGGTCATACCACGAGCCCGCTAGCTCATGTTTCCCGCCCAAGCGCCGCAAGCGGCGCGGGCTCAGGTCGACTAGGCCTGGAATCGCAATGCCAGGTCGTTCGGGTGCGACTTGATCGAACTTTGACCGTTTTGTGAGCTTCCCGCTGGCCTAGTCGACCTAGCGGGCTCGTGGTGGTCACCACTCCCCAAGGAGCGGCGGGGCGAGACGCGGTCATACCACGAGCCCGCCGACTTCGAGCTCACCGATCGCGTGCCGGCGGGCTCGCGGCGCGGTGGCGATCGACGATTCCAGTCGCAGCAGGATCGAGGCGACGGAGTGCGCAGTCCACCGGCCGCCCCGGAGTCCGGCCGCTACTCGAGGTAGGTGTAGCCGCGCAGGCCGTCTTCGTAGAAGCGCAGGAGCCGACCGGATTCGTCGGCCGCGAGCCGGCCCTCGCGCACCGCCGTCTCGACGTCGCGGCGGAAGCGGCGCAGCAGCATGTCGGCGTCGAACTGGACGTAGGCGAGCACCTCGCGCACGCTGTCGCCGCGCACCACCTCCTCGAACACCACGCTGCCCTGCTCGTCGAGCCGAACGTGAACGGCGTTGGTGTCGCCGAACAGGTTGTGCAGGTCGCCCAGGATCTCCTGATAGGCGCCGACGAGGAAGACTCCGAGGTAGTAAGGCTGGCCGTTGGCGGCATGCAGCGGCAGCGTCCGCTTGACGTCGCGACGGTCGATGAAGCGGTCGATCTTGCCGTCGGAGTCGCAGGAGATGTCGCACAGGATCCCACGCCGGCGCGGCTCCTCGCGGTGCCGGTGGATCGGCAGGATGGGGAAGAGCTGGCGGATCGCCCAGCTGTCGGGCACGCTCTGGAATAGCGAGAAGTTGCCGAAGTAGCTCTCGGCGAGCTGCGCGTCGAGCCCCTGCAGCTCTTCGGGGATCTCGTCCAGATCGTTCGTCATCTGCTGCAGGCGCCGGCAGGTCGCCCAGTACAGCGTCTCGGCCATCGCGCGCTGCTCGATGCTCATGTAGCCCAGCTTGAACAGATTGAGCGACTCGTCCAGCGCCGCCTGGATGTCGTGGTATGCCTCGATCAGGTTCTTGGCGCTGAGCTCGCGGTAGCTGTCGAACAGGTCGACCAGCGGCTGCTCGGCGTCCTCGGGGATCTTCTCCGGAATCGGCGCGTCGCCGTAGCCGCTCACCCCGAGGACGTCGAAGATCAGCACGCTGTGGTAGGCGGTGAGCGCGCGCCCGCATTCGGTGATCAGGTCCGGGTGCCCGACTCCGGCCTCCTCGCACACCGCGTGCACGTGGTGGACGATGTCGTTGGCGTACTCCTGCAGCGTGTAGTTGATGCTCGACTCGAAGTTGGTCTGCGAGCCGTCGTAGTCGACCCCGAGACCGCCCCCGACGTCGAGGATGCGCAGACCCGCACCCAGCCGCGAGAGCTCGCAGTACACCTGCGCCGCCTCGCGCGTCGCCTCCTTGATCTGCCGGATGTTGGTGATCTGACTGCCGAGGTGGAAGTGCAGCAGCCGCAGGCAGTCGGCCATCCCCTCGGCGTGCAGCCGCTCGAGCGCGGCCAGCGACTCGGTGACGGTGAGCCCGAACTTCGAGCGGTAGCCGGCGGAGTCCTTCCAGCGTCCCGACCCGCGGGTGGCGAGCTTGACTCGCAGCCCGATGCTCGGACGCAGGTCGAGCTGGCGAGCGTAGTTCAGGATCAGGGCGAGCTCGGAGAACTTCTCGACCACCGGCGTGATCTGGCGCCCCACCTTCTGGGCGAGCAGCACGGTCTCGATGTACTCATCGTCCTTGAACCCGTTGCAGATGATCGGCGTGTCATTGTCGGCGATCGCCAGCACGGCGAGCAGCTCCGGCTTCGAGCCGGCCTCGAGCCCGTCGCCGAACGGCTTGCCCCAGCGCTGGATCTCCTCGACGACGTGGCGCTGCTGATTGACCTTGATCGGATAGACCGAGCGGTAGCCGCCCTGGTAGCCGGTCTGCTCGATAGCGAGGTCGAAGGCCTGGTGGATGGCCTCGATACGATCGCGCAGGATGTCTCCGAAGCGCACCAGGACCGGCACGGCGATGCCGCGCAGCGAGAGATCCGAGACCAGCCGCTCGAGGTCGACCGCGCGGTCGGGGGAGCGCCTCGGGTGGACCAGGACGCTGCCGTTCTCGCCGATCGAGAAGTAGCCCTTCCCCCAGTTCTCGATCTCGTAGAGGTCGCTCGACTTCTCGACCGTCCAGCCCGGGGTGGCCGAAGCGCCGCGCTTCATGGTCTCGGCCTCTCGCTCGGTGGTCGGTCCGTTCACCTTGCCGGTCCTCCTCGCCGGTCGTCGCTGCGTGCTGATGCATCCGCGCGCGCGAATGGCGCCGACGGGACCGAGATCGCGGCCGCGTTCGACGCCGACCTACGCTATTACCGAACCGGCCCCGCGGCCAAACCGCGCCGCTGTGCGCCAGCCGGCGAGGAGCCCGCCTCCTCTCGCCCTCGATCGCCCGCGGCGGCTCTAGCGGCGCGCACCTCGAGCCTCGAGCGCGCCACTCCGCCCGCGCCGTCGGTCGCCAGGACCTCGTGGCTGCCCGCGGTCGGCGTCCACCACAGCGCCTCGCTCGCCGGCGCGGAGCCCAGGAACCGTCCGTCGACGAACCAAGAGACGATGCGCGCCCCCTCGGCCTCGACCTGCAGCGGCACCTGTTGATCCCCGGGGTCGACCCCCGGGATCAGCAGCAGCGTTCGACCCGCCGGCGGCGAGATCACGCGCAGCTCCGCGAGCGAGGACGGGGAGCGCTTGACGCACGCCGGATCGAGCGGCGGCGGCGAGGGCAGCTCCTTGTCCTCGCGCGCCAGCCAGCGATGGAGGCTCGCGGGATAGACCTCGACCGAGCGCGTCTCCCAGCGCCGTCCGGTCCGGCAGGACGGATTGAGCGCCAGACCGGTGTCGAGATCGACGTCGACGTGGTCGTGATAGGGACAGCGCCGGGTCGGCACTCGCTGCCGCAGCGCCAGCACCCCGCGGCGCGTCGGGCAGGCGGCGCCCGGCAGGTAGCCCGATCGCGCGCAGACCTCGACGGTCTGCAGCTCGGCGGGCCAGCGCTCGAGCGCCGGCGGGCCGCTGCGGTCCTCGAGCGCCTCGAGCAGGTCGAAGAGCACCGGCCCCGCAGCTTCGGCGCCGACCAGGTCGATCGCGCCCTTGCGATCGAAGTTGCCGAGCCAGACGACCGCCGTCAGACCGCGCAGCGAGCCGGCGGCCCAGGCGTCGCGGTGTCCGTAGCTGGTGCCGGTCTTCCACGCGATGCCGCGCGGGGCTCCGCTCATCCGCCGCCGTTCGGGGAAGTCCGGCCGGTCCCGACGCTCCAGGGCGCGTCGGGTGAGGTGCGCGGCGCCGGCCGAGAAGAGGCGTCTGCGCGCGGCACCGTGGTCGCCCGCCTCCGGCTCGACGCCGCTCTCGGCCGCGCGCGGGCGCAGGATCGCGAGCGGTCGAGCCTCGCCGCCCTCGGCGAGCGCCGCGTAGAGCGCTGCGAGCTCGAGCGGCGTCACCTCCACCGATCCGATCGCCGCCGACAGCCCGTACCAGCCCTCCTGCTCCGACAGCCCGCGCACCCCGCTCGCCCGCAGCGTGTCGAGGAAACGGTCCATCCCCAGCCGCTGGAGGAGCTCGACGAACGGCACGTTGAGCGACAGCGAGAGCGCCTCCTCGAGCCGGATCAGGCCGACGAAGTCGCCGTCGTAGTTGGCGGGCTCGTAGTCGCCGTAGCGCACCGGCACGTCCGAGACCAGGTGCTCGGGGAGAGCCAGACCGTCCTCGATCGCCAGCGCGTAGAGAAAGGGCTTGAGCGCCGAGCCCGGGGAGCGCCGGACATCGAAGCCCGGGATCTGGCCGCCGTGCTCGGCGTCCCAGAAGTCGAGGTTGCCGACCAGCCCGCGGACCTCGAAGCTCCGGTGGTCGATCACCACCGCCGCGCCGTTGTGGATGCCGAGCCCTGCCATCTCGGGCTTCACCTCTGCGAGCTGGCGCTCGACGAGCTGCTGCACCCCGCGATCGAGCGTCGTCTCGTAGCGCAGCGACCCCGGGTCGCGCGCGCGCAGCCAGAAGGCCACGTGGGGAGCGTCGCGGGAAAGCGGCCGCAGCGACTCGGGCACCGGCTCGGCCAGGATCCGCCGCAGCGTCTGGTCGGGAGAGAGAGCGGCGGGCCCGGCCTCCTCGGACCTCTCACCGCGCCGGCTCCTGCCGGCCAGTGACTCGTCGACGACCAGCTCGTCGGGGGGCGGCTCGTCGAGGAGCGCCGGCGTGCGCTCGAGGAGCCAGGTCGCGATCTCGTCGCGCGCGCGTCGCAGACGGTCGCGGTTGCCGGGGGTGGGGTATCGCGCGGCCGGGCTCTGGGGCACCGCCAGGAGCGTTGCGATCTCGGCGCCGGTCAGACGCTCGGGACCGTGACCGAAGTACGACCAGGAGGCCGCCGCGAGCCCCTCCACGTTGCGCCCGAACGGGACGAACGTCATATACGCAGCGAGGACCTCCTCCTTGGAGAGGCGCGCCTCGAGCTGCACCGCGCGCAGCGCCTCGACCAGCTTGGAGCCGAGAGTGCGAGGGCGGGGCTCGAGCACCCGGACGAGCTGGAGGGTGAGCGTCGACGCCCCCGTGACCACCTCGCCCTGGCGCAGGTTGAGCCAGGCCGCGCGCGCCACCGCCAGCAGGTCGACGCCGGAGTGGCGGTGGAAGCGCTTGTCCTCGAAGCGCAGCAGCGCTGCGAGGTAGCGGGGATCGACGCCGGAAGGCTCCACCGCCATGCGGAAGCGATCGTCCGGCGACAGGAACACGAAGGCCGGGGACCCGTCGCGGTACTCGACGAGCGCCGAGGGCGGCTGCGCCAGCCGACCGGGAAGCGGCCAGGCGAGCAGCCAGACCAGCCAGACCAGCCAGAGCCCGAGAAAGACGGCCACGGCGAGGCCGGCGGCGCCCGGGCGAAACCGCAACAGCCGCCGGCGCGACGGCCAACGCTCCCGCCCTCGGCTCAACGACCGCCTCCGACCGCGGCGCCGGCCGCCTCCGCATCCGCAGCGCTGCCCGAGCGCGAGATCTCGACGCGCCGGGAGGCTCCGCGTGCCCACACCGCCGGGTTGTACATCGCCTCGGCGCTCACCGCCGGGATCGTGAAGCGCCCCGCGGCGGTCGCCCGCGCACTGTAGACGACGCGCCTGCGCTCGCCGCGCTCGAGAGCGCCGAAGACCTCGAGGCGGTCATCGCGCAGGTCGAGGTGGTCGACCTGCCAGAGCGAGTCCGGATCGATCCAGTCGATCGCGCGCTCTCGCCCGAGCCGCGGGTTCTCGATCTCGAAGCCGGCGGCGACCCGATCGACCAGCGCCAGGTTGGTCACGCGCTCCGGCGAGGTGTTGGCGAGCTTGAGCTGGACGTGGATCACCTCGCCCAGCTCGACCCGCTCGCTCGACGGGTCGAACGGCTCGCCCGACGCCCGATGGAAGGTCCGGGCCACCTCGAGCCCCGCCCCTCCGGGAGGAGCCTCGGGCACGTCGCTGGGCACGCCTTCGCTGGCCACGATCAAGTACAGAGCCCCCTGATCCCTCGCCGGCAGCTCGAGCGCGAGGCGGCGATGCTCGGACGCGCGGGCGATCTCGAAGCGCCAGTCTCCCGGCCGCGCGCCCACCGGCTCGACGACCTCGCCGTTGGCGAGAAGCAGCGGCGATCCGGAGACCTCGGCGACCGCCTCGAGGTACTTGCCGAGCCCCGTGATCCCCCACACCAGCTCCTGGGTCGTGTACTGCTGGGACCGCCCGCGCAGGGCCTCGGCGACCACCTCGGCGAGCGGCTCGGCGGCGTCGTCGCGCCCGAACAGGTCGACGAAGGTCGACAGCATGAGACCCCGTCGCCGCCGATCCGAGTAGAAGCTCCAGCCAAAGGAGCGCTCGTCCCTCACCGTGCTCAGGTCCGGCGAGCGCAGCTCGTGCTCCCAGCGATGATCGCCGGCGAGGTGGGCGGCCGCCATCAGCAGGAACCGCATCTCGCGGATCTCGCCCTCGCTCAGTCGCTCCTCGGCGGTCGAGGCGCTCGCCGGCGTTGGCCGGCGCAGCAGCTCGACGACGCGGGCGCGCTGCGGCCGGCCGGCGAGCGCGAGGACGTAGTGCATGTAGGGCTCGCCGTTGCGCGAATACCAGTCGGCGCGCTCTCCGGCGTCGCCCCGCGCCACCTCCCGCTCCATCCACTCGATCGCCTCGTCGAGGCGGCTCTGGGGCACCTCGTACTGCAGCTTCTGCGCATCGAGCAGCAGGTGGAGCGCGTAGGCCGAGGCCCAGCTCGCGGGCTCGGAGCCTCCCGGCCAGTAGGCGAAGCCTCCCGCCGGCGTCTGCATCGACAGGAGTCGCTCGATCCCGGCCTGGACCATCCCATCGACATCGGCGATCTCGCGCGCGGGCGCCTCGCCGTCGGCGTCCTCGCCGCTCCCGCTCGCTTCGGCGCGAAGCTGGGGGACCATCTGGCGCAGGTGCAGCAGCGGCCGCGTCGTCGAGGTGGTCTGTTCGAGGCAGCCGTAGGGATAGCGGATCAGGTAGTCGAGGTGCTCGAAGACGTCACCGTAGGGGTTGGTGGTCAACCAGAACGTGGTGCGCTCGGAGAGCGGCTCCCAGCCCTCGACCCAGGGGCGTAGATCGAGCGAGTCGCCGGCGCCGATCACGCGCAGGTCGACGCGCTGGACCTCGCGCCGGCGGCTTCCGCGAGGCAGCAGCGGCACGGTCGTGGTGTCGGCCGACTCGAGATCGCCGGCGCGGGCCACGACCCGCACCTCGGCGACCCCCGCCGAGGCCAGGGCGCGCAGGGCGAAGCGGACGCTTCCCCCCTCCCCCTGGCCGAGGCGGAGTGTCTCGACCGCGTCGCCGACGATCTCGAGCGTCGCGGTCCCGGCGGCGGGGTCGGTGCCCGCGGCGGCGGCGCCGAATGTGCTCGGCTCCACCTCGAGACGCAGCTCCACCTCGCGCGGGCTCCCCGACAGGTTGGTGACGAACGCCGGCACCTCGACCAGGTCGTCCTTCGTCAGGAAGCGCGGCAGCGTCGACTCGAGCACCAGCGGGTCGCGCACCGGGACCCTGGCCTCGGCGCGGCCGACGCGTTTGCCGTCGGCGCCGATCGCCATCACCCGCAGCGCCCCCTGGTACTCGGGCACCAGGAACGGCACCTCGAGCCGACCCGAGGCGGGCACCTCGACCACCCCCGACCACAGCGCGACCGGCCGGATCGAGGACGGTCGCCCCAGCATGCCCGAGACGTCGCCGCCGGTCGCCGAGGACGGCCCCGCCGGCGGCACCAGCATCGCCCAGCCGACGGTCTCGAAGGTGTCGACGCCCAGAGCCCGGCGCGGGAAGATCTCGACCAGCGGGTCCGGCGTCTGGAAGCGGGTCAGCGACAGGACGCCCTCGTCGACCGCCGCGACCGTGACGAAGGTGGGCTCGGGCCGCGGGCCCAGGTCGAGGGCCACGATCAACGGGCTGTTCGAGCGCACCTCGGAGGGCACCTCGAGCTCGACGTCGAGCACCAGCTCGGTCGGCTCGACCGTGATCGACTGCACGCCGAACGCGCGGTCGGGGAGGTAGGCGTCGGGCGACTCGAGGTGGGGGTCCTTGATCACGAACACCGACGCGTAGACATTGGGCACCAGCTCCCCGACCGAGAAGCGGGCGGTGGCCTTCCCCGCCTCCACCTCCCGCCAGGAGCTCTCGAGCAGCCGGTCGGTCTCGAGCGTGATCAACGCCCGCCCCGCGAACGGGACGTCGAAGCTCACCTCGAAGGAGCGCCCGACTCGAACGCGCTCGGGGGTCTCGATCGCGACCCAGGACGGGCGGCCGGGCCGCGGCGTCACGTCGACCTCGGAGTCGCGCGGCGACCAGTACCAGCCCCGCTCGCTCCCCTCGAGGTACAGGTCCGTGCGAGCGGCCCCGGCCTCGACCCGGACGAGGTAGCCGACGGCACCCTCGTCGGGCTGGACCGTCGCCGCGAAGCCGCCGTCGGGCCCCACCGTCAGCTCGCGCTCGTCCTCGAGCACGGGGCGCTGGTACCGGCGGTAGAGCTCTCGCCCCTCGGCACCGTCGAAGAACAGCCCCCATTCGGTCTCGAGCCGATAGAAGCGCAGCCGCAGCGGCGTCTCGAGGCTCGTGGGCTGGCCGGTCCAGTCGACGGCGAGCCCTTCGATCGGGGCCTCGGAGCCGCGCTCGAGCCCGGAAGCGCCGCTCTTGAGTCCCAGGTAGTACCGCTCCGGATGCACGGGCACCCGGGTCTCGGCGACGCTGGTGCGACCGCTCCCCGCCTCCGCCACCGCTGCGCGCAGAACGAGCTCCGCAGGGCCGATCAGACCCGCCGATCCGTCGCCCGGACAGGCCAGGCGCGCCGCGCCGTCCGTGTCGAGCCGGCCGGTCGCGGCGCCGAGGGGCAGCGGTCGCCGCGGCTGCTCCTCCGGCTCCCAGACGCCGTAGTGGTAGTCGGCGTTGCGCTCCGGCTCGAAACCGGCGGGCGCCAGCTCGCAGGTGAGCTCGACCTGCGCGCCCGCCGGCACGCCGCCGAACAGGTAGCGCGCGCCGACGTCGCCGTCCATCGTCTGGCCGCGCTGGTAGGCGCCCGCGCCGCCGGTGACGGTCACCGCCAGACGCTCGGGGACGAACTCCTCGACCAGGAAGCGCTCCTCGCCGAGCGGGCGATCGGCGGCGCTCAGCCGCACCCGGTAGCGCCCGGTGGTCGCGAACGGAGCCAGCTCGAGGTCGGCGTGCACGAAGCCCGCCGGATTGGTGGTCAGCGGCAAGGTCCTCACCGCCTTGCCGCGCGGGTCGAGCAGGGTCAGCTCGACCGGCATGCCCACCTGGGGCGCGAGCTGCGCCTCGTCGCGGACGATCGCCGCAAGGTGGGCGACCTCGCCGGGGCGATAGACGCCGCGCTCGGTGTAGAGCGCGGCCCGGTAGACGCCGGGCTCGCGGTAGGGGACGCCCGCGATCCGGGTCTCCTGCACGTCGACCTCGAGGTCGGCGAGCTCGAGGTAGGTCAGGTCGCGATCGCGCTGCGCGATCAGGGCGAAGGGCGGGCTGGGGTCGATCCCGGGCTCGGGATCGAGGTGACAGGCTCGCTCGGCCCGGCTCCGGCACGAAGCCAGCACCTCGCCGCTGCGCCGCACGAGCCGCAGCTCGACCCCCTGCAGCGGGCGCAGGGAGTGCGCGTCGAGGGCCCACGCCAGGATCGGCTGCCGCAGCGGCTCTCCCGGCTCGACGTCGGGACCCGGCTCGCGCTTGGCGACCACCAGGAGGTCGGTGAGCATCACGCGCGCCGAGCTGGCCGGCGCGCGCGGCGCCTCGATGCGCACTTCGATGAGACCGCGGGTGGTGGAGTCCACGTGGCTGCCGAGATCGAGGAAGGTCGTGGCCTCCTGGTCGAGCTCGCCGCGCAGCGGCACCGTCGCCCTGGCGACCAGGTTGCTGTCGCGCTCGTCGGCGCGCTCGCTGTGCTCGTCGGACATCCAGAACACCAGGTTCTCGGGGGGCACGTGGCGGATCTCGATCCGGGCTTCCTCGACGTTGAGGTGGCGCACGGGCACCGCGTTCCAGGCCGAGCGCGGCAGGTAGCGGCCCTGCACCTGGAAGCGCACCTGGGGAGAGCGCGACGGAACCGAGAAGTTGGTCTCGTACGTTCCCTGCAGGATGCTGCCCGCGTCGGAGCGCGCGCCGGCGTCGATGCGCAGGGCATAGACGCCGCGCTCGAAGTTGCCGAGCAGCTTGAAGCCCCCCTCGGACGGCGCCGTCGAGAGCGACACCGGCGGATCGACGTGCACCATCCGCTCCAGCTCGCCGTCGCCGAGCTGGCAGCGGGAGGA
Source organism: Thermoanaerobaculia bacterium (assembly GCA_035546295.1). GTDB lineage: Bacteria > Acidobacteriota > Thermoanaerobaculia > Multivoradales > Multivoraceae > DATKBT01. The sequence goes on along the minus strand of DATKBT010000055.1, from coordinate 3,375 downwards.
GAGCTGGTAGCTGTCGCGCGCGTGGCGATCCCAGAACCAGCGGCGACCGGGCACCGCGCCGTCGTCGCAGATGACCTCGATCGAGAACCCGGTCGCCGACTCTCTCAGCCGCGCGTTGCGCACCTCGAGCTCGGGTCGATCGCCGAGCTCGAGCTCGCTCCGGCCCTCGGCGAGGCGCGCGCCGCCCCCGGCGTCACCGGCCTGCAACGAGAGCTCGAGCGTCACCCCCGGCCGCAGCGCCTCGTCGTCCAGCGTGAACTGGACCACGCGCGCGTCCTCGGTCGCCAGCGGCCTGGCCCCGATCCGCCGGCTCTCGCGGTTCGGTCCGCGGATCTCCCAGCGAGACAGGGAACCGACGAGCGAAGGCTCGACGGCGGCGTTGAACACCGCCTCGGCGGTCACCCGACGGGCCTTCTGGTCGTGCTCGACCAGGCCGACGCGAACCAGCTCGAGCGGCGGCACCTCGAAAGTCGTGGACCAGGCATCGCCGCCGGCCGGCGCCTCGACGATCCCCGAGCGCGTCTCGACCGAGCGCAGCGCCACGCGATAGGCGACCCCCGGCACGAACCCGCGCTCGGGAACGAAGGAGAGCGTCGAGTCGTCCTCGACGCGGATCGCGCCGTCGACGTCGGGCTCGAGCTCGAAGCGCGTCCCCGGCCCCGCCTCGCGCCCGACCTGCGACGCGGGGAGAGCCGGACGGGCGAAGATCACGGCGAGGCGCTCGACGTACCCGCCTTCGAGCCTCGCGGGCACGAGGATCGGAGACAGATCGACGGCGCTCAGCGGCCGAGCGTCGGCGTCGGCCGTGACGGCGGAATCGGGCGAGCTGGTGGACGGCCGCTCGACGCAGCCGGCGAGCGCCGCCAGGGCGAGCAGGAGGACCGCCGGGGCTCGCCAGGATGCGCGGCGCCGAGATCGAGGGGTTGGAGGAGAGAGGCTGGGCGGAATCGGCTCTTGGAGACTCGGACGGGGGAGGGCGACCGCAACTCGACGGCTCAATCTGGCTCCTTCCTGAGGACCGGACGGTCCCTGACTGCTTGGCTCCCGGCAGCTCCCTGTATACACCCAAAAGCCGCAGGAGGGGCACTCCCATTCCGCCGGCGGACCCTTCGCGTCGCGCAGCGAGCTTCGCGCCCCTCCGGTGGCGCTCCGCAGAAACTCCGGAGCGGCCCGTGAACATCCGCTCCTCCGGGGCGTAACTACTGACGATGGGAGGTTGGCGGAGATTGGTCGCCACGCACCTGGAGGTCACAGCAGCCCGGATGAGTCTCTGCAACCGATGGTCCTTCCTCCTCTTCCTGACCGTTGTCGGCCTCCAGACCGGCGCCACTCCGCCGACCTTCCCGTCTGATCTTCCCCATCCGCACGTCTGGCTGGGCGCCGACGACCGGCCGCTCCCCTTCGCCTCCGAGGACGAGATCCTCGAGTTCCTGGAGGAGGGCGAGATCGTCGGCCAGAAGGTGCTCACGCGGGGGGTCAACGGCACCATCAAGGTGACGCTCGAGCGCGACGGCGTGCTCGCCCAAGCAGCCTTTCGCACCGTCGATCTCGAGCAGCGCTCGCGACCCGGCATCAAGGGGCCGGATCGCTACCTGTTCCGAGATCATCACGCCTTCGAGGTGGCCGCCTACCGGCTCAGCCGGATGCTCGGCCTGCAGCTGGTGCCGCCCACCGTCATGCGCACCATCGACGGGCGCTCTGGCTCCCTGCAGCTCTGGGTCGAGAACGCGTTCACCGAAGCCGACGCGATCCTCGCCAGGCGCCCGGTGTTCGGTGCCAGCCGACACCTGCAGCGCCAGATCCTCAAGGTCTTCGACGCCCTGATCTACAACTTCGACCGTCACCAGAACAACCTGCTCTACGGCGACGACGGCCGGATCTGGGCGATCGATCACACCCGCTCGTTCAAGCGGCTGCCGGAGCTGCCGGATCGACGCGCCCTCTACCTCTGCGAGCGCGAGCTCTTCCTCCAGCTCGGCGCCCTCGAGCGCGAGCAGCTCGACCGGGAGCTCGGAGACGTCCTCGAGTTCACCGAGATCGACGCCCTCTGGCGGCGACGCAACCAGCTCGTCAAGCTCTTCGACCGGCTCATCGCCGAACGGGGAGAGGATCGCGTGCTGTTCGACGGCGTGGTCCCGATCGGCAAGGAGCTCGCCGTCAAGGAGTCGGCGGGCGGGCAGAGCAGCGGCGGCTGAGCGACGGCCCCGTCTGATCGACTCAGCGGCGCCCGTAGGCGGCCCGAAGCGCCCGGCCACCTGAGGTGGCTCACCGAACGCGGGATCCAAGACGCGGCTCGCCTTCGTCGATTAGAGTGGAATCCAGAACTCCACTTCGACAAGGAGGTGCTGCGATGCGCGTCTTCACATTCTGCTCCGGCTCGAGGCGGGCCGGTCGAGGCGCTGGTGACACGTTCCGCCCAAGCCTGCGGTCGATGGGTCCGATTAAAGTCGCTCTCGCCACACTCGCCGTGTCGGCAGCGATCCTGGGGCTTGGAGCAGGGGCGAGCCAGGCCCAGGTCCTGGACTCGCAGGACCCCGCGGCGCCTCTACGGCTCGAGCTCGAGATCGCCGAAATCCGCGGCAAGGAGGTCACCGCCGACCTGCCGATCCGGCTCGACGCCAGCGCCTGTGTCGAAAACACGATCAGCTACAGCCGGACCACCAACGACCCGACGTCGAGGACCGGCACGATCGACAACACCGACTGTGTGACCTCGGACGGGGGCACGCTATTCGACATTTGGAACTTCTCGGGCCGATCTGGCGACCGCATCCGCATCGACCTCGAGCGGACCTCCGGCGACCTGGATCCCTTCCTGCTCCTCCTGAATCCGCTGGGGAACGTCTTCGAGGACGACGACGACGGCGGGGACGGCCTCGACTCGCGCATCGTCACCACGCTCGACCGCAACGGCGAGTGGCAGATCGGAGCGTCGGGGTTGCCAGGCTTCAACCAGACCGGCGGCTACCGCCTGACCATCCGCTGCCAGAACTGTTCGCCGGCGCCGAGCCAGTGCGTCAAGAGCTCGACTACCCTCTGCCTCAACGACGACCGCTTCCAGGTCAGGGTCGACTGGCGAGACTTCGAAGGGAACACCGGCTTAGGCACGGCGGTCCCCGGCGCCTCCAACACCTCGGCGAACCTGTGGTTCTTCCAGCCCGACAACTGGGAGCTGCTGGTCAAGGTCCTCGATGCCTGCCCCGTCAACAACCGGTACTGGGTGTTCTTCGCTGCGACGACCAACGTCCAGTTCACGGTCACCGTGACCGACACCCAGACACAGGCCGTCAAGACGTACTTCAACCCGCTCGGGCAGTCGGCGGACGCCATCACCGATACCCAGGCCTTTGCCACCTGCCCCTAGGAGCCCGCTAG
>DATKBT010000054.1:0-14201 GCA_035546295.1 Thermoanaerobaculia bacterium | reverse complement strand
GCGCACGGTCACCGGCATCGACGGGCTCGACAAGCTGGTGGCCACCTTCGAGCCGGCGGGGCTCGAGGCGGGGCGTTACACGCTCGAGGTCGCGGTCACCGACCCCACGACCCGCACCCGCCGGCTGAGCTCGATCCCGCTGAAGGTCTTGGACTGAGCCAGCCCCCTAGTCGAGGTAGCTGAGCATCTCGCGAGCCGAGGCCGCCTCGGGGTGGTCGGGCGCGAGCTCGAGAAAGCGCTCGAGGTGCCGCCGGGCCACGGCCTGCTGGTCCAGGCTCACGTGGGCAAGGCCCAGGCGGTAGTGGATCTGCGCGTCGCCGGGGGCGAGCTCGACGGCGCGCCCGAGCGCCTCCGCGGCGCCCCGCGCGTCTCCCGCGTCGAACAACTGCTTGCCGCGATCGAGGAGATAGGCGACGACCCGGGTGGGATCCCGGCGGGCGAGCTCCGCCCTGGCGGTCTCCTCCCGGGTCGCGTCGCCGAGGTTGCGGTAGGCATCCCAGCGGATCTCGAGACCGGTCGTGTTCTCGGGCTCGAGCTCGAGCAACCGCTCGGCCGCGCTTGCCGCCTCCGCGAAACGGCTCTGGCGCACGTGCAGGATGGCCATCGCGAGCAGAGCCGGCGCCAGCTCCGGGTTGAGCTCGAGGCTCTCCTCGAAGCGCTCGAGCGCGGCCGCGTCGTCACCGATGCGTGCCGCGTCCACTCCCTCGTTATAGGCGAAGGCCGCGCTGTCCTGCCCCCGGCCGAGCGTGGCGAGCTGCTCCCGCGCCCGCTCGGCCTCGGCCGAGTTGCCGAGCGCCTGGTGGGCGCGGTAGAGCACGCGATGGATGCCGGCGTCGGCCTCTTTGAGCTCGACGTAGCGCTCCGCGGCGTCGATCGCGGCCTGCCACTCCTCGCGCTCGACGTGGACCACGGCGAGGGCCGACCACGCTTCGGCGAGCTTGGCATCCTTCTCCAGCGCCTCGCGGAACTTCTCCGCCGCCTGGTCGACCTGACCGCCGCGCAGCGCCTCGACGCCCTCGTTGAAGGTGCGCTGCGCGGGGGTGAAGGAGGCGGCCGGCGCCCCCCGCTCGGCTGGACGCTCGTCGCCGGCTTCCGTCACCCGACCGCGCCTGAGCGTGATCTTCTCGCGGACGGTCTCGAGCGGCCGCGGCTGGAGTTGCTGCTCGAGCGGCGCCAGGCCCTCCGCCTCGACGTGCAGGACGTAGGCCCTGGTCGCATCGACGAAGCTCACCGTGGCTTTGCCCCGCTTGTTGGTCTTGGCGGTCTCGCGGAAGCGACCGAGCTCCACGCTGGTGACGACGATGTCGGCGCCCTCGACCGGCTGACCCGCCTCGTCGACCACGGTGAGCTCCACCCTCCCGGTAGCTTGAGCCGCGGCCGGCGGGACGGCCAGCGCAGCCGCGGCGAGGGCGGCGACAACGGTCAGGCAGGTCAGGCGCCTGCAGGTTCGCGGTGGGTCACTCCGGCGCATGCTGGTCTCTCCACCGTCCAGTATTCCATACCGGGAGCTATATACTGCGTGTGCCCGCTCGCGAGTGCCGCGTCGCGATTCGCGACGGGTCGCGTGGCCCCTGCACAACTCGGTCGCTCGTCCGCACCCTGAGCGTGCACTTCGCCTCGTCCGTCCGTTCTCCCCTAAAGCCCGCCCGAGCGCTCGTCGCGGCGCTGCTCTACGCCGTCGCGGCGCTCGTGGCGGCGGGCTGCGGGAAGGGCCCCGAGTCGGGATCGCCGCCTCTCACCGATCGCCCCGCCGGCCACGGCGAGCCGGTCCTCTTCGTCGACGCGGCGATCGAGGTGGGGATCGACTTCGTCTACTTCAACGGCATGACGGGGGAGCTCCATCCGCTCGAGCTGATCGGCGCCGGAGCCGCTCTCTTCGACTACGATGGCGACGGCGACCTCGACCTCTACCTGGTCCAGGGCGGCATGATGGAGGAGGGAAGGCCGGTGGAGGACGCCCTCTTCCCGCCGCACCACCCGCTGCCTCTGTCGGGACGGCTCTACCGCAACGAGCTGCGCCAGGGAGAGCCCGACACGCTCCGCTTCACCGACGTGACCGCGGAGAGCGGCATCGCCGCCATCGCCAACGGCTACGGCATGGGCGTCGCGGTCGGAGACTACGACGGCGACGGCAGGCCCGACCTCTACCTCACCAACTTCGGTCCCAACCAACTGGTGCGCAACGGCGCGGATGGACGCTGGCGCGACGTCACCGCCGTCGCCGGCACCGGCGACCCGCGGTGGAGCGTCGCCGCCGCCTTCTTCGACGCCGACCGCGACGGCGACCTCGACCTGTGGGTCGGCAACTACGTGGCGTTCGATCCGGACGACGCTCCCACCTGCTACGACCTGACCGGCGCGATCGACTACTGCGGCCCCGGGAAGTTCCTCCCGGAGCCCGACGTGCTCTACCGCAACCGCGGCGACGGCACCTTCGAGGACGCCACCGAGGCGTTCGGCCTCGGCGGGCTGCGCAACCCCGCCCTGGGGGTGGTCGTCGCCGACTTCGACGCCGACGGTTGGCTGGACCTCTACGTCGCGAACGATGCGCGCCCCAACTACCTCTGGCTCGCCGACGGCGCCGGAAGGTTCCGCGAGCAGGCGATGCTCGGAGGCGCCGCCCTGAGCGGCGCCGGCGAGGCACAGGCGTCGATGGGCATCGCCGCCGGCGACTTCGACGGCGACGGTCTGGTCGACCTGTTCATGACCCACCTGGTGCGGGAGCCGAGCACGCTCTACCGCAACCTGGGCGGAGGCCTGTTCGAGGACGCCACCCGCCAGGTCCGCCTGGCCGCGCCGACACTGCCGTTCACCTCCTTCGGCACCGGCTTTCTCGACTTCGACAACGACGGCTGGCTCGATCTGCTGCAGGTCAACGGCGGGATCCAGCGCATTCCCGCCTTGGTCGAGCGGGGAGATCCGTTTCCTCTGCACCAGCCGAACCAGCTCTTCCGCAACCGCGGCGACGGCACGTTCGAGGACATCAGCGCCGAGGCCGGCCCGGTGTTCGCGCTGTCGGAGGTCAGCCGCGGCGCAGCCTTCGGCGATGTGAACAACGACGGCGCCGTCGACGTCCTGATCACCAACACCAACGCCCCCGCGCGGCTGCTGGTGAATCAGGTGGGCGCGCGCCGGCACTGGCTGGGAGTCCGGCTGCTCGAGGGTGAGCCACCGCGTGACGCCCCCGGCGCCGAGGCCCGTCTCGAGCGCCGCAGCGGTCCGGCCCTGACCCGCTTCGTCCGCATCGACGGCAGCTACGCGTCGTCGAGCGATCCGCGCATCGTCTTCGGGCTCGGCGACTCCCCCGAGTACCAGCGAGTGCTGGTGCGCTGGCCGGACGGGACGCGGGAGGAGTGGAGCGGGCTGCCGGTGGGTGCCTACTCGACGCTCTTGCGCGGACGTGGAGAGGCCCGTCCGTGACGAGGTTGGCGGTGAGGCTCGCGGTGCTCGGGCTGCTCGCCGCCGTTCCCTACGGCTGCGGCGGCCCCGCGGGCGAGGCTCGCCGGGAGCCGGCGGACGAGACCGCGCCCGGCGGGGCGCGCGGCCCGCTCTTCGTCGACCGGGCGAGAGAGCTCGGCCTCGACTTCGTTCACTGGAACGGCCGTACCGGCGCCTACCACATGGCGGAGGTCACCGGCGCCGGCGTCGCGCTCCTCGACTACGATCTCGACGGCGATCTCGACGTCTACCTGGTCCAGGGAGGCCCGCTCGAAGCCGGCGCGGGCCTCGCCGGCGCGCTCGACGCGCCGCGCCACCCGGTCCCGCTCTCCGATCGGCTCTATCGCAACGAGCTCCGGCGCGGCGATCCGGCGAGCCTCCGCTTCAGCGACGTCACCGAGGAGAGCGGCCTCGCCGCGCTGGCGACCGGCTATGGCATGGGGGTGGCGGTCGGAGACTACGATGGCGATGGCCTGCCCGACCTCTACCTGACCAACCTCGAGGCCAACCAGCTCCTGCGCAACCGCGGCGACGCCACCTTCGAGGACGCCACCGCCACTGCCGGCGTAAGCGAGGATCGCTGGAGCGTGCCGGCGACGTTCTTCGACTACGATCGCGATGGCGCGCTCGACCTCTTCGTCGGCAACTACCTGCGCTTCGACGCGCGCACCGCGCCGGTGTGCCGGGACTCCACGGGCGCGCAGGACTACTGCGGGCCGAACAACTTCGAGCCGCTGCCGGACCGCCTCTTCCGCAACCGCGGCGACGGCACGTTCCAGGACGTGACGTTCGCCGCCGGGCTGCGCGCGGGCTTCGGCCCCGCACTCGGGGCGCTGGCGGCCGACTTCGACGGCGACGGCTGGCTCGACCTCTACGTCGCGAACGACGGCACGCCCAACAACCTGTGGAGCAACCTCGGCGACGGCCGTTTCGAGGATCGGGCTCTCCTCGCCGGGGTGGCGGTCAACGCCGAGGGCAGCGCCGAGGCCTCGATGGGCGTCGACGCCGGCGACTATGACGGGGACGGCGATCTCGATCTGTTCATGACGCACCTGATCAGCGAGACCAACACGCTCTACCGCAACGAGGGCGACGGGTCCTTCGTCGACGCCACGGTCGGCTCCGGGCTGGGCGGGCCCAGCCGTCTTCACACCGGCTTCGGCACGGTGTGGATCGACGTCGAGAACGACGGCTGGTTGGATCTCTTCGTCGCCAACGGTGCCGTGAAGAAGATCGAAGCGCTGGCTCGCGCCGGCGACCCGTTCCCGCTGCACGAGCGAAACCAGCTCTTCCGCAACCTCGACGGTCGCGGCTTCGTCGAGGTGCCGGGCGCGGAGGCGGGCCCCGCCTTCGGCTGGTCCGAGGTGAGCCGCGGCGTCGCGGCCGGGGACCTCGACAACGACGGCGACCTCGATCTCGTGGTCGCCAACAACCTCGGGCCGGCGCGCCTGCTCATCAACCAGGTCGGCAGCCGCTCTCGATGGCTGGGTCTCGAGCTGCACCCGGCGTCGCCGGCGCGGCAGGCGCCGGGAGCCAAGGTCGAGCTGCTCTTCGAGGAGGGGTCCCTGCTGCGCCGCGTGCGCATCGACGGCAGCTACGTCAGCGCCGGCGATCCCAGGCTGCTCTTCGGCCTCGCCGGCGGGCGCGCGCCCCACGGCGTGCGTGTCACCTGGGCGGACGGCGGCGTGGAAGAATGGGAGGCTCCGGAGCCGGGCGGCTACACCACCCTGATCCGTGGCAGCGGTCGCCCGGCCTCGCCATGAGTCCCCGCTCCCGTCCCCTGCTCGCGGCAGCCGTCGTCGCCATGCTGGCCTACGGTTGCGGCGGCGAGGGCGCCCGGCCACAGCTCCGCGAGATCCCGCGTCCCGATCTGGGCGGCGCCGAGCCGGCCGTTCGGGATCAGATCGAGGCCGCGCGCGCCGAGGTGGAGAGGCTCCTCGTCGCCGTCGGCACCGAGCCCGGCGCCCTCGCCGAGGCGCACGCGAGGCTGGGCTTCGTCTACCTCACCTACGAGTTCCTCGAGGCCTCGGAGGCGGTGTTCGAGAACGCCGCGCTGCTCGAGCCGGGTGAGCGCAGGTGGGTCTACCTGCGGGGTCTCCTGGCGAAGATGCAGGGTCACGCCGAGCGTGCGGTGGAGCTCCTCACGCTCGCTCTGGAGATGGAGCCCGGTGATCCCGTGACCCTGGTCCGTCTCGCCGACGCCCGGCTCGAGCTCGGCGATCGCGGGGAGGCCCGCCGCCTCTTCGCGGAGGCCCTGGAGATCGATGCGGACTCGGCCGCAGCGATCGAGGGGCTGGGCCGCATCGCCGCCGCCGAGGGCGACACCGCAGGGGCTGTCGAGCTGTTCCACCGCGCCCTCGAGCTGCAGCCTTCAGCGTCGAGCCTCCACTACTCGTTGAGCCAGGCCTACCGGCGTCTCGGCAGGCTGGAGGAGGCGCAGTTCCATCTGGCCCGCCGCGGCTCGGCCCCGGTCACGGTCGGCGATCCGTTGCTCGCGCCCGTCGCCGAGCTCGGCCGCAGCGTGCATCTCCAGCTCGCCCAGGCCAACCGGGCGATGGAGGATCGCCGCTTTGACGCCGCCGCGGACAGCTATCGGAGCGTGCTCGAGCTCGAGCCGGACGATGTGGCCGCTCGCCACGGTCTGGCCGTGGCGCTGCTCGAGCTCGGCGACGTGCCGGCCGCGCTCGAGCACCTCGAGGACGCCCTGCGCCGGGTCCCGGCCGAGGGAGAGCAGGCGCGGCTCCAACGCATCGACATCCTCGGCGCCCTCGCCGCCGTCCACCTGCGGCAGGGGAATGACGACGAGGCCATCGAGTCCCTCGACGCCGTGCTCGCCCTGGACGCCGACCGTCTCGACGTTCGCTCGCAGCGCGGCGACGCCCTGGCGCGGCGCGGACGCCTCGAGGAGGCGATCGCGGAGTACGACCGGATCCTCGCGGCTCGCGAGGACCATCCGCCGACGCTCCTGAAGCGAGCCACGGCTCACCTCCATGCGGGGAGAGTGGAGGAAGGTCTGCGGGACTTCGAGCGCGCCGTCGCCGCGGCGCCTCGGGAGCCGGCGATCCGGCTTCGGTACGCTGAGGCCCTGGAGCACGTGGGCCGCCGCGCCGAGGCGGCCCGAGAGCGGGCGGCGGCACGGGAGGGGGCCAGCGGCGACGAGCAGCGCGGGCATCTGCTGGCCGAGGAAGGACGCCGCCTGGTCGCGGCGGGCCGCTACCAGGAGGCCATTCGCTCCTTCGAGCAGGCGATCGACCTCGCGCCCGACCCGGAGCTGGTCAGGCTCGAGCTGGGGCGTGTGCTCGGCCACGTCGGACGCTTCCGCGAAGCCGAGGAGCAGTTCTCGCGCGTCCTGAGCACGTCGCCGCGCAACCTCGATGCCTGGCGGGGTCGCATCCTGGCCGCGGTCCTCGATCGACGGTTCGACGCCGCCAAGGTGGCGCTGCGAGACGCGCTCCAGGTCTTTCCCCGGGACGACGCCCTCGCCAACGCCCTGGCCCGCCTGCTCGCGACCGCCGCCGCGCCGGCGGTGCGCGACGGGGACCTCGCCCTCGAGCTGGCGGAGCGGGTGCACCGGGTCCGCGCGGACTCGACCAGCGCGGAGACTCTCGCCGCCGCGCTGGCCGAGGCCGGCCGCTTCGAGGAGGCCCTGGCGCTGCAGCGGCAGATCGTGGACTCGGCTCCGGCGGGTACCGCGGGCGATCTGGCGCGCGCCCGCCTCGACGCCTACGGGCGGGGTGAGCCGTGGCGCCTGCGCTCGCCCGAGGAGATCGCGGAGCTGGTCTCCGCGCCGCGAGGGTAGCGAGGGAATGGTGTTTACCATTCCCTCGCTACCCATGCCTCCCGCCGAGCGCCCGCGGACGGGCGCCGGCTCAGTCGCCCGTCCATGGACGGGCTCCTAGCCCCGAAAACAAAGAGCCCCGGTCGGGTGACGACCGGGGCTCCCCAATGGCTTAGAGAGGCGTCGGCTCGATCGTTAGATCAGAAACGGAAGCCGACCGAGAACCGGAAGGTCCGCGGCGTCTGGAAGTCGCCCGCCCCGACCGGCTCGCCGAACTCGTCGCCCTTGCGCCAGTGGGTGCCCTCGACCGGGGTCTCGACGAAGGGGTTGAAGGCCAGGCAGCGTCCCGTCGGCGAGCTCGGGCAGGTCCCGTTGTTGGCCGCGTGAGAAACGCCCGTGTTGACGGCGCCGACCCCGTCCTCGTCGAACACGTTGAGCACCTGAGGCGTCAGGAAGACCTCGAACGCCTTGCCGAGGATGCGCCAGGAGAAGGAGTAGGTGAGGGCGAAATCGGTGCGGGTGACGTCGTCGGTGGTGAACGCGTCGCGATCGGTGAAGAAGTAGGTCACGGTCGCGGGCGTCGTGACGTAGCCCGGGTTGGTCACGAAGTTGCGCGACGCCACCGCGCCGACGGCGCCGTACGGCGTGCCGGAGAAGAAGCTCTGGAGCAGCGACACGTTCAGGTTCTGACGCTGGCCCTGGAGGATGTCGTAGATCGCCCAGGCCCGGAGCTTGTGCTTCTGATCCGCCCCGAGGCGACCGTCCGGCAGGTTCCAGCGCGTCTCCTTGTACTCTGGACGGTCGAAGAAGCTCTCGCTGATCGGCCCGGAGCCGGCGGTCTCGCCGTTGATGTTGCCTTCGAGCTCGGACAGGGTGTAGGTCGCCGCCGTGGTGAGGCGGTTGTTGACCCGGTAGCGGAGCTGGGTCTGCAGGCCCAGATACTCGCGGCTGAGCACGTCGTTGCCGAAGTTGCCGACCTCGACCAGATCCTGAGGCCTGCCCGCGATGGGGATGGTGTTGTTCGGCCTCACCACGTCGGAGTAGAAGTCGGTCCAGTCGCGCCAGATCAGGTCGGCTCGCACCAGCCCCTTTGTTCTCAGCCTCTTGGTGAAGCCGAGGGTGATTTCGTCGGTCGACGGAGACTTGATGGTGTCGGGGATGATCCGGTTGGTCTCCGTCGACGGGAAGATCAGCCCGAACTCCGCGGGAATCGAGGAGATGTTCTCCGGCGGATCGGTGATCGGGTTGAACCCGGTCTCCGCGAGCCACCAGTCGATGAACATCTGAGCCGCGGTCCGGGAGTCGATGCAGGTGCCGGTGGCGAGGCAGGCGGCGCCGTTCGGATTGATGGGAGCGCCGCGGTAGAAGAGGAGCGCCCGGCCGAGCGCCCCGCCGGTTGCCGTGGCGTCGGCGCGGGTGTTGGCGACCGCCGCCACGTACCTGCCGGTGGTGGCGTTGATCACGAAGTTCCCGTCGCCCTTGGTGTCGTAGCTCACGGCGAGCCGCGGGCTCACCTTGGAGTCGTCGGTGGAGAGGTTGCCGCCGGCGTCCCTGCCGTCGTTCTCGTCGTAGCGGACGCCGAGGTTGAAGCTCCACTTGTCGTTGAGCTGCCAGCGGTCGTTGACGTAGAACGAGTTGGTGTCGAAGTCCGTCGGGCGCGCGCGCTCGAGACCGAACACCGGCCACACGCTCACCCAGGAGGTTCCGGTGCCGGTCACGACCGGATAGACGTTGCCCGCGTCGTCCTGGAACCGCGCGTCGGTGGCGAGACGGAAGTCCGAGCCCGACTGGTGGTTGATGGAGAACCGGACGTCCTTGAAGGTGTCGTAGCCGAAGGCGAGGTCGTGGCTGCCGGCGCCCGCCGTCGACAGGAAGTAGTTCGCCTTGACCAGCTTGTTCTCGTTGTTGCGGACCTCCTGCTCGCACTGGCCGCAGAAGAACGGCGCATGCCAGAAGGTGTTGTCGAAGGTGGTCTGCCAGACGCTGCCCCTGACCAGGTCTCGAGGACCGCCGCTGTTCACCCCGATGTCGAAGTCGCGCTCAGAGTACTGCGCCTCGACGAAGAAGTTCGGGGTCAGGACACCGGTGTAGTTGAAAGCCTTGATCTCCTGCGGATCCCCACGGTCGGAGAGCACCCCGAGGTCGAGAGGCCGGAGGGCGGTGAAGAAGGAGTTGCCGGTCACCTGGTCGATCTCGAGGTACGAGCCGACCAGCGAGTGGCTCGAGGTGATGCCGACGGTGAGCTTCGCCTCGTAGCGCTGCTGCTCGTTGGTCTGGGGGAACGGGAGCCCGGTGATGGCGGTCTGCTCGATGGTCGAGGTCTCGACGTCGCGTCCGGCGAGGAAGAACCAGATGTGGTCGCGCCAGAAGGCGCCGCCGAGCGTGGCCTCGAAGGTCTCGGTGATCTCGTCCTCGGGCTCGAAGTCCGGGTTGAAGACTCGCTCTCGCCCGGAGGACTCCCAGTCCTGGTTGGCGAAGCTGGTCCGGAACGAGCCGGTGATCTGGTTGGCCCCGGACTTGGTGATGACGTTGACCACGCCACCGGTGAAGCGGCCGTACTCCGCCGAGACGCCGCCGGTGGTGACCGTGGCCTCCTGGACGGCGTCCTCGATGAAGAGGTTCAGGGGTCCGCCGCGGACGTTCTCGTTGATCGCCACGCCGTTGACCAGCCACAGGTTCTCGAAGGACATGGCGCCGGAGATGACGGTGGCGTTGTTCGGCCCGGTCTGGGCCGTGCCGGCCGCCAGCGACACCAGGCTCACCGGGGTGCGGGCGATCGCGAGCTTCCCGACCTCCTCGACGGTGTACGTGGCCTGCGCCGTCGAGGTCTCCGAGATCTGGCGCGACTCGCCGGTCACGAAGAGCTGCTCCTCGACCGCGGCGATGGAGAGGCTCACGTTCTCGCCCACCGTCTGTGCCGCCGAGATCCGGACCTCACGCTCTTCCGTGGCGAACCCTTCGAGCTGGTAGACCGCCCGATAGTCCCCCGGCGGAAGGAAGGGGATCTTGTAGTCGCCGTTCGCCCCGGTCTGGGTCGTACGCGTGCCCTGGAGGCTCGGTGAGGACGCGCTCACCAGGACGCCGGGCAGGCCCTGGCCGTCCGGGGAGGTCACCCGTCCCGTCAACTCACCATTGGGAATCTGGCCCCAGGCCGCACCCGCGACCCCGAGGCACAAGGCGAGGGAGATCGCGATCGCAGTCGGCCGCGCGAGTACTAGTCGAGCTCTCATCCGGTCCCGCTCCTTTCCATGGCAGACACCCCTCGACGCCCTCCAGGCGAGTCTTCTTCACCTAGGCTTCGGTTCCTTGCAGCCGTAGGGGCCTATTCGTCAGGTGGCAGTGTGGTGCAAAGTGTATGCCTTGGCCTGAGAGGTCACCTAACTCATTGTCTGTCTATCAGATGGATCCTCCGATGTGCATTGCCGGAAAGCGCCGGGACCATTTCTTTGAACGTCGCGGCGTCCAAAACTTTGGAGCGTCGATCCTCTATCGCTCACCCAGAATCGCCTGCCCGGGATGAACGCCGTCCACCAGGGCGCCGTCGCGCACCACGAAGGTGCCGGCGACCAGGACATGGACGACTCCCGCCGAAGGCTTCGCCGGCGACTCGTAGGTGGCGCGATCGAGAATCCTTTCGGGATCGAAGAGGGTGAGGTCGGCGTCGGCGCCGGCCTCGACCCGTCCCTTGCCCGCCATCGCGGGGGCCACCGCCTCGAGCCGGCGCGCGGGCTGGATCGTCATCTTGGCGAGCGCGTCCATCAGCGAGATTACGCCGCGCTCGCGCACGTAGTGCCCGAGGATGCGGCTGAAGGTGCCGGCGCCGCGCGGGTGCGAGAGACCGTCGACGAACGGGATGCCGTCCGAGGCCACCATGACGTCGGGCTGCGCCAGGATCCACTCCATGGTCTCCTCGCTGCGGCCGTGGAGGATCACCCAGCCGCCCTCTTTGCGGTAGCGCTCGAAGCTCTCGCGCGTGAGGCGCTCGCCGGTGGCGACCCACTGGAGCTGGTCGTAGCGGCCGCCGCTCGACTCGTGCCAGCCGTCGAAGAGCGCGGACTCGAGGCGCGTCGAGCCGGCGGTGTAGGGGTAGGCCTCGGTGGTGACGTCGAGGCCGCGCTCGCGCGCGCCGCGGATCAACTCGAGGCAGACGCGGGCCTCCTCGTCCGCCGACGAGTTGAGGTGGACCACGTGGAGCGAGGCGCCGGTCGCGGCGGCGTCGGCGATCACCTCCTGGAACGGACCCACGGCTGAGCGGTCGGCGAAGCTCTGGTTGGCTCGCAGGTGCACGAACACCGGAACGCCGCGCTCCGCCGCCATCCCGAACACCCGCAGGATCTCGGCGTGGGTCGCCGCCGGCGTGTAGGTGATGCCGAGCCCCAGCCCCAGGCCGCCCTCGTCGAGGCCGCGCTCGAGGAGACCCACCAGGCGCTCGATCTCCTCGCCGCTGGCGGCGCGATGGGAGTAGTCGGGCGAAGGCCCCGCCGCGCGCAGGGCGGCGCGCGCCGCGTCGGTGGGGAGAGACGTGTGTCCGGCGTCGATCCCGTGCATCAGCTTGACCCGCGCCGGCAGATGCCCCGCCGTCGCGCCGTAGTGGAGGATGGCCTTGCCGCGCCGCGACTCGAGCCAGGCGCCCACCGGCCAGACGCCGATCTCGAGCTCGAGCGCGGTGGTCACGCCGTCGGCGACCTGCAGCCGGCTCGAGGCCTCGTCCTGGCCGTGAGCGTGGAGGTCGATGAAACCCGGCGCGACCACCAGCCCGCGGGCGTCGACGACCTCGCGGCCGTCGAGCGGTGTCTCACTCACCACGACGACCCGCCGGTCGCGGATCCCGACGTGGCGGACGGCGTCGAGCCCCGACGCGGGGTCCATCACGCGACCCCCGGCGAGCACCAGATCGAGCTCCTGCGCGAAGGCCGGAAGGGCGGCGAGGCCGCCGAGGAGGAGGGCGACGAGCACGGCGACGGGGAGGCGGGCGAGCGGCGCGGCGGCGGGTGGGTGCGACATGCGGCGAGGATAGCGCGCCGGGACCGTGGGATCGCCCGGCCGCCCGCGCGGCACGGCGCGTCAGAACGGTGTTCGATCCAAGAGCGGGGGATCCCGGCCCGGTTGATACCATCCCGGGCCGTGCCGGCGCCCCGCCTTCGTCTGTTTCTCGCCCGACATGGACAGGTCGCGTCGAACCGCGACCTGCGCTACGTCGGGTCGCGCGACGAGACGCTCACCGATCTGGGCCGGCGCCAGGCCGACGCCCTCGCCGCGCTCCTCGGGCAGCTTCCGATCGAGCTCGTGCTGTCGAGCCCGCTGCGCCGCGCGCTCGACACCGCGCAGGCGATCGGGAAGGCGGCGAGCCTCGAGGTGCGGGTGGACGATCGGCTGCGCGAGCAGTCGTTCGGGGCCTGGGAAGGGCTGTCGCGCGACGAGGTGCGCGCACGCTCGGCCGAGGATCGCGCGCTGCTCGAGGCGTGGGAGCGCTCGGCCGAGGTCGCTCCTCCGGGCGGCGAGTCCCTGCACTCGGTGCAGCGGCGCGCGCTCGACCTGATCGAGGAGCTGCGCTCGAGCGCGCCCGCCGCCGCCATGCGGTGGGTGGTCCTGGTCAGTCACGTCGGTCCGATCAAATCGCTGCTCGCCTCCGCGCTCGATCTGTCGCTCGATCGCGGCGGACGGCGTGTCTTCCTCGATCCCGGGACGGTGAGCGTCGTCGACTGGGGCGAGCCGCCGATCCTGCGGCTGTGCAACTCGCACGCGCACGCGGGATGGACCAGCGCGCGCTGGATGGAGCCGGCCGCCGGCTCCACCTCCGAGCTGGGCCGGGTCTAGGCGACCGATCGGGCGGCCGACTGAGCCGGCGCCCGTCCGCGGGGCGCTCGGTGGCAAACATGTCTGGATGACTTTGGCGCAGCGGACGACGCGCGTCGCCTGTCCGATACCCGGACAGGTCCTACCGAATCTGGATTCTTCCGCGAACGTCGGCGTAGTCGACGTCGCCCGAGCCGGCGTCGTCGATGCGGAGATCGCCGCCGATCGCCGTCACCGCGATGTCGCCGGAGCCGTCGTCGAGGATGGTGACGTCGCCCGCGACGTCGTGGATCTCGATGCCGCCCGCGCCGTCCGACACGACGGTGACGGCCGCGGCGCCGCGGACCACGATGTCGCCCGAGCCGTCTTCGATGCGGAAGGCCCCGCCGATGTCGTAGGCCTCGACGTCGCCCGAGCGATCGGTCACCGTCACGTCGCCGGCGATGCGCTCGAGCAGGACGTCGCCGGAGCGGTCGTCGAGCGTCACCGCGGCGACTCCCGCGATCTCAACGTCGCCGCTGGTGTCGCTCACCACCAGCTCGACGTCCGCGGGGACGGTGATCGACAGGTCGAGGCGGGAGCCGCGGCGGCGCGCCGCCTGCTGGATCACGGCTTCGACCACGATGCGGTCGCCCTCGCGACGGGCCTCGAGAGCGATCGATTCGAGGTCGCGACGGCGGCGCGCGCACGCGACCCCGTCGGCTCTCACCTCGGCCGCGCCGGCCTCGCCTGCGATCGAGAGCGAGCCGGCGAGCGCGCGCACCTCGATCGAACGCAGACCCGAGAACGCGGGCAGCACGGCCTCACGGGGCTCACGGTGCCGGCAGACGGACCCCTCGATGACGATGCAGCCCGAAGCGAGCAGCAGGATCGGCGCGGCGAGAAGGGCTGGCGCGACCTTCATGGTCTGGAGCGTTCGGGTCGCAGGGTCGGGCGGGTCACTCTTAGGGTTACGTGATCTCTCGCCGGCGGTTTCGCGTCCAGTGGCGCCGGGCGCCTCCTTGCACGGCCGTCGGCCGGTCTGGTAGAAACGACAACCCGCGCCCGCCCGCCGGGGTGGTCCAACTCCGGCTGCCCGACCCCATCACCATGCCCAAGCCCAGCGGTTCCGAGCTGATGGAGAGGATCGTCGCGCTCGCGAAGCGGCGGGGCTTCGTCTTCCCAGCCTCGGAGATCTACGGCGGGCTCA
>DATKBT010000053.1:0-8390 GCA_035546295.1 Thermoanaerobaculia bacterium | reverse complement strand
ATAGAGCGCCCGGGGCTGATCGATGGTGTCCTCGATGTAGGCGTCTGCAGCCTCCGGGGACACGTAGCGGCAGGCGATGCTGCGATAACGATCGCGCCAGGCGTCGTCCTCACCGAGATCGAACACCAGCTCCGCCCGTCCCACCTTGCGATACGAGGGCGGCTGCTCGTCGATGCTCAGAGCCACGCGGGGGTCGCGTTGAAGGTTCGCGAACCAGCTCGAGCGCTTGCGCGGCGTGAACCAGATCGCGCCCTCCTCGAAGAGGAACCAGATGGGGTGACGGCCGGCGCGCCGTCCTCGCGCACCGTCGCGATGCGCATGAGAGGCCCGTGAGCGGAACCGAGCGCGCGGCAAGCGGGCGATGGGTGTCGCCGTGCTCCTGGCGCGGCACCCGCATAGTCGGCCCGAGCACCTCGACCGATCGCCAGCGTCGCAGGTGCATTGCTCGGCGAAGGAGAAACGAGCGGAGTTCTGGCAGGCGTTCAAGGAGTTCATGGCGCGCTATCGCGTTAGCGTCGAACGGCTCCGCCACGGCGAGCCGACCACCGCCTTCCCGGCGAACTGCTTCGCGCCACGGCGGCGATTCGCGTCAGTGCGAGCCGGAGCCGCGCGCCAGGGCGCCGGGCATGCCGTAAGCGGCGGAATCGACCCTCAACCGGTGCTCGGCCTCGGCGGACGGGAGGGACGCCGAAGTCGAGGTGCGTTTGGAGAGGCGGTCAGAGTGGTCAGAACCGCTGCCGAGGACGATCTCGGAGCGGCGGCGCTGACGCAGCCGTCCATTCTGGCTGCGATGTGCCGGCGATGGGGGATTGAGCCACCTTCCTCCAACGACGTCCTTGGCACCTTCTTCTTCCACCGCACTTTCTTCTTCCACCTTGCACCTTCTTCCACCTCCTTCTGAGGACTACCGCGACGTCGATCCCTCTGCGCTTCCCGATTCCGATCCAATCCGGTCACCTATTCCGACACCCTGGCCAAACTGACCGGATTCCCTCGGATTCGGTGACCGGATTGCTTCGGAAATCACCGACCGGATTCCGTCGGTGCAGGCACGATCCGTGCACCTCATCATCTTCGAGAGATGGCCTCTCGCGGGGGGTGCCCACGCGGCTCACCCCGATCGAAGAACCGAAAGACATCAGATACAAAGGGAGACGCAATGACGACCACCCAGACCAGACCGCAGCAGGTGCTGTCCGCCAGCACACTCATCGGAGGCGACGTCCAGAATTCGCAGGGAGAGAACCTCGGATCGATCAAGGAGCTCATGCTGGACGTCGATCTCGGCCGCGTGGCCTACGCCGTCCTCTCCTTCGGGGGGTTCCTCGGGATGGGCGACAAGCTGTTCGCCATCCCGTTCGGAGCTCTCAGGCTGAACGCCGAGAAGGAGCACTTCACGCTGGACGTTCCCAAGGAGCGCCTGAAGGACGCCCCGGGCTTCGACAAGGACGACTGGCCGAGCGCTGCCGATCGCACTTGGGGCCGTGAGATCCATACCTTCTACGGCGTCGAGCCGTATTGGGGAGTCTAGGCCGCGCGTCTGAGCGGACGGTGACGACGGGAAGAAGAGACCGCCCTAAGCCAGCCCGGTTTGGTGGACAGTTGGTCTAGCCACGGAGGCTGGCAGGACGAAAACCGGGGCCAGCGACCCGAGTCGGCGAAGCCGGCGAGGGAGCTGGCCCCCTCATCACGCGACCTCGAGCGCGCGCTGGCGTTCGAAGGCCGGCAGTCGCGACCCTCAGATCGAGCTCGGCCTGGCGGACGGGAAGGACGCCAGGATCGAGGTGTGTCTAGGTGGAGGCTCGAGACGAGGCAGCGGTCGATGTTGGGCTCGAGCGCATCATCCGGCGCCGGCCGGCTCGCGGTCGAGCACGTACTCGGCAGGCTCGCTGCGGGCGACTCGATCGAGACGAGATCCTTGCTGGCTACACACGGCTGGAGCGCGAAGTTCGAGTTCGCCGAGTGGCGGACCTTCGACGCCATCCACTGCCGCGCCCGCGCGGTGTTCGATCCGGGCATGCTGCGGATCGCGCCGATGCCGGTCGAGGAGCTATCGGCAGGGAAGCTCTGCGTGGGTGCGCGCATCGTCGCCCACAGCGGGAGCGGACTGGAGGCTGGCGAGCTGCTCGTCCATTGGCGGAATGGCGACACCGGCGAGCTCGCCACAGCGCTCGTCGTCGCCGACGGCGCCGACTCCGTTCATCGTGCCGTGCTTCCCAGGCCGCCGGCGGGGAGCCGGCTCGAGTACTACGTCACCGCTGCCGACCTCTCCGGGCGCCGGCAGTCGGCGCCGCCGGTCGCTCCCGCAGCCTCCTTCTCGTTCGTGCCGGGCCTCTCCCAACCGTGACGGCGGCGATGAACCGATCGGCGAGGGGAACGGCGCGGCGCCGGCTCTCGGGCCGGTCCGGGCGCTGGTCGCGTTCGAGCCCATCGACCACCTCGACGAGCTCGCGCGCGAGCCGATGATCGTCGAGACGAGCGACGGCGCGCTCCTCGTCTCCGGATACGGCGAGCTACCTTCCTCCAACGAGGTCCTTGGCACCTCTCCCCGGCAGCACCTTCTCCCCGGCAAGCCGCCGGGCACCAATGAATGGGGAGTGAGCGGGTGTCGGTCCCGGCACGTGCTGGAATAATCCGTCCATGCAGGGGCCGAGCTGGAGCCGCGCCGACGAGATGCTCGATCGGATCCTCGACGCGGTGGAGAGGCGGGGCGTGACGCCAGAGAGCGTCGGCGCGGAGATCCTCTCCGAGGAGTCGGTCGAGGTGCGCGCCCAGGTCGAGGCGATGCTGCCGCACCTCGACGCGGGCGACGCGCTCGACCGCGGCGTCGCCGCCCTCGCCCCCGACCTGTCGCAGGCGCTCGCGGCGGGCCCGGGCGCCGACCTCGGGGTGCCGTCGATCCCGGCCGCCGGCGACCGGATCGGCGCCTACCGACTGCTCCGTCTCCTCGGCCGCGGCGGCATGGGCGTCGTCTACCTTGCCGAGCGCGCCGACCGGCAGTTCGAGAAGCGCGTCGCGATCAAGCTGCTGGCGGCGAGTGCCGCCGGCCCGACCGTTTACCGCCGCTTCCTGCGCGAGCGGCAGATCCTCGCCGACCTCGAGCACCCTGCGATCGCCCGCCTGCTCGACGGCGGCGTCACCGCGGACGGCACCCCCTTCCTGGTGATGGAGGCGGTCGACGGGGTGCCGATCGACCGCTGGTGCGAGCGGCGCGGCGCCTCGCTCCGGCAACGGCTCGACCTCTTCCTCGTCGCCTGCGAAGCGGTCGACTTCGCCCACCGCCGGCTGGTCGTCCACCGCGACCTCAAGCCGGCCAACGTCCTGGTCACCGACGACGGCGCCGTCAAGCTCCTCGACTTCGGCATCGCCGGTCTGATCGAGGCCGGCGAGGGCGATCCGGCTCCGGCCCCGACCCTTCTGCACGCGTTCACCCCCGACTACGCTTCGCCGGAGCAGGTGCGGGGCGAACGGGCCGGCATCGCCAGCGACGTCTACTCGCTGGGCGTCCTCCTCTACCGTCTGCTGGCCGGCCGGCTCCCTTACTCGACCCGGGGACTGGGGCCGACCGAGGTCGAGCGCCTGGTCGCCGGGGTCGAGCCACAGCCGCCGAGCCGCCTGCTCGAGCAGGGCGCCCCGGAGGAGGTCGCCTCCCGCTCCCCACGCGCCCGACAGGTCCGCGGGGACCTCGACGCCATCGTCCTGTGCGCCATGGCCAAGGAGCCCGAGCAGCGGTACCGGAGCGCCGCCGAGCTCGCCCGCGACGTCCGGCGGCATCTGGAGGGGCGACCGATCGCGGCCCAGGCGCCGACCCTCGCCTACCGGACGCGCAAGTTCGTCCGCCGCTACCGGCTCGGGGTCGGGGCCGCCGCCGTGGTGGCCGCGTCGCTGCTGCTCGGAACTGTGCTCAGCCTCCTCCAGGCGCGCGCGACCGCGATCGAGCGCGACCGGGCCCAGCGGGAAGCGGTGAAGGCGGCCACCGTCGCCGCCTTCCTCGAGGACTTGTTCGGCGCCGCCGATCCCTACTTCGATAGCGTCGAGCGCCCCACCATCACCGACCTGCTCGCCCGCGGCGAGGCAACCATCGACACCGGCCTCGGCCACTACCCGAGAGCACGGGCCGAGCTGCTCGTCACCATGTCCCGCTCCTATCGGAGGCTGGGAGACCTCGAAGCTGCGACCCGCCTGGCGAGCGACGCCCTCGACGCTCAGCGACGGCTGCTCGGCGACGACGATCCGGCTCTCGCCGAGGCGCTGCTCGCCCACGCCGACGCCCTCAGCGCCGCCGGCGAGACCGACGCCGCGCACCGCGAGCTCGAGCAGGCGCTCGACCTGCTCGAGCAGAACGGCCGACGGGACGAGACGATGGAGGCGGTGCTGCTCTCCCTGGCCCGGCTCGAGCGGGACCCGCACCCGGAGAGCGCTCGGCGTCGCTTCCTGCAGGCTCTGGCGATCGCTCGGGCCGACGGCCGCAGCAGGAGCCCGGGCGCGGCCGTGATCCTCCACGAGCTCGGCATCCTGCTGGAGAACGGTGGTGACATCGAGCGCGGGCTCAGGCTCAAGACCGAGTCGCTCGAGCTCTTCCGGGGCCAGCTCGGCGACGAGCACCCCGCAGTCCTGCACATGCAGAGCAACCTGGCGGTCGCCCACCGCCTCCGCGGCGAGCTCGACCGGGCCGAGCTCCTCTACCGGGCCGCGGCCGCCGGGCTCGAGCGGCGGCTCGGGCCCGAACACCCCGACCTGGCGAGCCCCTTGACCAATCTCGGGCAGCTCCTGCTCGAGCGCGGTCGACGAGACGAGGCGGCGCCTGCGATCGAGCGCGCCGCGCGTCTCGGTCTCGACGACGACGCCCACCCCCTGAGCGGGCTCGGCTACCGCATCAACCTGGCCACCCTGCGCCGGGAGCAGGGCCACCCCCGCGAGGCGGTCGCGCTCTACCGCGAAGCCGCCGAGCTCCTCGGCCGACATCTCGACCCCGAGCACCCCTCGCGGGCTCGGGTCGACAGCCTGCTCGGTCACAGCCTGCTCCTGGTCGGCGAGATGGGTGAAGCCGAGGCGCTGCTGCGCCGGGCGCTCGAGGTCCAGCGCGCGCGGCAGCGGCCCCGGCACCCGGAACGGCTCGAGACCGAGGTAGCTCTCGGTCCTCTCCTCTGCGAGCGTGGAGAGGCCGAGCACGGAACCGCGCTGCTGGTCGAGGCCGACGCCCGCTCGGTCCAGCTCCCCGGCGGGCACCCGCCACCACGGGCGATCGCCATCGCGCTCGGCCTGGCCTCCTGCCGGCTGGCCGCCGGCGACGTCGCCGCCGCCGAGGCCGAGCTGGGTCGGGCCCGCCGGCTCCTGGCGGGTGCGCTCCCGGCCGACCACTACCTCCACGAGCGCATGCGCTCGCTCACCGCGCGTCTCTCGGCACGCGCCGCGCCATGAGCGAGGAGCCCGATCGCGGCGAGGTCACCGAGCTCCTGATCGCGTTGCGCGCCGGCGACCGGCTCGCGCTCGATCGGGTCTGGAGCCTGCTCTACGAGGAGCTCCGGATCCTGGCGCGCCGCCAGCGCCGGACCGGCGGCGCCGCGCTCGACACCACCGCGCTGGTGCACGAGGCCTACCTGAGGCTGGTCGAGGCCGACCGCATCGAGGTCCGGGACCGTGGCCACTTCTACGCGCTCGCGGTGCGCGTCATGCGCCAGCTGCTGGTCGACCTGGCCCGCCGCCAGGCGGCGAAGAAGCGCGGCGGCGAGGCGATCGTGATCTCGCTCGATGACACCGACCTGTCGACCGAGAACCAGGCCCACACGGTGCTGGCGCTCGACGACGCGCTCGAGCGGCTCGGACGACTCTCCGAGCGCTGGACCCGGGTCATCGAGTGCCGCTTCTTCGGCGGTCTGAGCGAGCGGGAGACCGCCGAGGTCCTCGGTCTGCCGCTGCGTACGGTGCAGCGGGACTGGCAGAAGGGCCGGGCCTGGCTGCGTAAAGAGCTGGCCTGAGGCTCGAGTGGCGGTTCGCGCCCTCTTTCTACGTGCTCGCGGGTAGGAGAAGCGCCTTTCGAACACTATGAGGAAATCCATGCAGCTACCCAATCGCCGCGAACTCGAAATCAGACGTGGGCCCGAGCCCGTCATCGTCCGCCTCGCCGGTCTCTTCGCCGTTCTCTCCGCCACCGTCCTCTCGGCCCAGGGCGGCTCGCCCTGCGCCCCGCAGGTGGTCGCCGACGAGGTCACCCTCAGCAGCGGCGGCGGCGCCAACCCCGACGCCGCTCTGTTCGAGGATGGCAGCGGCATCGTGGTCTGGTCCGGTGTCGGCACGAGCATCGGCGACGACAGTCGGACCGCGATCATCGCTCGCCGGCTCGACGCGGCGGGCAACCCGGCGGGCGACCTCTTCGTGGTCAACACGGTGACCGAGCAGGACCAGGCCAGGCCGCGCGTCGCCGCGGCGCCCAACGGTCGCTTCGTCGTCGTCTGGCAGAGCGACGTGTCGCCGGGAGACGATGAACGTCGCAGTATCCGTGCCCGGACGCACGGGCCGGACGGGACGCCGATCGGGCCCGACTTTCAGGTCAATACGGCCACCGAGGGCGACCAGATCGAAGCCGATGTCGCCATGGCCGACGACGGCACCTTCGTCGTGGTCTGGGAGGACGGCGCCTTCAGCGACCGCGGCAACGAGGTCAAGGCGCGGCTGTTCAACACCGATGGCTCTCCGCGCGGGGGCGAGCTCGTGGTCAACGACTTCACCGACGACGGCCAGAGCGAACCGGCGGTGGCGATGGCACCCGACGGCCGCTTCGTGGTCACCTGGACGAGCCGCGGCGGACCCGGAAACGACAGCGGCTTCAGCATCCAGGCGAGGATCTTCGACGCTGGCGGCAATCCGGTGGCCAACCAGTTCCAGGTCAACACCACGACCCGTGACACCCAGGCGACGCCCGCGATCGCCATGGACCCCGACGGGACCTTTCTGATCGCCTGGCGCAGTGACGTCTCCGACGAGTCGGACCAGGACGGACGCAGCATCCACGCTCGCGGCTACCTGATCAACGGAGCCGCGGTGGGCACGCAGAAGCAGATCAACGAGCGGACCACCAACAACCAGACCACGCCCTACGTGGCGGCCGCCGGCGGCCGGGAGTTCCTGATCGTCTGGGAGAGCAACGAGAACACTCTGAACCCCTCGATTCAGGCGCGTGCCGTCACGCTCGAAGGCCAGCCGCTGGGGATCGAGTTCAACGTAGGAGAGAGCGGCGACACCAGCGGGGTGAATCCCGGCGTCGGCGGCAACGGCGCAGGCCGCACCATCGCCCTGTGGACTCCCGGCAGCGCAGTCCTGGGCACGGTCTACGATCTCCCCTGCGTCACCGGCGGCGGCGTCACCGACTGCACCGAGGACGCCACCACCCTCTGCCTCACCGGCGACCGCTTCCGGGTCACCGTCCTCTGGGAGGACCAGAGCGGCAAGCGCGGTGTCGGCCAGGCGGTCGAGCTGACCCCCGACACCGGCTACTTCTGGTTCTTCGACTCGGCCAATGTCGAGACCGTGATCAAGGTGCTCGACGCCTGCGGTTTCAACGACCGCTTCTGGGTGTTCGTCGGCGGGCTCACCGACCTGCGGATCGACTTCCTGGTCGAGGACGTCGAGACCAGCGTGATCCGTCGCTACCAGAACCCGCAGGGGGTCGCGTTCGACACCATCAACGACACTTCGGCGTTCGACACCTGTCCGTAGCAAAGGCGGCTTCCTCACACTGCGTGCCTGGCACCTACTTGAGTGACCCCCGTTTTGGTTGGACAGTTGGTCTAGCCACAGCACTGTGGCAGCAATAGGAAACGGGGGCCTGCGATCCGAGTCGGCGCAGCCGACGAGGAAGCTGGCCCCCCACATCACGCCGCCTCGAGCTCGCGCTGGCGTTCGAAGGCCGCGGGGCTGACGTGGCCGAGCGCCGAGTGGCGGCGGCGTTGGTTGTAGAACACCTCGATGTACTCGAAGACCTCCTGCCTCGCGTGCTCGCGGCTGTCGAAGAGCTCGCGGCCGATCTCGGTCTTCAGGGAGTCGAAGAAGCTCTCGACGACCGCGTTGTCGTAGCAGTTGCCAGTGCGGCTCATGCTCGCGGTCATGCCGAGCTGTTCGAGGCGTTGTTGGTACTCACCGCAGGTGTATTGGCAGCCTCGGTCCGAGTGGTGCAGCAGGCCCGGACCGGGCCGGCGGCGTGCCACCGCCTGCTCGAGAGCCGCCAGCGGCAGCTCCCGATCGAGCGAGGTGGAGAGGGACCAGCCCACGACGAACCGAGAGTGCAGGTCCAGCAGCACGGCCAGATAGCACCACCCCTCGCGCGTACGCAGGTACGTGATGTCGCCGGCCCACACGCGGTCCGCCGTTTCCACCGAGAACTCCTGGTTCAG
>DATKBT010000052.1:0-100980 GCA_035546295.1 Thermoanaerobaculia bacterium | reverse complement strand
CCGAGCTGCTCCGGCGGCTACCAGGGTGTACCGACAACTCCCCGGACGGGACTCTCACCCGCTGGTCCTCGAGACCATGGACGCTCGTTTGCTTCGCTTCTCAGCTCATCTCACGAACCTCCTTCGTGTCGCACTGTCAGGCATCTCGTTGGAGGGATAGTCGACGGATGGTCAGCTGACGTCCGCGCGATCCCTTCGCCGGCCTCCGCACATGCCGACGGTGGCGACCCTGATGCGCTCCAGAAGAAGAAGGTGTAGAAGAAGGTGCCAAGGACCTCGTTGGAGGAAGGTCGCTCAATCCCCGATCGCCGGCACATCGCAGCCAGAATGGAAGGCTGCGTCGGCGCCGCCGCTCCGAAATCGTCCTCGTCAGCGGTTCCCTGACCACTCTGACCGCCTCTCCAGAGGACCTCGACCTCGGCGTCACTCCGTCCGCCGAGGCCGAGCACCAGTTGAGGGTCGATTCCGCCGCTTACGGCGTGCCCGGCGCCCTCGCTCGCGGCTCGGGCTCGCACTGGCGCGGCACGAATTGCCGCCGTGGCGCAAGCAGCTCGCCGGGAAGGCGGCGATCAGTTCGCCGTGGCGGAGCCGTTCGGCACCACTGCGATATCGCCCATGAAATCCTGAAACGCCTCCCAGAGCTCCGCTCGTTTCTCCGTCGACGGGCAATGCACCTGCGGCGCCGGCGATCGGTCGACGTGCTCGGGCCGGCTGTGCGGGTGGCGCGCAAGGATCACGGCGACACCCGTCGCCCGCTTACCGCGGTCTTCGCGGAGCTCAGTTCCCCCCGCGCACCGGCCAGGCGCGATGGAGATTCGTCTTGGGCTCCGGGCCGACGGTTCCGTTGTTGGGAAACACCGACCAGGCCTCCGAGACGTTCTCTTCGGTTGCCGACCAGTAGAGCCCGTCCGGATTCGACGCTGCGATATCGACGAAGGGATCGTTCTGGGTCCAGGTCCCTGTGCCTGTCGAGTTCACCACCTTGGGAATTCCCACCGAGCTGTCGATCAGGCTGTCCGGAGCGTTCGCAGCTGGACACTGTTGCTCGACAGCCCCGGCGCTGCAGATATCCGAGATCTCCGGCAGCCGCCAGTCCGTGTAGGTTCCAGCCTTGTAGTCCTGGCAGCCGAAGTCCGTCCCGCCGTTGAGGCCGGCCACTTTCTCTTGGACGGAACCGGCGACGGCCGTAGAGCTCCAGGTCCCGGTTCCGAGACAGCCCGCATCCTTCAGCCAGATCGTCCCCGTGTTGCAGTCGAGAACCGTCCCGTCGCCCAGGTCCCAGTAGCGCCAGCCGCCACGGTTCCGGGTCGCGCAGAGAAGGAGCTGGGCCGCCGCCGGGCTACTTCCCAGGAGCTCGGCGTCGCGGGTGATCTCCTCCGCGATCCGGGCCTCTTCGACCCGGCCCGCGGCGAAGAACCCGGTGGCCGAATCGCCCGCTGCGGCGATCACGTTGGAGAAGCTCGTGCCGTCGCAGGCCGCTCCGTTGCATGTGGTGTCGACGGTGTGCGGGCCGGACACCACTCCCAGGTTGAAACGGGCGGAAACGGCATCGCTGGCCCCGGTGCCGCCCTTCTCGATGGGCACCACCCCCACGATGTCCTCCGCGTCGACACCACTCGAAAACGGGACGTTTCGAACCGGCCAGACGTAATAGTCGTCCGCGCTGTTCGTCGTGCTCCGCACGCTTCCGACTTCGAGGTCTCCGTACCAGCCCGACGTGATGTCGGCGGTCCCGGACCAGTACCTCGTCGGCTGGACCCCGAGGAACGGATCTCCTTCCGACCAGGCTCCGTCGCCCAGGGTGTTCGCCACCTTCGGCACGTCCCTGCCGGTGACCGAGGAGTCGATCAGGCTGTCGGCGGCGGCGGCCTCCGGGCACGGCGTCAGATCCGAGCCGGACCAGGCACTGCAGAGCTGCTCGGCCGACGGCAGGGTCCAGTCCCCCGCCGACGAGCCGTCGGTCAGGCCGCAAACGCCGTCCGCGAGCGCCGCCGCGGCGTCACGCGCCACGGAGTAGTTGCCGCGGCCCTCGGGATCCGTCCCCGCCAGCTCGGAACAGCTCGCGTTCTTCAGCCAGAGGAGCTTCGAGCCGCAGTCGAGGACGGTACCGTCTCCCAAGTCGAGATACCTCCGTCCCTTCGCAGGAAACAGACCGGCACAGAGCGCGATGGCGTTCAGCTCGCCGTCTCGCGCGATCTCGTCGGCGATCCGCGCCTCTTCGATCTTCCCCTCCGAGAAGAATCCGGTCGCCGAATCTCCCGCGACGGCCGTGACGTTGGCGAAGCTCGTGCCGTCGCAGGCCGCGCCGTCGCAGGTGCTGTTCATCGTATGGGGCCCGGCGGCCACCCCCAGGGCGGCACGCGCGCCTGCCGCATCCGTGGCGCCCGTTCCACCGTGGGCGATCGCGACCGTGCCGGTCACGTTCGAGGCGGTGCCGGAGACGTCGATGCCCGCCGTGCCAGCCGCGAGGTTCGCCGGGTCGAGACCGGTGATGGCCGCGCCGTCTCCCGCGAACGACGTCGCGGCGACCCCGCCGTCGACGCTGAGCTTGGTCGATGCCACGCCACCCCGAGCGGGCTCCCGGCGCTCGCTTCTCGCCGAGCCGCCTTCCGACCGCGCCCCGAGGTCGTCGGGCGCCGCGAGCCGCTCGCCCCGAAACTCGAGGTATGCGCGCACCGTCTCCAGAGCGGCCTCGAACTCGTCCGTCGTGGGTGCCGAGGCCACCTGGAAAAGGCGGAGAGCCGACCACTCCGACACGGCACTCTGACCCACCCCGCGCCCCGTGGCGCGTACGCTCCAGGCGTATCGGCCTCCCGGCTCGAGGCAATCGTCGAGCGGCGGCGTCCACCCCAGCGCGCCGCCCGGAAGGATCTTGGTCAGGACCGCGCGGTCTTCGACCTTCCCGTCTCCGATCCTGTAGACGACCAGCTCGTACGACCGCGCCCCCTCCATCGCGCTCCAGTTGAACGTGGGGCAGGCGTCCCCAATGCGCACCAGCTTCGAAGCGTCTCCGGGCGAAACCGTATCCGGGGCCTCTGATGCCAGCGCGCTCCCGGCGATCCCGAGGACCGCCCACGCAATCGGCAAGAATCTTCCAAGGGTCATCCCATCACCTCCAGTGGAACAGGCGCTAGTCTCTCACACGGGTCCGTCGACGTGCTCTGGAAGAAGGTGGAAGAAGGTAAAGGACCTCGTTGGAGGAGGTCGCTCAGCGAGATGCCTGGCACCACGCCCGCCGCCCGGCACCACGCCCGCCGCCCGCAGCGTTGGTCGCGCGGTCGATCACCTGGTCGAAGACGCAGGCCTCCACGAGCCGATCCCGCCGGCGAGCTCGCCGAGACCCTTCGCCGAGTCGGTGGCAAGCGTCACGGCGTGAAGGACGACATCCTGCTGCAGGCCGGCTCGGCGCGATCCGACCGCATCGCTTCGTCGGGTACGAAACCGTGCCTGTGCCGACTCCTCGCGCGCCGACGCCGCGACGTGCTTTCTACCTAGGCGGGTCGGCGTCGTGCGTAGAAAGTGCGCTTCTCGTGGACTGGCCTGGCGTTTACTCTGGGCTCCTGCGGTAGATCGTCCCTCACCCCGCAATTCCGCGCGAACGAGACGCTCTCGCAGGGGAGGCTTCAAATGAAAGACACCGCGATCCTCGAGAAGGAAACCCAAGAGGACGTCGAGAAGGAAATCGCCAAAGAGGTCAATGCCGACCCGCTCACCGGCGCGCATGGCTCGCACCCGGTCGGGACGGGGATCGGCGCCACCGGCGGCGCGGTTGCCGGCGCGGCGGCGGGTGCGGTGGTCGGCGGCCCGGTGGGCGCCGTGATCGGGGCGGCGATCGGTGGCGTGGCCGGCGGCGCCGCGGGACACGGCGTCGGCGAGGCCGTGAACCCCACGCTGGAGAACACCTACTGGGAGACGAACTACCGCTCACGGCCCTATGTCGATCGCACTCGGCCCTACACGGACTACCAGGAAGCGTATCGCTACGGCTGGGAGTCGCGGGCCGCGCACCCGGGGCGCGAGTGGAGCGAGGTCGAGACCGATCTGGCCAAGGGTTGGCCGAGCCGGCAGAGCGAGTCTTCGTGGGACCAGGCGAAGGCGGCGACGCGGGACGCCTGGAACCGCGTCGAGAAGCTCGTGCCGGGCGACTCCGACAACGACGGTCGCTAGTTCGATCGGCCGCCCGCAACCCCGAATAGCGAGCGCGACTGGTCGACTAGCGCCGACCAGCCTTCGAGTGGCTGCCGGCGCGAGCGATCGGCGTGCGGCGGCATGGCCGCCACACTCCTCAACCCGCCCGGTGGCGGCTCGGCAGGACTCCTGCGGAGCGCCTGAGACGCCACCGGCGCGTCTCAGGTCAAGGAGAGAGCATGGCCAAGCCGCCCCGTGGGCCAAGCTCGCGAGCTTGTGACCGAGCAGTACCGCCATTGCAAGCCGATCCTTCTCATTGGGGGCGGCGAGAAACAGGCGAACGCCGGCGTTCCTGCAGACGGTGGCGACGACTGGGCTCTGACGCGCGAGCTCGACGACTTTGTTGCCGGCGCTTGGACGCCATCGCAACTGGGATCGCTCGAGCGATCCACCTAAAGGTCTGAGCTCGAGCGCATCACCGCACCGCCACCGCGATGGCGGATGAGCGAGAGGACTGGAGGATGGATGTGCTCTGCTGGCACGGCACCGAAGACGTCCGGGTCGAGACCGTTCCCAGGGCTCGCGGGCTGATCACGATGCGCGCAGAGGCCCCTCGACCACAGACGAGAGGCAAGTCCTGAGTGCCTCCGTAGCGTAATCTACCGGCTGCGCGACCAGACGACCCGCGGCCGCATCCTCGAGCCGATTCAGGGGGCGTATACGGCCAAGGTTCGAGCGATGATGGACGTGGTGCCTTCGAGGTGGATGAAAGGAGCTTCCTTTCCATGATCCGGCAGCACACGTCCTGGAGGGTCGCACTCTCGATCCTGATCACCGCGATCGTGGTGATGCTGGCGATGAGTCTCGGGCGCTCCGACGAGTCGGCCTCACGCCACCTCCAACACCGCTTCGCCGTCGCCGATCCCCAGTTCCACAGGGAGATGGCCGTCATGCTCGGCCCGACGATCACCGACGGCAATCAGGTGACCGCGCTTCAGAACGGGGCGGAGATCTTCCCGGCGATGCTCGCGGCCATCCGCTCGGCCCGGCACTCGGTCACATTCGAGACGTACATCTACTGGTCCGGTACGATCGGCAAGGAGTTCGCGGAGGCGCTCGCGGAACGCGCGCGCGCGGGCGTTCCGGTGCACGTCACGATCGACTGGGCGGGCAGCGTGAAGCTGGATCAGGCCCTGGTGGACGAGATGGCGGCGGCTGGCGTGGAGATCGAACGCTATCGCCCGCTGCGCTGGTACAACCTCGGGCGATTCAACAACCGCACGCACCGCAAACTGCTGATCGTGGACGGTCGCATCGCGTTCACCGGTGGCGTCGGGATCGCCGACCAGTGGGGCGGGCGGGCCGAGGACCCGGAGCACTGGAGAGACTCGCACTTCCGGGTCGAGGGCACAGTCGTGGCGCAGTTCCAGGCCGCCTTCAACGACAACTGGATGAAGAGCACCGGCCAGGTGCTGCGCGGGCCGGCGTACTTCCCCGAGCTCCTCCCGGCCGGCACGATGCAGGCACAATTGTTCGTGGCCTCCCCGGCTGGCGGCAGCGAGAGCATGCACCTGATGTATCTGATGGCGGTGGCGTCCGCCGCCAGGACGATCGATCTCGCGGCGGCCTACTTCGTCCCGGACGAGCTGCTGATCGAGGCGCTGATCGAAGCGCGGCGCCGCGGCGTGCGCGTGCGGGTCCTCCTGCCGGGGCCGCACATGGACTCGGAGAGCGTCCGCATCGCGTCGAAGGGCGAGTGGGGACCGCTGCTGCGCGAGGGGGTCGAGATCTATTTGTACCAGCCGACGATGCTGCACACGAAGATGCTCGTCGTCGACGCCGAGCTCGTCTCGGTGGGCTCGACCAACTTCGACTACCGCTCGTTTCGGCTCAACGACGAAGCCAGTCTCAATGTGTTCGACGTGGGCTTCGCCGAGCAGATGACCGCCGTGTTCGAGCTGGACCTCCGCGACGCCACCGGGTTCAGCTACGCGATGTGGCAGGCCCGGCCACTCAGGGAGCGGATCGCCGAAACGCTCATCCTGCCGATCAAGTCGCAGCTCTGAGTGCATCGGCCCGCGACGCGATGACGCGCACCTTCGATCTCCGTACCGGGCGCCCGGTCTGGATGGCGTACCGCGCGCCGTCCGTGCCCTGCACGCGCCTCAGGCGCGACGCACGCACCGATGTGCTCGTGGTCGGCATGGGGATCAGCGGCGCGATGGTCGCCGAGTCCCTGACGGCGGCGGGGTTCCGCGTGATCCTGCTCGACCGGCGCGGTCCGCTGCGTGGGTCGACGCCGGCCTCCACCGCACTCGTGCAGTACGAGATCGACGTGCCGCTCACGCGACTCACCCGCACCCTCGGCCGCGGGCGCTCCGAGCAGGCATGGCGCCGCTCCCGTCTGGCGGTCGCGAATCTCTCGGCGCGGATCGACGAGCTCGGCATCTCCTGCGGCAAGGTCGATCGAAGCTCGCTCCTGCTCGCCGGCAACGACCTGGGGGCCGGCGGACTTCGTGCGGAGACCGAGGCGAGACGCGCTGCCGGGCTCTACGCCGAGTACCTCACACGCGCGCGACTGCAGGAGCGATTCGGAATCGCGCGTGCCGGGGCCATCCTGAGCCCCGGGAATCTCGCGCTCGACCCGCGGAAGCTCACCGCCGGCCTCCTGTTGTGCGCGGTCGAGCGCGGCGCCAGATGCCACGCTCCGACGAAGGCCACCGTCATCGATGCCGGTCGCGATCGCGTCACGGTCGCGACCGCGGACGGCCCGGTCATCTCGGCCGCGCACGTCATCCTCGCCACGGGCTACGAACTGACGGAGCTCGTCCCCACGAAAGCGCACGCGGTGATCTCGACCTGGGCGATCGCCACGCGGGCGCAGCCGCGCGCGCTGTGGCCGGAAGAGGCGCTCATCTGGGAGTCCTCCGACCCCTACCTCTATCTGCGCACGACCAGCGACGGCCGCATCATCTGCGGCGGCGAGGACGAGGAGTTCGAGGACGAGGACGCGCGTGACGCACTGATCCCCGCCAAGACGGCGCGCCTCACGGCGAAGCTCGCGCGACTCTTCCCGTCGGTCGACCCGCGGCCTGAGTTCGCCTGGACCGGGGCGTTCGGCACGACGCGCACTGGGCTGCCGCTCATCGGAAAGCTCCCTGGAGACCCGCGCGTGCACGCGGTGATGGGCTACGGCGGCAACGGGATCACCTTCTCGCGCGTCGCCGCCGAGATCGTGCGCGCCGACCTCACCGGCGCGACCGACGCGGACGCAGCGCTCTTCGCGTTCGAGGCGTGATCAGCCCGCCGATGATCACGATCGCCGGCGGCGAGCTGCAGCGTGCTGCTCGTGGCGGTCACGGCCGCGCGCGAGCAGGTGGCCATCATGACGCCCTGCTTCGTTCCTCCCCGCGAGCTCGTCGGAGCCCTCGAGGGAGATGCGCTGCGCGGGGTGGACGTGGCGGTGATCATCCCAGGACGCAACGACCGCCGGCTCCGCCGAGCCAGGCGCCATCTCCGGCTCGCCCGCGTGGTCGCTCGATGGAGCCGTCCTCTACTACAGCCAGGTCGGACGACAAGGGGCCCAGGTCCCCGGGTCTCTCTGGATGGCTCGCGTGATCGGATCGTTGCGCTCCTCGGAATGTCGCCTGCGCTGCGTGCCGATGGCCGCATCGGATTCTCCCTCCCGCAGCCGAGACCTAGCGGGCTCGTGGTGGTCACCACTCCCCAGCGAGCGCGAGATCGCAGCGCGGTCATACCACGAGCCGCTAGCTCATGTTTCCCGCCCAAGCGCCGCAAGCAGCGCGGGCTCAGGTCGACTAGGCCCGACAACCGCTGATCCACGTCGTTTAGGTGCTGCTTGATCGAACTTTGACCGTTTTGTGAGCTTCCCGCTGGCCTAGTCGACCTAGATTGGGCCCGCTCGAAATCCTCCGCACGGGTGTCGTCTTCTCGGTTGCCGCGAACGGTACCGACCTCCGTCTCGACAGCGACCGCACTGGCCACTCCTTCGCACCCGACTTCGATCGCCGATCCGGTCGCCTGGTGGCCCCAACGGGAGGGAGACCGTGAGCGTGCACGCGGGCCGGCGAGAGGCCCCCCCTATTCGTAGTGGGTCCACATCCTGAGGACCTTGACCACCCGCTGCTCTTCGAGCACCTGGTAGACCAGCCGGTGCTGCACGTTGATCCGGCGGGAGCAGGCGCCCGCGAGGTCGCCGCAGAGCTTCTCGAATCTCGGCGGCGTCTGGAACCGATCTCGATGGAGGATCTCGAGCAGGAGCTCGGCCTTCGGTTTCAGCCCGCCCGCCGCCAGCTTCTTCGCGTCCCGCGCGGCCTGCCGGGTGAAGAGGACGCGCCAGGGGTCGGCCGCGGTCATCGGGCGGCTCGACCGCGCGATCGCTCGCGGAGCCGACCGCGGCTCCTCGCAATCCGCAAAGAGCCCGAGACGGTCAGCTCTCGGGGACCGCGAGCGGCGCCGGATGCGGCACCAGCGCACGGCGCCGCCGCCAGGCCGAGACGTAGAGTAGGGCTCCGCGTGCTCCAGCGACGACGGTGACCGCGAAGAACGCGGTGAACGTGAGCTGGAAGGCGATCAGGACACCGTAGACCAGTCCGATCGAGGTCCCGAACGCGATCTGCCCCTTCTGGCTCGACGGCGAGGTCCTGGGGTCGGTGATCATGTAGAAGCTGAAGAGCACGAAGGCCGCGCCCGTCATCGACGCCACTGCCGCCTCGAAGCGGTGGTCGAGCAGGATCCAGCGAGCAAAGGCCTGGAAGACGTAGGCGCCGAGCCAGCTCAGGATGAGCGGGATGCGACGGGTGAACAGGTAGTTCAACCGGAATCCGAGCAGGAAGATCACCGCCGGCACCAGGACGTCGACGAAGCCCGTGACGTGCTCGGTGAACACGTACGGGATGGGCGCGATCCATGGGAACATCACGATCGCCAGCGCGATGCCGAAGTTCGACGGGTTCATGAAGTGCTGCAGCTTGCCGTCGACCTCGACCCGGAACAGGTACTTCGAGGCAATGGCCGCCGCCACCGCGAAGGCCATGACCCCCATGCGACTGTTGGTGTAGATCAGGAAGCTCATGGTGATCGAGGTCATGTGCGCGGAGAGCAGGTAGTCCACCACTCCCTTCCAGCCCTTGCCCCGATAGCCCGGCTGCCGGCCGTTGACGCGGGCGTCGAGCCACTCGAAGAAGATCGCGCTCGAGTAGCCGGTGACCAGGGCCACCAGGATCATCGAGGCCGGCTGCTCGAACCCGAGGACGGTGTGCCCGAGGAGGGTGAGCACGGTGGCCAGCGTGGCCGAGGTGCGCAACCCGGTACGCGGATCGCGGGGCTTGCGGGGCTTGGAATCGCTCATGTCTCACCAGATGCGAGGCGGATGGTGTGCCAACCGGGGGTCAGGACGAAACGGTCGCTGCGGCGCGCGCCGCGGTCGTCGCGCCAATCGACGGCGACGGAGAGCTCGGCGTCGGCGGGAAGCTTCCCGAGGCCGAAGTGGACCTGCGGGCTCGGCGCGCCAGTGTGTCCGCTCCCGCAGTCGACCTGACCGATCCGCTCCTCGCCGTCCGGAAGGCGTATGGTGACCAAGGCGTTGCAGGCCGGCCACCCGTCGCCCGGCGCGGTCGGGTGGCCCGGCCCGACCTCGCTCGCGGGGCGGAGGGCGCCCGCCGGCGGGCGCAAGACGTGCAACGCCAGGAACCTGCCGGCGTCCGGGCTCTCGTTCCGGTAGAACTGGGAGTCCTCCCAGCTGTTGCCGAAGGCGAAGTCGAGAAGGCCATCACCGTCGACGTCGCCGATCGCGATCGCGCGGGTGTTCCAGGGGCCTCCGAGGTCGAGATAGCCGGAGACTTCGATGAAGCGACCTTCCTCGCCGCGGACGTAGAAGGGGTTGGGGTCGTGGCCGCTGACGTCGGCCTCGTCGTCGATGAGCGGCCACACCGCAGGGTTGTGGGTCAAGCGGTCGTTGACGATGGCGAGCTCGGCGAGCAGTGGCCAGCGGTCGATCCTCCCCTTCAGGAACCCGGTCGCCTGGATCGCCTCCTGGACGCCATCGTTGTCGAAGTCGGCGAAGCGCGAGTCCCAGCCCCACGAGCTGCGCGAGACGCCGAGCTCCTCGCCCCGATCCACGTACGGTGCGACGCCCTCGGCGATCGCGCCGAGCTCGCCGGTGGAGACCCAGAGGAAGTGGCTCTCCTCGATCGCGTACTCGGCGGCGATGTTGCTCACGAACATGTCGAAGTAGCCGTCGCCGTTGATGTCGGCGAAGTCGATGCCCATGCCCTTGAAGGAGTCGTAACCGAGGACCCTGGACTTCGGGATGAAGAATCCCCTCCGGCCTCGCAACGGTTCGAGGCGTACCTGACCCGGTGTCGAGCGGTTGAGGTACAGCGTGTCGGGACCGAAGTCGTTGGCGAAGTAGAGGTCGGCGAGGCCGTCGCGGTCGAGGTCGGCGGCGCCGACGGCCAGCGTCCAGCCGTGCGCGTCGTCGCCGGGGAAGGGGTCGGCCACCTCGCTGAACCTGACTTCGGGCTCGAGACCGGACGACGCTCCCTCCCAGAGCAGGATGCGGTTGGTGCCGCCGTTGCGCGCCGCGCTGAAGCTGTCGTTCATGTGCACCGGTGCGTCGGAGTCGTGGTCGTAGAGCTCGGTGCCGTCAGCGAAGTAGTTGCCGAGGACGAGGTCCATGTGGCCGTCGCCGTCGATGTCGGCGAAGGTGCCGGTGATGTTCAGCCAGGCGGACGCCCCAGGAGCGATCTCGCGCACGGCGAAGTCGCTTGCGCGGGGCTGCCCGTACCCGGCTGGCTCCGGGGCGGTGCGGCGGAGATAGGCCACCGGCCGCGCGCCGAAGTACAGGACCACTACGTCGGCGAGGCCGTCCTCGTTCAGGTCGCCGATGAGGCAGCGGGCCGCGTAGCTGGTCTCCCCATCGACCAGGTCGCCCGGGTCGAGGACGAACGGCGCGTAGCGCTCACCGGTTCCAGGGGCGGGGGCGACCACCACCTCCTTGGTCCGTAACTCGCTGTGGCAGACGTCGTTGGGAAGCCCGTCCTCGTCCAGGTCGCCGAACACGACGGAGGCGGTGAGGCTCGACAGGTAGTGGCGCAGGTGTGCGACGTTGCGGTTGACGTCGAGCACGTCGTAGAGGAAGGGCGTCCCGGTGAGCTGCAGCGGGGCGCGCTCGAAGTGAAAGCGCTCCGCCAGCGCCGGCGCCTCCGCGGGCGCCGAGCTCGGCAGGCGCGCCACCAGCCCGAGCCCGACGAGAACGAGGACGGCGGTCACCTGGACCGGAGTGGTCACGAAGCCAGGTCTCGACATGAGTCTATTCAGCCGGGTTCTGACGTGAACGGGTTCTGACGTGAAAGGCAGAGGCTAGCACGCGTGTTGCAGCGGTGGCGAGAGAGTGCTCGGTGAAGATGACGACATTCCGGCGCGCGAACGGACGCGGCTCCTTCGGCGCGATCGGCGCCGGCTGCTTCGTCCAGCGCACCGAGGAGCGGCTTCTGGTGCATCGAGGCGGAAGGCTAGACTAGGAGCCCGTGGTGCGCCACGCCCTCACGCCGCGCGGCCGATCAACCCCTTCAGGCGCGCGAGCCGCGGCGCCACCGCCGGCACCGTCAGCATGGTGCTCGCCACCGCCATCAGGAGCAGCGCTGTGAAGGTCTCGCTGGTGACGATCCTGCGGTCGAGGAGGACGTTGGCGAAGATGATCATGATCAGCGCCTTGGTCTGGAGCAGCCAGCCGACGATCGAGGCCTCGCCGCGCTCCCACCTCAGGATCCGGCCGGCGAGATGGGTGCCGGCCAGCTTGCCGCCGACCGCCGCGACCAGCAGCAGGGCGGCGGTGAGGAACACCGCGGCGCCGCCCACCTCCCAGTCGGTGCGCAGGCCGGTGCTGAGGAAGAAAACCGGCATCAGGATGAGCAGGACGTGGTGGCGCAGCTTGTCCATGTCCGCTCGGTCGAACCACGTGTGGTCGGTCACCGCGCCCGCGAGGAAGGCCCCGACCATGAAGTGCAATCCCGACCAGTCCCCGGCGAAGCCGCCGATCGTCAGCCAGATCGGACCCACGAACCAGCGGTCGCGCTCGGAGATCCGCGCCATCAGCCGGCGGTAGAGCACGCTCGCGACGGCGAAGCCGACCAGAAAGAGCGCCTGGCGTCCGACCCGGTTCCAGTCCAGGAGGATCAGGGCCAGAACGCCCCAGATCGCGATGTCGTCGAGGCTGGCGTAACGCAGGATGCGCTGCCCGATGGGCTGACGGAGGATCTCGAGCTTCTCCATGAACAGGATCAGAATCGGCAGGGCGGTCACCGCGCACGACATGCCGACTCCGAGCACGAACTGCCAGGGCCGACCGGCCGCGCCGATCCAGCCGTCGAACGGGAGCAGAATCGCCCCGCCCACGCAACCGAAGACCAGCGGAACGCCCAACGCCAGCCCGGCGGTGACCCCGCTCTCCCTGCGGTACCGCCACGCCTGGCCCAGGTCGAGCTCGATGCCGGCGATGAACACGAAGATCATCACCGCCCACCACGCCAGGCCGTTGAGCGACGTCACCACCTCGGGCGTGAACACGAACTCGTAGTACTCGGGAAAGACCGCGCCCAGCACCCCGGGGCCGAGCAGGATGCCGGCCACGATCTGCACCACGACCAGCGGCGCCCAGTACTCGGTGCGGCCCAACCGCCAAACCAGGTAGGGCACCGAGAAGATGATCGCCATCGCGATCAGGAAGACCTCGGAGGTGTGCATCGCTGAGGAGCGGGCGCCGCGTCGGACGCGTTTCGGCGTCGTCTCGGGGCTTCGGCCGCGGAGGCAGCAGCTATCCCGGAGTCGAAAGCGGCGGGACTCTAGCAGCTGCTCTAGGAGCTCGCCCAGAGCTCGCCGTCTAGCTCGAGCACCAGGTCGATCTCCTTGCCTTCGGTGGTGCGGAGGAGGAGGCCCGGTGTCGCCGGCCGAGCGCGTAAGATCGTGGGTCACTTCCGGGAGAAAGCGATGCCGCCGAGCACACACGTTCATTCGACGCCGGCACCGCGCCGGTCGCCCTCTCGACGAGCGGCCGCGCCGTGGCTCCTGACGATCGCCCTGGTGGCGGGCTCGGCGGCGGCCCAGCAGAGCTCGCCCATCGACGTCGTGCTGTTCATCGGCGACGGCGTGGACGACCACCAGCTCACCATCGCGCGCGACTACCTGGCGGGTTCAGGAGGCTCGTTCTCGTTCGACCGCCTCCCCCACCGCGCCCAGGCCCGCGTTCGCACCGTGCTCGAGGACGATCCGTCACTGCCGGAGTACGTCGCCGACTCGGCGAGCTCCGGCACCGCTCTCGCCACCGGCCGGCTGACCAGCCGGGCACGCATCGCCACCAGCGCGGGCGACGACACCGACATCCCGACCATCCTCGAGATCGCCCACCGGGCGGGAAGGCGCACCGGCCTGGTCACCACCGCGTCGGTCACCGACGCCACCCCCGCCTGCTTTGCCGCTCACGTCAGCCTCCGGTTCTGCGAGGGACCGGACGACATGCGCGGCGCGCGCGGCGGCACCCTCGCCGGCTGTCTCGCCGACCTGCGCTCGGCGGGGGGGGCGGGCTCGATCGCCGAGCAGCTGGTGGC
The DNA here is from genome assembly GCA_035546295.1 of Thermoanaerobaculia bacterium. Classification (GTDB taxonomy): domain Bacteria; phylum Acidobacteriota; class Thermoanaerobaculia; order Multivoradales; family Multivoraceae; genus DATKBT01. The sequence continues at coordinate 87,226 of DATKBT010000052.1, read as the reverse complement.
GTCGGGCGCCGACCTGCTGCTGGGCGGCGGCGCTGCCCCCTTTGGCCAGCGCGCCGAGGACGGAGAGCGCGTGCTGGACAAGGCGATCGCGGCCGGCTACCGGCTGGTGGTGGACGCCGAGGGGCTGGCGCGGGCGCCGCGCGAGGGGAAGCTCCTCGGCCTGTTCGGCCCCTCGACCCTGCCAGTCGAGTGGATCGGAGAGGGCGGTGCCCGCGCCCTGCCGCTGACCCGTGACGAGAGCGGCGAGCTCGTCGCACCGGAGCCGTTCTCGTGCGTCGACAACCCGCGCTTGGGCACTCGGCCGACGCTCGAGGCGATGACGGTCGCCGCGCTCGAGCACCTCGAGAGCTCGGCGGGGCAGGGCTTCTTCCTGATGGTGGAGAGCGCCTCGATCGACAAGCAGGCGCACGTCGCGAACCCGTGCGGCGAGATCGGCGAGACGCGGGCGCTCGACCGCGCGGTGCAAGCCGCCTTGGCCTACCAGGAGCGCCATCCGCGGACGCTGATCCTGGTCACCTCCGACCACGGACACGCCGGCCAGATCCTGCCTTGGCCGAGCCTCACCGTCTCGTTCGGCTTTGCCGGCAGCTCCGCCCAGCATCCCCCCGGCAAGGTCGCCCGCCTGCGGACGCCCGAGGGCGGCGTGCTGACCGTGGGTTACGGAACCAACGTCGGGGCTCTCGAGGAGCACACCGGGACCACCGTGCCAGTGCTGGCCTCCGGCCCGGGGGCGGAGCGGGTCGCGGGGTTGATCGACCAGACCGAGGTGTTCGCCGTGGTGCGCGACGCGCTGGGGCTGGATCCGGTCAGCGGCGCCAAGGGCGAGAACGAGTAGCCAGCATCGCGCGTCTGCGGAGATCTCAGCCGACCCCGCCCGCGGGGGCCGCCGCGGATTCCACGGCGCGCGCGACCAGCACGGTCGTGTCGTCGTGGGCGGCGGCGCCGCCGCGGAACGCCTCGAGCTCGTCGAGCAGGCGCTCGGCGAGCCGCCGCGGCTCGAGCGACCCGTGACGCCAGAGCGTCGCGCCGATCCGCCCCATCCCGAACTCCTCGCCCGCTCGCGAGGTCGTCTCGGTGACCCCGTCCGAGAACACCAGCAGGGTGTCGCCGGCGCCCAGCCGGGTCCTCCGTGAGGTCCAGCGCGAGCAGGGCAGCGCGCCGACGATCGGACCGCCGGGGAGCAGCGGCTCGATCATCCCGTCGGCCCTGCGCAGCAGCGGAGGGCAGTGCCCGGCGTTGAGCGCCTCCAGCCCGCCGTCGGGCTCCAGGCGCACCAATACCAGCGACACGAAGCTCCTGCTCGGCAGCTCGCGGCGCAGCACCATGTGGAGCTCCGCCACCAGGAGCGGGAGCGACGCTCCGGCGTGCGCGAGTCGTTCGATCTCCTCCTGGATCATCAGCATGAACACCGCGGCGTCGAGCCCGTGGCCCGCGACGTCCCCGAGCCCGAGCAGCCAGCCGTCGGAGCGCGGGTGGGCGAGGTAGAAGTCACCGGAGAGCGCCGTCGCCGGCCGCGACACCGCGTGGAAGGTCGGGCGCTCCGGTACGGCAACCGTGGGGAGGCGCACCGGCCGTTCTGCCAACGCCAGGCTCACGACGCCAGCTCCAGCGGGCGGCACTCGTCGCAGGGCTGGAGCCCGCGCGCCGCCGCCTCGCGCTCATCGCGCACCGGCTCGATCTGGTCGCGACCGACTCCGCGCAACGAGCGACAGGTCGGGAAGCAGTACCAGTGGTCGTCGACGGTCACGTACTTCGCGTGCCGCCGCTCGAGCTGGTCGACCAGCCCGAGGTCGACCCCCTCGCGCTCGAGGATCTCGCGTTTCATCTCCGAGCCGAAGGCGTAGCCGCCGATCCCGCCCGCCGCCGGCACCACCCGGTGGCACGGGACCACCAGCGGCACCGGGTTGCGGGCGCAGGCGTTACCCACCGCCCGGACCGCGGTGGGGCGACCCGCCTCGCGCGCCACCCAGGCGTAGCTGCGCAGCTCGCCGCCGGGGATCTCGGAGAGGGTGCGTAGCACCTGCCGTTCGAACGGAGGCAGCCAGGAGAGGTCGACCGCGGGCGCGGCGACACCGAGGCCGGCCGCCGCTTGCTCGACCTGCTCGGCGAGCGGCGCCGGCAGCTCGTCCTCGCGCAGCTCCTTGCCGGTGCGCCGGGCGTGCTCCCAGGAGAACGACTCGAAGCTCTTCGCCGACGTCGGCACGATCTCGGTGAGCCCGCGCTCCGAGAACGCCACCCACAGGTCGAGCCCCTCGGCGCGCATGCGCGACCAGTGGTCGAACAGCCGGCGGGCGAGCTCGTCGGCGCACGAGCTCGGCAGCTCGCCGAGCAGGCCGGGGGCAGCGCCCGCCACCTCGCGCAACGCGCGATTCGCACCCGCGCAGTGGTGGCAGTCCTCGAGATGACGACGCACCGCCTCCGCCTCCGCGGAGGCGAGCTCGCCGGTGCGCAGCTCGTCGAGCCGGAGCAGGGCACTCTCACATCGCATGTCGATCCTCCTGTCGGGCGAGCGCATCGCGCAGCTGCTGGAGCGCCCGGAACACCTTGCCGCGCAGCGCCGCCTCCCCCTGTCCGGTGGTGGCCGCGATCTCGGCGTATGACATCTCCTCGATGAAGCGCAGCACCACGAGCTCGCGGCTAGCCAGCGGCAGCGCCGCCATCGCGCGCTCCAACCGTTCGAGCTCCTGGCGTTGCTCGACCGTGCACAGCACCGCGACGCCGTCGAGCGGCGCGAGGCGCTGCTCGTGGTCGTCGGGCATCTGACACTCGACGCGGTGGCGCAGCCCGCGCCGCTTGTTGTGGGAGAGGTTGCGGGCGATCCGGAACAGCCACGGGCGCAGCGCCAGCGATTGGCACCGGTCGCTCGAGTACTGCCGGGTGAGCGCCTTGTGGGCGCGCAGGAAGGTGTCCTGGACCACCTCCTGGGCATCCGGGAGGCTGGGGACCAGGCGCTGGACGTAGTTGAAGAGCGGCTTCTCGAAGTACCCGACCAGCCGCTCGAACGCGCCGGCGGTGCGGGCATGGATGCTCGCCGCCAGCCCGTCGAGGCTGACCTGCGCGGCGAGGGTCTCGCCACCGGTAAGGGAGCTTCGTGCCGTCACACTCTCCAGAACACGGGCAACCGTCTTCGCGTTCGCGGTATCTTGACCCAATGCTGTCGACCGGCCCAGGTCTTCCGGAGCGTGCGCTCGGGAGCTTCGCCGCCCGGAGCTCTCGCGAACGGTCGTGCCTCGGCCAAAAGAGCGCGAGCACTGGTCTACTGGCGGCGCTGTGCGCTCTGCTCGGAGGCGCCGCCGCTGCTCAGGATCCCCTCGAGCCGATCGAGCCGATCGAGCCGATCGAGAGCCGGAGATGGGCCTTCGACCTGTTTCCGAGCACCGATCCGTACCCGCCGAACGTCGCCTCTCCCCACCGGCTCACCAACTCGGTCGAGCTGCTCGCGATGGGGTCCTCGGGCATCGCCGGCTCGGGCGACTCGCGCATGTTCCTCAGGCTCGGCGGGCGCTTCGGAGTGCTGCGACTGCGCCCCAGGGCCAATCCGAGCCGCAGCCTGCAGCTCGGCATCGAGGCCGGGTTCGCGGGGCAGTTCGACAACGACGCCTCCCAGGACAACATCGGTTGGGACGGCTTCTACGGCTTGACGGTCACCGCCGCACGCGGGCCCCGGCTCGCCTGGAAGGCCGGCCTGCTCCACACCTCGGCCCACGTCGGCGACGAGTACCTGGAGCGCACCGGGCGCGGCCGCATCGGCTACACGCGCGAGGAGCTGTTGGCGGGCCTCAATCTCGACCTCTCGGCGAGTTGGCGCGCCTATCTGGAGGCGGCACACGCCCACGAGCTCAGGATCGATCTACAGCGCCCCTGGCGGGTCCAGGTCGGGCTGGTGTTCGAGGACCGGGACCGGTTCGCGGGGGGCGGCCGCTTCGGCTGGTACGCGGCTGCCGACCTGTCGAGTTGGGAGGAGCGCGATTGGCGGACGGACTGGGCGCTGCAGGCCGGACTGCTGTTCCCGGCGGGCGGTCGGGTGTGGCGCGCCGGCATCGCGTACGTCGACGGGCGCCCGCCGCTCGGAGAGTTCTTCCAGGACTCCGAGAGCTACCTCTCCGCCGGGCTCTGGGTCGATCTCTGAGGACGCTGCGCGAGGAGCCTCAGCGACGCACCGCTCCGGCGCCGTCAGCGGCGCACCAGGACCTCTCGCGAGCTCCGCGTGAGCAGCTCGGCGCCGCGGTCGGTGACCACGATGGTGTCGGACAGGAACGAGTCGCCCCGTCCGGTGCGCAGCAGCCAGGACATCAAGTGGAAGACCATCCCGGCCTGGAGCTCGAGCTCGGAGTCGGCCCGTAGTCCCTGCGGCACGCCGCTGCCCGACCAACTCGGCGGAAAGCCGATGCCGACCGAGTACCCGCAGTGATGGCGCCGGTATCCGGCCAGCCCGGCGCCGTCCACGACCTCCTGCCAGGCGCGGTAGACCTCGCGAGCGCGGACCCCGGGGCCGATCGAGTCCGCCGCGCGCTCGGTAGCCGCGACGCACACGTCGTGGATCCTGTGCGTCCTGTTCGGAGCGCTGCCGATGAACACCAGCCTGCCGGTCGGAGCGTGGTAGCGGCGGACGCAGCCGGCGAGCTCGAGGAAGAGCACGTCGCGCTGACGCAGCCGGCCATCGTCCCAGGTGCCGTGCTCGTGCTCGAGGGTGCGGGTCGAACGCACCAGGGGGACGAAGCCGGGGTAGGTGCCGCCCCGCCGGAACATCGCGTCGTAGACCGCAGCCATCACGTCCCGCTTGGGCACGCCGGCGCCGGCGGCCGCGATGCCGGCCAGCATCATGGCGTCGGAGACCTTCGCCGCCTCGCGCGTGCAGGCGAGCTCGCGCGGCGACTGGATCATGCGTAGGCGGTCGACCAGCCCCGAGGCGTCTCGCCACGAGACCGCCGGCAGCCCGTCGACGATCCCGCGCGCGATGCGATAGGGCAGGAAGCTCGAACCCTGCTCGAAGCCCAGCGTGGCCTCCGACAGCCCCGCCTCCTCGATCGCGCCGCAGGTCGCGGCCACCGCCGCCGTCACGCTCGGAGGCTCTCGGGTCGCTCCCGCGGTCGGCATCCCCAGGCTCGTCGACCAGGGCTCGAGCCCGAACACGCGCCCCTCGTCGGTCGGCTCGGCCAGCACCAGATCCTCGGCGGGGGTCTCCGGCGCGGGAATCGGCGCGACGCCGTCGGAGTAGCCGACGTGGCGGACGTTCGGCACCTGGTCACGCACCACCGCGCGCTCCATGGCGCGGGTGACCAGGATCGGCTCGCCGGTCGTCCCCACGACCAGGAGCTGGTAGGCGAAGTAGCCCTGGTGATCGAGGCCGGTGAGATAGTAGATGTTCTCGGGGCTCGACAGCAGGCACGCGTCGAGGCCCTCCTCGGCCATCGCCGCGCGGAGCCGCTCGAGCCGTGCTCGGTACTCCTCGGCCGAAAAGAAGCGGTTGTCGTTCATCGTCGAGCTCCTCGGTGGTCCATCGAACCGAGCTTCGCGGCGCCGGACGATCCCTCGGACGGCTCCCGGCGCACGAGCTTCGGCGCCCCGAACCTACCGGACCCGTGGATCCTGCCCTCGACAGCGGTCTGGGACCGAGAACACTCGGCCGGCCCTTCGCAGTTCGCGAGCGCCCGGCTCGCGCCCCCTGATCACGCGGCTCGACGATTCTTCTGAACGAGCGTCATCGCACCTCCCCCTTCGCCTCGTCCTCCCGAGCACTCTTCTCGGACCCGACAACACCCGGTTCGAGCCTGAAGCGACGGACCGCCTCGAGCGGACCGCGCAGACACAGCGCGCCACGGTACCGCGAGGCGGGCGCCAGGTCGTAGAACCGCCAGCCCGAGCCGTCGTCGGCGGGCATCTCGGTGGACCGCAGCAGCGGGGCGCCGCCGGAGCCGGTCTCGGCCTCGAGGTCGATCGCGAAGCGGCGCGACGAGAAGGTGAGTCCCGTGCCCCAGGCCTTGAGGTACGCCTCCTTGCGAGTCCATGCCCGGTGGAAGGCCGCCGCGCGAGCGGCGGGCGCGATCGAGTCGTACTGGCAGACCTCCTCGGGGGCGAAGAAGCGCTCGGCCAAGCGGTCGAGCGGCCGGCTCTCACGCTCCTCCTCGACGTCGACGCCGATCTGCACCGTGCGCCCGGCCGGGGTAAAGGCGACCGCGACCAGGGCCAGGTCACCCGAGTGCGACAGGTTGAAGTCGATCGCGCCCGAGGCCGCACGCATCGGGTCTCCGGCCAGCGAAGGGCGGCCGTGGGGGCCGATCTCGAAGCCGATCGCTCGAGGCTCGAGCCCGAGCGACCGGCCGAGGATCCGGCGCAGGGCGGCGCGGGCGCGCGCGAACTGCCGGCGAGGCGCGTCGACGACGAAGCGATCGGCCCGGGCCCGCTCGATGCCGTCCAAAAGGTCGGGCTCCCCCTGCGGCGACCTGAGGTCGACCGCCCAGACGTCGACCGTCCCCGGCAGGGGGATCGACCAGCGAGAGGCTTCCAGCCAATGCGCGAGCCCGTCGATCTCTGGGCTGGCCGCCGGCTGCGCCACGCTCCGCGGAGGCCCCGATGGCTTCGGCACGATGATCTCCCGGGGTTCGCTCAGATAGGCTCCACTCGACCCGCGGGCGTCGCAGCTCGCCGCGGCCGAGAACCCACAGGATACCGCCCGTTCGGTTCTCGCGTGTTGCCCGCTATGATCTCGTCTGATCGTCGAGATCGCCGGCCGCGATCCAGCCACTTCACCGTTCGTTACCGTTCGCGCGCGTCGCGCTGCTCTCTCGAACCAGATGTCCATGCCTCCTCGCTCGACCACCTCGGCGCCGCCACGCGTCGCCGCCCGATCCGCCCGGCTCGCCCACCGGCTGCCTTCGATGATGGCGGTCGTCCTCGGCATCGTGGTCGGCAGCGCAGGCATCGCGAGTCCAGCCGCGCCGGGCGCTGGGGGCCAGGGTGTGGCCGAGCAGGCCGACCGCGACGCCCGCTTCGAGGCGCTGATGACGGGAGCGCGCCTGGTCGGCGAGTTCACGGTCGACACCGGCCAGACCGGCGACGCTCCGCGCCCGGACCTGTACTCGGTCTCGGAGCTCGAGAAGGGCGAAGGCGACGTCTGGATCTTCCACTACACGATGAGCTACGGCGGCAACCAGGGTTCCTCGGGCAACAGCCCGGGGACCACCTTCGACATCCCCGTGCGCGTGGTCTGGGCCGACGACACTCCCATGCTGACCATGACCGACCAGGAGGTCGAGGGGCTCGGCACTTTCACGGTGCGCGTGATGATCCACGGCGACCGCTACGCCGGGACCTGGCAGCACGGCGCGTTCGGCGGGCACATGTGGGGTCGGATCGAGCGCGGCGAGCCCAGCGCCGGCGAGCAGGGCTCGGGAGAGCACGGCTCGGGAGGACAGGGCTCCGGAGGACAGGGCTCCGCTGATCAGGGCTCCGGTGATCAGGGCGCGGGCAGCGAAGGCGCGGCTCCGCGCGATCGATGAGCCGGCTCGAACGCGAGGTCGCCCGCCGCCGCACCTTCGCGATCATCTCGCATCCCGACGCCGGCAAGACCACGCTCACCGAGAAGCTGCTGCTGTTCGGGGGCGCGATCCAGCTCGCCGGCGCGGTCAAGGCGCGCGGCGAGATGCGGCGTGCGCGCTCCGACTGGATGAAGGTCGAGCGCGAGCGCGGCATCTCGGTGACCTCGGCGGTGATGACCTTCGAGCACGGCAGCACCGCCTTCAACCTGCTCGACACACCGGGCCACGAGGACTTCTCGGAGGACACCTACCGGACGCTGACCGCCGTCGACTCGGCGGTCATGGTGCTCGACGCCGCCAAGGGAATCGAGACGCAGACCCGCAAGCTGTTCGAGGTCTGCCGCATGCGCGACATGCCCATCGTCACCTTCGTCAACAAGCTCGATCGCGAGGGTCTCGACCCCTTCGCGCTGCTCGACGAGATCGAGCAGACCCTCCAGCTCGAAGTGAGCCCGGCGACCTGGCCGATCGGCATGGGCAGCCGGTTCCGCGGCTGCTGGGACCTGCTCGGCGACCGGCTGCTGCTGTTCGATCGCGAGCGTGCAGACAAGCACGAACGCCTGATCCCGCCGACCGAGTGCCGCGGGCTCGACGATCCCCGGCTCGACGAGCTGCTCCCCGCCGCCGACGTCGCCCGCCTGCGCGACGACGTCGCGATGGTGCGCGAGCTGTGCCCGCCGTTCGACCGCGCCAGCTATCTCGCCGGCAACCAGACGCCGGTGCTGTTCGGTTCGGCGTTACGCAACTTCGGGGTCCGCGAGTTGCTCGACGCCGTCGCCTCCTTCGCGCCGCCGCCGCGTCCGCAGCCGACCACCGAGCGCCTGGTCTCCCCCACCGAAAGCGCGGTCACCGCCTTCGTGTTCAAGATCCAGGCGAACATGGATCCCAAGCACCGCGACCGCATCGCCTTCGTGCGGCTGTGCTCGGGGCGCTTCTACCGGGGCATCAAGCTGACCCACGTGCGCACCGGCAAGCTGACCAGCGTCCACAACCCCGTGATGTTCCTCGCCCAGGAGCGCGAGCTGGCCGAGGAGGCGTGGCCGGGCGACATCATCGGCATCCCCAACTACGGCAACCTGCGCATCGGCGACGGGCTCACCGAGGGGGAGCCGCTCCACTTCACCGGGGTGCCCAACTTCGCGCCGGAGCTGCTGCGCAAGGTGCGCCCCGAGGATCCGCTGCGCGCCAAGCACCTCGGACGCGCGTTGAGCCAGCTCGCCGAGGAAGGGGCGGCGCAGATCTTCCGTTCGCGCCTCGGCTCGGACTGGATCGTCGGGGTCGCGGGCGCGCTCCAGTTCGACGTGCTGGCGGATCGCATCCGCACCGAGTACGACGTCGCCGCCAGCTACCAGTCGACGGCGGTTCAGCTCGCGCGCTGGGTCGACGCCGACGATCCGCGCGAGCTCAAGAAGTTCCTCGACGCCAACGAGGCCAGGATCGCCGAGGACCACGACGGCCTGCCGGTATTCCTCGCGGCATCCGGCTACTACCTCGACCGCGCCAAGGAGGACTGGCCCGGCGTGCGGTTCCTGACCACGCGCGAGCAGGTCCAGTGACGGCTCGGCGGCTCGAGAGCCGCTCGGTGCGAGAGCGCAGGGAGGGCGTGCAGGACGGACCGCGCCGCGGCGGCCCATCGCGCTTCGAGGTCTATACCGACGGCGGCGCCCGCCCCAACCCCGGCCCCGGTGGCTGGGGCGCCGTGATCCTCGACGCGGCGAGAGGCCAGGTGGTCGAGGAGCTCTCGGGCTCCGACTCGCACACCACCAACAATCGAATGGAGCTCACCGCCGCCATCTCGGCGCTCGAGCACCTTCCCGAAGGCGCCACCGTCGACGTGCACACCGACTCGACCTACGTGCGGCGCGGCGTCATGCAGTGGGTCCAGAACTGGATGCGGCGCGGGTGGAAGCGCAAGGTCGGCGACCAGCTCGAGCCGGTGAAGAACGAGGACCTGTGGCGGCGGCTGGTCGACGCGGAGGCGCGCCATCACGTGCGCTGGCACTGGCTCAAGGGGCACGCCGGCCACGAGCACAACGAGCGGGCGGACGAGCTGGCGACGGCGGCGATCGTCGACATGGCTGGGGCCGGGGCACGGGCCGTGGGTGCTGTCGACGCGGCCCACGAAGCGCAGGGTCCGCCGACAACGGAGGCGGCGGCCTGGACCAAGGTGCGGTGTCGCGGGAAGCACGGTGCCTGGGCGGCATTGTTGCTGGTGGGCGACGAGCAGGAGGTGCTGGCGGGATCGTCACGGGAGACCTCGGCGAACCGGTTGGAGCTCGAGGCAGGAATCGCTGTGCTCCACGAGTGTCCACAGGAAGTCGCCTTGACGATCCACGCGGGCGATTACCTGCGCAAGGGGGCGAGCGAGTGGCTCCCGGGGTGGAAGACGCGGGGGTGGAAGACGGGATCGGGGAGCGCGGTGAAGAACCGGGATCTCTGGGTCCAGGTGGATCGGCTGTTGATGGGACGTGAGATCGAGTGGCGGGTGCTGGCCGGGGGTTTCGAGGGGATGGTGGAATTGGAGAGGAGGGTGAAAGAGGAGCTGGGAGAGACGTAGCACCGCTGCCGCCGAGATACGGAGAGCGCCCGCGGCCCGACAGCCTCCACGGGCCGACCGCTGCGAGCGCCCCGAGCCGTCCAGCGGAAAGCGCGGATCGCCGCCTGCCGGGTCGCTCAGGACCCGCTGCTACACTGATCGGTTCTGGCCCGCTGGAGCCTGCCAGCGGCCGCACCCGCGCGCGGATCGAGGAGACGTTCACCGTGATCGGCGAGACGCTGTCGCACTACCGCATCGACGCCAAGCTGGGTGAAGGCGGCATGGGTGAGGTGTACGCCGCCGAGGACATCCAGTTGGGCCGGCGAGTGGCCCTCAAGATCCTGCCGGCGCAGATGGAAGACAAGCCGGAGCGACTCCAGCGCTTCCGCCGCGAGGCCAAGGCGGTGGCGTCCCTGAACCACCCGAACATCGTCACCCTCTACTCGGTCGAAGAGGTCGAGGGTCGGACCTTCCTCACCATGGAGCTGGTCCAGGGCGAACCGCTGACCCACCTGGTGCGGCCCGGAGGCATGCCGCTCCCGCGCTTCCTGGAGATCGCCTTTCAGCTCGCCGACGCGCTGATCGCCGCGCACGATCGCGGGATCACCCACCGGGATCTCAAGCCGGCCAACGCGATGGTCGGGGCCGACGGGCGCCTCAAGGTGCTCGACTTCGGTCTCGCCAAGCTCCACGAGGACTCGAGCGCCGGGGACCAGCAGGCCACCGCCGCGTACACCCAGAACCTCACCGAGGCCGGGTCGCTGCTCGGGACCATGCCCTACATGTCGCCGGAGCAGGTGCAGGGGCAGCCGGTGGACCATCGCACCGACATCTTCGCCCTCGGGATCATGTTCTACGAGCTGGTCACCGGCGAGCGCCCGTTCCGGGGCGACAGCTCGGCCCAGCTCATCTCGTCGATCCTGCGCGACGCCCCCGGCGAGGTCGGCGAGGGCCGCTCGGACCTGCCCGGCCACCTCTCCCGGGTCATCCGGCGCTGCCTCGAGAAGGCACCCGAGCGTCGCTTCCAGTCGGTGCGCGACCTCCGCCTCGAGCTCGAGGAGATCGAGCGCGAGGCCGGCCGGGGAGACGTCGAGGAGAAGCGGCCTCCCTCGGTCGCCGTCCTCCCCTTCCTCAACATGAGCCCCGACCCGGAGCAGGACTACTTCTGCGAGGGCATCGCCGAGGACATCATCAACGGCCTCGGACGGCTCGAGAGCCTGCGGGTGGCGTCGCGCACCTCGTCGTTCCAGTACAAGGGCGCGTCCTCCGACGTTCGCGAGATCGGGCGGCGCCTGGACGTCAGCTCGATCCTCGAGGGGAGCGTCCGCAAGTCGGGGAACCGCCTGCGCATCACCGCGCAGCTGGTCAACGTCGAGGACGGCTACCGCCTGTGGTCCGAGCGCTACGACCGCCAGCTCGAGGACGTGTTCACCATCCAGGACGAGATCTCGGAGAGCATCGTCAAGGCTCTCGAGCTCACGCTCTCGCCCAAGGAACGGCGGGCGATGCGCAACGTCGCCACCCAGAACGTCGAGGCCTACGAGTACTACCTGCGAGGCAGGAAGTTCTTCTACCAGATGAACGAGAAGAGCTTCCACTACGCGCGGCAGATGTACGCCAAGGCGATCCAGCTCGATCCCGCGTTCGCCCTCTCCTACGCCGGGATCGCCGACTGCTGCTCGTTCCTGTTCATGTACGCCGAGAGCAGCGAGGCCAATCGGCGCGAGGCCGACTTCAACAGCCAGCGGGCCCTCGAGCTGGACCCGGACCTCGCGGAGGCGCACGCCTCGCGCGGCCTTGCTCTGACCATCGCCAAGGACTACGAAGGAGCCGAGGCCGAGTTCGAGGACGCGATCCGCCGCAACGCGAAGCTCTACGAGGCCTACTACTTCTACGGCCGCAACTGCCAGGCCCAGGGACGCTTCGAAAAGGCGATCGAGCTGTTCGAGAAGGCGAGCGAGCTGCGCCCCGAGGACTACCAGGCGCCGCGCCTGATGACCCAGGCGCTAGTCTCGATGGGGGCCCCGCGTGCCCGGGTCGAGGCCGCGGCCCGCAAGACCCTGCAGATCGTCGAGGGGCGCATCGAGCTCAACCCGGACGACGCACGGGCCTTCTACTTCGGCGCCACCTCCCTGGTGGAGCTCGGCCAGCGGGAGCGGGGGCTCGAGTGGGGGCGGCGAGCGCTGGCGATCGATCCGAGCGACCCGCTGATCGCGTACAACGTGGCGTGCGTGTTCTCGCTCGCCGGCGAGTCCGACGACGCGATGGAGCTGCTCGAGAAGGCGGTCGACAATGGCTTCGGCTACAAGGAGTGGATCGAGCACGATTCCGACTTCGAGCCGCTGCGTGCCGATCCCCGCTACGCGGCCCTGCTGGCCAGGATGTAGGAGACCGCGGCCCCTGGCGCCCGCGACCCTCCGCGGGCCAAGCGCGTGAACGGCGATCGCGACGCGCGACCCGGTTGTCGTGAACCGAGAGCGAGCGTCCCCTTCTGGACGCGCTCACGGCCGGCGAGACGACGCGGGCCCGCGCAGGATGTTTCGGGCCGAAACGACGGTCGACGACACGATCGCGAGCCGCACTGACCGGGGCCCCGGGGAAAGGCGCTACGGCGGCGGCTCCTCCCCCAACAGCTCGGCGCGAACCAGCGCCGGCGGCAGGGATCCGATTCTCAGCAGGGCGTCGTAGAGCTGGCGAGGCTCGGCGGGCTCGCCGTTCTTCTCGACCCACTCGCGGCACATCTTCTCGATCTCGAGCATGCCGATGAGATAGCCGAGGACGTAGGTGGGGCGTTCGACGTAGATGCCGACCTCGAGCTCGGCCGCGAGGCGGTCGAAGCGCACTCGCTCGACCAGAAAGTCGACGGCCTCGTCGAAGGTCATCCTGCCGGTGTGGAGGCTCACGTCGAGGATCACGCGCGCCGCCCTCCAGAGACGATTGCGGAGCTTCGTCAGCTCGACGTCGTCGCCGTGCAGGAAGCCGAGATCCCACATCAGCTGCTCGGTGTAGAGCCCCCAGCCTTTGGAGAAGATCGCCTCGCGGACGTGGTGGCGCTTGCGCGGGTTCTGGTAGGTCTCGAGCGCGTGCACGTGGTGACCGGGGTAGGCCTCGTGGACGGCGATCAGGGGGATCCACGAACGGTGGTGGGCACGCAGGCGCTCGCGCCGCTGCTCAGGCGTGAGCCAGTCCTCGATCGGCGTCAGCACCAGCCTCCCCAGGAGCTCGTCGTCGTCGGGGTAGACCGAGTCGAAGGTGCCGTAGGGCGAGGAGCGACGCATCGCGGGAGGAGTATCCACGGTGACGACCTCTTCTCCCTCCGGCAGGGTCACCACGCGGTGCTCGATCAGGAACTGCTTCGCAGCGTCCATCTGCTCCTGGTAGGCGGCCTTCAGTCCGTCGGCCGGCGGATGGTCGTCCTTGAGCGACTCGTAGACCGTGACCCAGTCGCTGCCGGGCTGGATGCGCTGCGCCACCTCCTGCGCCTCGGCGACCGTGCGCTCGAACACCTCTCGCCCGACGGCGAGGATCTCGTCCGCGTCGGCGTCCAGCAGCCAGCGGTGCTGCAGGGTGAAGTCGTAGTGCTCCTTGCCGATGGCCCACTCACCCGTCCGAGCGGGGCAGGAGGTCCTCCTCGAGAAACCTCAGATGCTCCTCGAGCTCGACCAGGGCACGCTCGGTGGCTCCGACGAGCTCCGGATCGGCGAGGCCGGCGAGGCGGGAGCGCAGGCTCTCGATCGTCGATCGCGCCTGGAAGATCGCTCCCGGGTCGAGCGCTCGGGCGGACGGCGAAGGCTGGCGCGACCCTGCCGGCAGGGAGGTAGAGCGAAGGCTCGCTCTCCCATCGCCGCTCCCGCTCGGCGTCGTGGATGGCGCCCTCCAGGAGGGCGATCAAGGCTCTGCGATCGGTGCGCTCGGGCGGCGTGAGGTCCTCGGACGCGATCGAGCGAGCGCGCTCGAGGAGCCGGCGGCGCTCCTCGATTCCGTGCTCGAACCGCTCCGGTGAGAGATCGGGCAACTCCCCCGCCAGCAGGGAATCCCAGCTCCAGTCGCTGCGCGCCGAGCCGCGAGCGAGGTACTCGTCGACCACGAGATCGAGCTCCGCGCTGCTCCCGACCGGAGGCGTGGACCGGGCACAGGCGCCGAGCGCCAGCCCGACCATCAGTGCCTGGGCCGCGAATCGGAGCCCGGGTCTCTTCCTCGAAGGGTGTTCTCTCACCTGGAACCGCTCCTCTCGAATGCCTTTGTCTCGAACAGCCGTCCCTCGGGTCGCGAGACGAAGCCCCGCGGGCTCGTGGCGGTCACCACTCTCCAAACGAGCCGCGAGAGCGCGCGGCGTGGTCATACCACGAGCCCGGCAGCCGATCACTCGGTGCGCCGCAAGCCCGCAGGCGGGCCCGGCTACGCTCCCCCTCCGCGATCAGCTCTTCGAGCGAATAGGCGACGTCGGGGAACAGAGATCGCCGGCGATCGGCGTCGTGACGGATACGCTCGGCGGCCTCTGCCGTCCAGAAACCCTCCAGACACCCCTGAGCTTCCGGTGCGTGACGGCACGATCGTCGACGGCACGGTGATCGCCAACCTCCTGGACGTCGCGCGGGCCCTCGGCTACAGGCTCGAGTCGCCACCGCCCGGGCGTCCCTGATCCGCCGAGCGATCGATCTCCGGAGGCCTCTGACGCGAGGCCCAGGATTGGCGCGGCGGTCCCCGCCTCGACACGGCGAGCGGGTTCCGTCCGCGGACCGCGGGGATGGGACCCTCTCCCCGCCTGCGCCAGGCCGCACTCGGCGACGCTTGCCGGTGGAGAGAGCTCCACCGCCGCGACCACGAGGCTGAGGCGTGGCCGGCTCGGAAAACGCTGCGGCCGAGGGGAACCTGATCGCTACAGGAGCCCGGCGGCGTCCGCGATCTCGCGGACCTTGGCCTTGACTCGCGCGACGTTGCGCGAGCCGGAGCGCAGGAGCAGCTTCTGCGCCGGAGAGAGCGCCTCGAGCTCGGCGTTCTGATACCGGTAGGCGAGGGTTTCCTCGCGCACCGCGATCTCGCCTGGCAGGGTGGGCGTCGCCAGCACCTTCGCGATCGCTCGGCGCAGGGCGTCGCGGAAGTCCCCCGGCATCCCCAGCTCCTGGTAGGAAGACTCGAACAGGGGGAGCAGCTTGCGGTAGATGGCCACCGAGCCTTCGGTGTCGAGCGAGACGACGACGTCGGCCAGCAGGTCGTAGCGCGCGTAAGAGGCGGGGTCGATCACCACCGCCCCTTCTTCGCCCGTGTTCACCGAGAACCTGCCGGAAGGGCGCAGAAAGGGAAGGTGCGACGCCGGGTCCTCGTCGTACGCGACGTTGGAGACGGCCTTGGTGAAGCGGTCGACCAGACCGTCGGTGGCGATCCAGGCGGCGACGTTGGGGTGCGACGAGAGGGTTCCCACCAGCTCGCGCACGAAGGGGTCGCTCTGCTCGAGCGGCGGCAGGTCGGGGTCGAGGGCGGCGTTCTCCTCGACCGGCGCCCACCCGTCCGCCGGCTCGGCGATCCCTGAAGCTTCGTCCTCCGCGATCGTCGCCTCGCCGGCGCCGCGCGGCCACCACCACCACGCCGCCGCTGCGGCGAGACCGATCAGCAGGCCCGCGAGCACGAACCAGAGGGCATTCGACGAGCGGCCGCCCGAGGATCTCTCGTCGCCGGACGCCACGTCCGCGTCGTCGGAGCGAATCTCCAGATCGTCGAGCTCGTTCATCTTCCTCCCCCGTCGGTTGCTGTCGGGATCCGCAGGATCCTTTGCATCATCCTCTCCGCATCCTCTCGTATCCTCTCTGCACCGTCGGTCGGTGTCTCCCACCCGGGAGAACGAGGCCGGGAAGCGGATTGTTTCCGGCGCGGCCCGCCTTCGAGCCGGCACAGCGCGCTCTCAGCCTGCGCTACGCCGCCAGGGCCCGGTTCGGCCGGATGCCGCGCAGCACGTCGATCGCCTCGGTGAGGCCGTCGATGGTGAGCGGGTACATCGGGAAGAGCTGGCGGATCAGGTGGATCGTCGGGGCGTTCCAGATCTTCCTGGGCTCGGGGTTGAGCCAGACCGAGCTGGGGCAGCGCTCGCGGATCCGGCGCAGCCAGGTGAGACCGGTGTCGTTGTTCCTGTACCCGTAGTCGATGGCTCCGCCGGAGTGGGTGAGCTCGTACGGGCTCATCCAGGCGTCGCCGACGAACACCACCGACCAGGTGTGGTCGAGGTTCTTGAGCACCTGCGAGGTCGGCTCCCCCCGCCAGCGTGCGATGTCGGTGTAGAGGCGCTCGTAGACGCAGTTGTGGAAGAAGCGGTGCTCGAACTTCTTGAAGTGATTGGCGGCGTGGGCGGCGCTGAACAGCCGCTCGCAGAGCAGCGTGTGTGGATCCATCGAGCCGCCGACGTCCATCAACAGCAGGAGCTTGATGCGGTTGCGCCTCGGCGGCGTGAACACCAACTCGATCTCGCCGCCGTTGCGGGCGCTCTGATCGATCGTCCGGTCGAGGTCGAGCTCCTCGGGGCCGTCGTCCTTCTGCAGCCTTTTGAGGCGCCGCAGCGCGACTCCGATCGACCGGGTGTCGAGGATCCGGTCGTTGCGCAGGTTGCGGAACTGCCGTGAGCCTGCGACCTGCACCGCGCTGCGCCCTCCGCCCCCGCCGCCGACGCGGATGCCGGTCGGATGCTCGCCGCCATGGCCGAACGGCGACGTCCCGCCGGTGCCGATCCACTTGTTGCCGCCGTCGTGACGCTCGTCCTGCTCGGCGAGGCGCTCGAGGAACCGCTGGCGCAGCTCCTCGAGCGACAGCTCCTCGAGCTTCGCCCGGTCCTCGTCGCTGATCTCGGGGAGGATCGGGTTCGACAGCCACTCGAGCAGGGCCTCGTCGACGCCGAAGTGGTCCTCGAGGCCGAGAAAGAACGACGAAAAGGCCCGGTCGTAGGTGTCGTAGTCCGACTCCCGCTTGACGAGCAGGGCCCGGGCCAGGTGGTAGAACACCGACAGATCGGCGCGCGAATGCCCGCCGGCCAGCGCCCGCATCAGGGTCAGCCACTCGGTGATCGTCACCTTCAGACCGTAGCCCCGCAGGTGGTAGAAGAAGTCGGCGAACATGGCGGGACTATAGCCGTTAGGCCCTCCTCGTTCGTCGGTCGCCTGCCGTCTCGGAGTGGTCGGAGCGATCGGCCGACCGGAAGGCCGGCCGATCCGGACGGGCGGAGTGACGGGCGCCCCCGTGCGGGATCGTGCGGGGGATCGGCCAACACCGAGGCGGGCCCCTACGGGACGCCGCCGGCGTCAGTTGATCCTGCCCCTGCGATGGGCGGCGGTGGCCGCCTCGAGGTCGCTCTCGCGCTTCATGAGCACGCCCAGGAAGGGGAGCTCCTGCTCGATGCGCTCGGTCGAGATGCCGCCTCGACGCAGCGCCGCGATCCAGTCGATCAGCTCGCTGGTCGACGGGCGCTTCCTGATGTCGGGAAGGTCACGCAGCCAGTAGAAGCGCAGCATCACCTGGTGGAGCAGCTCGTCCTCGACGTCGGGGTGATGGACGCGGACGATGTCGGCCATCGTCGCCTTGTCGGGGAACGCGATGTAGTGGAAGACGCAGCGGCGAAGGAACGCGTCGGGGAGCTCCTTCTCGTTGTTGGACGTGATGACCACGATCGGACGCTGCACGGCCGTGAACCGCTCGCCGGTCTCGCTGACCGCGAAGCTCATCCGGTCGAGCTCGTGGAGGAGGTCGTTCGGGAACTCCATGTCCGCCTTGTCGATCTCGTCGATGAGCAGCACCACGCGCTGGTCGCTGGTGAAGGAGCGGCCGAGGGGGCCGTATCTGATGTACTGGCGGATGTCGCCGATGTCCTTGTCGCCGAAGCGGGCGTCGTTGAGCCGCTGAACCGTGTCGTAGACGTAGAGCCCCTCCTGGGCTGTCGTCGTCGACTTGATGTGCCAGGTCAGGAGCTCCATCACCAGGTTCTCGGCGATCGCCTCCGCCAGGACAGTCTTGCCGGTTCCCGGCTCGCCTCGGATCAGGAGCGGCTTTTCGAGCGCGATCGCGACGTTGACGGCGTCGCGCAGCTCGGGGGTGACCAGGTAGGTGTCGGTTCCGCTGAAGCGCTGGATGGACATGGCGCGGGATCCTCGGCCCCTCCCTGAAGCGGCAAGAAAGGGCGAAAACGAGTGGCGAACGGCCGGTCGTGCGCTGCTGCCCAAGGCTGAGGGGAGGAGACCCCGCCCGGGCGGAGACCGAGCCGCTCGAGGCGCGAACGGGCCGCGAAGCTTACTACAGCGGTCTGCGGGCCCGAGGCCGTGCGCGCCGCAGCCGGCGGACCGCTGCCGGCGGGCTGGTACGATCCGCCGATGCTGCGCGGCGCCTGGCTCCGCACGTCCTCCGAGCTCCTCCGGTCGCTCCGTCACCGGCTCGATCGACGACCTCCCGAGCGCCGGGACGGCCTCCGGTGAAGAGCTCGGAGCCAGCGGTCGAAGGGCTCGGCCGCCTGATCGCCGAGAGCCGGCGGCTGGTCGCGTTCACGGGCGCCGGCATCAGCACCGAGTCCGGAATCCCGGACTTCCGCAGTCCCGGCGGCATCTGGTCGCGCTACCGGCCGATCGACTTCCGCGAGTTCCTGAGCTCGCAGGAGGCGCGGCGCGAAACGTGGCGGCGCCGCATCGGGACCGGCGACACTCTCGGGGCCGCGCGTCCGAACCGCGGGCACGAGGCGCTGGCCGTGCTGCACCGGCACGGAGTCCTGAGCAGCGTGATCACCCAGAACGTCGACGGCCTGCACCAGGCCTCCGGCGTCCCGGGCGAGCAGGTGATCGAGTTGCACGGCAACGCGACCTACGCGACCTGCCTCGACTGTGCCGAGCGCTACGAGATCCCGCCGCTCCTCGAACATTTTCGGGCCAGCGACGAGCCGCCCGCCTGCTCGTGCGGCGGCTGGATCAAGAGCGCCACGATCTCCTTCGGGCAGCCGATGCCCGAGGACGCGATGCGCGCCGCCGAGGCCGAGACTTCGGCCTGTGACGCCTTCCTGGTGCTGGGAACCTCGCTCCGGGTCTATCCGGCGGCCGGTTTCCCCCGACTCGCGCTCGAGAGCGGCGCCAGGCTCGCCATCGTCAACCGAGAGCGCACCGATCTCGACGCGAGAGCCGAGGTCGTCATCCACGGCGAGATCGGACCCGCGCTCTCGGCCGCGGTGGAGTCTCTGGCGAGCTGAGGGCGGGCGGCGAGGGGTCGGCGGCTCTGCCTGCTCCCCTCTCCCTACCGGCGAGAACCGAGAGGTTCGCCTCTCACCATTGATTGCATTGCGGATCGATCCGGAGGGGGCCGGGGCGGTCCTCCTCGCGCAGGAGCGCTGGGACAATATCTGCTATTGCACAGAGCATATTCTTGGAATATGACAAAGAGCTTGACAGATCATGGAATCGATGGCATCCTCTCTGTTGAATCGATCGTCGGCGATCGATGTCGTCGGACGCGCTGGCGCCTCGCCCGGGAGTCCGTCGCCGAGCACTCGACCCCACAACGCCATCCCACAGCGGCGCCGACCGAGATCTCTCCGTCGGCCCCGCCTTTCGAAAACCAACGGATGAAGGAGAACGCACCATGACCCAGGCTCAAGCCAACACCAATCTCACCCGCAGCCAGACTTCTACCTCGCCGATCCCCAACGTCTGGGAGCAGTTCTTCGACGACAGCTTCTTCGGACCCTCGTGGCTGCGCGGGCGCACCGACCAGAGGAGCGGTTGGTTCCCGTCGGTCGACCTGTCGCAGACGACCGATCGCTTCCTGATCAAGGTCGATCTGCCGGGGCTCAAGAAGGACGACATCGAACTGACCGTCGAGAACCAGACCCTGACGGTGACCGGCGAGCGTCGCTTCGACTCGACGGAAGAGGGCGAGACCTTCAACCGCATCGAGCGCAGCTATGGCAAGTTCTCGCGCACCTTCCAGCTGCCGTCGAACGTGAACAGCGGCAAGGTCAAGGCCGCTTTCGCAGACGGGGTGCTGACCATCACCATCCCCAAGAACGAGGAGGCCAAGAGCCGCAAGATCAGCATCGGCTGAGTGACGCCGAGCTCGGCTCGATCCGATCCGGCCCCGCTACGGCGGGGCCGTTTTTCTTTGATGCGGAACATCTCTGATCGCCCTCACCTAGCGAACCGAAACCGCGACCGGACCGGGATCGATCGGTTAGGATAGAAGCCTCCTGGGCTCGTCCCGCCCGCCCGCCCCCTCCTCCCGAATCCCGAACCGGAGCCGACCATGTCCAAGCCTGAAGCCGCAACGGAAGCGGCTGCCAACCTCGCTTCGTCCGCCGAGGACGAGAGCGGCGCTGCAGCGGAGGTGAACGCGGCGGAGGACGGGGTCCAGCAGACCGCGGACGCGAGCTCCGAGCCGCCGGCCGCCGAGCAGGGCGACGAGGAGAGCTCCGAGAAGGCATCGACGATGGCGATCGGCGACACCGACGGCGATCGCACGACGGGCCCGGACGCCGACGAGAGTGCCGAGCCCGCCCCGCAGGAGCCGGAAGTCGCGGCGGTCTCCGAAGCCGCGGAAGCGGCGGACGCCGAAGCTGCAGACAACGGTGCAGAGGGAGGCGCAGAGCAGAAGCCCGATGCCGGCGAACGGGCCGAGACCACTGCGGCGAGCACGGTCGAAGCCGCCCCGGGCGAAGAAGCGGAGAGCGCGAGCGCAGAGGAGGCCGGCGCCGGCAAACGGGGCGAAACCGCGGTCGCGAGCACGCCGGAGACCGACGCGAGCGCGGCGTCGCCTGGAGACTCGGATCGCGGGGAGGCCGCCGCCGAGGCTCCCAACGCCAGCATCCAAACCGCTGCCGAGAAGGAACCGCCGGTCGAGGCTGGCGCGCCCTCGGCGGACGGCGAGGAGGAGGGCGCCCTGGCGCCCGCGAGCCCGCAGCTCGAGGCTGTCCTGAACGCGCACGAGAGCGGCCAGCGGCTCGAGGGCAGGGTGATCGGCTGGAACAAGGGGGGCTTCCACGTCGTCATCAACGGTGTTCCGGCGTTCTGTCCGAAGTCCCAGATCGAGATCGACAACCCGAAGCGCGCCGCCGCCTACGTCGACCGCACGTTCAAGTTCCGGGTCTTGGAGATCAAGGACCACGGGAAGCGGGTCGTGCTGACCCGGCGTCGGGTGCTGATCGAGGACCGGGAGGCGGCGATCGAGCAGCTCCGGCAGAAGAAGGCCTCGGGCGACGCGATCGAGGGCAAGGTCACGTCGATCACCGACTTCGGCGCGTTCGTCGACGTCGGCGGAGGCCTCGAGGGGCTGGTCCACCTCTCCCAGCTCAGCCGCCGGCGAGTCGAGAACGCGCGGGAGGTGGTCCAGGTCGGTCAGGACGTGCAGGTGAAGGTGCTCAAGATCGAGAAGGGCGGCGATCGCATCTCGCTCTCGATGAAGGCGCTCGAGCCCGATCCGTGGCACACGGTCACCCAGAAGTTCGACACCGGATCGAAGTTCGAGGGCACGATCCTGCGCAAGGCCGACTTCGGTCTCTTCGTCGACGTCGGCGACGGGCTCGAGGGCCTGGTCCACTCCTCCAACCTCGAGCTGGGAAAGAGCATGGACTCCCCCGACTACGCCGAGGGGCAGATGATCGGGGGTTGGGTTCGCGAGGTCGATCCCGAGCGGCGCCGGCTCTCCCTGTCGCTGCGCGAGGTCGCCCAGACGAATCCCTGGTCGGACATCAAGTCCCGTTACACCGAGGGCCACGTGGTCACCGGCCGGGTCGAGCAGGTGGCTCGTTTCGGGGTCTTCGTGGAGATCGAGCCCGGCCTCACCGGCCTCCTCCCCTTCTCCTCGCTGCCCGAGGTCCAGGGGCCGCGGCCGACCCGGCAGTTCCGCCCCGGCGATGCGGTCGAGGTGGTGATCGACGCGATCGACACCAAGCGCCGCCGGATCTCGCTGGCGCCGGTCGGCTCGAAGCTCGAGGGCACCAAGTCCGACCTTCGCGAATACCAGAAGAAGCACACCTCGAAGAGCGGCCTCGGTGCGCTGGCTGCCGCCTTCGAAAAGATCCAGCAGAGCTAGTGCCCGCCGAGGTGCCGCGGTGACGGATGGCCGCATCTTCCGGATCAGCTTCCTCACCCAGGGGCAGGTGTACGAGATCTATGCACGCGGCGTCTCGCAGGGATCGCTGTTCGGATTCGTGGAGGTCGAGGACATCGTCTTCGGCGAGAGGTCCCAGGTCGTCGTCGATCCGTCCGAGGAGCGCCTCAAGCACGAGTTCGCCGGCGTGAAGCGCACCCACCTCCCGATGCACGCCGTCCTGCGCATCGACGAGGTCGAGAAGGAGGGCACCGCGAGGATCCGGAAGCCCGAGGCCGAGGCCGGATCGGTGACCCCCTTTCCGATTCCGCTCTACAGGCCCGGCACCGACCCGGCCGAGAAGTAGCCGGAAGGGGCCGCCTCCCACATGACGAGCTCTCACGCGCGCTCGAGGTGGTACCACACCCCCGACTCGGCGCGCAGGTCGCCGGCGAGTCCCGCGACCCGGTAGCCGTGGCCGAAGGCCCACACCATCGCGTAGCGCATCGCGTCGCGCCACCTGAGGCCTTCCTCGCGATTCTCGCGCTTCAGCCGATCGACGTCCGGCGGGACGCTGATCCAGAAGGCCGGCGGTCGGTCACGATCGAGCCCGGCGACCTGCGCTTCGGCATCCTCGCCGGGCCCGATCACGACCGCCCCCTCCGCGGGGGCCGGCGACGTCCAGCGGATTCCCGTTTCGAGGCGTCTCGCGACGTCGGGATCCGCGAACCGCCACTCCACCACGAACCGGTCGGTGCCCAGCCCGGAGTGGAGATCGCTCCCGGTCTGCGTGCCGTACATGTCCACCACGTACTCGGACGGCAGAGCGCCGAGCCGGCCGAGGTTGAGGTTGGCATTGCGGGCGACGAGGGGGTCGAAGGTCCAGTACATGACCTCGCAGCCGAGCTCGACCAGGCGCTGCCGCTGCAACATCTTGAGCTGCTTGCCGAGGCCCAGGCCGCGCGCCTGGTCGCGCACTGCGAGCATGTGCGACCAATGCGCCAGCTCCCCCTTGCGCACCCCCGTGAGACCGTAGACGAAGCCCAGGAGCTCGCCGTCCGGAGTGAGCGCGCCCGCCAGCACCCCGCCGACCTTCTGCGTGATCGCCAGGATCGTGGGCGGCACGAGCTCGCGGAAATCGCGCCCCCAGGTCGCCTGCTGGAGCTCCAGACACTGCTCGTAGTCGGAGCGGCTGTCGAGCTCGCGCAGCTCGAAGGGGCGGTGGTTCCCGCCGGGCGCGCCGGTGTCGGAGTCGGTGGAGACCACCACCGGATTCTATGGGGTGAACGACGTCGAGTCCCTCGGCCGGGACGACGCCGCACCTCCAGCGTCCGCGACGGCAGACGCGTGCGCGGCCGCAGGCCGCGCGCAAGGGGCCGGGCCCCGGACGCCGCTCACGAGGCCTTCCGGCAACCCGGGAAGGCCTCGACGTCGGTGACCGCTCGCGCCGGCGCTCCCGGCTCGTGCCGATACTGCACGACCCGACCGGTGACCTGGTCGGTCACCGTCAGGCGATAGTCGACATCGGTCGAGGCCGCCGCGAAGACCCAGAAGCGATCGTTGATGGCGCATCCGTCCAGGACCTTGACCATGACCTCCCAGTTGTCGCTGTCGAAGAACCAGAAGATCCCGGAGTCGGGCGTGTCGCCGTTGATCACCCTGCCTCGGCCGGGACGCCCCTCGACGTCGGCGAAGGTGACCTCGGCGCGAAAGCGGCCTTCGGCGAGGCAGAGCGCAGTCCGGCCGGTCGAGCAGCGTCCACTCGGTGAGCGCCCGCTGCGCTCGGCCAGAAACCTGAAGCCCGTGAGGATCGCCTCCTGCGGCCAGGTCGAATGCCCGAAGCCGGGGAGGACGTCGAGCTGCCACTCGATCCCGAGGCTGCTCCACTGCTCGCGCAGATGCCCTCCCTCGCTGCGGTAGAAGGGATCCTCGGCGCCGTAGATCATGCGGATGGGAGGCGGGCTCTCGGGCTCGAACAGCTCCGAGATCTGGAGGAACGGCGCTCCCAGCGTCAGCACCGCGCTCAGCTCCAAGTCGCTGAAGTAGGCCAACAGGTAGGCGTAGCCGGCGCCGTCGCCGTGCCCGGCGATCGCGATCTTCGCGCGATCGAGCGAAACGATGGAGCCCACTCGCGCGACGCTCGACTCGACCAGCGCGAAGTCGTCCTCGAAGCCCCATCCGAACGGCGTGGTCGACCGAGGCAGCAAGAGCACCACACCCAGGCTCTCGGCCGCCTCGCCGAGCGTGCTGCGATACGTTTCGGGGGCGCGGCCCGAGGAGTGCAGGAAGACGACCGCGCTGGCTCCCTCGCCGGCCGCGGCGCTCGCCTCGAGCCCCGCGCCACGTGGCAGGTAGACATCCACCGTCGAGCCGAGATCAGGGATCTCGAGCCGGGACCACCGGCCCCGTTGCGCCTCCGCCGGCGAAACGGCCGAGAGCGCCAACCCGGCGATCGCGCCGAGCAGCAGGATGCCCCTCATGGTATGAGACGATAGCATACGGACGCCAAAACCGCACGACCGCCTCGCCGGCCGCGATCCTGGCATCCGCCGACTCCGCGTTCACGTCGACCGCGAGACTTCCCGACAGGACCGTGAAGCAATCGCTGGCCTCTGGATGGTTGGTGACCAGCACATTCGAGGCTATGCGATCGGGCTCTCCTGGAAGGCTCGGGCGCGGAACAGGAAATCGATGATGTTCCCTTCGTGGGGCTGCAGCCAGTTGAGCTGGATCGTCGGCACCGGTCCCAGGTTGAGCCGATCGACGTTCGTCGCGTCGATCAGCCGCGCGCGAAAGCCGGGATCGGAGGTGATCGCGCTGCACACCAAGGTATCGCCGATCGAGTCGATCATGCGATCCTGCGGGCACTCGACGACCGAGACGAACGGGAACATGTACTCGACGTTGGCGATCTCGGGCTCGGGGGACACACTGTGCACGACCGTCGGCCGCAGGAAATCGCAGCGCTCCCGCTCGACCAGCCGCGACTCCCCGCCGCGCAGCCGCTGGGTGACGTCCTCGACCCCGGGCGCCTCGAGCTGACGGTCGATCATGCCCGAGATCGTCCTGGCCACTCCGGGGACCGTAAACGCGGCCAGTGGGCTGTCGGGATCGGTCATCGGCTTCGGCGCGATGGGGGCCAGGCGCTCGGCGACCGCCTCGGCGATCTCGCGGGTATGACGGGAGGCCCAGATCCCCGAGCAGCTGATGCACGAGCGGCCGCTGTTGACGGCGACGCTCGACACCATCACGTCGAGCCAGTGCTCCCACTCGTCGACGCAGTCGTCGCCGAGCAGGATCTTCGAGAAGCCCGGCCCGTGCGGCTGGACCCGGGGGTTCCCGCGATAGCGGTCGACGGTCTCCTTGCCGCCGAAGATCAGCGCCCTCGGGCTGGCGGCGAGCACCGCGGCTCCCGCCTCGGCGCCCCCCGGATAGATCGAGATCGCCTCGCGTGGCACGCCCGCCGCGTAGAACGCCTCGGTCATCCGGTAGGGGGTCCATGGCTCCTGCGGACCCGGCTTGAACACCAGTCCGACCTGTAGCGGAATGACCGGCATCCACAGAGTGTGCACCCCCGGCGAGTTCGAGGGGAGCACCAGGCCGAGCGCGGCGGCCTGCGCCTGGTAGCTCACCGGCACGCCGCGCTCCTCGACGCCGTAGCCGCGCCCCAGGATCCCGAGGTCGAGGCCGCGGGTCAGCGCATCGAGCACCTCGTCCATGCGGGTGAGCACGAAGTGGTTCTTCTCCATGTTGGCGCGGCACATGTGCTCCGGCAGGCCGGTGGTCGCCGACTGGATGCGAACGAAGTCCTCGGGACGTTGCACGCCGTCGCCCATCGGCAGCTCGGCCGACATGTAGAGATCGGCGGCCGCTCTGACCATCCCGATCAGCTCCCGGCTCGGGATCGCGCGCAAAGCTTCGCGCGCGAGAGAGATCCTTCGCAGGTCGCGCTGGATGAGGCCCGGGTTGGCCTGATCGACCACCGCGAGCTCCTCGCCGGTCTCGAAGTGGACGACCGTGTCGGTCTCGAGCGATTCGTACGGCTTGCCCCAACGAAGTACGGGAATGCGCATCATCGATGCTCCTGGCGTGGAACCTGTCAGAACGTGCGGTACGGCTCGCCGGCGGTTCCCCGGCGACGCGCCGGAGTCCATGGAGCGAGGAGAACACCAACCGAGGAAGGTGTGGCAGCCACCACACCTTCCTCAGTAGACGCCGACCGTCGTCGTCGCCGCGAGCTGGTGGAAGGGGCGAACGCCGCTGATGCCGTCCCAGGGATAGGTCTCGTAGGGGGGCTCGCGCTCGCCCTCGTCGCGCTCGAGGAAACCGGGGACGAAGAGCTCTCTGGTCAGAGTGGTGAGCCGGACCCGGCCGGTCTCGCCGTAGCCGACGAGACGGTCGGGATCCTCTGGATCGACCACCTCGAGCACGGCGCGCGGCTGCGGCGCGTAGTAGCTGATCTTATACCCCTCCTCCGCGCTCACCCGCTTGGAGGCGGCGAGACCCATCAGCGTGTTGCCGTAGGTCGGTGTCATGTAGACGCCGTCGAGCAGCTCCTCGACCGCGAAACGCGTCCACTGCGGCGTGAACTCGGTGCCCCCCGAGAAGATCCCGAGGACCCCGCACCCGGCCAGCGTCCTGCCCTGCTCCTCGAGCGCGAAGCACAGCGCCTCGAGCAGCTTCGGTGTCGCGAACATCGCCTTGATGTCGTGTCCCGCAGAGAGGATGGTGATCGCCTGGTCGACCACGTGGCGCTTGTAGGCCTCGAGGTGCTCGGTCCAGCCCTTTTGGATCAGCTTGATGACCCAGCGCGGATCGAGGTCGACGCAAAAGCAGATCCCGCCGCGGTGCTGGCACAGGTGCTCGACGGCGAGGCGCAGCCGCCGCGGACCCGACGGCCCCAGCATCAGCCAGTTGCCGCCCTTCGGGAAGTACTGCTCGGGGAGCGTCTCGCTGAACATCTCGTAGTCGATCCGGAAGTCCTCGATCGCGATGCGGCTCTTCGGGATGCCGGTGGTGCCGCCGGTCTCGAACACGTAGATCGGCCGGTCGGCGAACGCCTTCGGCACCCAGCGCCGCACCGGACCGCCGCGCAGCCACTCGTCCTGGAAGGGCGGGAAGCGTTTGAGGTCGTCGAAGGATCGGACGTCGGCGCAGGGATCGAAGTCGAGCCGGTCGGCGTACTCCAGCCAGAAAGGCGTGCCGGTGCTCGGGTCGAAGTGCCAGGCCACGATCTCGCGCACGTGCTCGTCGAGCCGAGCGCGGGCGTCCGCCACCTTGCCCTCGAGGAGGTTCTCGGCGGTGGTCATCAGTCGGTCTCCGGGATTCCGGGGAAGCGTCGAGTCGGTCCTCGGTCGCCCGAGGGAGAAGGACCGCGAAGCTATCAGAGGCGCCGACCGGGCTTTCGGGACGCCCTTGCCGGCGGTTGTGGTCGCGACCGACGGCGGGGAAGACGGCGCTCCTGAGATCGCTGCGGCGCGCTCTCGACGACCGCCGATCCCGCGAGGGCACCCAGGCAGCGAGGAGCGGGATCAGGCCAGGAGCGACAGGAATCGTATCGCCCGCTCCTCCGCCCAGTGCCGCGTTCGCCACGGCGCCCCTTCGACGAAGCCGACGTGTCCGCCCCTCTCGGTGAAGCTCTCGAGCACCCACGGGTTGCGTCGCGCGATGCCGCGCGGGAGGGTCTCGGTCGGGTTGAACGGGTCGTCCGCCGACGAGATCAGCAACAGCGGCCGCCGGACCGTCTCCAGGAAGGGCCCGCTGCTGCACCGCCGCCAGTAGTCCCAGGCGTCGCGAAATCCGTGGAAGCGGGCGGTGGCGTGGGTATCGAACTCGACGAACGTGCGTGCTCGCGCTACGCGCTCCAGGTCGATCGACCCTGGAAACTGACGCTCCTTGGCGAGCGCCTTGGGAACCAGTGTGCGCAGGAAGCGCCGGGTGTAGAGCCCGCCCAGGACGCGGTCCAGCACCGGGCCGCTGACCGTGAGGTCGAAGGGCGCCGAGATGACGGCGGCTCCCGCCATTTCCGGCGGCGCGACCTCGCCCCGCTCGCCGAGCCACTTGACGATGACGTTGGCGCCGAGCGAGACGCCGGCCAGGAGGATCGGGCGCCCCGGCTCGCGCCGGACCAGCACCGAGAGCACGTGCTCGAGGTCCTCGGTCTCGCCGAGGTGGTACAGGCGGCGTGCACGATTGAGCTCGCCGCCGCAGGAGCGGAACTCCATCGCGGTGACCGACATCCCCTGCGCGATCGCCTTTTCCGCCAGACCTCCCACGTAGTTCGAGCGCGCTGAGCCCTCGAGTCCATGAAGGATCACCAGGCGCGGCCGCTCCCATCCCGCGGCTCGTCGCCTGCACGGCTTTGGAACGGGTTCCGAAAGCCTGGGAACGGGTTCCGCGAGCGCGGGTTCCGAAAGATGGTGGAGGCGAACGAAGTCTCGGTCGGGAGTGGGCAGGCGCTCGAGCTCGAACGCAAGCCGACGACGCGGCCGGAATAGCGGGCTCCAGACCGTCTGGCCGTGCGCGCCCCGCAGCCAGGGCGGCGGCCGGAACGCCGGCGCGGCCGCGATCGCGGCCCGCGCCTCGGCCGCGACTCCTTCCAAGACTCCTCCTAGGTCGACTAGGCCAGCGGAAAGTTCTTGCCTGCCTGCGGCAGGCGGCGGTCATTGGCCTCGCGCAAGCGCGAGACCAAGGCTCACAAACGGTCAATGTTCGATCAAGCCGCACCCAAACGATCTGGAATCAGCGGCTTCAGGCCTAGTCGACCTGAGCCCGCGCCGCTTGCGGCGCTTGGGCGGGGAACATGGGCTAGCGGGGTCGTGGTATGACCGCGCTGCGATCTCGCGGCTCGTTTGGGGAGTGGTGATCACCACGAGCCCGCTAGGCCTCGGCGACGGCCCGGTTGCGATACAGGTCCGGATCGACCACGGTCGCCATCTTCTCGACGTCGAGCGCGCAGTCGAGGAAGGCGGCCATCCGCCGGGCCTGCCCCTCGGGATCCGCCAGGACCTCGGTGTACTGGAGCTCGAGCCACTCGAAGTTGGGCGCCCGCTTCAGGTGATAGGTCGCCTGCCAGAGGTCCTTCTCGAGGACCTTGCGCATGCGCTCGTCGTCCGAACCCCCGTCCTCGCCGCGTCGCTCGAGCATCTTGGCCTGCGAGGCCAGCACCTCGGTGAGGTCGCGGCGCATCAGGACCACCTGGTAGAAGTTCTCGGCCGGCAGGGATCGCAGCAGGCGGGAGATGACCTTGATCCCCTTGCCCCGCGCATCGCGGACCCAGGCGCGGTCGCTCGAGCGCTCGAGACCCTTGACCCGCTCGTCCTCGTAGTAGCCCTTCGGGTTGTCCACGTCGGCCTCGCGCTGGCCGTCGCTGACCAGCCGCAGGCCGCCGGCCTCGAGCATCTTCATGGCCATCGACGTGCCCGAGCGCGGCAGGCCCGAGATCACGACCACCGGCTCGCCATAGCGCAAGCGCCGCCAGAGCTTGGAGATTCCTTGCATCGAGTCAACCTGGCGGGTTCGGGCCGACTCGGCTCAACCCTGGATTCCAGCTCATCTGGAGCGACCTGATCGGACCTTGACCATTCTGTGAGCTTCCGCTGGACTCGTCGACTCAGGCGGGACGGCGGCCGCCTTTCAGCGCGCTGCGCGCTCGGCGCCGACGATCGCAGGTCGGATCGCTGCCGATCGCAACCGGCAAGCGGACAGTCGCGCTACGATAGCGACGGGTGGACTCGCGAGCAAGACGGCCTTCCGTCGAGAAACGGAGGCCGGCGCCGACGGGGCGGCCGCCTTGAACTGGCCTCCACCCTCCCCGTACACTGCCCATCCCGCAACTGGCCGAACGGCCAGCACCGGAACGCGCTCGGGTTCGCACCGTCGCGCTCCAACGCTCCCTCCAGCTCGGCTCTCGACGAGCGGGAGCATCTCGAAGCCGGAAGGATCCCTGCCGATGCGTCCGCCAGCCAGCACCAGCCGCCGCCTTCCTTTCACCCTCGCGGTGGCGGCTGCCGTCGGAGTCGCCGCCTCCCTGGCAGCCCCCGCCGGGGCCTATATCGGACCCGGGGCGGGCTTCGCGCTGCTGTCGTCCTTCATGGTGCTGTTCAGCACCATCGTCATCGCGCTCGGCTCGCTGATGATCTGGCCGTTTCGGACCCTGATTCGCGCGATGCGGCGCGCCAAGACGCCCAAGGCGTCGATCCAGCGGCTCGTGGTCGTGGGGCTCGACGGCCAGGATCCCCGAATCACCGACCGCCTGATGGCCGAAGGCAAGCTGCCCAACTTCCAGAAGCTGGCCACGACCGGCTCCTACGCCCGCATCCTCACCACCTACCCGGCGCTCTCTCCGGTCGCCTGGTCGTCATTCAGCACCGGCACCAATCCCGCGAAGCACAACATCTTCGACTTCCTCGACCGCGACCTGCGCACTTACCTGCCGAAGCTCTCCTCGACTCACATCGGGCGCCTCGACCGCTTCCTCAAGGTCGGCAGGTTCCGAATCCCGCTTCAGAAGCCGGAGCTCCGGCTCCTGCGCAAGTCCAAGCCCTTCTGGACCATCCTGGGCGAGCACAACATCTGGAGCACGGTCCTGCGCGTGCCGATCACCTTCCCGCCGGACCGCTTCTACGGCGCCCAGCTCGCCGCGATGTGCGTCCCGGATCTCCTCGGCACCCAGGGCACCTTCCTGCTCTTCACGACTCGGCGCTCGAGCGAGAAATTCAAGGAGGGGGGCCTGCGCGTCGTCCTCGACGGCGAGCCGAGCGCCGACCGCTTCGTCACCACCATCCAGGGACCCGAGAACACCTTCCTCGAGTCGGGCGAGCCGCTTCGCCTGCCGGTGACGATCGAGCTCGACCGCCGGGCGAAGACCGCGCGGCTCGACCTCGGCGCCGAACACCTCGTCCTGCGCGAAGGTGAGCTGTCGGACTGGGTGACGCTGGTCTTCGCGGCGCTGCCCGGGATCAAGGTCCACGGCATGTGCCGTCTTCAGGTGACCGAGATCGGCGAGCACTTCTCGCTCTACCTGTCGCCGATCAACCTGAGCCCTGAGAAGCCCGCCATGCCGATCTCCCACCCGGGCTACTACTCGACCTACCTGACCAAGAAGGTGGGCCCCTACTCGACCCTCGGACTCGCCGAGGACACCTGGGCGCTCAACGAGGGGATCACCGACGACGCCACGTTCCTGAAGCAGACGTACGACATCGATCGGGAGCGCGAGAGCATGTTCTTCGCCGCGCTGGAGAAGCTGCGGCGCGGCGCCCTGGTCTGCGTCTTCGACGCCACCGACCGCATCCAGCACATGTTCTGGCGCTACCTCGAAGAGGGGCACCCGGCCGCCCGCGGGATCGTCGATCCCGAGCACAAGGACGCGATCGTCGAGCACTACCAGCACAACGACGCTTTGGTCGGGCGCGTGATGGCGAAGCTTCGCGACGGCGACCTGCTGATGGTTCTCTCGGACCACGGCTTCGATTCCTTCCGCCGCGGGGTGAACCTCAACCGGTGGCTGCTCGACAACGGCTATCTGGTGTTGAAGCAGGACAGCGATGGCAGCGAGGAGTGGCTCACCGGCGTCGACTGGTCGAAGACCCGTGCCTACGCGCTCGGGCTGTCCGGCATGTTCTTGAACCTGGAGGGGCGCGAGGCCAACGGCATCGTCAAGCCGGGCGCCGAAGCGAAGAGGCTCAAGGCCGAGATCATCGCCGGCCTCAACGGGCTGCGCGACGACGAGGCGGGGGCGGTCGGCGTCAACGAGGCCTTCGCCAGCGAGGACGTGTACTCGGGGCCGTACCTAGGCAGCGCGCCGGATCTGATCATCGGCTACGCCCCGGGCTACCGGACCTCGTGGGACTGCGCGACCGGCGTGGTCTCTGCGCCGCTGTTCGAGGACAACGTCAAGGCCTGGAGCGGCGACCACTGCATCGATCCGCGGCTGGTACCGGGCGTGTTCTTCTGCAGCCGGCCGATCGAAGCGGTGGAGCCGTCGCTGATCGACATCGCACCGACCGCG
This sequence comes from Thermoanaerobaculia bacterium, assembly GCA_035546295.1. Lineage (GTDB taxonomy): Bacteria > Acidobacteriota > Thermoanaerobaculia > Multivoradales > Multivoraceae > DATKBT01. The sequence goes on along the minus strand of DATKBT010000052.1, from coordinate 55,104 downwards.
CTCGAGTTGTTCGGCATCCGACCGCCCGCCCACATGGAAGGGCGCTCCCTGTTCGAGAAGAGGGCCTCGGAGCAGGCCGCGTGATCCGGACGGCCTCCGATCCACGACTCCGCCCACCGCAGAGGACACCCAATGTTCAAGAGCAGCAAGATCAAGCTCGACCCCGAACTGCTGGCCAAGGTCAAGCGCTACTCCGACATCGCCGGCTACTCATCCCCCGAGGAGTTCATCACCCACGCGCTCGAGAAGGAGCTCGCGCAGCTCGAGGACGCGGACTCCGAGGAGGAGATCAAGAAGCGACTTCAGGGCCTGGGCTACATCTCCTGACGAGCTCGCGGCTCCAGAGCGGCCTCGTCGCACCAGAAGCCACCGCGAGCACGCGCGGCCCGTAGCGGCCGACCTCTCTTAGCAGCCGCGACGATCCGATACGGCGACCGCAGCATTCCTCACGCGAACGCGGCCACCACCGGGCCACGGCCCGAGCGACCCCGAGCGCCGCAGGGAGATTCCGTTCCCCCCCTCTCACCCCATGACGTTCCTCAACTCCATCCTCCGCAGCCTCGTCGACCTGGGCCTGATGCCGTTTCGGTCGCTGCCGTCGTTCGTCTCCGTCGCGGTGGTCTCGCTGCCGTTCGCAATCCTGGCGCTGCTCGTCTACAAGCGCTTCTCGGACCAGCGCGCGATCGAGGCGGTCAAGGCGAGGATGGCCGCCTCCTTCTTCGAGATCCGCCTGTTCAACGACGACCTGCGGACGATCCTCGCGGCCCAGGGCAACCTGCTGCGCCAGAACCTGAGGTACATGGGGCTCAACCTGAAGCCCCTGCTGGTCATGCTGGTGCCGATGTTCCTGCTCTTCGCGCAGCTCCAGTTCCACTACGGCTACGAAGGGCTCGCGGTCGGCGAGTCGACGGTGCTGTCGGTGCGGCTGTCGCCGGAGGCGCCGGCCGGCCGGCCCGAGGTCGCGCTCGAGGCGCCGCCGGGCGTGCGCATCGACTCGCCGCCGGTGTGGGCGCCGAGCCGCCACGAGCTCGCCTGGAAGCTGGTCGGCGAGGCTCCGGGCAGCTACGAGCTGGCGCTCGACCTCGGCGGCGTCCGCACCACCAAGAACCTGGTGGTCTCCGACCAGCTGACCCGCCGCTCGCCGAACCGGCTCGAGCGCGGTCTGCTCAACCAGCTCCTGTTCCCAGCCGAGGATCCCATCCCGAAGGGCGTTCCGATCGAGGAGATGGCGATCGGATATCGCGAGGCCGAGGTCTGGCTCTTCGGCTGGCACACTCACTGGTCGATCGTGCTGCTGGTCCTCTCGGTGGTGTTCGCCTTCGCCCTGCGCAAGCGATTCGGGGTGACGTTCTGAACGCACGGCCCGACGACCCGGTGACTGTACTGGAGACCGCCGACTTGGCCGAGCTCGCCGTGGTGCGCTCCCTGCTCGATGGCGAGGGCATCGGCTCCGTGGTGATCGGAGAGGAGGCGGTGCGCCTGGGACCGATGCGCCTGCTCAGCTCCCTGTTCGCGACCCGCCAGCCGAGCGCGAAGCTCCAGGTCGACGCGCGCCGGGCCGCCGAGGTCGAGGAGCTGCTCGGCGAACTGAGCCTGATCGACGGGGCGTCCGACCCATTCGAGGGCGGCTGATGAGGCCCTCGAGAGCACCGCCTCGTGCGCCTTCGTTCAATTCAGTGAGGAGCCCGAGGCGGCGGCAAACGAGCTGCCGCCGGGATCACGACCTGCTGGAGCTCCTCTTCGGGCGCGACGAGACGTCGTGCCGGATCCGGCCGAGCAGCCGGTTGAGCGGATTGTCGCGGGACAGGAACGAGAGGACCGGCTTCTTGCGGACGCCGAGCTCCAGCAACATGTCGCGGAGCTGCTGATGGCTGCCGTCGATCTGCAGCCCCTTGCGCAATGCTTCGACCGCCTGCGGACGCTTGCCTCGCAGACCGTAGACCTTGGCGAGGTTGAGGTAGTTCTCGGGCTCGAAGAACTCGATCTCGATCGCGCGCTGGCAGAGCTTCTCGCCGTCGTCGTAACGTTTCTCGTAGCGAGCCATGCCCAGGCCCAGGTAGGAGTAGAAGACGCTCGGGAGCTTGGCACGCTGACGGTCGGCGTTGGCGACCTGGCAGAGCGTTCGAAAGCCCTGATCCCAGCGGCCCTGGCGGCAGAGCTCGACGCCGGTCCGAGCGGACTCGGTGAGATCGAATGCGGATTCGGTCATCGCTCGCAGCCCCTCGGCAGTCGAAGTTGTGAAGCGGCAATCAGTTGGACGAAGTCGACCGCACGACGGAATACTGCCCGAGAGCCTACTAGGCTCTTCCCTTGCTGACCAGCGTTGCGGCTTTCCCGCGAGAAGAGGCGTGCGTGCGCGCGCGCTGCAGCGGCGGGCGGAGGTCCGCCGCCGCCACCTGGTTGCTCGAGAGCAGGCGCTCGCTTTGCCGCGTGGCTCACGGCTGCAGGGGGTGCTCGGGCGCCGGCAGCAGCCGGCCCCGGCGGCGGACCGTCCGCCCGCCGGCTTCGAGCACGACGAGGACCTCGCCGGCCGCCACCGCGTCGCGCGCGCCCTCTCGCGCAGGATCCGCCTCGGCATCGCTCTCGGGCGACCACTGGACGCGCTGCAGACCGGGCCCGGCGCCAGCGTCGAGCTCGGCCAGCACCTCTCCGCCACGCAGGATGCTGATCTTGGGGTTCCCTTCGCTCGCGCCGGCGGCCTCGGCCGGCAGCGCGTAGTAGATGCCGAGGCCGGCCGGTTCGTTGGGTGTGCCGAGATGCCGGTCTCCGTAGAGTCGATCGTCGCCCCATTCCTCGCGCTCCGACCAGGACACCGGCTTGGGCTCGACCGCGAACAGGTGGACCCGCTCGAGCGCCCGACCCCGATCGAGCTCCCTCAGCGGCCAGACGTCGACGACCCAGAGACCGCGCCCGTAGGTCCCGATCACCAGGTCCCGCTCGCGCTCCTGCAGCGTCAGGTCGCGCACCGGCACGGTCGGCAGGCCAGGTAGCCTGGTCCACGCGTCGCCGCCGTCGACGCTCACCCACACCCCCAGGTCGTTGCCCACGTAGAGCACGTCCGGGCTGTGCGGATCCTCCAGGATCACGCTGATCGCCGCCCGTGGCAGGCCGCCCGCGATCGACCTCCAGGCCTCTCCGCCGTCGGCGGTTCGAAACAGGAACGGCCGCGGGTCGTCGCGGCGATACCCCGACTTCGAGACGTAGGCGACGGCCTCGTGGTGGCGAGAGGGCGCGACGCGGCTCACCCACCGGTCTGCCGGCGCTCCCGCCGCAGCCAACTCCTGCGTGCGCTCGAGCCAGCGCTGGCTGGCGTCGAAGCTGACGTGGACCCTGCCGTCGTCGGTGCCCACCCACAGCAGCCCGGGCTCGATCGCAGACTCCGCGAGGGTCGTGATCGTGCAGTAGTTGACGGTCTGACCCGGGATCTTCTCGGGGTCGGCAGTCGTCAGGTCCGGGCTGATCTCCTCCCAGGAGTCGCCGCGGTCCGGGGACCGCAGGAGCTTCTGCGCGCCGAGGTACAGCACCTCGGGATCGTGGGGCGAGATCTGCAGCGGCGTCGTCCAAGTGTAGCGATACTCCTCGCCCTCGGGCGGCGTCGGCTCGACCGCGACGCGCCTGCCGGTGCGCAGGTCGGCGCGCCGCGGGTGACCGAACTGCGTGGTCGAGTAAACGAAGCGGTTCGAGGGATCGACCTGGACGTACATTCCGTCCCACAGCCCGACGATCGCCCAGTCTTCGAGCGTCACCGCCCCGGACCAGCCGTTGATGGGGCCACGCCACGCCTCGTGGTCCTGGAGGCCGGCGTAGACGTGGTACGGGAACGTGGTGTCGACCGCGACCGCGTAGACCTCGCCCAGCGGCAGGTTGTAGAGATGATCCGCGGTGCGGCCGCCGTCGTACGAGAGGAATACGCCGCCATCGCTGCCCAGGATCATCCGCTCGGCGTCGAACGGGTCGATCCAGAAGGTACGGACGTCGCCGAAGATCGACGAGAACAGGGCCTCGGGGGGCCACCGCAGGTCCCGCCAGGTCCGCCCGCCGTCGACCGAGGAGATCAGCGTCTCCGAGGTCACGTACACCCGCTCGGGGTCAGCGGGGTCGACGCGGATCTCGTTGAACGAGTACGCGGCCTTCGAACCGACGCTGGTGCCCTCGGGGCTCACCAGCCGCCAGGTGTCGCCGCCGTCGTCAGCACCGCGACGTCGGTGATCCACGAGCCGGCCCGGTAGGGACCGAGGGAGCGCATGGGGAGGGTCTCGAGCACCTGCGCCATCGAATCGGCCGGCACCGCCCCTGGATCGGAGGGCTCGACCCCCGGTCCGGCTGGGTCGACCGATGGGTCGCCGGACCCGATCGAATCGACCGGAGCGGCCTGGCCGGCCACGAGTCCGGCTCCAGGAAAGAGCGCGACGAGCAGCACGGCGCAACGAGCTGCGACGACGCCTGCGGTGCGAGCGAGTGCGCTCATGTCGGAATCGTCCTCCAGGGGTCGCTTTCGGGCTCTCGGTCGGCGTCGAGCACGCGCTCGAGCACGAAGAGCCTACCTGCAGCCGACGCGCCTCTCGATGGCCCCGCTCGATGGCCTCGCTCGATGGCCCCCGCCTGCCGGTCGAACGGGAGGGCAGGGAGAGCTCGGGTTCGAGACGTTGCATGCCTCAGCATCTTTTGCTATAACAAGTATCGGCGCTCGACGCCTTTGCCCTCTTCGATTCCACTGAATTCTGCTCTTATCTCTGCGCCGCTCGACATGACCATTCCGTCTGGATGTCCGGGGGTCCGGCCGAACGCGCAGACCCATCCGATCACGCCGATCGTGCCGAGCACGCCGATCGTGGTGCAGAAGTTCGGCGGCACCTCGCTGGCCGACATCGCCAAGCTGCGCCGGGTCGCCGAGCGCGTGGTGTCCACTCGCAGCCAGGGCTTCGACGTCGTCGTCGTGGTCTCGGCGATGGGCAGCACCACCGACGAGCTGCTGAGCATGGCGCGGTCCCTGCACACGACGCCTCCACGGCGCGAGCTCGACGTGCTGGTCTCTTCCGGCGAGCGGATCTCGATGGCCCTGCTCTCGATGGCGATCGAGGAGCTGGCTTGCGCCGCGGTCTCCCTCAGCGGCCCCCAGAGCGGAATCCGCACCGACAAGAACCACTTCGGCGCGCGCATCGAGGGTGTGCAGCCGGCGCGGGTGCTGCGCGAGCTGGCCTCCGGCCGGATCGTGGTGGTCGCCGGCTACCAGGGAGAGGCCCCCGATGGCGACGTCACGACGCTCGGGCGGGGCGGCTCCGACACCAGCGCCGTGGCGCTCGCCGCGGTGCTCGGCGCGCTCCGCTGCGAGATCTACTCCGACGTCGAGGGGGTGTTCTCGGCCGATCCGCGCATCGTCGACGGCGCGCAGCTCCTCGAGCGAGTGACCTACGACGAGATGGTCGCGTTCTCCTACTCCGGTGCCTCGGTGCTCGACCGGCGCGCCGTCGAGCATGCGGCCGCGCATCGGGTCGAGCTCCACGCACGTCCCGCCTTCGGAGCCGGCGCCGGTACGATCATCGGACCGCCGATCGAGAATGGCGACGGCAACGGCGCGGGCGCAGTGACCGGCGTCGCCGGACACCGGCAGCTCGTGCGACTGCGCTTGCGCGACTCCGCCGCCGACGATGGGCTGGCGCGCGAGCTGGAGTCCGCGGTCGGCGTCTCGTCGATCCCCTTCTCGGCGCTGCGAGCGGGCAGCTGCCGAACCCTCTTCTTCCCCGCCGACGAGCTGCCGGCGCGCCAAGACCTGGCCTGCGATCTCGAGCGGGCCTTCGACCGCGAGGTCGAGGTCGACGACGGCCTGGGCTCGGTCTCGGTCATCGGTCTCGGCATCGGGGACTGCGAGAGCCGTCGCAATCGCACCCGCCAGGTCACCGATCGCCACCGCATCACGGTCGACGCCGAGCACGCCGTTGACCATGCGTACACGCTGCTGATCGAGCGGACGACGGTGCTGCCGGCGATCCGCTCGATCCACGACGCAATGGTTCCCCAGATCGCTGACGGCGGCACCGTTCCGGCTTCCGGCTGATGCGTCTGCGACGCCCCCGACCCGAGGACGCCGCGAGGGTGTGGCGTCTGGTGCGCGACTCCGACCAGCTCGACGTCAACTCGCCGTATGCCTACCTGCTCCTGTGCTCGCACTTCCGGGACACCTGCCTGCTGGCGGAGGACGGCGACAAGGTCGAAGGAGCGGTCCTCGGCTATTCGCCGCCCGAGACCCCCTCCTCGCTCTTCGTGTGGCAGATCGCGGTCGCCGAAGAGGCCCGCGGACGGGGGCTTGCGCGCCAGCTCCTGGTCGGCGCGCTGGCCACCGCCAGGCCGGTGCCGCGCTGGCTCGAGGCGACGGTCACGCCCGACAACACCGCCTCTCTCGCTCTGTTCCGCAGCGTCGCGCGCTGCCTCGATGCGGGCTTCGAGCGCCGCCCCCACTTCCCGGCTGAGCTGTTTCCCGACTCTCACGCCGAGGAGCACCACATCCGCATCGGACCGCTGGCCGCCGAGGACGTCGACCGCGCGGCCGAGAACCGCGCGCAAGCGAACGCCCGCTCCTCTCCGACGATCTCCCGCGAACCCAACCCCGAAGCCAGAACTGGAGACCCGTCTTGAAAGTCATCGACCGTCACGAATCCAGCGTCCGCGGCTACTGTCGCAGCTTCCCGGTGGTCTTCGACCGCGCCGAGGGCTGCCACCTCCACGACGTCGACGGACGACGCTACCTCGACTTCTTCGCCGGCGCCGGAGCCCTCAACTACGGGCACAACCCGTCCGAGCTGCGCGAGCGACTGGTCGCCTACCTGGGACGCGGCGGCGTCTCGCACTCGCTCGACCTCGCCACCCGGGCCAAGGAGGAGCTGCTCGAGACCCTGCACGAGCTGATCCTGGCGCCGCGGGGGTTCGAGTACCGTGTCCAGTTCCCGGGCCCGACCGGCACCAACGCGGTCGAGGCGGCGCTCAAGCTGGCCCGCAAGGTCACCGGGCGCGAGCGCGTGGTGTTCTTTACCAACGCATTCCACGGGATGACCCTCGGCTCGCTGGCGGTCACCGGCAACCGTGCGAAGCGGGCGGCCGCCGGCGTTGCACTCTCCCAGACCACGCCGGTCCCGTTCGACGGCTACGGCCAGGAGACTCATTCGCTCGACCTGCTGGAGACGATGCTGGCGGACACCAGCAGCGGGCTCGACAAACCGGCCGCGATCATCCTCGAGACGGTCCAGGCCGAGGGCGGCGTCAACGTCGCCGGCGACGACTGGCTGCGCAACGTCGCCGACATCGCGGCGCGCCACGACGTGCTCCTGATCGTCGACGACATCCAGGTCGGCTGCGGGCGTACCGGCCCGTTCTTCAGCTTCGAGCCGTGCGGCGTGACCCCGGACCTGGTGTGTCTGTCGAAGTCGCTGAGCGGTTACGGACTGCCCTTCAGCCTGGTCCTGATCCGCCCCGAGCTCGACCAGTGGGCGCCGGGCGAGCACAACGGCACCTTCCGCGGGCACAACCTCGCCTTCGTCACCGCCACCGCCGCGCTCGAGCGCTACTGGAGCGACTCCGAGCTCGAAGACGCCGTCGCCGCGAAGTCGCGCCGGGTCCGCTCGCGCCTCGAGGAGATCGCGGCCGGCTCCGAGGGCCTCGTCTCCGAGGTCCGCGGCCGCGGTCTGATCCAGGGCCTCGTCTTCGATCCGCCCGAGCTGGCCGCCGAGGCCTCCCGCGCCGCCTTCGAGCGCGGCCTGATCATCGAGACCGCGGGCCCATCCGACGAGGTGCTCAAGCTGCTGCCGCCGCTGACCATTCCCGAGCCCGAGCTCGAGCGTGGGCTCGAGCTGATCGCCGAGGCGGTCCAGGTCGCTTGCACCGAGCGCGCACCGGCCGAGCTCGCATCCGTCTGAGCTCGCATCCATCTGAACAATGGTCGTTCGACCCGAGAGGAGCATCCGATGATCGTCCGGCATCTCGACGAGCTGATCTCGTCCGAGCGCGAGGTGGACACCGCCAACTGGACCAGCCGCCGGCTGCTGCTGGCGCACGAGGGGATGGGGTTCTCGCTCCACGACACCGTGATCAAGCGCGGCACCGTCACCCGCATGTGGTACCGCCACCATCTGGAGGCCGTCTACTGCATCGCGGGCGAGGGCGAGATCGAGACCGAGGACGGCGAGGTCCATCCGATCCGCCCGGGCACCGTCTACGCGCTCGACCAGCACGATCGTCACACCTTGCGCGCGTCGAGCGAGATGCGGATGGTGTGCGTGTTCAACCCGCCGCTGCACGGCGACGAGGTGCACGACGCCTCGGGCGTCTATCCTCTCCATGCCGAGCTGGAACCGGTGAGCGAGCCCGCCGGCGAGCCGGTCGGCCGCTGACCCGATCGACGAGAAACGACGAGAACCATCGACAGGGCAACGCGTCCGAGCCGGCGCGCCGAAAGAACCCCCGAAAGGAGACAATGGTGAGCGTAGCCACCGAAAGCAAGACTCAACGTCAGGACCTCTACCCCTCCCGAGTCTGCGACACCCCGAGCCTCCAGGACCGCCTCGACCCCGTGGTCTACGGCAGCGAGCAGGACGGCCCACTGCGCGCCGACCACCTGCGTCGCTACGAGCAGTTCGGCTATCTCGTCTTCGAGCGAATGTTCTCGAGCGACGAGGTCGAGCGGCTGTCGCGCGAGCTCGAGGATCTGAGGAGCACACCCGGGATGGCCGATCGGCCCGAGACGATCACCGAGCCCGACTCGCGCGAGACCCGCTCGATCTTCGCCGTCCACCGGCTCGACCACCCGCTCGCCCGGCTGTGCACCGAGCCGCGCGTCGTCGAGGTCGCGCGCCAGCTCCTCGGTGGAGAGGTCTACATCCACCAGAGCCGCGTCAACTACAAGCGCGGGTTCCGGGGCAAGGAGTTCTACTGGCACTCCGACTTCGAGACCTGGCACGTCGAGGACGGCATGCCGCGGATGCGGGCGGTGAGCTGCTCGGTCAGCCTCACCGACAACACTCCGAACAACGGCCCGCTGCTGCTGATCCCGGGCTCCCACCAGAGCTTCGTCTCGTGCGTCGGAGCGACCCCCGAGAAGCACTACGAGAAGTCGCTCAAGCGCCAGGAGTACGGCGTACCCGACGACGACAGCCTGACCCGGCTCGCCGAGCGCGGCGGTGTCGAGGCGGCGCTCGGGCCCGCCGGGTCGGTCACCTTCTTCGAGTGCAACACCATGCACGGCTCCAACTCGAACATCACGCCGTTCCCGCGCAGCAACTGCTTCGTGGTTTTCAACCACACCGACAACGCCCTGGTCGATCCCTTCTGTGGGCTCGAGCCCCGGCCCGAGCACATCGCGACCCGTCCTCCGGTCCGGCCGATCGCCTGAGGCGACGTCGTGGCGGATCGCTTCCGCGGGCCACGGCTCGCCCTGATCGCGCTGGCCCTCGTCATCGGGGGTTGGTGGCTGCTGTTCTGGGCACCCGATCGGACCGCCGACCAGAATGCGCTGCGCGAGTCGCTCGGTGAAGCGCGCAGGCCGGGCCCCGGCGCCGGCACGCTGCAGACGGTGCGCGCCACCGGCCGCGTACGGATCGGCTACGCCAATGAGGCGCCCTACGCCTACCTCGACCAGGAGACCGGCGAGGTGACCGGCGAGGCGCCCGTCATCGCGCGGGAGGTCCTGAGCGAGCTGGGGGCGACCGCGATCGAGCCGGTCCTCACCGAGTTCGGCTCGCTGATCCCGGGGCTGCAGGCGGGTCGCTTCGACCTCATCGCGGCGGGCATGTACATCACGCCGGAGCGCTGCCGCCAGATCCGCTTCTCCTCGCCGACCTACGCAATCGGCGAAGCGTTCGTGGTGCGTGAAGGCAATCCCAAGGAGCTGCACAGCTACTCCGACGTCGCCGAGCACGAGGACGCGACGCTGGGGGTCGTGGCGGGCACCATCGAGCGCAGCTACGCTCGCGCCACGGGAATCCCCGACGCGCGGGTGGTCGTCTTCCCCGACGCCCCGAGCGCGGTCTCGGGCGTGGCCGCCGGCCGCGTCGACGCCTTCGCCGGAACCAGCCTCACCGTCGACGACCTGCTCGCCAAGTCACGAGGCTCCGGGCTCGAGCGCGCGGAGCCCTTCGTCGACCCCGTGATCGACGGCAGCCCGACCCGTGGCTACGGCGCCTTCGGGTTCCGCAAGAGCGACCAGTCTTTCGCCGACGCCTTCGACCAGGAGCTCGAAGAGCTCACCGGCTCGAAGCGTCACCTCGAGCTGGTCGCTCCCTTCGGGTTCGGACCGCATTCCCTGCCTCCCTCCGAGGTCACCACCGAATCGCTCTGCAGCCCGAGCTGACCGAGCGCTCTCTCCCCCGGCTCGGCGCCTTCCAGCCGCCGCGCTCCGCCACCGGTCCTCGAGGTGCCGAACCTGCCTCCTCCGCTCGACCTGCTGCCGCCGCTCCTCGAGGGCCTGCGGGTGACGCTCCGGCTCACTCTGGGCGGCATCGCGATCGGCGTGCTGTGCGCGCTCGCCGGCGGGCTCGGCCGGCGCTCGAGCTTGCGGCTCGTGCGGGCGCTCGCCAGCGTCTACGTCGAGACCTTCCGCGGCACCTCCGCCCTGGTCCAGCTCTTCTGGTTCTACTTCGCACTGCCCGCGGTCGGGATCCGGCTCTCCGCCGAGCTGGCCGGCGTCCTGGTGTTGGGGCTCAACGCCGGCGCGTACGGAGCCGAGGTGGTGCGCGGCGCCCTCGGCGCGGTCCCGGCCGGCCAGCTCGAGGCGGCGCGCGCGCTGGGATTCACGCCATTCGAGACACTGTGGCGGATCCAGCTCCCCCAGGCCGCCGTCGCCATGCTGCCGCCGGCCGGCAACCTCGCGATCGAGCTGCTCAAGAACACTTCGCTGGTCTCGATGATCACTCTCTCCGAGCTGACCTTCCAGGGCCAGGTGCTGCGGGCGGCGACGCTGCGGACCACCGAGATCTTCACCCTGCTGCTGGTCCTCTACTTCGTTCTGGCGCAGCTCATCCGTCTCGGAGTCCGCTCACTCGAGCGCACCCTGTCGCGCGGCCGGCTGCGGGCGGTGGCGCCTTGACCACGAACTCCTTCTCCCGCCCCGCGCCATGACCTTCGACGTCTCCTTCGCGCTCGAGATCCTGCCCGCGCTGCTCTCGGCCCTGCGCGTCACGGTCGCCGCCACCGTGGCGGGCTCGCTGCTCGCCCTCGTTCTCGGCCTGGTGCTGGCGATCGTCCGCCGCTCGCCTTTGGTCTGGCTGGCGCGGGCGGGCTCGCTGATCGTCGAAGCGGTTCGCAGCACGCCGCTCCTGATCCAGATCTACTTCCTCTACTACGCACTGCCGGGGCTGGGCCTCCGGCTGTCGCCGCTCGCCACCGGCGTCATCGCGCTCGGATTGCACTACAGCAGCTACGCTGCCGAGGTCTATCGCGCCGGGATCGAGGCGGTGCCTCGGGGTCAGTGGGAGGCCGCGCGGGCGCTCGGCTTCTCCACCCCCGCGACCTGGCGGCGGGTCGTCCTGCCGCAGGCGATTCCTCCGATCGTCCCGGCGCTCGGCAACTACGGGGTCGCGATGTTCAAGGACACTCCGCTGCTCGCCGCCATCACCGTGCTCGAGCTGCTGCAGACCGCCAAGATCATCGGCGCCGAGCGCTTCCGCTACCTCGAGCCGCTGACCCTGGTCGGGCTCCTGTTCTTGGCGCTCAGCCTGCTGGCTTCGGCCGGCGTGCGCCGGCTCGAGCGTCGCCTGGTGGTGCGTCATGCCTGAGGCGGTGTCAGGGCAGGAGCCGCCGGCGGTCGAGCTGCGTGACGCCGTCAAGCGGTTCGGCGACGCGGTCGTGCTCGACGGGCTCGACCTCGCGGTGCCCGCGGGGCAGCGGCTGGCCCTGATCGGCCCTTCGGGGAGCGGAAAGTCGACCGTGCTGCGGGTGATCATGGGGCTCGAGCGCCTGGATCGCGGCACGCTCCACATCGAGGGCGAGGAGGTGCCGCGCGCCCTCGCCGGCCGGCGGCTGTCGCGCGCGCAGCGCGAGACCGAGCGGCGTCTGCGCCGCCGGCTCGGCATGGTCTTCCAGCACTTTCACCTGTTCCCCCACATGACGGTCCTGCGCAACCTGACCGAGGCGCCGGTGCTGGTCCTCGGCCTCGCGCGTGACGAGGCGGCGGCTCGCGCCCGCGAGCTGCTCGAGCTCGTCGGCCTCGCCGACAAGGAGGACGCCTACCCGGCCGAGCTCTCCGGAGGACAGAAGCAACGCGTCGCCATCGCTCGGGCGCTCGCGCTGCGCCCTTCGATCCTGCTGTTCGACGAAGTGACGTCGGCGCTCGACCCCGAGGTCGTCGGTGACGTGCTGGCCGTGCTCCGCCAGCTCGCGGCCGACCAGCGTTCGACGATGATCCTGGTCACCCACCAGATGGGCTTCGCCGAAGAGGTCGCCGACCGCGTCGCCTTCCTCGACGAGGGCCGGATCCTGGAGCAGGGCCCGCCGCGACAGCTCTTCCACGAGCCACGAGAGGCCAGGACCCGGACCTTCCTGCGCCGCGTCCTGGAGGCCCGATGAGCGAACCGATCGCCCGCCCTCAGGCCTCCTCGCCGAGATCGACCTCGGTGGACAGGATCGGCGACGCGTCGACGTCGGCGACCTGCATCAGTTCGACGACGCGGTCGAGGGTCGACTGGATCTGCCGCCGCTCCTCCACGCTCAGCGACTGCAGGCGCTTGAGGAAGCCATCGTGGAACAGGGGCGGCATCGCCTCCATCCTCTCCCGGCCCTGCGCCGTCAGCGACACCGCCACCAGCCGACGATCACGCACGCGCCGGCGGCGCTCGACCAGACCCGCACGCACCAGCCGCTCGATGACTCGCGAGGTGGTGCCGGGGGAGAGCGAGACCCGCTTGGCCAGGTCGCTGATGCTCGAGCCGTCCTTCGGCCCCTCCGCGATCGCCTGCAGGCACACGACCTGCGGTACCGTCAGGCCGGTCTCGTTCGCGAGGCGCTTCGAGTGCGTCGAGATGCCTCGCATCATCCGGCGGATCGCCTGGAGGATCCGCAGGGCGGGCTCGCTCGCAGGGGCCGACGGCTCGCCGCCCCCCTCACTCCGCCGCTTCTCGAGTTGATCGCCCATGTCCGAATTCGTCCGCTCCGCCAGCCTGCTCCTGGTCCTGCTCAATCCCTTCCTGCTCAGCGTATACCTGCTCGACCTGGTCCGCACTCTCGACTCGGCGAGCTTTGCGCGGGTGCTCACGCGGGCCACCGTCATCGCGACGGTGGTCTTCATCGTCGTGTCCTGGCTCGGCGAGCGTCTGTTCACGCAGATCCTGCAGGTCCGGTTCGCGTCGTTCCTGCTGTTCGGCGGGGTCATCTTCCCGCTGGTCGGCATCCGCTTCGTGCTCGAGGGCCCGGCGGCGCTCACCGGCCTGCGCGGAGACCCCAAACACCTCGAGGGCTCGATCGCCCTGCCGTTCATGATCGGGCCGGGCACGGTCTCCGCCTCGGTGCTGGCGGGCGCCCGGCTGGGGCCGCTCGGCGGCGCCGGGGCGATCGCGTCGGCGACCGTCCTCGCGGCGATCGCCCTGATGCTCCTCAAGCGTCTTCACGACGTGGTCAAGGAGCGCAACGAGGAGCTGGTCGAGCGCTACGTCGACATCGTGGGTCGGGTCATGTCCCTGGTGATCGGGACCTACTCGATCGAGATGATCCTGCAGGGCCTCGAGCAGTGGAGCGGGAACGGAACGCCTCCGCTGGGGTGAGCAGTCGCCTCCTTCGGGGCCGGAGCTCGAGGAGGTCTGCTCTCGTTCCTCACCCCTCGCGCAACGCCTCGACCGGATCGACCCGAGCCGCCCGCCGCGCCGGCCCGACCGCAGCCACCATCGCCACCACGAGCAACCCGGCGCCGACCGCTGCGAGAGTGCCCGGATCGCCGGGTGCGACGCCGTAGAGCAGCCCCCGCAGCGATCGCGTCGCCCACAGCGCGAGCCCGGTGCCGACGAGGACCCCGAGCGCCGCGAGCCCGAGCGCCTCCGAGAGGGCGGAGCGAGCCAGCTCCGAGCCCCTGGCGCCGAGCGCGAGGCGCAGTCCCAGCTCGGCGCGACGCCGCGACACCACGTAGGAGAGCACGCCGAAGATCCCGACCGCGCCCAGGATCAGCGCCAGCCCGGCCGCCGTCGCGAGCAGGCGCGTGGCGATCTCGCGCCGCGCCAGCGAGCCGCGCACCAGCGACTCCATCGTCTGAAAGCCGATCAGCGGCGCCCTCGGCTCGAGCTCGGCGAGCGTCGCGCGCACCGAGCCCTCGATCGAGCCCGGACTCTCGAGCGTGGTGCGAACGACCACCGACAGGCGGTGGGGAGGCCCTCCCAGCGGGGTCGTCGCGCCTTCGAACAGGGGGAGGTAGACGTCCTCGGTCGGCGGGCGGTCGAGTCCCTCGCCGCGCACGTCCTCGGCGACCCCCACGACCTCGACGAACGGAGCCTGAGAGCCGATCCTCACCCGGTTGCCGATCGCGTCGCCTCCCGGCCACTGGCGGCGCGCGAACGCTTCGCTGACCACCGCCCCCGCGGCCGCGCTCGCGAGATCCTCCCACGACGTCTCGCGCCCCTGGACCGCGACTCCCAGCGCGGCGAGGTGCCCTGGAGTGACCAGGTGGACGGGGACGCAGGCCATCTCGGCCTCGGTCACCACGGGAGCGTCCTGGGCCTCGACCACGGAGCAGCCCTGCCCCTCGAGCGGCAGGCCGGAGCCCAGGCCGACCGCCTCGACTCCCGGCAGCTCGGCGAGGCGCTCCGACGCCGCCCGGTAGAACGAGGTGACGCGCTCGAGCGAGCCGTAGGAGGCCTCCGGCAGCAGCACCGAGAAGACCAGCACGCCGCGCGGGTCGAAGCCCGGCCCCACGCGATGGAGGCGGAGGTAGCTCTGTGCCAGGAGCGCCGCTCCCGCCAGCAGCACGGTGGAGAGCGCGACCTGTCCCACGACCAGCACGCGCCGGAACCTGCCCGCCGCCGCCCGGCCGAGGGCACCGCGCGAGCCGCCGAGGTCGGGAAGCCTCCCGGTGCCGGAGCGGCGCGCCTGGAGCACGCCAAGCGCGACGGCGACGGCGAACGCCAGGGCCAGCGACAGCATCCAGGTCTCCCATCCGAGGCCGACCTCGTCCACGCGTGGCAGGTCGGCCAGCTCGATCACCCGGAGCGCTCGCAGGCCGGCGGTCGCCAGGCCGAGCCCGGCGCCCGCCGCAGCGAAGCACAGCAGCAGCATCTCGCCGATGGCCTCCTGGAGCAGACGCAGGCGCGAGGCGCCGAGCGCGAGTCGCACGGCGCCGTCGTGCCGCCGCGCCTCCGTGCGCGCGACGAGCAGGCCCGCGACGTTCGCGCAGGCGATCAGCAGGAGGAAGACCAGCGCGACGAGCAGCGTCCAGAGGATCGGACCGATCCCGCCGAGCACGTCTTCGTGCAGCGGCACGATCTCGGTGCGGAACCCCGTCGATTCGAGAAAGCGCTCGGTGTAGGCCGTCGGCAGCGCCTCGGGAAGCCCGGCGGTGAGGCGCGTGAGCTCGGACGCCGCGAGCTCCACGGTCGCTCCCGGCGCCAGCCTGCCGATCGCGCGGTAGACGTGGCTCGACTGCGGGCGCTCGGTGGGATCGATCTCGAGCGCCGACCACACTCCGACCGATCCGAGCCCGCGCCCTTCGAGCTCCTCCGGAAGGCGCGCAGAAGGGGGCAGGATGCCGGCCACCTCGGCGCTCCGCCCGTCGATCTCGATCCGGGCGCCGATGATCCCCCGATCGGCGCCGAAGCGATCGCGCCACAACCAATCGGCGAGCCACACCGAGGGCTCGGCTCCTGGCCGCGTGTCGGCCTCTCCCGGACGCCTGCCGCGAGCCGGCTCGATGCGCAGCGCGCGCAGCAGGCCGAGCGAGAAGCGGACGCTGGTGACCCGCTCGTCCGGGCGCCCACTCTCGGCGTCGCCGAGCGTCGAGGCGCCGAAGCGGTACAGACCGAGCGCCTCGAACGACGAGGCCTCGCGCTCGAAGTGCAGGAGCTCGGCCTTAGCGACGCCCCACACTTCGTCGGCGCCGACTCCGGGAACCGCGCTCCACAGCCGCAGGAGGCGCCCGGGATCGTGATAGGGGAGCGGCCTCAGCACCACGGAGGAGAGCACGCCGAACATCGAGAGCACTCCGCCGAAAGCGAGCGCCAGGGTCACGGCCGCGGGGAGCGAGAACCCCGGCTCGCGGAGGAGCCGGCGCAGCGCCTGTCGCAGATCGCGCGCCAGGTCCTCGACCCCCCGAGCGCCGCGCTGGTCGCGACACTCCTCACGGGTTCGCTCGATCCCGCCGAAGTCGATGCGCGCCCGTCGCCGCGCCTCCTTCGGGCTCATCCCGGAAGCCAGGTTCTTGTCGGTCTCCATCTCGAGGTGAAAGCGCAGCTCCGCGTCCAGCTCGCGCTCGTCCTCGTCGGGACGAACCAGCCACCGCAGCAGCGCGCGCAGCCGCGAGCGAAGCTCGTGCGCGAGGCTCACCGGTCGCTCCCCGGCCCGGCGAGAGCGGGCGGCGCCTCGAGCTCGTCGCACGCGAGGACCCGCTCGACCGCGCCGGTGAAGAAGCGCCAGGTCTCGAGCTCGCGGCCGAGTAGCCGCTCGCCCTCGATCGTCAGCCGGTAGAACCGCGCGCGCCGGTTGTTCTCGCTGCTCCCCCACTCCGACTCGATCGCGCCCTTGCGCTGCAGCCGGTGCAGCGCTGGGTAGAGCGATCCCTGGCCGACCGCGAGCGCATCCTCTGAGACCTGCTGGAGCCGCTGGCTGATCCCCCAGCCATGCTGCGGACCGAGCGACAGGGTCTTGAGGATCAGCAGGTCGAGCGTCCCCTGCAGCACGTCGGAGCGAACCTGTGGAGTCTCTCTGCTCTTCGACATTCGATTCTGCGTCATTCGGTTCGCCCGCTCGACTTGTCGATCGTCGACAGGAGTATCGACTCACTCCTGTCGGATGTCAACAGGGGAGCCGTTCGAACACCGCCGGCCCAGAGGAGGGATGTTGAGGTCCGGTCCCTCTCGACCAGCGCGCGCCCGCGACATCCGTGGCGACGTGGACCGCTCCGGGTCAGGGTTCCCGTTCCGCCAGCGCCTGCAGCTTGAGCGTCGTGCGCCAGTTGCGGGTCGTCGCTCCGTCGCCCAGCGCCCTCCCCACCGCCTCGTTCGCCTCGCTGGCGAGGATTCCGGCCGGACACCAGAGGTAGGCGGCGCGCGAGCCGACGGCGAGCTGCTCCGATCCCCACTCCCGCTCGGCCAGGGGCTCGAGCGCGGAGAGCCGGTCCGGGTCGAAGGCCACGACGACCATCAGGCGCGAAGGATCGTCGGCGATCCCGGCGAGGGGGTTCTCGTCCACCACCGTCGCGAGCTCGGAGGTGGCGAGTCCGAGCACCCGGGCCGTGACACCGAAGCGCTCCTCGATCACCTCCTGGACCGTGCTGGCGTTGCTCCGCGCGCTGCCATCGGCGTCGAAGACCACGTTGCCGCTGTTGAGCAGGGTGCGCACGTTCTCGAATCCCCGCTCTGTGAGCGCCTCGCGCAGCTCGGCCATCGGCACCCGCTTGGCGCGACCGACGTTGATGCCCCGGATCAACGCGACCTGTCGCTTCACGAAACCGCCTTCGCCGCTCGGCGCCGGTCCCCGATCGGCAGCCCCGACCCGCGGCACGAACCCCGACGCCTGCTCACGCCTCGTCGCGCGGGTCGAGCTGATGCAGGAGGATCGAGTTGCCCTCCGGGTCGAGACAGACCGCCATCCTGCAACGCGGACCGCGGATCACCTTGCTGGTGAGCTCGACGCCCTTGCTCTCGAGCTCCGCGATCAGCCGATCGAGGTCCGCCACCTCGAGCGCCACGGTGCCGCCCGCCGCGGCGCTCGGGGTGTCGCCCGTGGTGTTGGTCAGCGCCAGACAACCGCCTTCGGGCAGGTCGTACTCGATCCAGTGCATGCCGTCCTGGCCACCCGCCATCCCCGCCTGGAGACCGAGCGTCTCCTCGTAGAAGCGGCGTGCCCGGGCGACGTCCCGGACCGGGTACATGGTGAACGCCACCTTCCGGAACATCAGCGGTCCTCCTGTTGGAGCGTCACCGCCGCACCGGCGGCGGTCTCCTCCCGGCGCCGCTCCAGCCCCTCCCGATAGTCGGTGTCGATGAACATCGGCATCGGCGACGGCGGGAGCCCGGCCTTCCGCTTCGCCTCGTCGACCATCTCGCGCACGTCGGCGAGCAGCTCGCGCGCGTCGTACACGATGCCGTCCTTGATCGTGTAGAGGATCCCGCCGACGCGCTCCACCTCGTCGGTCTCGAAGTCGAGCTTGATCGCGCCGGTGCCGTAGAGCACCTTGAGGTTCTCGAGCGGGTTCTCGGGGACGACCACGAGATCGGCGAGCTTGCCTACCTGGATCGAGCCGAGGCTCTCCTCCTGACCGAGCGCCTCGGCCCCCATCAAGGTCGCCGAGCGGAAGACCTCGAGCGGGTGGAAGCCGGCCTCGAGGAACAGCTCCATCTCCTGGATGTAGCCGAAGCCGTAGAGGTTGTAGATGTAGCCGGAGTCGCTGCCCAGGCCGACTCTGCCGCCCCGGTTCTTGTACTCGTCGACGAACTCCATCCAGAGCCGGTAGTTCTCCTTCCACGCGATCTCGTCCTGAGGCGTCCAGTAGAACCAGTACGAGCCGTGGGCGTCGCGCGACGGGCGGTAGAAGTCCCAGAGCGAGGGCAGGGTATAGACCGCGTGCCACTCGTTGCGGGACTGGCGCATCAGGTCGCGGCTGGCGAGGTAGGCGACGAAGGTCGGCACGATGGTGAAGTCGAGCTCAAGCAGCTCGTTCATCACCGCGTTCCACTTCTCCGAGTGCGGCGGCGCCGCCTGCTTCCACAGGCGGCCCGCCTCGCCGAACCGGTGGGCCTCGTTCTGGTAGTTGTAGGCGACGGGATAGTCCTGGATCACCTTGTCCTCGAACATCGCCTCGGGCAGCCCGTACCAGTGCTGCATCGAGGTCAGCCCGGCCCGCGCCGTCTGGAGCACGTTCATGCGAGTGACGTCGAGCTGGGCGTGGTGCTCGGTCGTGCGCAGCCCCTGCGACTTGGCCTCCTCGAGCGCGGCGCGCAGGATCGCGGGCGGAGCGCCGAAGAACTTGATGCCGTCGGCCCCCCGCTCCTTCACCCAGCGCACCCACTCGCGCGCCTGCTCGGGGGTGGTGACGTCTTCCTCCCAGCCGTTGCCGAAGACGACGTAGGCGAAGATGCGCGGCGAGGTGATCTCGTTGCGCGCCGAGCGCTCCTTGTGGTGCATCAGCCAGTCGACGTCGAAGCTCCCGACGTCGGCGGTCGTGGTGATCCCGTGCGCCATCCACAGCTTGTGGACGTAGGTCGCCGGCACCCCCTGCTCCGAGCTCTCGGTGTGCTGGTGGCCGTGGAGGTCGACGAAGCCCGGGAGCACGTACATTCCCGACACGTCGAGCTCCTGCGCCCCCGGGCCCCCCTCCGGACGCTCGTCGTCGGGGATCTCGACGCCGGGAGAGCCCACCGGGCGGATCTCGACGATCCGGTCGCCCTCGATCACGATGTCGGTGGGGCCGAACGGCGGCGCCCCGGCGCCGTCGATCACGATGGCGCCGCGCAGGACCAGGCGTTGGAACGGACCCTCGCCTTCGGCGCGGTCGGGCACCGGATCCGCGAGGTCGGCAGGCTGCGCGAACAGCGCGGGCGCGGCGCACAGCGGCAGGCACAACGCCACCAGCCAGGCCGGAAGACGAGCCGCCCGGAGCCGGCGGGAACGCCTCGGGTGGGAAGCTCGGAGAAGCTGCTGAAACGGCACGGGCACGACCTCCTTCGAGGCGATTCGACCTTCGCGCCGACGATAGCAGCGGGTCAGCTCGCGGCGCCCGGGGCCGAGCGGGCACGGCGCTGGCGGAAACGCCGCCAGGCCCAGCGCCCCCAGAGCAGGGCCACCAGGGCGAGTCCGACGTAGCTCCCCAGGTCCCGCCACCCGTCGGGGTGGACGAACCACTCGTCGACCTGGACCGTCTTCGGGTCGACGAAGCGGCCACGAATCGAGACCTCCTGGTGCTCTCGGATCTCGAGCCCTTCGATCGTCAAGACCTCGCCCTCGAGAGTCTCCACGACGTCGGGACCCGGCCGCTCGTACGCATCCGCCTTGTACAGCTCGACCGGCCGTCCCGAGCGCTCCGCCACCTCGGCGAGCGTGCGCACGTCGTGGACGTCGCCGCGCCAGGCTCCCGACATCAGCGCCAGGGGCAGCAGCAGCCAGAGCGCGGTGAGCGCGCCCGCCACCAGCAGGCGCCGGCGTCCGAGCACGACGCCCGGATCCTCGGCCGCCGCCTCTCGCCAGTGCCCGGCGACCCAGACCGCGGCTGCCAGCGTCCAGGCCAGACCCGGCACGCTCTCGGACCAGAACCAGCCGAGCTGCCACTGGCTCCAGTCGAAGGGGGCCAAGAGCACCACGCCGTTGGCCCACTTGATCTCGATCGCGTCGAGCAGCAGGTGCAGCAGGGCCCCCGCGCAGAGTAGCGCCAGCACCGGGCGCCACCGCACCGCCAGCGCCGCCGCAGCCGCGGCCAGGACCAGGCAACCCAGCAGCGACGCCTGCGCGACGACGTAGAGGCGGAGCTGCGCGGGGTCGATCGCGGGGTACGCCGTCTTGATCAGCCGCTGCAGGATCCAGGGGATGTCGGGCAGCACCCCCCCGAGGTAGGCCCATAGCAGCGGCGCGTGCCGCCAGGCGACGCGCGAGAGCGCGGCCTGGGTTCCGAGGTGGACGAGAGTGCTCGGCATCGCTGAGGATTCTTCCATCGAGCCCGCTCTCGCCGGTGACGCGTCAGCTCTCGGGAGTCCTCGAAGGGTCGCCCCGTTTCGTTCACGCCCGGGTGACGGTCGCGGAGCTCCCGCGCTCCGGTCGACCAAGAGGTCGGCCCATCCGCGCCAGTCCGGGCCACCCTCGCGACGGTCACGGCAGCCGCGACGGACGGCTCGAGCCGCCCCAGAGCCAACCTCGCGTCAGCGATCGCCGCGAGCCCTCACCATCAGCGTAACCGGCTTGGGTCCCGAGCCGTCGAGGGTCACGCCCACCAGGTACGCGGCCCGCCCCTGATCCACCAGCTCCAGGTCGCGCCGACCCGGCTCGAGGCCCAGCCCACTCGCCCTCGACCAGGTCCTCGAGCACGAAGGTCCCGTCCTCCGCCGAGCGCGCCACCGGCGTGCGCGCGTGGTCATTGCCCCCAGGCGGGTGCGCCACGACCAGCACGCCCGGCACCGGATCGCCGGTGGCGGTGTTGCGGACGATGCCCACGATCGTCGACACCGCGATCGAGATCTCGACCTCGGTATCGGGTCGCCACCTCCGCACTCGAGGCGCAGATCGACGGTTTCGCTCCCCGGGACGACGTCGGCGAGCACGGGCTCGATCTCCTCGCACTCCGAAGACCGCGCCGAGATCCGATAGCGGCCGAGCGCGAGCGCGTCGAAAGTGGCGCGACCGTCGGTTCCGACGGACTCCTGACCGCCCGCGCTCCACTCCCGAGGCGGCTCCTCGTACGAACGCCGCGCGTAGGCGGTGACGCGCGCCCCTGCGATCACGCCCGCAGGTCCGAGCACGCGGCCGGAGATCGAGAGCGGCGACATCGGCCAGGGGTGCGAGGAGGCCATCGTCGGTTGTGCCGAGGAGACGGTCGTCGCGAGCGCGAGCGAGAAGATCGCGCCTGCCGCCACCGCTCCGACCGACGGTGGGCAAGCGAGGTGCGACGCGCCCTGGGGAAACCAGCACATCGCTTCATCCTGGTGGATCATCGCCAACCAGTGTAAAGGACGGGTCAAGGTCGAAGCGCTCCGCGCCACGACGGATCCACAGATACGCTGCCGCCAGCGCTGCTCTGCTACCGTGAAACGATGCCTTCCGCGCCTCCGACACCCGACGACGATCTCCTCGACCGGCTCTCCGCCGCCCTCGCCGAGCTCCCCGTGGTCCGCCTCGCCTGGCTATTCGGCAGTCAGACGACCGGGAGCGCGCGCCCCGACAGCGACGTCGACGTCGCGGTGCTCGTCGACTGCAGGCAGTCGGTCGACGGCAAGCCGTCGCGCGACGACGAGACGGTCAGTGGGATCGACGCGCGGCGCGCCACGATCTGGCGGCTCGCCGGACGCCTGGGACGCGAAGTCGGCAGCCACCGCCTTGACCTCGTCCTGCTCAACGATGCGCCGCCGCTCCTGCGACACCGCGTGGTGCGCGACGGCCGACTGTTGATTGAGCGTTCTCCCGAGGAGCGGGTACGCTTCGTGCGGCGAACGATCCGCGAGGTCCAGGACTTCCAGGTTCGACGCGAGTGGTTCCTCCGACGCAGGATCGAGCGGCTGAAGAAAGGTTCGAGTCTTGGTCGACCGCCAGATCTTCTCGAGAAGGCTCGAAGCGTTGCGCGACTACTCAGCAAGGTTGAGGACGTTTCGTGAGGCGTCCGAGGACGAGTTCGTCCGAGAGCCGGCGCTCCACGACCTGGCAGAGCGCTACCTCCACCTGGCGGTAGAGGCCGCGCTCGACCTCGCCAACCACTGGATCGCCGATCAGCAGCTCGGCAGCCCGGAGGTGAATCGCGATAGCTTCACCGTGCTCGAGAAGGCCGGCGAGCTCCCGGCGGATCTCGCCGAACGGCTGCGCGGCTGGGCCGGATTCCGCAACATCCTGGTGCACGAGTACCTGGACATCGACCACTCGATCTCGTTCCAGGCGATACGCGAAGAGCTCGGCGACCTCGACGAGCTCGCCGACTGGGCGGCATCGAAGCTCGACTGAGCCGCCGAGCCTCC
Source organism: Thermoanaerobaculia bacterium (assembly GCA_035546295.1). GTDB lineage: Bacteria > Acidobacteriota > Thermoanaerobaculia > Multivoradales > Multivoraceae > DATKBT01. The sequence goes on along the minus strand of DATKBT010000052.1, from coordinate 32,281 downwards.
CCGCGAGCGTCCCACACCACGACGACCCGTCCACCCGGAGAGCCCATGATCTTCAAGAGCAAGTTCCCCGACGTCGAAATCCCGGACCAGAGCCTTCCGGACTTCGTGCTCGGCAAGATGGCCGAGCTCGGCGATCGTGCAGCCTTCATCGACGGCCCGAGCGGCCGCACGTTGACCTACGACCAGGTGGCCCAGGGCATCCGGCGGGTCGCAGCGAGCCTGGCGAAGCGGGGCTTCGGCCCGGGGGACACCTTCGCCATCTACTCGCCGAACGTGCCCGAGTACGCGCTCGCCTTCCTCGGCACCGCGGCCGCCGGCGGCACCTGCACCACCGCCAACCCGCTGTACACCCCCGACGAGCTGGCGTTCCAGATCACCGATTCGGGCGCGCGCTACCTGCTCACCGTGCCGCCGCTGCTCGAGGCGGCGAAGGCGGGCGCCGAGAAGAGCGGGCGGATCGACGAGATCTTCGTCTTCGGGGAGGCGGAGGGCGCGACGCCGTTCGCGGCCCTGCTCGCCAGCGATCCCGCCGACGCGCCCGGGGGCGATTGCGACCCCGCCAACGACGTCGTCGCCCTCCCCTACTCCTCGGGCACCACCGGCAAGCCCAAGGGCGTGATGCTCACCCACCGCAACCTGGTGGCCAACATCTGTCAGATCGAGGACCTCGACGACGTCGACGACCACGAAACCCTGATCGGCGTGCTGCCCTTCTTCCACAGCTACGGCATGACGGTGATCATGGCGGCCTCGCTCTGTCGAGGCTCCACGGTGGTCACCATGCCGCGCTTCGACCTCGAGGGCTTCTGCGGGCTGATCCAGAAGCACCGGGTCACCGTCGGCTTCGTCGTGCCCCCGATCCTGGTCGGGCTCGCCAAGCACCCGGTCGTCGACCAGTACGACCTCTCCTCGCTCAAGTTCCTCAACTCGGGCGCCGCGCCGCTCGGCGAAGACCTGGCGGTCGCCGTGAAGCAGCGCATCGGCTGCGTGGTCAAGCAGGGCTACGGCCTCACCGAGACCAGCCCGGTCACGCACACCACGCCCTTCGAAGAAGGAGCGGAAGTCAAGGTCGAAGCGGTGGGCGTCGCGATCCCGAACACCGAGTGCAAGATCCTCGATCTCGAGACCGGCGAAGAGGTCGGTCCCAACACCCAGGGGGAGCTCTACATTCGCGGCCCGCAGGTGATGAAAGGCTACCTCAACAACGAGGAGGCCACCGACGAGTGCCTCGACGCCGACGGCTGGCTGCGCACCGGCGACGTCGCGACCGTCGACGACGACGGCGACTACCGGATCCACGACCGGCTCAAGGAGTTCATCAAGTACAAGGGCTTCCAGGTGGCGCCCGCCGAGCTCGAGGACTATTTGATGGGCCACCCGTCGGTCGCCGACGCCGCGGTGGTGCCCAGCCCGGACGAGGAGGCCGGCGAGGTCCCCAAGGGCTTCGTCGTGCTCAAGCCGGGAGCGCTCGACGGCCGGCCCGCCGACCAGGTGGCCGCCGACATCCAGTCCTACATCGCCGCCAAGGTCGCACCGCACAAGAAGCTGCGACTCGTCGAGTTCATCGACGAGGTGCCGAAGTCGGCGTCGGGCAAGATCCTGAGGCGATTCCTGGTCGAGCGCGAGCGCGAGCGGGTGCGCGCCGAGCAGGGCGGATAGCCAGAGCAACGCCTGTCGAGCACCGCTCGGCAGACCTTGCGACGCGCATCCCCAGTGCAGCCCGAGCCTGCTCGGGCTGCACGCCCGGGGATCCGCACGCTCCAGTCATCGACCCGTTGCAGAGAAGACCCGAACACATATCCAGGAGCATCCCGCGCGCATGCCCGTCCGCGCCAACGCCGTCGGTCGCCTGTTCGGCGAGCGGCTGCGCACCCTCGAGGTTCGCCACCTGCTCGCTTTCTCCGCCGGCATCGGCGACGACTCGCGGGCGGTTCTCGACGACTCCAGCGACGGGCTGATCGCCCATCCCGCGTTCTGCGTGTCGCTCGAGTGGCCCGTGATCAGCGCGGTGGGCGCGCGCGAGCTGCTGGGCCTCGAGCCCGAGGAGACGCGACGCGGCGTGCACGCGGCCCAGGACTCGACGTTCCACCGGCCGCTGCGCCCGGGGATGCGAGTGCTCACCCGCGGGCGCTTCGCGGCCGTGCGCGCGACCTCGGCGGGCGCGCTGGTGGCGACGCGGCTCGAGACCATCGACACCGCCTCCGGCGAGACGCTGGTCGAGACCTGGTCGACCTCGATCTACCGCGGCGTGACGGTCGAGGGCGAGCCCCGCTCGAGCGGCGAGCCGCCGCCGCTCCCCGGCGACGATGAGAGCCTCGGCGTGGACGGCCGGGAGGTCTCCGCCGGGATCGACCTGCCGCGCACCTTCCCCCACGTCTACACCGAGTGCGCCTCGATCTGGAACCCGATCCACACCGAGGTCCGGATCGCGCGCGCCGCGGGACTTCCCGACATCCTGGTCCACGGCACCGCGACCTGGGCGCTCGCCGGCCGCGAGGTCGTCCGCCGTCACGCGCCGGGCGATCCCGGCCGGCTGCGCCGGCTCGCCGGCTGGTTCCGCAGCATGGTGCCGGCGGGGACGCCGATCGAAGTGCGGATCGGGACGGCGCGGGCGCTGGCCGACGACTCGCGAGACGTCGCCATCCCCTTCCGCGTGCTCGACGCCAGCGGAAGGAACGCCATCGACCGGGGATGGGGAGTGCTCGCCGGCGAGGAGACCGGCTCCGAGCCCGACGCCTGAGTGCGGGAGGGCAGCGCCCTCGCACCGACTCTCCCCGGACGACGCGAGCCCAGCCGCCGGCGCCGGCAAGCGACGGGCAGGTCGTCGGTCATTTCGCGAGAGCACCGCCTGCGATGCTTCGACGACCCGCAAAGGAGCGTCCCCCCCAGGCGCGCAACACCGCTGTCCAGCGTCCGATGGGAGACGGCATGGGCGGCGCTATGATGGTCGGAGTTGCGATCGGGATCAGCCGCCTCTTCCGACCGACGGCGGCTGATCGGAACGCTGATTCCCCACTTCCGGCAACGATCGCGGCCGAAAGGGAGCCTGGCGTTGAATCGGGCTCGACCCAGACGTTCAGTGATCGTCGCGCTGGGGGCGTTCCTGCTCGCCGGCTCCGCAGCTGGGGCAGCAACCGGCGGCGAGGACGCTCCTGTCGCGTTCGCCAACTCCTGCGCTGTGGAGGTCCAGGCGGACTTCCAGCGAGCCGTCCTCCTCCTCCACTCGTTCGAGTATCCGGAGTCCGCGAGGATCTTCGGCGAGATCCTCGAGCGGGAGTCGACGTGCGCGATGGCTTTCTGGGGCGCGGCCATGAGCATCTGGCATCCCCTGTGGGCTCCTCCGAGCGCCGCGGAGCTCGACGCCGGAGCGCGTCTCCTCGCCAAGGCCGAGGGCCTCGAGACCACGCCGCGGGAAGCCGCATATCTCGACGCGCTGCGGGCCTTCTTCTCCAACCGCGACCCGGCGACGCACCTCGAGCGGGCGCGAGCCTTCGAGGCTCGCATGGCCACCCTGTACCAGGCTCACCTCGACGACCCCGAGGCCGCGATCTTCTACGCGCTCTCACTGTTGGCGACGGCGGATCCGCGCGACAAGAGTTACGCGCAACAGTTCAAGGCCGCCGGCATCCTGAGCTGGGTGCGCGAATCCCGACCCGAGCATCCCGGGGTCCTCCACTATCTGATCCACAGCTACGACTCTCCGGGCCTGGCCCATCTCGCCCTCAGCGCCGCCGAGACCTACGCCTCTGCGGCGCCGGACTCGGCGCACGCCCAACACATGCCATCGCACATCTTCACGCGGCTCGGCTTGTGGGAGCGCTCCCAGGCGTCGAACCTGGACTCGACGAGGTCGGCGGCCGCCTACACCGCGCACGCACGGCTTCCCGGGCACTACGACGAAGGCCTGCACGGCATGGACTACTCGATGTACGCGCTGCTGCAGATGGCGCGCGACGACGAGGCCCGTGATCTGCTCGCGCGGCTTCGCGAGATCGAGAGGTCGGAGCCGCAGAACTTCAAGGCCGCCTACACCTATGCCGCGGCCCCGGCGCGCTTCGAGCTCGAGCGTAGGAGCTGGAAGGCGGCCAGCCAGCTCGAGCTGCACCCGACCTCGTTCCCGTGGGAGGAGTTCGGCTGGGCCCGATCGATCCACCACTTCGCGCGGGGCATCGGCGCCGCTCGCGCGGGCGATCTCGGCGCCGCCGGTCGAGAGGCGGAAGCGATCGAGTCCCTCCAGGCCAGACTGCCGCCGACCACCCTCCCCTACTGGCGCGAGGAGGTCCAGGTCCATCTCGACGCCGTCCGTTCCTGGATCCTCTTCGCCGAGGGAGAGGTCGAGAGCGCTCTCGCGACGGCGTCGGCTGCCGCCGATCGGGAGGACGCCGTCGACAAGCATCCCGTCACTCCGGGGGAGGTCCTGCCGGCTCGCGAGCTGTACGCCGACATGCTGGCCGTGGGGAAGCAGCACGAACGCGCCCTGGCGGAGTACCAGCGGGTGCTCGACGGCTCGCCCAACCGCCTGAACGCGCTCCTGGGTGCCGCCGCATCGGCGACCGCCATCGGCGACCGGGAGCTCGCCCAGCGCTACTACGGCGTGGCTCGCAGTCAAACGCGGGAAGGCAACCGCGGGAGGTCGGGCCTGTCGCTCGCGTGGGCTTCCTCGCGCTGAATCGTGATCGGCCCCCGAGATCGCTCGTGAACGGAGCGGCTCGGGTAGGCTGGACGCTCCTGCGTACTCTCCGTCCTGCGCCCCGACACCAGTGTCCACCCAAAGGTGACCCGATGACTCATCCGACGATCCTGCGCCGGCTCGCGCCGGCCGCCGCCCTCGTTTTCGGGACCGCGATCGCTGCCGGCTCCGTGACCGCCTGCTCGCCGACCGCCCAGGCCACCGGCCCGAGCGACGCTCCGGTCGCCGTCACCGGCGGCGAGGTCGCCGGCGCGCTCGACGCCGACGCCGAGGTCGCAGTCTACCGCGGCATCCCCTACGCCGCCCCGCCCATCGGCGAGCTGCGCTGGAAGCCGCCGCAGCCGGTCGGACGCTGGGACGGCGTGATGACCGCCAACTCCTTCGGGCCGGCCTGCATGCAGACGCCGTACCCCGAGGGCTCCTTCTACGCTTCGCCGCCGGTCGAGACCTCGGAGGACTGCCTGACGCTCAACGTCTGGACCGGCGCTGCGCCCAACGAGGCCCGGCCGGTCATGGTGTGGATTCACGGTGGAGCGCTGACCCGCGGATCGGGGGCGAACGCCGTCTACGACGGCACCAACCTGGCGAAGAAGGGCGTGGTCGTCGTCACCCTGAACTACCGCCTCGGTCCGTTCGGCTACCTCGCCCATCCCGAGCTCAGCGCCGAGTCCGAGCACGGCTCCTCGGGCAACTACGGCATCCTCGACCAGATCGCGGCGCTGCGCTGGGTCAGGGACAACATCGCGAGCTTCGGCGGCGATCCGGACAACGTGACGATCTTCGGCGAGTCGGCCGGATCGTGGAGCGTCAACTACCTGGTGGCGACGCCGCTCGCCCGCGGGCTCTTCCACCGCGCGATCGGCCAGAGCGGCGCGAACTTCGGCGACATGGTCCCGCTCTCGTCCGACGCGCAGGAGTCCGAGGAGGGCACCGCCGAGGCTGACGGCATCGAGTTCGCCGAAGCCGCGGGCGCCGCGACCCTCGCCGACCTGCGGGCGCTCCCGGCGGAGCAGATCGTCGCGACCTTCACCGGAGCGGGGCGCGGATTCCGCACCCGCGGCAACGTCGACGGCTGGGTGTTCCCGAAGTCGGTGAGCGAGATCTTTGCCGCCGGCGAGGAGAGCCCGGTGCCCGTGATCGTCGGCTTCAACGCCCACGAGATGACCACGCTGACGCCGGCCTCGACGGTGCCCGCGACCCGAGACGCCCTGCTCGATCGGGTTCGCCGCCAGTACGGCGACGATCGCGTCGACGCCTATCTCGCGGCCTACCCGGCCGACTCCGACGCCGACGCGGCGGCGTCCTCGTACGCCTCGGGCCGCGATGGGCTGTTCGGCTGGCAGATGCGCGAGTGGGCGCGCGCGACGACCCGCAACGGGCGCGCCGCCTGGCTCTACTACTTCACCCACGAGCCCGTGATCGAGGGGCGCGACCTCGGCGCCTTCCACGCCGCCGAGATCGCCTACGCCTTCGACAACGAGGGCGTTTCGGGACGGGGCGAGGTCGGTGAGGCCGACTCCCGGATCGCCGATCTCGTCTCGTCGTACTGGGTCAACTTCGCCGAGGACGGCGATCCCAACGCTCCCGGCCTGCCGGAGTGGCCGCGCTACGACCTCGAGAACGAGGCGTATCAGGAGCTCGGAGCGCCGACCCCTTCGGCCGCAAAGACCGGTCAGGCCCTGCTCGCCGGGCAGCTCGACTTCCACGAGGCGGTGCGCGCGGAGCAGTGAGCCTCGGCCCGGTGGACCTCAGAAAGCGATCCGCCGCATCACGGCGCGCGGCAGCCACCGGATCACCAGCATGGCCAGAGCCCAGACCGGCGGCGCGTAGACCACGGGCTTGCCGCGTTCGATCGCGCGCAGCACCGTGCGCGCCACCGGCTCGGGCTCTCCGGCGAACGGGGGCGCCGGCAGCCCCTCGGTCATCCCGGTGCGCACGAAGCCCGGCTTGACACAGACAACGCGGAGACCGGAGCGCCGGTACCGATGATCCAGCCCCTCGAGGTAGCGCGTGAGCCCCGCCTTGGCGGCGCCGTAGAGCACCACCGGCTTGCGGCCGCGCTCGCCGGCGACCGAGCTGAAGACGCAGAGGGTGCCGCCGCCGGCGAGCAGGAGCTGGCGCGCCCGCTCGCAGAAGAGCACGGTGTGCGAGAAATCGACCGTCAGCAGCCGGCGGCAGAGCTCGGGGTCGGCCTCGAGCTCGTCCTGGGTCGCGAACAGACCGGCGGTGACGACCACCGCGTCGACCCGGCCGAGCTGGTCCCCGGCGGCCTCGAGCGCTGGATCGAAGGTCTCGGGGCGCTCGAGGTCGCAGTGCGCGAAACCGGTTCCGGCTCCCTGATCGGCCGCGTCGCCGGCCGCCTCCCGGGCGCCGCGCGCGTCGAGGTCGCGCGCGCTGCGCTCGAGGTCCTGCTCGTCACGTCCGAGCAGAAACAGCCGGTCGCCGCGCGCCGCCATGAGCCGGGCGAGTGCGCGCCCCATCCCCTTGGTGGCGCCGAGCGCGACGACGTTCACGCGCGGCCTCCCACGATCCTTTCGCGACCGACCACCTCGCCGACCACGCCTCGATCCTCCACCGGGTCTGCGAGGACACGCGCCGAGAGCGCGCTCTTGATCCGTCGCTCCGGGTCCCACTCGTTCCGGATCCGCTCGAACTCCGGCAGCCGCGGCTCCATCGCACGATAGTGCTCGGCGCGGGTGAAGCTGTCCTTGGCCAGGTAGACACGGCCCCCCTCGACGATCAGCAGCTCGTTGAGCGCGTCGACCAGCGCCTGGGTGTCGTCGCGCACCGCGATGTCGAGCGCGATCGAGATCCCGCGCCTGGGAAACGACAGCAGCCCCTCTCCCTCCTCGCCGCAGTCCTTGATCACGCACAGCATCGAGGCGCCGCCCCGCCGGGTCAGGAGCTCGAGGAAGCGCGCCGCCGCGCCCGGGTCCGGGAGCACGCACTGGTACTGGGTGAAGCCGCGCCGGCCGTACATCCGGTTCCAGTTGCCGATCGCGTCGAGGGGATAGAAGAACACCTCCGGGCCGACGATCGCCGAGCGCCGGCGCGGCGCGTGGTAGTGGAGCGCGTTGTAGGCGCCGACGCTCAGCGGGTTGATCACCCACGAGGGGAACAGGAACGGGAGCGAGGGGCGCTTCGGCGGCTCGGGGCGACGAGGCGGCGCTTCGTCGGGCTCTGCCCATCGGCCGCGGTAGAGGACTCCTCGACCCATCCGGCGCCCGCGCGACAGGCAGTCGATCCAGCCCATCGTGTGCGGCCAGGTCTTCGCCGAATCGCGCAACGCGACGACGAAGCTCTCGAGGTCGGCGATCCGCGTGGTCTCGGTGCGCAGCCACTGCGAGGGAATCCGCTCGAGCGCCAGCTCGACCTCGAGCACGTGGCCGGTCAGCCCCATGCCGCCGAGAGTCGCGCGGAACAGATCCGGGTGCTCGGCGCGCGAGCAGCGCACGATCCGGCCGTCCGCCACCCGCAGCAGGAGGCTCTCCACATGGCGGCCGACGCAACCGGCGACGTGGTGGTTCTTGCCGTGGACGTCGGCGGCGACCATGCCGCCGAGCGTGATGATCTGGGTGCCGGGGGTGACCGGGCCGTAGAAGCCCCGGGGCAGGAACAGGCGATTGAGCGCTTGCAGCGCCAGACCGGCTTCCGCGCGCAAGATGCCGCGCTCCTCATCGAAGGCCAGGATGCGATCGGCCAGCGTCGAGCCCGCCACCCAGTCGCGACCGGGGGGCGGCAGCGAGGCGTCGCCGTAGCTGCGCCCGAGGCCGCGGGTCAGCACCGCGTCGCGGGTGAGCGCAGCCAGGTCCTCGGAGCGGACCTCACGGCCGGGAACGCCGATCAGGCCCCAGCCGGTGATCGTGGGTTCTTGGGACATCTCCTCGATGCTCGAGCTTTGTGGTCACCGCGGAACGGGCGCGACTCGTATCCGCAGAGTCTAGCGGCGACTCCGCTTCGCGGACCGCGCCCTTCGGCCACCCGGCCACGACAGGCGGCCCCGTTCGCGTGCGCAAGCGTGCGACCATGCCTCGCGATCCGATCCCGGCGAGCAGGAATTGAAATGGAAAGGCGATCGACCCTGTAACATGAAAGGAATGCTTGCTCGCGTGAGCCTCCTCGTTCTCCTCGGATCGTTGCAGGGCCTCCTCGGATCGCTGCAGGGCGCTGTCGCCGGAGCCCGACAGCCGGCGTCTGCGGGCGACCCGCTGCTGCTCACGGGCAGCCTGGTCCGGGCTCCCGATGGCGCCGACACGCCGGTGGCGGGAGCCCGTCTCTACGCTCGCCGGCTCGCCACGCCCTACGAGGAGCTGCGGAGCGTCCTCGAAGGTGGGACGCCGACCGACCAAGCCGACGGTGCGACGAGCGAGACGACGAGCGGCGACTCTGTCGGCAAGCCCCGAGCCGAGACCGGAGAGGACGGGCGCTTCGCTCTCGCGCTCCCTTCCGCCGGTCTGTGGAGCCTCGAGATCGACGCCGGAGCCGATCGCCTTCGCGTCGACCTCGCGATCGTCGAGAGTCGGGACCTCGGGCGGATCGTCCTGCCGGAGCAGGAGTGGCTGGAGGTCTCGGTGCGCGGCCCGAGTGGCGGGCCGGTCGCGGGAGCGCGCGTCGCGTTGCTCGGCGCGCGGCAGCAGGTTTCGCGAGCCTCGAAGCCGGACGAGCCGTCGCCGGTCGGCGGATTCGCGGTGACGGGGAAGGACGGAACCGCTCGTCTCCGGCGACCGATCGGCACGAAGGACCGCTACCGAGTGGTCGCGATCGCGGAGCGCCTCGCGCTGGCGCACCGACGGGCCAGCGGCCGACGTGTCGAGCTTCAGCTCGAGGCCGCCCCGGGGCGATCCTGGCGGGTTCTCGAGCCGACCGGATCACCGGCTGCCTTCACGGTCGTCGCGCTCGACGGCGTCCCGTTGGCGATGGCGGACGAGGCGGGGCTCCTCGAGCTGGCAGTCCCGCGCGGCGGTCTCGAGCGGGCACTGCTGACGTCGCCGACCGGCAGCGCGCTGTTCACGATCCTGAGGGGCTCGAATGCTCCTCCCCCTCGGACGGCGTCCGAAGCGGGCGATCCGACCCGGGAGGAGCCGAGCGAAGGCGAGTCGGCTGCCGCGGAGGAGCCTCCCCCACCCGTTTCGCTCGGCCCGGCGATCGAAGTCACGGGAAGGGTCCTCTCGACGGACGACGGCACGCCGATCGCGGGCGCCCTCGTCTTCGGCGCCGGAGTCGCCGTCTTCGCCGGCGCCGACGGGAGCTTCGGTCTCCGGATCCCACCGGTCGATCCCATCATCCCCTGGGCCAACTTCCTGGTGACAGCGCTCGCACCAGGACACCTCGCCGGGTCGCAGGGCAAGCCAAGGGAGGCGGGGAGGACGCACGTCGGACCGCTCCGAGTCGAGCTCGAGCGCGGCGTGCTGGTCGAGGGGAACGTGGTCGACGCGACCGACGGTCGGCCGATCGAGGGCGCCTCGATCTCGGCCGAGGACGAGACGTCGGTGACCAGCGGCCGCGCCGGCGAGTTCCGCCTGCGCGCCTCGCTCCGCGGGCTCCAGGACCTGACGGTGAGCCACGCCGGCTACGCGCCGCTGCGGCGCACGATCACGGCCCGGGACCTCCCGCCGTACTCTCCGCTGCTGCGTCTCGAGCTGTCGCGCGGCCGCTCGGCGATCGGCTGGGTGGTCGATCCCGACGACCGTCCGATCGCGGGCGCCACGGTCGAGCTCTGGCGCCGGGCGTCGAACCCGTGGTCGGTGCGCGACCCGACGGCGACCGCCACCAGCGATGCTCGGGGCGTCTTCCGCTTCCGGCGGCTCGCCGCCGACACCTACGACCTCGTAGCCGTGGCGCCGTCCTTCGCGCAGGCAAGCGTCCCCGGTCTCGAAATCGCAAGCGAGGGGGGCGAGCTCGAGTTGGGGACCATCGCGCTCGATCGCGCCGCGATCGTCGACGTGCGGGTCGTCGATCCCGACGGCGCGCCGCTCCCCGGCGTCGACCTGACCCACTGGTCGCAGCGCCAGGTGCAGACCCAGTCCTGGCAGAGGCGCCGCCACCAGCCGCTGCAGACCGACGCCGCGGGCTTCGCCCGCATCGACCACCACGTCGCGGACGATTCCATCGAGGTCAGCGCTCGGCTCGACGGCTACACCAGCGCCCGGGCCACGATCGAGCCGCCGACGCTCGAGCCTCACGTCCTCGTGCTGGAGCCCGGGATCGCGCTGCGGGGCAGCGTGCGCGATCCCGCTGGCCGACCTCTGATCAACGCGCTGGTCCAGACCCGTTCATCGACGGCCACCGGCTTCCGCGAGTCCCGCCAGGAGCGAACCGACGCGACCGGGGTCTTCGTGCTCGACGGCCTCTCGGCGGGCGAGTACCGGATCCTCGTCCACGCCGCCGGCTTCCTCGAGGAGGAGGTCGAAGGGGTGGTGCTCGAGGCGGGCGTCGAGCCCGACCCCGTCGACGTTCGGCTGAGCCGCGGCGCGACTCTCGCAGGCCGCGTGACCGACCGCGACGGGGAACCGCTCGAAGGGGTCGGGGTCGGGCTTCCCCTCGACCGCGCGGCGATGAGGTTTCTGGCGCCGCGCTCCACCCGAGACCGAACCGACGACGAGGGGCGCTACCGCATCGAAGGGCTCCCGCTCGGCGACACGACGATCTCGGCCGACGCCAACGGGCGCCGCGGCGTCGTGCGAGACGTCGTCCTCGAGGCGGGCGTCAATCGCCTCGATCTCGAGCTCGAGGCGGCGCTCCAGATCAGCGGGCGCGTGGTCGACCCCGAAGGACTGCCGGTGGCCGGTGCCGAGATCTTCCTCCTCGGCAACGGATCGCGGCCGCAGGGCTACGCGCGCTCCGGCATCGACGGCGAGTTCCTGGCCGAGGTCGAGGACGGCGCGCGGGTGACGCTCGGCTCCCGCAAGCGCGGGGTCGGCGCGTCGGCCGAGGTCGGTCCGATCGAGGTCCACGGATCCTCGATCTCGGGGATCGAGCTGAGGCTCGAGAGCGGCGGAGCGATCGTCGGCTGGGTGCTGGGGCCCGACGTCGACGAAATGAGCCGCGTGCGTCTCCTGGCCTCGGCCGCGCATCAGGAGAACGCGTGGTCGCGCGTCGAGGCCCAACCCGACTACGAAGGCCGCTTCCGGCTCGAGCCGGTGGCCGCGGGCGAGTGGCTGGTCACGGCTTCCCTGGAGGGCCGCAGCGTACGGGCGTCGGTCGACCTGCCCGACGCATCGTCCGAGGCCTCGGTCGACCTGGTCTTCGAGCCGGGGCACACGCTGAGCGGAGTCGTGCTCGACGGAGGCCTGCCCGCCGACGGCCTGGGCGTCACCGCCTCGGGCATCGACGTCCTCGGCAACGGACGCGACTCGACCGATGCGGAGGGCCGGTTCGAGCTCACCGACCTCGCGACCGGCGCCTACCGTTTGACGGTCTGGCACCGAGGTCCAGCCCACGAGCAGGTCGTCGAGGTCGACGGCGACCGTGACGTCGTCGTCGAGCTTCCCGGCGGCCGGATCTCGGGACGCGTGGTCGATGAGGAGGGCGTCGGAATCGCGGGAGCCGCGCTGCTCCTGCGCCGGGAGGACCAGCTCCTCGAAGGGCGCCGGCGCGCCGGTACGAGCACACGGGACGGCTCCTTCGAGCTCGCAGGGGTCGGCGCGGGGCGCTGGGTCGTCGAGGCCGCACACGAGGGCTACGTGCCCGCGATCGTCGAAGTCGAGATCGACGAGCTCGGCGTCGACCGGCTCCGACTCGAGCTCGTCCGCGAAGCGCACGAAGCCACCGAGCTCAACCTGGTGACGCCGAACGGCGAGATCCCGCGCGGGGCCTATCTCGTGCTCCAGCCGGTCGAGGGGGGCGCGCTCCAGAGCCGCAGGTACTCGGCCGGCGAGAGCGGACGGATCGTCCTCGACGACGTGCCCCCGGGACGCTGGCTCGCGGCGATCGTCGCGGGCTCGTTGGTCGCCGAGATCGAGATCACCGTGCCGGCGCGCCCCCGGCGCGTGATGCTCGCGTGGTCGGCGTGGATCGAGGTGGTGGCGCCCGAGCTCATCGGGACCGGAGCGCTTCGCCCGCTCACGCTCTCGCGCACCCCGGCCCAGCCGTCCGACGAGCTGTGGGCCCAGATGCTCCGCCAGCAGCGGCTGGTCGACGGACGCACGACGATCGGGACGATCCCGGCGGGAGTGTGGAGCATCGCGGTCGAGATCGAGCCCGGCCGCACGGTGGAGCGCTCGGTCACGGTGGCGTCCGACCAGCGCGTGCGCGTCGAGCTCGAATAGCCTCGTTCTGCGCCAGCCGCCCTGTCCCTGCGTCACGACCAGACCCGGAGACCGCGCTCGCGATCGGCCGGCACGGACGCCCGTCGATCGTCGAGAAATGGCGTCGCGAAGGGGCGCAGGGGGTGATTCGGACGGTGGCCGCGCGCTCGTCGGCCGGCACGGAGGCCGGCCGCTTACGAGCGCAGGTCCTCGATCGGGTCGGCCCTCGCGGCGCGCCGGGCGGGGGCAAGCGTCGCGAGCAGGGCGACGGCGAGAAGCCCGCTCGCGATCGTCAGGAAGGTCACCGGGTCCGCCGGGACGACGCCGATCAGCAATGCGCGCAGCAGAACCGCCACGACGATTCCGGCGGCGAGACCGAGCCCGAGCCCGAGAGCGGCGACGCGGAGGCCTTCGTGCAGGACCAGCCGGTGCAGGTCTCGTGGAGCGGCGCCGAGGCTGGTGCGCACCGCCATCTCCTGGCGGCGCATCGAGACCGCGTACGAGGTCACCCCGTAGACGCCGGCCGCCGCCAGCAGCAACCCCACGACCCCGAGCGTGCCCGCGACCCACGCGATGAGCCGCTGGGGAAGCAACGAGATCGCCAGGTAGCTGCGCGCGGCGAGCGGCTGCGGCGCCGGCAGGTCGGCCGCGATGTCGCGGAACATCCCGCGAACCGGCCCGGCGAGAGCCGCCGGCGTCGCCGGTCCGCGCAGGACGATCGTCATGCGGGACGTGGGCCGTTGCGCCAGCGGCAGGTAGACCAGGGGCCGGGGCGCCTCGGCGAAACGACGCACCATGACGTCGTCCGCGATCCCGATCACGGTCAGCCAGGGTCCGTCGCCGAGGGCGAACCGCCTGCCGAGAGGGTCCACTTCGGGCCAGAAGCGCTCCGCCGTCTCCCTGCTCACCACGGCGACCGGCTGGCTCTGCTCGCCGTCGGTCTCGGCGATCGGACGCCCGCGCAGCAGCGGCACTCGTGCGACGTCGAGGAAGCCCGGGGCGACGACCGCGAAGTCGACCTCGGGGGAGAAGGAGTCGCCGCCCCGTGGCCTCGCCGTGGGTCGAGATCCCGGCGGCTCCAGCCCGCCTTGCCGGCCCTCGATCCGGACCTGAGCCCGCGGCGACCCGAAGAGCTCGAGCGGCAGCCTCGAGATCGCGCTCGCCGCCTCGACTCCCGGCAGCGCTTCGAGACGGTCGATCAGCTCGGGCACGACCCGCACCGGGTCGAGCAACTCGGGCGAGACCGCGAGGTCGACCGCCGGCAGCACCTTCAGCTCGTCGACCGCGAAGCCGGGATCCATCCCCGAGGTCCGCGCCATCGATCGCACGAAGAGCCCCGCGATCACCAGCAGCAGCGCCGAGAGCGCCACCTGGGCCGCCACCAGCGTCCCCCGGCGGCGCCTCCCACGGCCGCCCCCGCTCCGTGTCGAGTCGCCGAGCACGGCTGCGAGCGAACGGGGCGAGCGCCCGGCCTGCAGCAGGCCGAGGACGAGACCGAGCGCGCCGCCGAGGCATCCTCCGAAGACCAGCGCCCGCCAGCCCGGGCGCAGGTCGATCGCCAGCGCCACCGGCAGCGGCGGCTCGAGCGCCCACACCGCGCGCGCTGCGAGGGCGCCGGCGAGCACGCCGAGCACGGCGCCGAGGAGCGCGAGGACCAGCGTCTCGGCGAGCAGCAGGGTGGCGACCTGCGCGCGGCCTGCGCCGAGCGCGCGGCGCATCGCGAGCTCGGAGCGTCTCCGGATCGCGCGCGCGAAGAGCAGGTTGGCGACCGGCGCGCAGGCGAGCAGCGTGAGCACTAGCGACGCGCCGAGGAGGAGCGCCAGGACCGAGAACGCGGGACCGTAGAGCTCGGGGTCGATGCCGGTGGTGGGAAGGAGCTCGAGGCTCAGGTCCTCGTGCTCGCGCGGATGCTCGCCGCGCAGCAGGAGCGCGAGGCGCTCCAGCTCGGCCTGTGCGCGCTCGCGTGACGCGCCCTCGGGCAACCTCGCCGTGACCTCGACCAGATCGACGTCGCGGCGGGTCGGGTCGCTTCCGGGCTCGGTCACCCCGACCCACTCGAAGGGGACCCAGAGGTCGAACTGGAAGCCGACGAAGGTGCCGACGAAGCCGGGCGGCGCGATCCCAGCCACCTCGAACGGCGCGCCGTTGACGCGCAGCGTCTCGCCCACGGCGGCTTCGGCGCCGCCGAACACCCGATCGGCGAGCGCGCTCGAGACGACCACCACCGGCGGCGCGCCCTGCCGGTCGTCGCCGGGACCGAGCAGACGCCCCGCCGAGGGCTCGGTGCCGAGCAGCGGAAAGTAGGAGCCGGTGACGGTGAGCGCCAGCGCCCGCTCCACGCTGTCGCCGCGCCGGACGCTGAGCAGCGTGTCGCTGAACGCCGCTGCGCTCTCGAACACCTGGGCGTCGCGGAGATCCTGGTAGAGGGGGAACGAAGCGCTGCCGCCGATCTCCACCTTCCACAGCGCGGATTGCCGCTCGATGCCGGGGAGCGGCTGGAGCAGCAGCCCCTCGACCAGCAGGAAGATGGCGGCCGGCGCGCCGGTGCCGAGCGCCAGGCAGCCGACGATCAAGGCGCTCATCCCCCTCTCGCGGCGCAGCGTGCGTGCGGCGCCCCGGATCGCGTCGGCGAGCGTCCATGCTGCGGCGCGCACGCGCGCTCGCCGGCGGCGGCGACGGTCGATGACGCCGAGCTCGCCCTCGATCCGCTTCCGGTCGCCGAAACGACGCTTGGCCTCCCGTCGCGCCTCCTCGGGTGTCGCTCCCGCCGCGATCAGGTCTTCGACCAGCCGCTCGAGGTGGAAGCGCGTCTCGTCGGTGATCCCCGTGTCGTCGCCGCCGAACCGGACCGAGCGGCGCGGCCCGCGCTTTCGCCCGGTCGGCACTCGGCGCTCGGGCGAGTCCGCTTCAGGCATCCTCGGCTCCCAGAATCCGCTCGACGGCACGCGCGTGCTGGCGCCAGCGGTCGAGCTCGCGGCGCAGCCGCGTGCGGCCGGTGCGGGTCAGGCGGTAGTACCGGGCGCGCCGGTTCGACTCCGAGAGCCCCCATTCGGAGCTCACCCATCCCCGGTCTTCGAGCCGGTGCAGCGCTGGGTAGAGCGCGCCCTCGTCGATCCGCAGCGCCTCCGCCGAGGTCGACTCGAGCCAGCGCATGATCGCGTAACCGTGGCGCGGTTCGTCCGCCAGCGCGCGCAGGATCAACAGGCCGAGCGTGTCCCGCAGATAGCCGGAGGAGGAGGCGCCGGAAATGGAGGCGCTGCCTTTCCCTGACGTCACGAGGGGAGCCTAACGGTGTTCCCCTGACGATGCAAGGGGAATCGACGTCCAATCGTCACCGACGGGACGAAATGTCGATCGAGCGCTCGGCGCTCGACCCGGAGGGGCAACCGCTAGACGAAGTCGTCGCACCAGGCGTAGGCGTCGATCACTCCCCGCTCGCCTTCCTTCCCCGGCTTCGAGTTGCCGTGCTCCATCCCGACCACGCCGCGGTAGCCCTTGGCGTGGAGGTGGCGGAAGACGTTGCGGTAGTTGATCTCGCCGGTGGTCGGCTCCTTGCGCCCCGGGTTGTCGCCGACCTGGACGTACTCGATCTCGTCCCACGCGCGGTCCAGGTTGGGGATCAGGTTGCCCTCGGTGATCTGCTGGTGGTACAGGTCGTCGAGGATCTTGATCGAGGGAGAGTCGACCGCGCGGCAGATCTCGTAGGCCTGCGGGATGCCGGTCAAGAAGACCCCGGCGTGGTCGCGCCAGTGGTTGAGGGGCTCGAGCACGGCGATCACGCCGGCCGGCTCGAGGATCTCGGCGCAGCGGCGCAGGTTGTCGATCACGTTGGCGGTCTGGTACTCCCACTGGACCCGGCGGTCGGACTCCCCCGGCACCACAGTGCACCAGCGCGCCCCGACCCGTTTGGCCACCTCGACGGCGGCGCGCGCGTCGCCCAGGATGCGCTCGCGCGCCGCTGCGTCGTTCGACGCGAACGAGACCTCCCCCCAGGCGGTATGCGCGACGAAGACGCCCATCGTCATGCCCAGCCTGGCCAGCTCGGCCGCGATGCGCTCCTGCTCGCCCACCGGCCGCTGCGCCATCCCGTTGTCCTCGAGCGCGCGGAAGCCCTCGTCGTGCATGAAACGGAGCTGATCGATGGGATCGTTCCCGGCGTGGTGTCGGAACATGCCGAAGTGCGGGGCGTAGAGCAGCTTGAAGCGGCCGCCGCCCGGGTGCTCCTGCCGGCCGCCGCGCGCCGCAGCGCGGGCGTTTCCGGGCGTCCCGCCGGCGAGCACGGCCGAGGCGACGGCGGCGCCCCCGATCAGGGCACGCCGCGAGAACCGCTCTGCCTCGCTCCGACCCGGCTCGCTCCCACCCTCCTCGCTCCGACCCGCCTCGCCCCGGTCCTCCTTCGCCACCTTCGGGCTCCTCACAGGGCCTCCGTGACGCCGGGCACCGCGATCGGATAGCGCCCCTCCGCGTCCGGCAGCACCGGCGGATCGGCGTCCCACGCGTAGCGCGCCGGCGACAGGTCGAGCTCCGACTCGAGCGCCTCGTTCCAGGTCACACGCCGCCCCGAGTAGGTCGCCATTCGACCCATGATCGCGGTGAGCGTCGCCCTGGCGCCGTTCTCGGCCTCGTCGTGCTCCTCCCCGCGGCGGATGGCGCGGAACAGTTGGTCGTGCTCGGCCTGGTACGGATCGGCCGCCTCTCCGTCGTACCTCCAGTCCCAACCCCCGTCCCCGACGATCTCGGCGTCGGCGATCGCGGCGCGACCGCGGGTGCCGTGCGCGAACTCGGCGACCTGCTCCCAGCAGCCGGGCTGGTGGCGACACTGGCTGAGCATCGTCGCACCGTCCTCGTAGGTGTACTCGACGAAGTGGTGGTCGAAGATCTCGCCGAAGTCCTCGCCCGTGCGCACCTGCCGGCCGCCCTGCCCCTGCGCTTCGACCGGATAGCCCTGCTTGACCCAGTTGCCGACGTCGAGGTTGTGGATGTGCTGCTCGACGATGTGATCGCCGCACAGCCAGTTGAAGTAGTACCAGTTGCGCATCTGGTACTCCATCTCGGTCTGGCCCGCTTCGCGCGGGTTGACCCAGACGCCGCTCGAGTTCCAGTAGACGCGCAGCGCCACGACCTCGCCGATCGCGCCGTCGTGGATGCGGCGCAGCGTCTCGACGTAGGCCGGATCGTGGTGGCGCTGGAGGCCGACGCCGACCTTGAGGTTCCTGGCCTTCGCCTCGCGCGCGGCCTCGAGCACGCGCCGCACCCCCGGCCCGTCGACGGCCACCGGCTTCTCCATGAACACGTGCTTGCCGGCGCGCACCGCGTGCTCGAAGTGCTCGGGTCGAAACCCCGGCGGAGTCGCCAGGATCACCACGTCGGCGCCGCTCTCGATCGCTTTGCGGTAGGCGTCGAAGCCGACGTAGCGGTTCTCCTCCGGCACCTCGAGCCCCTCCTCGACGTTCTCGGCGAGGGTCTCGAGACAGCGGTCGATGCGGTCGCGGAAGGCGTCGGCGACCGCCACCAGCTCGACCCTGCCCTCGGCGCTCAGTGCTTGACGAGCCGCCCCCGTGCCGCGGCCGCCGCAGCCGACCAGCGCGACCGTGACCGTGCGGTCACCGAGGCCGGCGTCGGTGGCGCGGGCGGCGGGCCGGGCGATGGCGCGGCCCCCGCCGCTCGCGGCCACCGTGGTCAAGGTCGATCCCTGCAGGAAGGCGCGGCGCGACAAGCCCCGCTCGGGCTTCGGGGAACGGGTGGACTTGCTCATGGCGGTGCTCCTCGACCGCGACCCTCGACCGCGACGACCCGCAGGAACGTCGGCCGCCGGTCTCCTCCGGTCCTGGACGAGCCACCAGCCTAGCAGCCGGCCGGTCCGCGCGCGCCAGCACCGCGCGCGACCCCGAGATGCGCATGGTCGACGCGCCGAGGTCGTCGAGAAGCCCGAGATGCTCTGGGAGCGGAGCGATCTCGACCGCCTCTACGTGATGCCGGCTCTCGAATACGAGCTCGCCGAGCGGCACCTCGTGCTGTCGCGCCCGCTCGAGCTGCTCGCGCGCACGCACTCCACCTTCCTCGAGCTGCTGCAGACCCGTCGCCGCCTGCACGTCGAGTGGTACATCGTGATCCTCATCCTGGTGGAGATCGTGATCCTCGTCTACGAGATGGTCGCATGAGGAGGGGTCGGCCCGGCTGCAGTCAGCGCTCGCCGCGGCGCTGGCGCTCCAGGACCCGTCGCACCTCGTCGACGTCGGCCTCCCACGCCCGCCGCTTCTCCTCGGCGCTGGGCTCGCGCAGCGGGTGCACGACCCGGAAGCCGACGAAGCGCGCGTCGGTGTGGTACCAGATGCTCTGCGGTAGCTGCGGATCGCGGCGCTTCCAACTCGCCGAGGACCCGCGGCGCGCAGCACAGCGCAGCCGATCGGCGAGATCGAGATACGAGCCGCCCCGCACCACCCGCGGATAGAGCGTCGTCGGCCACGCGGGGAGCGACTCGGGGTAGGCCTCGTGGTGCTGGTCGAGCACCCACTCGGCGACGTTCCCGTGCATGTCGAAGAGCCCCCAGGGGTTCGGCTCGAGCTGGCCGACGCGATGGTAGCGCCGGTCAGGGCTGCTCTCGCGAGACCAGCCGTACGCCGGCAGATCGGCGGGGGCGTCGCCGAACGAGTACGCGGTCGTGGTGCCAGCGCGGCACGCGTACTCCCACTCGGCCTCGCTCGGCAGCCGGTAGAAGCGCCCGGTCCGCTCGCTCAGCCAGCGCGTGAACTGGCGCGCCGCGAACTGGGTCATGCCGATCGCGGGATAGCCCTCGACTCCCATGCCGAAGTCCATCGGCCGGTACGGAGGCGTCGGACGGGCGACGGCGTCGATTCCGGGCCCGGAGGCCGCTGCGCTCGAGCTCAGGACGGTCGGCTCGAGGTCCTGACCGAGCATGAACACGTGGTAGAGGTCCCAGGGGATCTCGGTCGCCGACATCCAGAACGGCTCGATCTCGACCTCGCGGCGAGGCCCCTCGTCGCTCTGGCGTCCGGGCTCGTCGGCGGGGCTGCCCAGCAGGAATGAGCCGCCGGGGATGGGGACCAGGTCGAGGGTCGCCGCGCCGTCGATCCGCTCGGTGTAGCGCTCCAGCACCGGCTCGTTGACCCCCATTCCGGCGCTCGCGAGCAGCGCCGCCACCAGCGGCGCCGCCAGGGCTGGCGGAGGCGGTCTCATGGCCCACCCCCTGCCGCCTCGGCGAGCGCCCGCGACAGGAGCCGTTCGAGATCGAGCCGCTTCGCGGTCTCGTGGAGATAGCGCCGGTCGAGCGACTCGCCGCGGACGCGCAGGACGGCGATCACCCCGCGCCACTGCCGGTCGGAGATCGCGTTGCCCAACCGGTACCAGACGAGCTTCTGCACCACGATGTCCTCGGCGCTCGCCACCTGGTCTCCCGATCGAGACGCAGCGCCGCCAGACGGCGCTCCAGCTCCTCGCGGTCGAGCGGACCGTAGGTCTTCTCCAGCCGGGCCATCGCCATTGCCTCGGCAGTGCGGTTGAGGTCGACGACGCGCGCCAGCTTCTCGGCGGGGCTCATGCTCCGGTAGCGCTCGATCTGCAGGCGCTCGATCTCGGGATCCGTGTCGAGGGAGGGCACCATCCGCGAATGGTACCGGACCGCGTCTTCCGGTCGCTCGGAGCCCGCGCACCAAACGAAAGGACCCCTGCAAGTGGGTGTCGGGCGCCAGGGAGCCGGCAGCATCCGTTTCTGACATGCTCGCCGGCCCGAAGTCGACTCCGTTCCATTCCCCTTCCCCACCCCACCGATGTCCTCTCCTCCCGCGCGAGCCGCCGCGGCGGGCTCGAGCCTTCGCCCGCTCGCCATCGATCGGCGCTCGATCCTGGGCCTGGCATGGCCCGTCATCCTCACCAACCTCCTCACCACCGCGGTGTCGTGGGTCGACCTGCTGATGGTCTCCCGGCTCGGCACCGAGGCGGTGGCGGCGGTCGGGCTCGCGGGCTTCATGCAGACGCTGGCGTGGGCGGTGCTGATGTCGCTCCAGATGGGCACCGCGATCCTGGTGGCGCAGGCGTGGGGGCGCGGCGATCGCGAGCGGGCCGACCACGTCACCACCCAGGCGCTGGTCTCGGCGTCGGGCCTCGCGCTCGCCATCTCGGTCGTCGTCTGCTGGCCGGGCAACCCGCTCCTCGACTGGTCCTTCCTCGCCTTCGACGCGGAGCCCTCGGTCGCCGCGATCGGCGCCGACTACCTGCGCGTGGTGCTGGCGGCGCTGACGGCGATGATCGTCTCGCTCGTCGGCCAGGCCGCGCTGCGCTCGATCGGCGACACGCGCACGCCGCTGTGGCTGACCGGAGCCGCCAACCTCCTCAACATCGTCTTCAACTCGCTGCTCATCTTCGGCCTCCTCGGCTTCCCCGCCCTCGGCGCGGTGGGCGCGGCCTGGGGCACCCTGATCGCGCGCTCGTGCGAGGGACTCGCCTACGTCGCGATCCTGGCCGGCCGGCGGCGCGGCGTCGGGCTGCGGTGGTCGAGCGTGCGCCCGCAGCGCGCCACCCTCGGCGAGCTGCTGCGTCTCGGCCTGCCGTCGAGCGGCGAGCAGCTGGTGATGAACACCGGCTTCCTCCTCTACAACCGCGTGATCGCCGCCTACGGCACCGAGGCGCTGGCCGCTTACCAGGTCGGCGTGATCCTGCTCCAGGCCTCGTTCATGCCCGGCTTCGGCTTCTCGGTGGCGGCCACCACGCTGGTCGGCCAGTGGGTGGGGGCCGGCGACCGGGACACCGCGCGGGAGGCCGGTCGCCGCTGTCGCGACCTCGCCGTGCTGATGATGAGCGCGCTCGGGGTGGTCTTCTTCTTCGTCGCCGAACCGTTCACGCGCTTCGTGCTCGACGATCCTCTGGTCGTGGGGAACGCCGTCTCGTTCATCCGCATGTTGGCTCTCAGCCAACCGGCGATGGCTATCCATTTTGCGCTCTCCGGCGCGTTGCGCGGCGCCAGCGACGTGCGCGCGCCGCTCGGTGCGTCGGTGGTGGCGATGTACGGCGTGCGCCTGCCGATCGCGGCGATCGCCGCCTTCGTCGCCCACGCTCCGATCCTCTGGGTGTGGGTGGCGATGCTGTGCGCGCACACCGTGCGCGCGACGCTGCTGTCGTGGCGGTGGCGGGGGCTCGGCTGGCAGACGCGCGCGGGGCTGCCGATCGCGTCCTCGACCTCGTAGCGGTCGTCATCGGTCTGCTCGCCCGTCGATTCGCCCTTGCGACCACCGCTCAAGAGCTCCCACCGTTCGCGGCCCGCGGCGGCGGTTCGAGGGGGCGAGAGTCCCGACGACCTTCCGCAGGTCGACACCGGCACCTTCCCCTGCTCTCGAGAGTGAGCCGGCCCGCTCGACAGGCGGGAGCCTCAGCCGTCGGCGGGGGCGAGCGCGGCGAGCAGGGCACGGCCCCGGGCGAGGCGGGGATCCTGTCCCCCTCGCCGCCTCTCGATTCGCGGCAGCGCCGAGTTGACGAGCGTGCGACCGCGCTCCCGCTCGCCGCCGAGGAGGAGACAGGCGCCGAGCTCGAGCTCGACCACCGCCTCGCTTACCGCAGGGATCGTTGTCGGTCGCCCTGCCGTGTCGCCGCCCCGACATCGGGATCCGATGAGCGCCGTCCCGATGGCGGACGCTCGGGGTCAGCGGCCGTCGGGATCGGAGCGTGGCGCGGGCGCAACGGCGGCGAAGACGGCGGGTCGATCGAGCAGCCCGTCGCCGGAGCGAGCTGCTTCGAGCACGAGGACCGGACTAGGGAGCGCGACCGGCTCGCTGCGGGCGCTGCTCGCGAGCGCGACAAGGCCGAGCGCGGCCAGCAGGACGACCAGGAGCAGGCGAAGCAAAGGCATCGCAGCCCGCAGGAGCCGCACGCGGACGGGATGGGGACGAGATCCCGCGCGCGGGGGAGAGAGGGTGGCCATGGGAACCTGCCGCTGCGTCGACGCGTGGAGAGTCGGTCGGAAGGAGATGCCTTCACTATATCGCATTGCGCCATATTTCGCACCCGGCATTCTTTTCGGGCGCGGGTCGAAGCCGATCGAGCGCCAGGACTCCACGGCGGGGTCGTCCAGGGCCGGCCAGCCGTAGCGCGGGAGGTCGCCGCGGAGCTCGAGGCGAGCCAGCGTCCCGGGGTCGAGTCCAGGCTCTCGGCCGCATGGCGCCGGCCAGCAAACCGAAACGGGCCCCGGAGCCCATCGCCGCCGGCCGACCGCACCGCGTCAGGCTCCGGTCGGCCTTCTCCCCACCGTCTCCTCGAAGCTCGGCACCCCCGGGTCGCGCTCGACCTCCAGGGTGTTGAGCGCCATCGAGACCAGGTCGTACTGGCCCACCGCGAATACCAGGTCGAGGAGCTGCCGCGTGTCGTAGCGCTCGGCGAGGGCGCCCCAGGTCGCGTCGGTGATCCTGGCGCCGCGCACCAGCTCGTCGGTGGCGCGCAGCAGTAGCGCCTCGTGCGCGTCGAGCCCCTTCGCTTCGGGGCCCTCGGCGATCCGCCGTAGGTCTTCGTCGTCGAGGCCGCAGCGCTTGCCGATCAGCACGTGCTGCCCCCACTCGTACTCGGAGGAGCGCAGCCAGCCGACCCGCAGGATCACGAGCTCGCGGTCGCGCTCGGGAAGGGTCGACTTGCGCAGCACGTGGCCGGCGAAGACCGTCCAGCGGCGCAGCAGGTCGGGGTGGTGGGCGAGAGTGCGAAAGATGTTGTACACGCTGCCGTCGATGCGGTTCTTCTCGATCTGCTCGCGCTGCTCGGGGGCGGCCTCGTCGTCGGTGATGGGCGGGATCCTGGGCATGGCGGCGCACGTTAGCAGTCGCGCGTTTCGGCAAGGACTCGCTCGAGCTGCGGCGCGCTCGTTGCGCGAGCCGCGGTCGGCCGGCACGGGTCTCCATGCGATGGGTCCTGAGCCTCGAGGGACGTCGCCCCGAGCGCTCGGAACGGAGGCTTCGGCCAGCGGCGCTCTCCGGACCACGCGCTCGCAACCTTGCGCTCCGCCCTCCGTACAGGCAAGGATGTCGTATAGGCAAACTGCCTCCAGCCAATCTGCACATTCAGCAACATCACATGAGAGACACCCCATGCGCGGCCGCGACCTCGACCCGACCGACCACCTCCCGCTCAAGCCCGTGGTCCACCTGATCCTGCTGGCGCTCGCTCGGGGCGAGCGCCACGGATATCTGCTGCGCCAGGAGGTGGAGGAGCTCTCCGAGGGCGCGGTCCGGCTCGATCCGGGGACCCTCTACCGATGGTTGGGCCGGCTGCTCGACGACGGGCTCCTCGAGCGCGGGGATTCGCCCGCCGACGACGAGGACCCGCGACGGCGGAACTACGCGCTGAGCGAGCAGGGGCGCGCGGTGCTGGAGGCGGAGTCGGCGCGCCTCGCTCGGCTGGTCGCCGCCGCCAGCCGCGAGGGGCTGGTCCGCAGCGAGAGCTGAGGTGACAGTCACATCATGAGCTGTTCGCACCGATCCTGCCCGCTCTGGCTGCGGCTCCTGTTGCGCGTCCACCCGCAACACCATCGGAGCCGGTTCGCGGCGGAGATCGCGGCCATGGCCGAGCAGGAGCTCACCACGCGATCGAGCCCAGCGGGTCGGCTGCGCATGCGGCTGCGCATCGGCGCCGATCTCGTGCGCAGCGCCTGGCTCGTGCGTCGCGACCAGCGTCGCAGCGCCCCACCCTCGCCCACGTTCCACCGTCACCGCTCCCGAGGAGGCGCCATGCACCGAGCTCTCACCGACCTGCGCACCGCGCTGCGTGCGCTCCGCCGCTCGCCCGGCTTCACCGCGGTGGCGGTGGTCATGATGGCGGTGGCGATCGCGGCCACCACCGCCGCCTTCAGCCTGGTCGACTCGATCCTGCTGCGGCCGCTGCCGTTCGCCGAGCCCGAGCGCCTGGTCCAGCTCTGGGAGAGCAATCCAGGGATCGGCTGGACGACGCAGACCGCGGCACCCGCCAACGTGCTCGACTGGCGCGAGCGCGCCGAGAGCTTCTCCGACATCGCCCTCTACGTGTTCTTCGCCGACGACCTGATCATGCTCTCGGGCGAAGGCGAGCCCGAGATGCTGAGCAGCGCGACGGTGAGCGGCAACCTGTTCTCGGTGCTCGGCGTGCAGCCGGCCATCGGCCGCTTCTTCACCTGGGAGGAGACCTGGGCCGCCGGCGACCGCGGGGTCGTGCTCTCTCATGGGTTCTGGCGCAGCCGCTTCGCCGCCGATCCCGACGTCGTCGGTCGCTCGCTCACCCTCGACGGCGTGCCGGTCACCGTCATCGGCGTGGCGCCGCGCAGCTTCCGCCTCCATGACGCCGACCCCGAGCTGTGGTCGACGTTCGGCTGGGATCCCGGGGCGCGCGAGCAGGCGTGGTTCCGGCGCGCCCACTTCGTCCGGCCGATCGCGCGGCTCGCTCCAGACGTCGACCTCGAGACGGCGCGCGAGGAGCTCGAGCTGATCGCCTCGCAGCTCGAGGCCGAGCACCCGGATCTCAACCGCAACATGGGAGCCGGCCTCACTCCGCTGCACGAATGGGTGATCGCCGACGGGCGGCGCGCGCTGCTGATCCTCCTCGGCGCCGTGGGCAGCGTCCTCCTGGTGGCCTGCGTCGATCTCGCCCACCTGCTGCTCGCGCGCGGCAGCGACCGGCGGGGAGAGCTCGAGCTGCGCCGGGCCATGGGCGGCGACGGGCTGCGGCTGATCGCTCCGGTGCTGATCGAGTCGCTCCTGATCGGAGCCGCCGCCAGCCTCGCCGGGATCGCCGGCGCCTTCGGCCTCGTCCACCTCGCGCGCACCTACGGTCCCGCCGACGTGCCGCGCCTGTGGGAGGCCGCCGTCGACGCCCGAGCGCTGGCGGTCGCGGTGGCGATCGGGCTGTCGACGCCACTGCTGTGCGCCCTGCCGCCGGCGCGCGCCGCGCTGCGGGCGAGCCGGCTGGGCGCACGCGCGAACGCACGCGGCGGACCAGGGCGTGAGGCGCACCGGACCCACCGGCTGCTGGTGACGGCCGAGGTCGCGCTCGCCGTGGTGCTGGTGGTGGGCGCCGGAGCGTTCCTGCGCAGCCTGGGGCGCATCGGGGCGGTCGACCCGGGATTCGAGCCCGACGGCCTGGTCGCCGTGACCGTCCAGCTCCCAGGTCACGGCTACCCGGGCGCCGAGCCCAAGATCGCCTACTTCGAGACCTTGACCGACCAGCTCGCCGCGCTCGCGGGCGTGCGCTCCGCCGGTCTGATCGACGCCCTGCCGATCAAGATGACGACCTGGACCACCTCGATCACGATGGAGGGAATGGGAGAGGAGGGTTTCGTCCCCGAGATCCAGCACCGCGCGGCCGGCCCCGGCTACTTCCCCACCATGGGCGTCGACCTGATCGCGGGGCGCGACTTCCGGATCGGGGACGAGCGGCTGCCGGCGATGATCCTCAACCGGACCGTGGTCGAGAGTCACTTCCCCGGCGTCGATCCGATCGGCCGGCGGGTCAAGATGGCCCGCCCCGAGCAGGAAGGAACCTGGTACACGGTGGTCGGAGTGGTCGAGGACGAGAAGCAGTACGACCTGCGCGCGCCGGTGACCCCGGCGCTCTACGAGCCCTTCCGCCAGGACCCCGACCGCCAGATGACGATCGTGCTGCGCACCTCCCTGCCGCCCGACGAGCTCGACGGTCCGGTGCGCGCCGAGATCGCGGCGCTCGACGAGGCGGTGGCGCCGCGAGCGATCGAGACCATGCGCACGGTGCTGCGCGGCTCGCTCGAGCGCGAGCGCTTCCTGCTGCGCCTGCTCGGCGCCTTCGCGGCGACGGCTCTGCTGCTCGCCGCGATCGGCATCTACGGCGTTCTCGCCTACTGGGTCAGCCGGCGCCGGCGCGAGGTCGGGATCCGCCATGCTCTGGGCGCGGACGCGGGAGCGATCCTTCGCCTGGTCGTCGGCCAGTCGCTGGGTGCGGTGGTCGCCGGCGCGCTGCTCGGCGCTGGGGTCGCCGCGCTCGCGGGACGATCGCTCCAGGCGCTGCTCTACGAGGTCTCGCCGAGCGAGCCGTCCGCGCTCTTGGCGCTGACCGCCCTGGTCGTGATCGTGGGACTGCTGGCGAGCGCGCTGCCGGTGCTCAAGGCCCTGCGCGTTGATCCGCAACGCTCGCTCCGTGTCGAGTAGGAGGCTGTCCGAGGATTCGAAACCCGGTTCTACGGCTGTCCGCGGCGACGCGCCGGAGGCGCTTGGAGCTGCAAGTCATTGCTAGCGGGCTCGTGGTGGTCACCACTCCCCAACGAGCAGCGAGGTCGCGGCGCGGTCATACCACGAGCCCGCTAGCCGATCACTCGTGCGCCGCAAGCCCGCAAGCGGGCGCGGCTGGGTCGACCAGGCCATAGCCGTTTCTCTGGGCGAGCGCAGCAGCTTGATCGAACTTTGACCGTCTTGTGAACTTCCCGCTGGCCTAGTCGACCTAGCGGGCTCGTGGTGGTCACCACTCCCCAACGAGCCGAGAAGGCGAGGCGAGGTCATACCACGAGCCCGCTAGCTGATGTTCCCCGCCCAAGCGCCCGCAGACGGGCGCGGGCTCAGGTCGACTAGGCCGACGACCAGGTCTATGGGCGGCCAGGCCGGCTTGATCGAACTTTGACCACTTTGTGAGCTTTGGCCTCGCGCTTGCGCGAGGCCAATGACCGCCGCCTGCCGCAGGCAGGCAAGAACTCCACGACGGGCTAGTCGACCTAGCCGGAGATCTGCTACAGCGCGCGCGGCGCGCCCCGACAGATCGGAGGCTAGCCGTCGCGTACCTCGAGAGAGCGAGATGAAGGTACCAGCTCCCCATCGAGCACCACGCCCCCCACGCTGGGTGCGCCTCGTGCTCGCCCTCTACCCGAAACATCACCGGCGGCTCTTCGGCGACGAGATCGCGGCGATGGCTGAGCAGCAGGCGCGGCGATCCCGACGTTCGCAGCGCGTCCTCTGCACCCTTCGAATCGCCCTCGACCTGGCGCGCGGCGCGATCGCAGTGCGCCGAGATCAGCGAGCACGTCTGCGCTCGTCGCGGGCCGACCAGCCAGCCCTCCCGAAAGGATTCGCGATGATCGAACTGCTCCGCGACCTCCAAACCGCCTGCCGCTCGCTGCGTCGCTCGCCGGGATTCAGCCTGGTCGCCGTCGTCATGATGGGGGTCGCGATCGCGGCGACCACCGCGACCTACGGCGTGGTCGACGCGATCCTGCTGCGACCGCTGCCCTACCACCAGCCCGATCGGCTTGTGCAGCTGTGGGAGAGCAATCCGGACAAGGGCTGGACCCACCAGAGCGCGGCGCCTGCCAACGTCCTCGACTGGCGGGAGCGCGCGACGAGCTTCGTGGACATCGCCTTCTACAACTTCTTCGAGGGCGGCCGCGTCGTCCTCGACGGCCAGAGCGACCCGCTCGCGCTGAGCACGGCCTACGTCAGCGGCAATCTGTTCTCGGTGCTCGGCGTCGAGCCGGCGGCGGGACGGTTCTTCGAATGGAACGAGACCTGGGACGGCGGCGGCGACCCGGTCGTCATCAGTCACGACCTGTGGCGCAACCGCTTCGCCTCCGATCCGGGAGTCGTCGGCCGGGCGCTGAGGATCGACGGCGCGCCGGTCACGGTCGTCGGCATCGCGCCGCGCGGGTTTCGTCTGCACGACGTCGACCCCGACCTCTGGGCGACGATCGACTTCGACCCGCAGGCCAGGAGCCAGGACTGGTTTCGTCGCGCCCACTTCGTGACCCCGATCGCGCGTCTGGCCGACGGCGTCGACGTGGAGACGGCGCGCAGCGAGCTCCGAGACCTGGCGGCTCGCCTCGAACAGGAGCATCCGGTGCTCAACCGCAACATGGGAGCCGGCCTCACGCCCCTGCACGAGTGGGTCGTCTCCGACGCGCGGCGGGCGCTCTGGATCCTGCTCGCCGCCGTGCTCAGCGTCCTGCTCGTCGCGTGCGTCAACCTCGCGCACCTGCTGCTGGCGCGCGCTACCGACCGCCGCGACGAGCTCGAGACCCGTCGCGCCCTGGGCGCCACCGGGGCGCGCCTGATGGCGCCGATCGTGCTCGAGTCCCTTCTCCTCGGCGGCAGCGCCTGCATCGCTGGCATCGCGGGCGCCTGCGCTCTGGTCCACCTCGCGCGCACCCACGGGCCCGCGGACGTTCCGCGGTTGTGGGAGGCGACGGTGGACGTGCGAACGCTCGCGGTGGCGCTCGGCCTCGGCCTCCTCACTTCCGTGATCTGCTCCGGGGCGCCCGCTCGGGCGGCGCTGCGCGCCAGCCGGGTGTCGCCGAACGCACCGGCCAGGGTCGGCGGCAGCCAACGCGAGCACCGCACGCACCGGTCCCTGGTGGCGGCCGAGGTCGCGCTCGCGATGATCCTGTTGGTCTGCGCCGGCGCGTTCTTGCGCAGCCTCGTTCGGATCGTCTCGATCGACGCCGGCTTCGAGCCTCGCGAGCTGGTCGCTGTGACGGTCCAGCTCCCCGCCCAGGGCTACGCGGAGGCCCGGCGTCGAGTCCAGTTCTTCGACGCCCTGCAGGACCGCTTGGCGGCTCTCCCCGGGGTGCGCTCCGCAGGCCTGATCGACGCCCTGCCGATCGCCATGACGACCTGGACGACGGGTCTCTCGATCGAGGGTCGCGGCGAAGAGGGGTTCGTCCCCGAGATCCAGCACCGCACGACCGGCCCCGGCTACTTCCGCACGATGGCGGTCGAGTTGATCGCCGGGCGCGACTTCCTCGACGGCGACGAGGACCTGCCGGCAGTGATCCTCAACCGCACCACCGTTGAACGGCACTTCGAGGGCTCCGATCCGATCGGAACTCGCGTGAAGATGGCCCGTCCCGGCGAGGACGGAATCTGGATGACCGTGATCGGAGTCGTCGAGGACGAGAAGCAGAACGACCTGCGAGCCGACGTGATCCCCCAGATGTACGTGCCGTTCCGCTCCTCCGAGCGCGTGCAGCTGCGACCGCCGGGTCGGCTGGCGACCATCGTCCTGCGCACCAGCTCGCCCCCGGCGACCCTCGCCGGGCCGGTCCGCGACGCCGTGCGCGCGATCGACGACTCGGTTCCGCTTCGCGGGATCGAGAGCATGGGCGCCGTAATCCACGACTCGCTGGCGCGCGAGCTCTTCGTGGCCAGGCTGCTCGGCGGGCTGTCCGGGACTGCGCTGTTGCTCGCCGCGATCGGCATCTACGGCGTGCTCGCGCACTGGGTGAGCCGCCGCCGGCGCGAGATGGGGATCCGCCAGGCGCTGGGAGCGGATTCGCGCGCGCTCGCCCGCCTCGTGGTCGGGCAGTCGATGGGCGCCGTCGTCGCCGGTGCAACGATCGGTCTTCTCGGCGCAGCGGTCGCGGGGAGACCGCTTCGCGCCCTCCTCTACCAGGTCTCGCCCACCGAGCCCGTGGCGCTGGCCGGCCTGACCGCCCTGGTGCTCGTCATCGGTCTGCTGGCGAGCTCGCTCCCGCTGCGACGAGCCCTGCGCATCGATCCCCAGCAGGCGCTGCGCGCCGACTGACGCCGTGCGAGATGGCTTTCACCGCGCCCGTCGGGGTCGCGCTGTGATCCTGGCGCGCGGCTCCCGCGGGTCGGGTCCGGGCGAGTCGCTGTGGTAGAACTCGCGGACCCGCCGAGATCCTCCTCGTCGCCCCAGCGAGACCGTGCCCGACCTCGTCCTCCCCCTGATCACCTGGTTCGTCGTGTTCGTGTTCTCGACCACGCTCCACGAAGCCGGGCACGCCTTCGCGGCCATGCAGCTCGGCGATCGCACCGCCTACCACGGCGGGCAGGTGTCGCTGAGCCCGATCCCCCACATCCGGCGCGAGCCGTTCGGCATGGTCGTGGTGCCGATCCTCTCCTTCGTCCTGATGCAGGGCCAGTGGATGTTCGGCTGGGCCAGCGCCCCGTACGACCCGCAGTGGTCGATGCGCTGGCCGCGCAAGGCCGCGATCATGTCGCTCGCCGGACCGGCCGCGAACCTCGGCCTGGTGCTGCTCGCCGCGATCGCCATCAAGGTGTCGATCGGGGTGGGGTTTCTCCAGCCGCCCGACGTGCTCTCGTTCTCCCAGATCGCCCAGGCGACCGGCGCAACAGGCTCCGAGGCGACGGCTCTGCTGCTCTCGATCCTGTTCAGCCTCAACCTGGTCCTGCTGATCTTCAACCTCCTGCCGCTGCCCCCGCTCGACGGCAGCGGTGCGATCCAGCTCTTCCTGCCCGAGAACGCCGCTCGCCGCTACCAGGAGTTTCTGCTCGGCAACCCGATCTGGGCCTGGGTCGGGATCGTCGCCGCGTGGAGGTTCTTCTGGCCGGTCTTCGAGCCGGTTCAACGATTCGCCATCGGGCTGCTCTACCCCGGCCTCTGATCTCCGACCGGAACGCGGCACCCCTTCGAAGGCTGCGCGCAAGCGGCGCAGCCTTGCGCCGAGGTGCGCGATCTAAGCGCTCTACACTACGATTTTCCGGGTTTTCTTCCTGAACCTCTTGACAGTGCGGAGCGAAGACGTCTACGATTGGCACTCACCGAGGTCGAGTGCTAGCAGATTCTTCTGGAACGCCTGCCTCGAAACCTCGGCGCCCGCCCCGCGCGAGCCGATCGCAGAGGATCGAACCCGATCTCAGCGGCGAGCCTCGATCCCGGACAGCGGGTGACGACCGCGAACACCCAGAGCCGAAATCCACGTCGCGCGAGGAACGCCAAGCTCAGCTTTCGGTTCAAGTCGCCTCGTCAGAATCGATGACGGTCCGAGCCGCTTGCACGGCTCGGCCGCTCGCACACAACCACTCTTCAAGGAGGAGTTCCACAATGAAAGTTCGCCCGCTTCATGACCGTGTCCTCGTCAGGAGGCTCGAGCTCGAGGAGCAGGTCCGGGGAGGCATCATCATCCCCGACTCTGCCAAGGAGAAGCCGCAGGAGGCCGAGGTGATCGCCGTCGGCCCCGGCAAGATCCAGGAGGACGGCTCGCGCTCCGCGCTCGACGTCCAGGTCGGCGACAAGGTGCTCGTCGGCAAGTACTCGGGCAGCGACATCAAGATCGACGACGAGGACTACGTGATCCTCCGCGAGGACGAGATCCTCGCGGTGGTCGGCTGAGGCGCGGAGCCTAGGGCTCTCGCCACGCCACGTCCGAGTCGACCAGCATCACAGCATCCAAAAAACACATTTCATCAGGAGGAAACTGATGGCAAAGCAGATCGTCTACTCCGAGGACGCGCGCGGCGCGGTCCTTCGCGGAGTCAACAAGCTTGCCGACGCAGTCAAGGTGACCCTCGGCCCCAAGGGCCGCAACGTGGTCATCGAGAAGTCGTTCGGCTCCCCCACGATCACCAAGGACGGCGTCACCGTCGCCAAGGAGATCGAGCTCAAGGAC
>DATKBT010000051.1:0-84080 GCA_035546295.1 Thermoanaerobaculia bacterium | reverse complement strand
GGCGTCAGCAGCCGTACGCTGCCGTGGAGGAGCTTTCTCGGCAGCGGCAGGGCATTCTCCTCCCCGATCGTTGCTCGACGCGCCTGCCGGCGCTTGGCCTCCAGGATCTCGGCGAAGCGGGCGTTGAGCTCTCGGCTGTGGCACTCGAGGTTGAGCTCGAAGTTGAGGCGCAGGCTGCGCGGGTCCCAGTTGGCGCTGCCGATGAACGACCACTCGTCGTCCATCAGCATCAGCTTGGTGTGATCGAAGGGCGGCGGGGTCAGCCAGATCCGGCAGCCGCCCTCCATCACCCAGGGCCAGGTCGCGCGCGATGCCCAGTGCACGAGCTTGAGATTGCTGCGCTCGGGGAGCAGGAGGTCGACCTCGACGCCGCGCCCGGCCGCCACCTGCAGGGCGTGGTCGAGGCCGGAGTCGGGGAGGAAGTAGGGGGTGGCGATCACCAGGCGGCGCTCCGCGCAGGCGATCGCGCCGAGCAGTGCCCACAGGATCCTGTCCATGTCGTGGTCGGGGCCGTCAGCGATCGCCCGCACCACGACGTCGCCCACCGGCTCGATCTCGGGGAACCACAGCTCGTCCCCCTCGAGACGCTGATCGGTGGCGAACTGCCAGTCCTCGGCGAACACGCTCTGGATGTCCGAGACCACCGGCCCCTCGACGCGGAAGTGCACGTCGGCCACGGCGGCGGGGTCGTCGACGCAGTCCGAGCGATGACCGTGGCGGATGTTCATGCCGCCGGTGAAGGCCACCCGGCCGTCGATCACGCAGATCTTGCGATGGTTGCGCAGGTTGAAGTACGGAAAGCGCCAGGGCAGTCGGGTGCGCAGGAAGGGAGCCGCCGGGACGCCGCGCTTGCGCAGGTGAGCCACCATCGACGGAAACGAGTAGCGGTCGCCGACCGCGTCGACCAGCACGCGCACGCTCACCCCGCGATGCTGCGCCTCGCGCAGCGCGCGCGCGAACTCGAGCCCGGTCTCGTCGTGGTCGAAGATGTAGGTGGCGAGCGTGATCGACCGCTCCGCCGAGCGGATCGACTCGAGCATCTCGTCGAGCGCCGCGCCGCCGATCAGGGCTGTCACGCGGTTGCCGCCGACGAGCTGGCGCGGCACGAGCCGGTCGAGCAGCCGGGTCATCCCGTCGCAGCCGAAGGCGTGATGCGGCGCGGAGCCCTCCCAGCGGTCGGGCAGCGAGCGGGTCCGCGTGCGCGGAAAGATCCGCGCAGCGCGTCGGCGGATGCGGTTGACGCCGAACAGCCAGTAGGAGAGCGCACCGAGCAACGGCGCCACGAGGACGACGACCGCCCAGCCGACCGCCGCCCGGACGTCGCGCTTGTGGAGGACGATGTGGCCGACCGCGAGCGTGATGGCCGCCGCGTGAGCGAGCGCCAGGACCCAGGGCTGGGTGAAGAGGTCGAGGCCGGGCACCCGCGGAGCGTACAGGAGCAGGCGGCACGGCACGCCAAGGCATGCATCGTGAGCGGGTTGCGGGGCCGCGGCGAGTCGGCGTCGTGGGCTATGATCACAGCCTCTTTCGACATCGAAGAGGCGGCGACGAGCGAAGCGCCACCGGTGCGACTGCAATGACCGACAGCATCACCCGCATCCTCTCGGACTCCGACCTGCCGCGGCTGGTGCGCGGCGTGGCGTCGCTGGTCGTGATCTACGGCGGCGAGCTGGGTCGACGCTTCTCGCTCGACGCCGAGCTCACCATCGGTCGCTCGTTCAACAACTCGATCGTGATCGACGCCGACAGCGTGTCGCGCCGGCACGCGCGCTTCGAGCCGCTCGAGGAGGACTTCATCGTCGAGGACCTGGGGTCGACCAACGGCACCCTGGTCAACGGGGAGCGGGTCGAGGAGCGCCGCGCGCTCGAGCACGGCGACCTGATCCAGATCGGCGGCGTCGTGCTGCGCTTCATCAGCGGCCGCGACGTCGAGGCGATGTACCACGAGGAGATCTACCGCCTCACCATCATCGACGGCCTCACACAGATCTACAACCGCCGCTACTTCGACGACTTCCTCGATCGCGAGGTCGCGCGTTGCTCGCGCTCGCACGGCGACCTGTCGCTGGTGCTGTTCGACATCGACCAGTTCAAGGAGGTCAACGACTCGCTCGGCCACCTGTTCGGC
The DNA here is from genome assembly GCA_035546295.1 of Thermoanaerobaculia bacterium. Taxonomy (GTDB): domain Bacteria; phylum Acidobacteriota; class Thermoanaerobaculia; order Multivoradales; family Multivoraceae; genus DATKBT01. The sequence goes on along the minus strand of DATKBT010000051.1, from coordinate 81,952 downwards.
GATCGGATGCTGCGCACCGTCGCCGCACTGGTCGGCGAGCGCGTCCGGCGCGAGCAGCTCTTCGCCCGCTACGGCGGCGACGAGTTCGCGCTGATCCTCCCCGATGTCGGTCTCGAGGACGCGCTCGAGTTCGCCGAGAACGTGCGCTCGCTGATCGAGGCCACGAAGGTCGAGGACCGCGGTCGCACCGGCGGTGCGACCCTGAGCCTGGGCGTGGCGCAGTGGTCCGACGGGATGAGTGTCGCCGACCTGGTCAAGGCGGCGGACCAGGCGCTGTACGAGGCGAAGGAGCAGGGGCGCAACCGAGCCGTCGCCCACGAGGCTCGCGAGGCGGCCGAGACACCAGAAGCGGGCGCTTCCTAGTTCAGTTACGTTAGCGAGCCGGCCACGGGCCGGCGGCTGACCCCCGAGCCGCAGGGACGAGCACCCGAGGAGAGGGCGCGACCGGCTCCCGCGTCGTCACGTTCTCGATACTTCCTGGGTGACGCGCAACTCCTGTTCGGCGGACGCCGGCACGATCACGAGCTCGGTGGCTGCGCTCCAGGTTGCGCTACGGCGCATCGAGACCGACGCCGCGTTCCGAGCCCGACCTCGAGACCGCGGCCGGCGACGCCGCCCCCTCGATTCCCCGCAACCGCTCCGGACGCGCGAAGGCGGTCGCCGCGAACAGCAGCGGGATCCCCATGGCGAACGGCGAGATCAGGACCGTCTCGACCGGGTGGCCCAGCGCCACGTCGCCGATCGACATGAAGCCGTAGGTCGCGAGCGGCGCCGCCGCCAGCCAGCGGCTGGGCCCGCCGATCGGACGCGGCGGCCGCCGGCGCTCGAGGAGGCGATAGAGCAACATGACGACGAAGGTGGTCGCCAACCAGCCGACGTAGTTGTGGATCGGAATGCCGAAGTAGCTCCCCGGCTGGTCCCACACCCACGCCTTCTCGAAGCTCACCATGTAGGGATCGAGCGTGAGGTCCCACGCGGTCATCACCAGCGCCCCGAGGAACGCCATCGAGACCAGGTGCGCGAGACGGCGACCCTGGGCGAGCAGCCTCCCCTCGACGATCAGGTTGGCGATCAGATAGCTGGGGTAGATCATCAGGAACCAGGTGAGCGGGATGACGATCGGCACCTCGCCGAACAGCTTCGGCCCGAGCACGTCGGTGTAGTGGTACCGGCCGAAGATGAGCCCGGTCTCGGTGCCGATCAGCTCCGAGCCGAGCGAGATGACGGCCGAGAGAGCGAAGAACAGGAAGGCGTGGCGCCAGCCCAGGACGAAGCCGGCGTGGAGCAGGCTGAACAGCGCGAAGATCGGCACCAGGAGCATGAACGGCACCTTGGCGCCGTCGACCAGCGGCCGCAGCTCGAGCGCGACGACGACCAGCGCGACGACGGTGATGATGCCGACCAGCGCCTTCTCGCCACCGCCGCGCCCGGACCAGTGATGGGCCAACACCCGGTGATGGGCCATCACGCCACCCCCGGTTCGCTGCGCCCTGGACGGCTCGTCTCGCCGTCGGCCGCCTGATGCGGCGCCAGCTCGATCTCGCCCTGGCGCCCTCGTGCTTCGATCCCCTGGACGATCCGGGTCAGCGCCATCCACACCGGGATGCCCATCGCGAAGGCCGCGATCAGCCGGGTCTCGGGCGGCGAGCCGACGATCATCGAGGACAGCGTGTTCATCGCGTAGACGCCCACCGGCAGCAGGGCGACGGTCGCGCCGACCCTGCCGATCGGCTCGAGCGGCAGCCTTCGCGCCACCAGCCGGTAGATCAGGTCGATCAGGAACACGACATGGATCCAGCCGAAGTAGTTGGCGAACGGCACCCCGAAGTAGGGGCCGCCGTCGACCCACACCCAGGCGCCGACGACGCCGACCATGTAGGGATCGAGCGCCAGGTCCCAGGCGGTCATCACGGCCGCGGTCAGGAACGCCAGCCACATCGCCAGCGGGATCGTCCCCCGGCGCAGCGCCGGCACGCGCTCGACGATCAGGTTGGTCATCACGTGGCTGGGGTACATCATCAGGAACCAGGTCAGCGGGATGACGTAGGGCACGTCCAGGAGCTTCGGACCGAGCACCTCGGTGTAGTAGTACTCGCCGACGTTGCCGCTGGTGATCGAGTGCTGCTCGGCCGCCCACGAGAGCACCGCGCAGATCCCGAAGAACGCCAGCGCGCGCCGCCAGCCGAGCATGTGGATGGCGTGCAGCAGGGCGAAGGTGGTGAGCAGCAGCCCCGCCTCCACCAGCGCGATGTTCTCGCCGCGGGTGGCGACCGCGCGCACGTGCTCGAAGGCGTAGACCGCGAACGCGAGCACCACGAGGAAGGGCAGCGCCCGTTCCAACCAACCGCTCCTGTGATCCGTCATCGGTCCCTCCTCAGCTCCTCAAGACGTCAGCGTCACCGCCATCTCTGATCGGCCCGCGGCCATCTCCTCGACGAGCTCACGCGCCGTGGCCGGCCGGTCGGCGGGGTTCTTGGCCAGCGCCCTCACGATGGCTCGCGCGGCGGCTCGGGGCAGATCGGGGCGCAGCTTCCTCGGATCCGGGGGAGGGTGCTGGAGGTGGGCCAGCAGCACCGAGGTCGGGCTGCGTCCGTCGAACGGAACCTTGCCGGTGAGGAGCTGGAACGCCAGCACGCCGAGCGAGTAGATGTCGGAACGGGCGTCGACCCGGGCCGGGTCGCGGATCTGTTCCGGCGACATGTGAGTCACCGTACCGATCAGGTTCGAGCGCGTGAGCTGCGTGCCCCCCAGCGACTTGGCGATCCCGAAGTCGGTGAGCACGGCTCTCAAGGTCGGCGTCACCCCGGCGACCCGCTCGAGCAGCACGTTCGACGGCTTCACGTCGCGGTGGACCACGCCGCGTGAATGCGCGTAGTCGAGTGCATCGGCCAGGTCGCCGAGCAGGTCCAGGGCATGATCGAGTGGCATGCCGTCGTCCGGGAGGTGCTTCGAGAGATCGAGATCCGACACGTAGTCCATCACCATGACGCGCAGGCCGCTGTCGGTCTGGCGGTAGCCGAGCAGCTTGACGATGTTGGGATGGTCGAGCGCGGCGACGATCTCGGCCTCGCGCTCGAAGCGCCGGATCCCCTCCTCGGAGTCGACGTCGGCGTGGAGCACCTTCACCGCGACCGGCCGGTCGCGACCCGCGTCGTGGGCGCGGTAGACCTCGGCCATGCCGCCGCGCCCGATCAGCGTCCAGTCGGCGAAGCCGTCGAGGACCCGGGTGTCGGCGAGACGAGCCGCCAGGGAGGCCCCCGGCGGGAGTTGCATCGTCGCGCGGTAGTCGAGCCCGATGCCGAACACGGAGCGGTCGATGACCCGGCGGAGCTTGGCTCTCGCCGGCTGGAACAGTGCGCCCACCAGCAGCATCGAGGCGCCGAGCACCAGGGTCTGGTTCTGCCCTCCGGTGAGGAGGCGCACCAGGGTCTGCAGCGACACCACGAACCCCGCGAACAGGAGGACCAGCAGCCCGGTGAGCGATCCGTAGGTCAACGAGCGGTGCAGGATCAAGTCGACGTCCCACAGTCGATAGCGGAGGATCGAGAACCCGATCGCCACCGGAATCGCCAGGAAGGTCACCACGTAGACGTGGAAGCTGACCAGCTTGGTGAGCAGCGGCACGATCTGCGAGTCGGAGCCCGCGGCCATGGAGGGCGCGACGATGTTGCCGGCGAACACCGCCACCTGCACGCCGAAGGCGAGCAACGCCCACTTCACCCGCTGGCGGTCGATCGAGTCCGAGACGAAGCGATAGCGGTAGACCTGGCAAGCCACCGCCACGAGCAGGAAGGGAAGGGTGATCGAGTTGCGCTGCTGCACCTCGAGCGCGAGCCGCTCGGCGCCGAGCAGCGGCCCGAACGCCAGCACCGCGCTGCTGCCGGCCCAGACGACGAAGATCCATCGGCTCCAGGACGGGACGAACCGGCCGTCGGGGAAGATCAGGAACAGAGCGGAGGTCAGGACGCCGGTGGACATCGAGAACACCGCGACCGCCCACGCCAGGCCGGGGTAGCCGTCGGTGAGCGCCTGCGTGTTCTGGGCGGCCGCGACGGCGACGAAGACCAGGAACAGCGAGGCGACCAGCGCCGTCAAGTTGCGCGGCTGTCGCCAGAAGATCATCCAGGCCGCGACCGTGCACAGCAGCACCATCAGGCTGGCGACGCCCTCGAGGTACCAGACCACCGAGCGCGGACGCACGCCCGCCTCCTCGAGCACCGCGCGGTCGGTCTCGGTGAAAAGGGTGGGACACACCTCTCCCGGCCCGCAGGAGTCCGCCACCTGCTCGACCCTGGGCGCAGCGCCCAGCACGTGGAGCGCGAGCGCGAACAGGACGAGGGCCAACCAACCCGCGCGCAGCGCCGGAGTCCAGCTCGGCTGCCCGAAGGATTGCGTGGCCCACGCCGCCGAGCGATCTGCGATCGGGGTCAGCGGTTCGCTCGACACGCTACGAAGGGGGACGTTCACCGGACGTCGAATCTCTGCCTGGCCAGAGTCTCGGGTGCCACCGAGGGCCGGCGCGAGCCGGTCCGGACACCTGCAGGAGCGGTCGAGACGGGCGCCAGTCTATCGCGGGCGGGGAACTCTCGACGGCGGGGCCGCAACTCCGCGAGACAGCCCGGTCGACCTCAGCCGTCCCGGCCCGGCGCTCGCGCCGGGAGAGGCTGATCGAACCGGTACTGCAGCTCGCCCTCGCTCGCGCCGGCGCCCGCCAGCGCCACGGCGCGCACGCCGAACACGCTGGCGAGCAGCTCCGGGGTCAGCACCTCCGCGGGCGCGCCCTCCGCCACCTTCGACCCACTCTCGATCACGGCCAGTCGCGCGGCCCAGCGGAGCGCCGCATTGAGGTCGTGGAGCGCCACCACGACCGCACGCCCCTCCGCAGCGAGCTCGCGGCACAGGCCCAGGACCTCGAGCTGGTGGACGAGGTCGAGGCTGGCGGTGGGCTCGTCGAGCAACAGCACGTCGGCCCGCGTCGCCAGGCCGCGCGCCACCAGCACCCGCTGCAGCTCGCCGCCCGAGAGCCTCCTCACCGAGCGGTGGGCGAGGTAGGTGACGTCGGCGCGCTCCATGCACTCGGCCACCCACCGGTCCTCGGCGGCGCCGCCGCCGAGGGCAAAGCGGGGCGTGGCCGGGAACGCTCCCATCGCAACCAGCTCGCGCACCGTGAACTCGAACAGCGGCACGCTGTGCTGCGGAACGTACGTCACCCGCCTCGCCACCTCCCGACGCGGCAGCCGGTCGAGGCTCCGGCCGTCGAGACTGACCCGGCCCTCGCTCGGCGGCCACAGCCCCGACAGCAGCCGCAGCACCGTCGACTTGCCGGCGCCGTTCGGCCCCACCAGGGCGAGCAGCTCGCCGCCGCGCGGGGCGAGATCGACGTTGCGCGCCAGCCAGCGCCGGCGGTCTCCCCTCCCGCGCGCGACGCCCGCGCCCTCGAGGCGCAGCTCGACTGGCCGCCCGGTCCCCCGAGCCCTCACTCTCCCCCCTCCCAGCGATGGCGGACGAGCAGGAAGAGAAAGAAGGGAGCCCCGACGAAGGCAGTCACCACTCCGAGCTGCAGCTCCTGAGGCGCCACGGCGGTGCGGGCGACGAGGTCGGCGCCGAGCACGAACCACGCGCCGGTGACCGCGCAGGCGACCAGCAGCGTCCGATGGGCGGGGCCCAGCAGCAGACGGACGACGTGGGGGACGACCAGCCCGACGAAGGCCACCACCCCGCTCACCGCGACCGCCGAGCCCGCCAGCACCGCCGCCGCCGCGAGCAGGATCCGCTTCGCGCGCTCGACCTCGACCCCGAGGGCCCCGGCGACCTCCTCCCCCTCGAGCAGCAGGTCGAGGTCGCGGGCCAGCCACCAGGAGACCGCGCCGGCGGCGAGCAGACAGGGCGCGACGATGCCGACGTGGATCCAGCCGCGGTCCGAGAGCCCGCCGAGCAGCCAGTAGCTGATCCGGCGCGCGACCTCGTGCTCCTCCCAGGAGCTGGCGATGATCCAGGCGTTGATCGCGCCGATGAAAGCGGTGAGGGCGACGCCGGCGAGCAGCAGGGTGGCCGCCGGCGAGCTGCCGTCGCGGGTGGCGATCGCCTGGACGATCAGGAGCGCGGCGAGCGCGCCGCCGATGGCGAGCGCGGGCAGGGCCAGGATCGACTCGTCGGCGAGTCCGAAGGCGAGCGCGCAGATCGCGCCCAGCGAGGCGCCCGCGCTGGTGCCGACGATCCCGGGGGACGCCAGCGCGTTGCGAAACAGCCCCTGCATCAGCGCGCCCGCGATCGCCAGCGCCGCGCCCACCAGCATCGCGAGCAGCACCCGCGGCAGCCGCAGCGACCAGACGATGGCATCAGAGACCGGGTCGACCGATTCGATGGCGGCCATCGGCCCGTCCGAGGGCCCGGCAGCGGAGCCGCCCCCCGGGAGCAGGTGCGCAGCGAGGACCGCTGCGATCTCGGCGACGCCGAGATCCGCCGAGCCGAGCAGCAGGCCGACGAGACCGAACAGGACGAGCAGGACGGCCCCCACCGCCATCAGGGCTCCCAAGCGCAGACGACGCGGCGGTGCGGCCGGCGAGTCGACCACGCTCACTGCGGCACCGTGGCGGGCTCCGCCGCGCTGTCGGGAGGCGCCAGGCGCGCTCCGATCGCCTCCGCCAGCCCGGCGACGTGGTGCGAGACAGTCGAGAACAGCGCGGCGTCGATGACGTGGATCCGCCCGCGCTTCGCCGCGGTGGTCAGGGACAGGCGAGGATCCCCGAGCAGGCGGTGGCGCACGGCGAGCTCCTCGCCCGGAGGCGCCGAGACGAAGATCGCATCGGGATCCCAGACCAGGATCTGCTCGACCCCGACCCGCGGCCAGCCGTGGAGACCCGCTGCCGAGACCGGGTTCTCGGCGCCCAGCAGGCGCACCAAGTCGTCGAAGATCGTGCCGGCGCCGGGCGCCACCGCGTCGTCCCACGAGAGCACGCGCAGCGGCGGGTCTCGGGGGCGGTGTGCTGGGGCCGACCCGGAGCCGGCCGCGGGCGGCGCGTCCTCGAGCGCCGAGCTCTCGAGCGCCTTACGAACGCGCCGGCGCTCCGCCTCGATCCGGCGGTCCATCTCGGCGATCAGCGCCGCGGCCGCTTCGTCCTCCCCCACCGCGAAGCCGAGGCTGCGGACGTTGTCGCGGATCGCGGCGACGCTGTCGAAGCGGCGCAGCCGCAGGACCGGAGCGCCGGCGTGGGCGAGCTGGCGCAGCGTCTCGGGCGTCGTGTAGCTCGCCGCCACGATCAGGTCGGCGCGCAGCGAAAGCAGCCGCTCGGTGTCGTGGACGACGGTCTCGGGGACCCGCGCCGCCGCCTCCACCGCCAGGCTGTAGCGCGGATCGAGGGCGAGCGCCGAGACCGCGATCAGCCGGTCGCCGGGCAGCAGCTCGAGCAAGACCTCGTCGGAGGCGAGCGTCTGCGAGACGACGCGGGCGGGCGGCGCCGGAAGGTCGAGGATGCGGCCGGCACGGTCCTCGAGGCGCCGCCAGACCCCTCCGCCCAGCTCCCGCCCTTCGATCAGGCGGAAGCCGGCGCGGTTCCAACCGCCCTCCTCGTCTGTCGCAGCCTCGCCATCCGCCCGCACCTCGAGCGGGACGCGGCGCTCGGGTTCGGTGGCGCAGGCCGCGGCGAGCGCGAGCCAGGAGATCGCCAGGGGCGCCCGCCGCAGGAGCCTCGAGATTCTCACGGCGACTCTCACGGCGGCAGAAGCGAGAGGCGGGCGCCGACCGCCAGCTCGGCCCCCGGCGTGGTGAATCCCGGGATCTCCTCGTACTCCCGGTCCAGCAGGTTGGTCACCCGCAGGTACGGCCGCCAGCGTGGCGCCGCCGACCAGTCGATCCGCAGGTCCACGCGCAGGTAGTCGTCCATCGCCGCGCCCGAAGACTCGACGCGATCCTGCACCGAGAAGGCGGCGAGGGCGAGGCGCCAGCGCTCGGTGGCGTCGAGCTCGGCGGTGAGCGTCGAGCGGTGCTCGGGGCGACGGGCGAGCGGACGGTCGGCGCCGCTCGACAGGTCGCGGGCGCGATTCCAGGTGTGGGTCGCCACCAGGCGCACGCGATCGGCGGGACGGTATCGAAGCGAGCCCTCCACCCCCTCCGAGCGGGCCTCGAGGATGTTGGCGAAGACGAAGGCGTCGAGGTCGAAGTCGATCAGATCCTCGAAGTCGATGCTGAACCAGGTCACGTCGAAGCCGAGCGCGCCGCTCGCCGACTGGTGCGCGAGGCCGAGGTCCCAGCCCTCGCTGAGCTCGGGGCGCAGCGCGGGATCGCCGGCGAAGGGGAAGTAGAGCTCGTTGAAGCTCGGCGCGCGAAAGGCCGTGCCGTACGAGAAGTGGAGGCTCGGCCCCGCCGAGCCGGACGCCGAGCCCAGCCGGATCGCCGAGGTCACGCGCCAGCTCAATTCGTCGCCGAAGGTCGAGTGGTGATCGCCCCGCACCGACGCGGTCGCGTGCCAGCGATCGCCGACGCTCCATTGGTGGGAGACGAAGCCGGCCGCGAGATCGACGCGGCGGTCGAACCCGTCCAGGTTGAAGCCCTCGCGACGCTCTCGCTCGAGCCCCACCGAGAGCGTGCCGGCGTCGCGCGCCTCTCCGCCCAGCGCGAGGTCGGCGCGCGTCGAGAGCTCGAGGCTGTCGGAGCGGATGTCGTAGTTGTTGAACGGATCGTCGGGGTCAGCGCCCAGCAGGTCGATCCGCTGATTCTCCAGCGACGCGCTCTGGTGCCAACGGCGGCCGAGGCTCTGGCTCCAGCTGAGCGTCGACGAGATCGACTCGCGCTCCTGCCGGGCGTTGGGATCGTCGGCGAGGAAGCCGTCGAGCGCGGTGTCGCCTTCGAAGGCGTGCACCGACAGCCCGAGACGACCCTCTTCGCCGAGGCGCCGGCCGAGGCGTCCGGTGAGGGTGTCGTTGCGGTAGGGGTCGCTCTCGCGGTTGCCGGCGCGCTCGCTCGCCTGCGAGACGCCGTCGGTCTCGAAGTGGGCGAGGCCGAGCGCCGCGTCGAAGGCGTCCCCTCCCCTTCCCAGGTCGAGCGCTCCGCGTCGCAGCTCGTCGCTCCCCAGCTCGAGCAGGCCGCGCAGCGCGATCCCGTCGTCGGGCCGCCGGGTGACGATCGAGAGCACGCCGCTGAGCGCTTCGGAGCCGTAGAGCGCCTGCGGCCCGCGCAGGACCTCGACCCGCTCGAGGCCGTCGACGAGGAGGTCGGCGAGGTCCGCGGCGCCGGTCGTGGTGTCGTTGAAGCGCACCCCGTCGATCAGCACCAGCAGACCCGAGCCGTTGCCGCCGCGCACGCGCGCCGTGGTCACCTTGCCGGGGCCTCCGCCGGTCGTGATCTCGAGCCCGGGAACGGTGCGCAGCAGCTCGGCCAGCGTCACCTGGTCGAAGGCCTCGATTTCCTCGCGCTCGATCACCGTCACCGAGCTGCCGACCTCCTCGGCCGGCGTCTCGATGGGGTTGGCGCTCACCACGATCGACTCCTCGATCGCGGACGTCCTGGCCGGCGGCGGGGCCGAGGTCCCTTCCGGCGGCGGTCCGGCCGTAGGCTCGTCGGCGGCCGCCGTGCTCGAGGTGGCGGTGGCGGCCTCCTGCGCGGCGAGCGCCGGCAGGCAGAGCCCGGCGAAGAGCGCGGCGAGCGCGGTCGCCGCGCCGGCGCGGCGGTGCGGACGCCCCGTCTGTGAAGGGCGCCCCTTCCAGCGACCTGTCCAGAGACGCGGAAGGACGCGCTCGCCGAGGATGCTCGCACGAGCGTTGGAGCGGGTGGAGGCCGGAGGATTCCGGCGATCGGGACGGTTCATGTTCGACTCCTTTCCCCCCTCGGGGACCAGTCGTTGGTGGAGCGCAGCGCGAACCGGTCTCCTGGCTCTCGGTCGTCCTACTCGCCGCGCCTTCCCGGAGCCTTCGCTCCAGTGGCGGTCGGCAGCCTGTTCGGCTGCTGGCGGCTTTCGTCCCGATCACAGTCGCGGGGCGGCGGGAGACTCTCACTCCCTTCCTTGCGACCCGCTCGGGGCGGGTCGCGGCTCGTCTGCGGCGGAATGATGGCGTCTAGGTCTGTCGCTAAAGCTCCTCTCGCTGCCGGCGAGAGTGCTCCCGGCGCCGGGGCGCTGTCAAGGGGCGGCCGCCGCGGGGCGCCTCCGCGACCGCTTCGAGCCCGAGCGGAAGCCTCCTCCTGGGCTACTCTGAAAGCAGGATGGGCGGGAAGAAGCAAAGCAAGAGGGCCCGACGGCGGCAAAAGAAGTCAGAGCCGGCTCGCGAGGACAGGCGCGTGAAGCCCGGCGGCGACTGGAAGACGATCGCCGCCGACGTCTGGCGATCGGTCTTCGAGGAGCGAGTCGCGATGCTGGCCGCGGCGGTCGCCTTCTATTCCTTCCTGTCACTGCCGCCCGCGCTGACGCTCTTCGTCTCGATCTACGGGCTGATCGCCGAGGCCAGCGACGTCGCCAACGTGGTCGAGACCTTCGGGCTGCTGGTGCCGGGCGAGGCCGAGGAGATCCTGGTCCGCCAGCTCGGCGCCATCGCCGACTCGCCCGCACCGACACTCTCGCTCGGCATCGCGGTGTCGTTGCTGATTGGCCTGTGGAGCTCGACGCGCGGCATCCGCTCCCTGATCGTCGCCTGCAACGCGATCGACGGCGCGTCGCCGCCGCGCGGCATCCTCGCGCTCAACCGGCTCGCCCTGGTGCTGACCGGTGGGCTCCTGCTGTTCGGAGTCGTCGCGCTGTTCCTGGTCGTTCTCCTGCCCGCCGCGCTGGCGCTGCTTCCCGGACCGTCGGCGACGGGAACGATCACCGCCCTGATCCGCTGGCCGCTGCTCGGAGCCGGGATGATGTTCATCCTCGCGGTGCTCTACGCCTACGCCCCGAACCGCACGCGCGAAAAGATCCACTGGGGGACCTGGGGGGCGGCGACCGCGACCGTGCTCTGGCTCATCGCCTCCGCGCTGATGAGTCAGTTCGTCCAGCGGTTCGGGAGCTACAACCAGACCTACGGCGCGCTCGCCGGCGTCGTCGTCCTGCTGATGTGGCTGTACCTCTCGGCGTGGGCCGTCCTGCTCGGCGCCGCGCTCAACGCGGCGCTGGTGCGCGCGAAGAGCAAGGGAGCGGAGCGCATCGAGCTCGGCTAGCCTCCGATGTGCCCGCGCGCTCCGCGCGCTTTTTGGCACATCTCCGGCTAGCAATTCCAACGTCGTCGAGATCGGCCGACTGGGGGGTCGGCCGCTACGAAGAAGGGGCGTGGGGCAGGGACGGTGTGATCGGGGGCGTCGGCCTACGGAAGACGGCTCCTCGACCGGTCCTTCGTCGCAGGGCCGTGGCCGCTGTGATCGACCGGGGCCTCGTCCGTCGATCGAGGCGTGACTCGGCCTCGAGACCTCGAAGGACGGTCGCGCCTGGGAGTCGTGCCGTTTCCCTGTACTAAGCTGACGCGATGGCTCGCCTCGTCCGGAGGATGCTCCCCGGCAGGTCCGCCGGGGACGGCCGGCGCCCCGGCTCGCGCTGGCGACGGGCTCTGTTCGCCCTCGCCGCCCTCGCGGTCGCCGGCGTCTGCGCGCTCGCCCTGACGTACCGGTCGTTCGGCGGCGCGGCGGCGCGGCTCGCCGGATCGCCTCCGACCACCACCGCCTTCATCGAGCGCCACCGGGCGACCGGCGCGACCCCGCGCTGGACCTGGACGCCCTACTCCGAGATCTCCGACGAGCTGAAGCTCGCCGTCCTGGTCGCCGAGGACATCGACTTCTACTCGCACAACGGCTTCGCGACGGCCGAGATCAAGATCGCCATCGAGCAGCACCTCCGGGAGGGACGCCGCCTACGCGGCGCGTCGACCATCACCCAGCAGCTCGCCAGGAACCTCTGGCTGTCACCGGATCGCACGTACCTCCGCAAGGTGCGCGAGGCGGCGTACACCGTCGCACTCGAACGCAAGCTGCGCAAGCGCCGCATCCTCGAGCTCTACCTCAACGTCGCCGAATTCCATCCCGGCATCTTCGGCGCCGAGGCGGCCGCGCAGCGCTTCTTCGGCAAACCGGCGCGCGAGCTCGATGCCTCCGAGGCCGCCCAGCTCGCGGCGAGCCTGCCGAGCGCCGCCTGGTACCCGGGCAGCGCCAACGACAATCACCGGCGGCACGTGGCCCGGGTCGAGGAGCGGATGCGCAACGCCGGCTGGGTGCGCAAGCTCCTCTGATCGCGGAGGTCGCCGTTCGAGGGGACGCGCGCCTCCGGCCGCGCGTCGCCGCCCGCTCCCGGCTCGCCGGCGGCGCCGACGCTCTTCGAGGAGGCGCGGGACGCCGACCGGACCGAGGCCTCTCCACCGCCCGCGTCGCTCGCGGCGATCAGGATCGATCGTCGAGACCCTCCTCGACGGATGCCGTCGACGACCCTGGACCCTTGGGCCTTTCGCGGCTGCGGAGCCCGGCGGGGGCTCGAGCTCCGTTTCTCGGGGAGGGCCATTGTCCGATATCTTCGGCCAAACGCTCGCTGTCCGGGGAGCACGCGCTCGGGAGCACTGCCGAATCGCGGCACGCGCGCGAGTGCGGGAGCCATCTGCCCGCGCGAAGAGACACGTCCATCTCGAAGCCCCTTCCTTTGCCGTTCTCGGCAAGGGCTCGAACCCGACAAAGGAACTCCGCATGAGCATCAAGAGAGTCTTGATCCCGGCACTGCTCCTGTTCGCGATCGCCGAAGTCGTTCCGGCCGCAACCGAAGGGGGCACCAAGTTCTCGCTCTTCGCCAGCGTCTACAAGGCCGAGGACTACGACAAGGCGGACGGCCTCGGCTTCCGGGTGGCGTTCGGCGCCGCCATCCAGTTCGAGCTCACCGGCGCCTACTACACCCAGTTCGACGACGGGGAGCTCGAGCTCGACGGCCGCCCGCTGAGCAACATCGACTTCGAGCTCGACGTGATCCCGATCGATGCCGGCGTCCGCTTCAAGCTCGGCACCGGCCCGATCTACGTGGCCTTCGGCGGCACCTACTACCTGCTCGACGCCGACGGCGGCAGCGTCGACGACGAGGTCGGCTTCTACGCCAACTTCGGCGTCCAGTTCACGAACTTCTTCGTCGAGACCGGTTATCGCGAGGTCGAGGGGGATGTCGAGGATCTCCCGATCGGCAGCCTCGACGGCGACTTCGACGTCGACATCGGCCTCAGCGGCGTCTTCCTCAACATCGGCTGGCGCTTCCAGTAAGCGTCCTGCAGGCCGTTCTCGCGGGCCGACGACGATCCTCCGAGCCTCAAGAGGAGGCGGCCCGCGACCGCCTCGGCCGGCGAGCCGTCCTCGGGCTTCCAACCGGGACGATCCGAGCGACCGGACTCGGGGACGCCGCACGGTCTCTCCCTGGTCATCGGACAGCCGCCGCCAACGGCGAGCTGTCGGTCCTGGCTCGAGGCTGGCGCCCTGGTCTCTCGAGACAGCGCACGGGAGGTCGCCGCCGGGAGCGCGGCGCGCTGCCGCGCCACAGCCCCTGCGCGGGACTGCGGTTATCCTGTGGCCCAAGGGGTGGCTTCGAGCCGACGTTCGCCGAGGCGAGTCGAGCGGCTCTCCCCCTCCTTTCTGCTTCTTGCCGCTCCTCCCCGCCCTTCGACCCAGGAGTCCTCCCATGGCAGTTCCCCGCATCGCGATCAACGGTTTCGGCCGCATCGGCCGCATGGTCATGCGCTCCGCGAAGACCAAGGGGCTCTTCGACGTCGCCGCGATCAACGACCTGACGGCGCCCGAGCAGCTCGCCTACGCCTTCAAGTACGACAGCGTCCATGGCAAGTACCAGGGCAAGGTGGAGCTCCAGGACGGCAAGATGTGGATCGACGGCGATCCCTTCGAGGTGCTCTCCGAGCCGGTTCCCTCGAAGCTGCCGTGGAAGGACCTCGGCGTCGACTACGTGATCGAGAGCACGGGCCGCTTCCGCAAGCTCGAAGAGCTCGACGACCACCTCGAAGCGGGCGCCAAGCGGGTGGTGGTCACGGTGCCGACCGAGGACTACCTGGAGAGCACCGTCGTGCTCGGCGTCAACGATCACGTGGTGACCGAGAACACTCGCATCATCAGCAACGCGAGCTGCACGACGAACTGCGCGGCGCCGCTGGCCAAGATCCTCCACGATTCCTTCGGCATCCGCCGCGGCCTGCTGACCACCGTTCACGCCTACACCGCGGATCAGCGCCTCGTCGATTCCCCGCACAAGGACCCGCGGCGGTCGCGCAATGCCGCGATCAACATCATCCCGACCTCGACCGGCGCCGCCAAGGCGGTGGGTCGCGTCATTCCGGAGCTGGAGGGCAGGCTCGACGGGCTCGCCTTCCGCGTCCCGATCCCCAACGGCAGCGTCGTCGACCTCACCGTCGAGCTCGAGCGCGAGGTCACCCCGGAGAAGGTCAACGACGCAGCGCGCGCCGCCGCCGAGGGTCCGATGGCCAAGATCCTCGAGTACGTCACCGATCCGATCGTCTCGAGCGACATCGTCGGCAACAGCCACTCGAGCATCTTCGACTCTGGGCTCACCCAGGTGATCCAGGGGTACATGGTCAAGGTGGTGTCCTGGTACGACAACGAGTGGGGCTACTCGTCGCGGATCGACGACCTGATCTCGAAGCTCGCCGGCATCGACGGCATGACCACGAAGTACCGCGGAGAGCAGGAGGACTGAGGGCCTCCCCCTCTCCCGAGGCGGCGCCGGGGCGCCCTCTCCGATCGGAGGGCGACGCCTACTGGGCCGCAGCGACCATGGTCTGCTGGAAGGGCTGCGACGCCGGGCACTGGAGGAACCGGGAGCTCCTCAGCCACTCCTCGTCGGGGTAGTAGGAGAAGAGCAGGTGACCGCCCTGGATGCGGTCGATGACCTTGCGGCTCACCGCCTCGTCGAGCGCCGGGCAGCCCCAGCTCCTGCCCAGCCGCCCATGCTGCTGGGCGAACTGGTTGGTCACGTACCAGGCCCCGTGCATGACGATCGCGCGCGGACGCGCCAGCTCGTTGACGCCGGTCTCGAGCCCGTCGAGCCGCAGCGAGTACCCGTTGCGCCCGTAGTACGTCTCGGCGGTGCGGAACAGGCCGAGGCTCGACTGCCGGCTGCCCTCGACGTTGGAAAAGCGCGCCGAGCGGTTGCCGCCGGTGTTGACCCCGTGGGCGACCAGCTCGCGCGCCAGGAGCCGGTTCTCCTCCAGGTCGAACAGCCAGAATCGCCGGTGCGTCGACGGCAGCGAGTAGTCGATGACGCCCAGATAGCGGGCCTCGGGGGCGGCCCCGGTCCGCGTCGCGCAGGAGGCGGCGGAGAGGGCGAGAGCGAGGACCTTCGAGTCGAGGCGGGGCGCCGCGCGGTGCAGCTCTTCGAGCTGCCCGGCGATCCTCGGCGGGATGGGGCGAGTGTCTGCCGCGGTGCGGGCGTTGGCGGCCGGGGCAGTGGCGATCGAGACGAGTGAGAACGGAACGAGGAGAGCGAGAAGGAACGGACCGGACGGAGTCGGACGATTCAACGAAGGAGACCTCCCGATCGTGGGCTCGTACGGGTGTTCCGCCGAGATTGCGCAAAGCTTTGGCTCCGTCTCAAGAAGCCGGCGACGCGCCTGCGGCAGAGGTGTATGGACATTGTAGAACCAAAACGGGATCTCTGCCATTCCCCCTCATGGCGATTTCTTGCTCTCGACCGCTGCCTGCACCCGGCGCGAGCGCCCGCGCACCCGACCCGTCGGAGGAGTGGCCTCGACAGGAGAGGGCCTCGCTTGATTCAATCGACGAAGCGCGTGTCGAAGCCTCCGCGACGCCAACGCCGACAGGTCCCGGGCCACGCGATCATGGACCCCCAGACGACGACCAGCTCCACCTGTGCGCCGATCCCGCGCCGGCGTGAGCCGGTTCCCGGCAGCGCCCGGCGGGCAGTCCGGAGCGTGCTCCTGCTGACGATCGCGACCTCGACCGCGTGCGCCGGAGCGCAGCCTTCCTCCGCGCCGGAGCCGGAGCCGGAGCGTGCTGCTGCAGGAACCCCGAGCGTCGCGATGGACGGGGATCCCTGCGCGGGGCTCCCCGCCGGTGAGCCCTTCGTGGTGGCCACCTCGCCGCGACCGGGAAGCGTGGTGAGCCCTCCCATCGAGGTGTCGGGATGCTCGCGCACCTTCGAGAGCACCGTGATCTGGCGCCTCACCCGGCGTGACGGCGGCGTCGCCGCCGAAGGCACCACCAGCGGCGGGGGCGTCGACGGCCCCGGGGCCTTCCGCTTCACGATCGAGTCGCTGGACGCATCGCCGGGCCTGCTCCACCTCGACGTCTCCGAGCCGGTGGTGACCGAGGAGGAGGGGCATCCTCCCTCGCGCACCGTGATTCCGCTCGTCCTCGAGGCTCCCGGCTAGCCTCCGATGTGCCCGCGCGCTCCGCGCGCTTTTTGGCACATCTCCGGCTAGCAATTTCTCGCGGCTCCATGCGCCTTCGGCGCGTCGCTGCGGACAGCCGTAGAACCGGGTGGCGAATACCCGGACAGCCTCCTCTAGAGGAGTTTGTCCGAGGATTCGGAGAGGCGAGTAGGCTCATTGGTGAGGATGGGCCGGAGAATGAGCGTGCGAATTCTCCGGGGCTAGCTTGCCGAGCGCGCTCGCTCCCGATCGCACGACCGGCAAGGACGTCATTGGCTGCGCTTCCCGATCGACCACGGACGATCGAGGAGTCGCTCGTCCTCGGCCGCAGGACCCTGGTGATCGGCCACCGGGGCGCCTCGGGGCTGGCGCCCCAGAACACGCTGCCCGCCTTCGAGCGCGCCATCGAGCTCGGCGTCGACATGGTCGAGCTCGACGTGCAGCTCAGCCGCGACGGCGAGCTGGTGGTGATCCACGACCCGGACCTCGACGCCACCACCGATGGAGCGGGGCCGGTCGCAGCCCAGGCGCTCGACGCGCTGACCCGGCTCGACGCCGGCTCCTGGCTCGCTCCCGAGTGGACGGGCACGCGCATCCCGACCCTGCGCCAGGTCCTGGAGCGGGTCGCGCGAGAGGTCCTGGTGAACGTCGAGATCAAGACCGAGGCGGTGACCGACGCGGTCGAGCCGGGAGTCGAGAGCAGGATCGCCGAGGTGGTGCGCGCCCTCGGACTCGAGGAGCGCGTGATCGTCTCGTCGTTCGACCCGCGCGCGCTCGAGCACCTGCGTCAGCTCGCCCCCGAGATCGCCACGGCTTCGCTCTACAACCGCTCGCTCCATCGCGGCCGCTCCCCGATCGAGATCATGGATGCAGTCGGCTCACGCGCCTTCAACCTGTCGAGGCGGCAGGTGCGGCGGCGGGCCGTCGAGCACTGCCATCGGCACGGCCGGCCGGTCGGCGTCTACACGGTGAACGAGCCCTCGGAGATGCGGATGCTCGTCGAGATGGGGGTGGACGCGCTGTTCACCGATCGCCCTGACCTGCTCATCGACGTGCTGGCCAGCGCCTAGCGGGCTCGTGGGTTGACCACTCCCCAACGAGCCGCGAAAGCGAGGTGAGCTCATACCACGAGCCCGCTAGCCCATGTTCTTCTCCGCCTCCGGCCCTTCGGGCCTCAGCGGAGTGTGCTCGTTGGTCCCGCGCAAGCGCGGGACCGAGGTTCTTCTCCGCCTCCGGCCCTTCGGGCCTCAGCGGAGTGTGTGCTCGTTGGCCTAGTCGACCTAGCCCCCGGCCGCCACCAGGTCCGTATCGAAATCGCGTCGCGCCTTCGCCTCCCGCCGCCACTGCCACGCGCGCCATATGAAATAGACCGCCGGGAACACCACCAGCTCGCTGGCGAAGCTGGTCACCACGCCGCCCACCATCGGCGCCGCGATCCGCCGCATGACGTCCGAGCCGGTGCCGGTCGACCACAGAATCGGCGCCAGAGCCAGCAGGGTGGCGAGCACGGTCATCATCTTGGGCCGAATGCGCTTGACCGCTCCGTGCTCGACCGCGTCAGCCAGCCCGGCGAACCCGCCGCGCATCTCGTCGCGCCGCCACTGGTCCCACGCCAGATCGAGGTAGAGCAGCATCACCACACCGGTCTCCGCCGCCAGCCCGGCGAGCGCGATCATCCCCACCCACACCGCGATCGACCAGTTGTAGCCGAGCGCGAAGAGCAGCCACACCGAGCCGACCAGCGCGAACGGCACCGCGAGCAGGACGATCGCGGTCTTGACGACCGACTTCAGGTGGACGTACAGGATGAGGAAGATCAGAAACAGGGTGAGCGGCACGATGACGAGCAGGCGGGCGCGCGCCCGCTGCATGTACTCGTATTGGCCGGACCAGAAGATGGTGTAGCCGGCCGGCAGCTCAACGCGCTCGGCGACTTCTCGTCGGGCGCGCTCCACCCACGAGCCGATGTCGATGCCGCGCAGGTCGACGAACACCCAGGCGTTGGGCCGAGCGTTCTCGGACTTGATCCCGGGCGGCCCCTGGTGCAGGTCGAGGGTGGCGAGCTGGCCGAGTGGGACCTGCAAGCCCGACGGCGTCGCCACCAGGATCTCGCGCACCCGCTCGGCGCTGTCGCGAAGCTCGCGCGGGTAGCGCACGTTGATCGGGTAGCGCTCCAGCCCCTCGACCGTCCACGACACGTTCATGCCGCCGATCGCCGACTGGATCACGTCCTGCACGTCGCCCACCGTGAGCCCGTACCGCGCCGCCGCCGAGCGGTCGATCTCGAAGTCGAAGTAGTTGCCCCCCATGACCCGTTCCGAGAAGGCGGTGAGCGTGCCCGGGAGCTCCTTGACCACCGCCTCGACCTCGCGTCCGAGACGCTCCAACTCGCGTAGATCGGGGCCGCCGATCTTGATCCCGACCGGGGTCTTGATGCCGGTCGACAGCATGTCGGTGCGGGTCTTGATCGGCATGGTCCAGGCATTGGTGACCCCCGGGAATTGGAGGGCACGATCCATCTCCTCGATCAGCTTGTCCTTGGTCACCCCAGGGCGCCAACGGGACGGATCCTCCAGCACGATCGTGGTCTCCACCATCGACAGCGGCGCCGGGTCGGTCGCGGTCTCGGCTCGCCCCGCCTTGCCGAACACCGAGCGCACTTCGGGGAACGTGCGCAGGATCTTGTCGGTCTGCTGGAGCAGCTCCTTGGCCTTGGTGATCGATATTCCAGGGAAGGTACTGGGCATGTAGAGCAGGTCCCCCTCCCACAGTGGCGGCATGAACTCCGAGCCCAGCCGCTTCGCCGGCACCCAGGTCACCGCCACCACCAGCACGCTGGCCACGATCAGCGGCCAGCGCCAGCGGAGGGACCACCGCAGGAGCGGCGTGTAGAGCGCGATCAGGAAGCGCGACACCGGGTGGCGCGCCTCGCTGCGGATCCGCCCGCGCACGAGCCAGAGCATGAGCACCGGGAGCACGGTCACCGCGACGATCGCCGACGCCGCCATCGACCAGGTCTTGGTGAAGGCGAGCGGCTTGAACAGTCGCCCCTCCTGCGCCTCGAGGGTGAATACCGGCATGAACGAGACGGTGATCACCAGCAGGGTGAAGAACAGCGTCGGCCCCACCTCCTGCGCCGAGCGCAGGATGATCTCGAAGTGGGAGCGCTTCCCCCGCCACTCCTCGTAGTGCTTGTGGGCGTTCTCCACCATGATGATCGCGGCGTCGACCAGCACGCCGATCGAGATCGCGATGCCGCCCAGCGACATGATGTTGGCGCCCAGCCCCTGGAGGCGCATGACGAAGAAGGCGATCAGGATCGACACCGGGATCGAGATGATCGCCACCATCGCCGAGCGGAAGTGGAAGAGGAATACCACGCACACCAGCCCCACGATGATCGACTCCACGATCAGTGTGTGCTGCAGGTTGGCGACCGCCCGTTCGATCAGCGCGCTGCGGTCGTAGGCGATCTCGATCTCGATGTCGTCGGGAAGCCCGGCCTGCAACTCGGCGAGGCGTTCCTTCACCCGCGCGATGGTCTCGAGCGTGTCGGCGCCGGCTCGCACCACCACGATGCCGGCGACGGTCTCGCCCTCCCCATTCCACTCGGCCAGGCCGCGGCGAATCTCGGGGCCCATCGCCACGGTAGCGACCTCCTTCAGCAGGATCGGCGTGCCTCCGGGGCCTGAGCCGAGCACCACCTGCTCGAGATCGCTCACCTCCTCGATGTAGCCGCGTCCACGCACCATGTACTCGCGCTCGGCGAGCTCGATCAGCCGGCCGCCGACATCGTTGTTGGAACGCTGGATGGCGGCGCTCACACGCCGCAGCGGGATGTCGTAGGCGCGCAGCTTCACCGGGTCGACCTCGACCTGGTACTGGCGCACGAAGCCGCCGATCGAGGCGACCTCCGAGACCCCCTCGACCCCGGTGAGCGCGTACTTGAGGTACCAGTCCTGGAGGCTGCGCAGCTCGGCGAGAGAGCGCCGATCCGAGTTGAGCACGTATATGAACGCCCAGCCGACGCCGGTGGCGTCGGGGCCGAGCTGCGGCGTCACTCCGCGCGGGAGCTGGGCGGACAACGCCGAGAGGTACTCGAGCACCCGCGAGCGTGCCCAGTAGAGATCGGTACCGTCTTCGAACAGCACGTAGACGAACGAGTAGCCGAAGAACGAGTAGCCGCGCACCACCTTGGCGTAGGGCACCGAAAGCATCTTGGTGGTGATCGGGTAGGTCACCTGGTCCTCGACCACCTGCGGCCCCTGTCCGGGGAACTCGGTGAACACGATCACCTGGACGTCCGAGAGGTCCGGGATCGCGTCGAGCCGCATGTCGCGGATCGCCCACACCCCGGCAAGGATCGAGAACCCGAGCGCGACCATCATCAGGAACGGGTTGCGCAGCGACCACTCGATGAGGCGAGAGAGCATCAGCGCGCTCCTCCCCCGCTCGGGTGCCGGCGCTTCACGGGAGCGCCGACGGGCTCGCCCGCGGACACGCGATCTCCGTGGCCCATGTCGGCATGGTCAATCGAGCCGTCGGACCGGCGCGGCGGCTCGCGCGGAGAGTGCTCCATCGTCGAGTTGTCCCCCGCGTCGCCCGAGCCGTACTCGCCGCCCGTCGGCTCCTCCCTCTCCGAGTGGCGGGCCTCCGGGTGATCCGTCCCGGAGTGATTCTCCGGCTCCGCCTCGGGCTGCAGCAGCTCGAGGATGGCAGCACGCAGGTTCGACTCCGAGTCGAGCAGGAAGTGTGACGAGGTCACGACCCGCTCCCCCGCCGCGATCCCGGAGAGCACCGCGACGGTGCGGTCTCCCTCGGGGCCGAGGAGCACGTCGCGCGGCGCGAACTTCCCTTCGCCCAGCGCCACGATCACCACGTTGCGCTCGCCGGTGCGGATCACCGCCTGCGCCGGAACCGAGAGCACGTCGCGCGCGAGCACCGGCGCGAAGCGGACCGTGGCGTACATGCCGGCACGCAGCTTGCCGTCGGGGTTGGGCACCTCGAGGCGCAGACCGACCGTACGGGTGGCCTCGTTGACCTGCGGCTCGACGTAGCGCACCCGCCCCCGGAACACCTCGCCCGGGAAGTACGGCAGGGTGATCTCCGCCTCGCTGCCCTCCCGCAGCCACGGGAGCTGGTCCTCGAACACCTCGACGGAGAGCCACAGCGCCGACAGGTCGGCGATGTGGAAGAGCTCCATTCCGGGGCTTGCCGCCATGCCCTCGAGCCCCGGCATGCGCTTCATGACCAGGCCGGACTTGGGCGCGGTCACCGTCAGGGTGCGCAGCGAGCGGCCGGACTCCTCGAGGAGCTCGATCTGTTCGGGCGCGATGTCCCAGTAGGAGAGCCGCTGGCGAGCCGCCTCGGCGAGCGCCTCGGCGCGCCGTCGGGAGTCCGCGGACGAGCCCGCCAGCTGCTCGGCGAAGGCGATCGCCGAGAGCAGCTCCTCTTGGGTCTGCACCAGCTCGGGCGAGTAGATTTCGAACAGCGGCTGCCCCGCGCGCACCGGCTCGCCGACGTAGTTGACGTAGACCCGCTCGATGAAGCCGCGGTACTTGGTGGTGACCGTGACCATCCGCTGCTGGTCGTAGTCGAGGTAGCCAACGGTTCGGATGGCGCGCTCGACGTCGCCGCGCTCGACCAGCGCGGTCACCACGTTCATGTTCTGCACCATCACCGGGTCGATGACCACGGTGCCCGCCTCCATCTGCGCCTCGCCCAGCTCGTCGGCGTAGACCGGGACGTAGTCCATGCCCATCTCGTCCTTGATCGGCTCCGGCGAGGTGATCGTCGGATCCATCGGGTTGCGGTAGAACAGCGGCTCGCCGCGTCCCGCGGCCCCTCCTCCACCCGCCTCGTCGGCGTAGACCGGAACGTAGTCCATGCCCATCTCGTCCTTCGTCGGCTCCGGCGAGGTGATGGTCGGGTCCATCGGGTTGCGGTAGAAGAGCGGCTCGCCGCGCCGCTCACCGCCGGCCGCCGGCTCGAGACCGAGGGCGCCCTGCAGCCAGCCGTCGACCGGGTGGATGCCGAGCGGGTCGAGAAAGAGGACGGCGCCGAGGATCAGACCGACGACGGTCCAGGCGAGGGCGCGCAGTCCGCCCCCACCCCCGCTCCCCCGCTCCATCCAGTGGGGCGCCGGCTCGCCAGCATCGTCGGAGATGGTCTCGCCGGCGACGTCGTCGGGCCGCGCGGTCGCGGGGGCATCGCGGTCGGGGTCGTCGGGCGCGGGGGGATCGGTCCCGGCGGGATCGACTCGCGAGCTGTTCTCGTTCATGGCTGGTTCTCCGGAAGCGTGAGCAGGGGAGCACCGACTGCCCCCTCGATGCGGGCCAGGGTGACCAGCAGGTCGGCGCGCAGCCGCGCGGCCGAGATGCGGGCATTGAGCAGGGTCCGCTCGGCGTCGAGCAGGTCGAGCGCACCGACCGAGCCGGAGGCGTACGCGACCTCGGCGGAGCGCAGCGATTCCTCCGCCTGCACAATCAGCAGGTCCTCGATCAGCTCGAGCTGGCGCTCGACCCCCTCGAGGCGGGCGAGCAGGTCGCCGAGGTCGCGCTCGTAGGCGACGGCGAGGACCTCGAGCCCCCGCTCCACCGCCGAGCGCTGCGCCGCAGCGGTCTCGACGCCGGACTCGAGGCGCCGTCGCCACACCGGCAGCGGCACGCTGACGCTGACGCCGAGGATGTCGTCGCCGTTGCCCTCGGGCGGGTTGAGCCGCCCGGCGGCGTCGTCGCGGCCGGAGACCGCAGTGTAGGCCACGCCCAGAGTGAGATCGGGGCGGTACTCCTTCCTCGCCAGCTCGACCGCCGCCTCGGCGGCGTCGATCAGCGCGCGGGTGAGGGCGACCTCGGGGCGACCGACGAGCGCCGCGGCGGTCAGCTCGGTGAGGGACGGCAGCCGCTGCGCCTCGCGGAGCTCGAGTGGAGGCAGTGGTACGGGCTCGTGCTCGCCCCCGCCGCGCAGCGCCGCCAGGCGCGCGCTCATCGAGCGCCGGCGAGCGCCCACCTCGACCAGGCGCTCGTCGATCCGCGTGATCTCGGCCTGGAGCTTGACCACCGCCTGCTGCAGGCCGACGCCCGACGCGTAGCGGGCTCGGGCAAGCTCCTCGTAACGCTCCAGGGTCGCCCGGTCGGTCCGCAGGATCTCCTCCTGCACGGTGAGGTAGGAGAGCTCCCAGAGCAGCGCGCGAGACTCGGTGACCAGTTCGAGCGCTCGCGCCTCGACCATCAGCCTGGCGGCGACCGCGCGCGCGGCGGCCTGTTGCTCGCGCAGTGCGAGCTTGCCGAACCACGGGAAGCGCTGCTGGACCCAGACGCTCCAGCGCTGCGCCCCGACGCGCGTCTCGGGGGTGAGCGCGAAGGCGGTGAGCGACGCCATCGGATCGGGCCACGAGGCGGCGCCGACGATCGCCGCCTCGGCGGCGAGCGCCTCGGCGCGCAGGCGGGCGAGCTCGGGGTTGCGCGCGAGGACCTCGCGCAGAACCGGCGCCACATCGGGGTGGGCGGCGGCGATCAGCTCGGAGGCGGGGCCGTCGACCGGCACGTCCTCGTCGCTTCCAGCGGAGGGATCAGCCGGCTGGCTCGACCTGCTGGATTCTTGGACCAGGGGCCCCCACGCAACCACTCCACGAGGCCAGGCGGAGGCGGGACCCGCGAGCAGGCCGAGAACGAGGATGGCGGCAGGAATCGGCCGCGGGCGCCGGCGCGAAAGGTCGCCGGACGGGTTCGACGAGGACATGACAGCTCCTTTCCAGTCGGGGCACGCCGTCGGTCCTCCGACGGCGGACGTCCATCAACTGGCGGAGCTCAGATCAGCAGTCGTGCCTGGAGCGCGAGGCGCTGGCGACCCGAGGGTGGGCTGGCCTCGGGCTCGACCACGTGGGGCGGCGGGACCGGGACCATCGCGATCTCGGCGCTCGGTGGCGGCGAGACGGGCTCGCCGCCGGCCGGCGAGGAGACGACCGCACCCTGACCATCGTTCTCCGATGCGGGCGCCAGCGCGCAGCACGGCGCGCTGCGGCACGCCTCCAGGCTCGGCGGCCTCACCGGGAGGCAGTGATGGGCCGACTCCGCCGGGGGACTTTCGTGCTCCACGGTGCGGCACCCTTCGCCTCCCGTGATCGCCACGGCGCCCAGCGATGCGGTGCCCGCCGACGCGAGGACGGCCAGGCAGAGCAGGGCGTAGACTCGCCGGGAGAGGGTCGAGTCGCTCATCACACTTTGCACCTTATCAATCCCGAGGACACCGGCCGCCAGCGGCACGCCGAGCGCGTTGTAGACGAAGGCGAAGAACAGGTTCTACCGGATGTTGCGCACCGTCGCCGACGACAGCCGGCGGGCGCGCAGGATGCCGCGCAGGTCGCCCTTCACCTGGTCACCGGAGCGCTCTCCATCGCGACGTCGGCGCCGGTACCCATCGCGATGCCGACGTCGGCGCGGGCGAGCGCCGGCGCGTCGTTGACGCCGTCCCCGGTCATCGCCACCACCGCGCCCCGCTCCTGGAGCTCGGAGACCGCTGCGGCCTTTTGGTCGGGCAGCACCTCGGCGCGCACCTCGTCGATGCCGAGCTGCCCCGCCACCGCCTCCGCCGTGCCGCGGCTGTCGCCGGTCAACATCACCACTCGCAGCCCCGCCTCGTGCAGCTCGGCAATCGCCTGGGGAGTGGTCTCCTTGATCGGATCGGCGACGCCGACCAGGCCGGCCGGCGCGCCGTCGACCGCGACGAACATCACCGTCTGCCCCTCGGCGCGCAGCTCTTCGGCTCGCCGGCGCAGCGCCTCGAGTGCCGAGCCCGCGACCTCCAGCGCGGCCATCATCGCGGCGTTGCCGATCGCAACCCGCCGACCGCCGATCTCGCCGAAGACGCCCTTGCCGGTAATCGCCTCGAAGCCCTCGACCGCGGCGAGCCGCACCCCGCGCTGCTCGGCGCCACGCACGATCGCCTCGGCGAGCGGATGCTCGCTGGCGCGTTCGAGCCCGCCGGCCAGGGCCAGCAGCTCCTCTTCGCCGACCTCGCCGGCGCCGCGCAGGCTGGACTGAACCGCCGGACCCCCTCGAGTCCTTCCCGGCGCCAGGGGCGGTCGAGCGCCGCCAGCGCCTCGGGGGGGCACCCGCAGCGCGTAGGCCTCGCGCCGGGTGGGTCTCGAGGCAGCGACGCTCCCGCGCGGACTCACCCAGCGCCTGGCGCAGCTCGTAGACCACCGTGGTGAGGACGTCGTCGCCGACCGCCACGTCCGGCCACACCGCAGCGAGCAGCTCGTCCTTCGAGACCACCTCGCCGGGACGCTCGACGAAGAGGGCGAGCACCGCCGCTGCCTTCGGACTGAGACGCCGCTCGCCGACGGGATTCGACAGAGTCCCGCTCCGAGGGTCGAAGCGCACCGACGGCGGAGAGTCGGACTCCATCACCCATCGCGGCCTGGTACTCCCGTCCGTGCCCACCGCAACGCCGGACGCCCGCGCCCGGGTGGCATGCCTCTTGCTCGAAGTGATCTCGCGAAGGCTCGTCGCCCTCGGAAAGGAGATGGGAACGTGAAGGCGTCCTACCGGAAGTTCGCAGCGATGATCGCCACCTCGACTGCGGTCATGCTCGGACTGATGTACCTCAACACCTACGCTCTCGACCACGCCACCTGGAGCGAGACGCGCGCGTACATGGCCCTGATCATGGGCGCGACGATGGCGATCGTGATGCTCGCCTTCATGCGCGACATGTACCGCGACACCCGCGTGAACGTCGCGATCTTCGCCGGCGCCGCCCTGGTCTTCGCGCTCGCGCTCTACCTGGTGCGCAGCCAGGAGACCGTCGAGGACATCTCCTACATGCGGGCCATGATCCCCCACCACTCGATCGCCATCCTCACCAGCGAGCGAGCAGGAATCTCCGATCCGCGAGTCCGCGAGCTCGCCGACGGGATCATCGAGGCCCAGCGCCGCGAGATCGAGCAGATGAAGCGGCTGATCGCGGACCTCCGGGAGCGCTGACCGGGAAGCGCCGCGACCAGCGAACCTCGAACGGCGGCGCCTCGCTCGAGGCCCTCGACTCCGTGGGGACCCCGTCTTGGCGCCCCGGCCGACGCCGAGACGACCGCGCCCCTCCGGGCCTCTCCCCGAAGCACCGCAGTCCTTCGTCCTCGGCGAGGCCGTCTCGTCCCTCGCGCTCGTCTCGGTTCGTCGTCAGTACCAGAAGCGGAAGCCGAACACCGCCGAGACCGAGCTCGTCTCCTCGCCTTCGGCGCGCGCGAAGTCGGCGGTCCCGCCGAGCTTCTCCTCCCACTCGACCCCGACGTAGGGCGCGAAGACCCGTCCGTAGGCGAGCCGGGCGCCGGCTTCGACCTCGGACAGCCCGGAGCCGGTCCCGAGCTCGGGAACGTCGCTCGCCTCGAGCTCCACCTCGGCCCGGAGCTGGAGCGAGAGGCGCTGGGTGAACAGCATCTCGTACTCCGCCTCGAGCCGGCTCGAAAGGTCGCCGTCCTCGCTCAGGAACAGCGCCAGGTCCACCTCGAACCACTGGGGCGCGAGCCCCTGGACGCCGATCACCGCGAAGCTGCGCGACGGGCCGGGCTCGAAGTCGTGGCGGACCCCGACCTGCAGGTCGAAGTAGGGGCTGATCGGCCGGCTGGAGAGCGCCTGGAGCTCGAGCCCCTCGAGCTCGTCCACGCCGCGCGGCGCGTCGAGCAGGGCTTCGATCTCGGTCTTCAGCCACAAGCGGCTCCGGTCGCCGCCGTACCAGCCCTGACCCTCGAACAGGCCCACCGGCTCGCCCTCGTTCGAGCGCCACTCCAACCGGTCCGCCTGCAGCATGAGGAAGCGCATGCCGCCCATCTCGCGCCGCTGCTCCGCGCGAGCCCGGTCCATCTCGGGGGACTCGAACCATGGTTCGACCGGCGCGGTGGCCGGAGTGAGCGGGACGGCGTGCCGGGCTTCTCCGTGATCCATGCCGGAGTGGTCCATCCGGGAGTGATCGTGCGCGGGCTCCTCGGGAGGCTGCGGGGGGGCCTGGTGGCGCTGTTCGTGGTGCCGGTGCCCGGGCGGATCGCCAGGGGGCGGCGGCTGGTGGTGCCGATGCCCCTCGTGCGTCGCGGGCGGCGCCTGCGCGGGCACGGGCTCCTGCTCCTCGGTGGGCGCCTCCGGCGCCGGCGCGTGGTGACCGTGATGCTGGTGCGGGTCGTGGGGCGCCGGCTCGGGCTCCGCTTCGACGGGCGCCGCCGGCTCCTCGGCCGGTAGCGGACGGTGCTGGTGGTCACGGTGGCGCTCCTGCTCGGGGGGAGGAGCGGGCTCGGGATCCTGCGGGAAGCTCGACCCGGCCGAGATCACGAGCAGGGAGAGCGCGAGGACGGCCGCGCGGATCACGACGACACCTCCTCGCGCGCCCGCTGGTCGCGCGGCCGCACCGCGACGGTGTGCATCATCCCGGCGTGCATGTGGTAGAGCAGGTGGCAGTGGAAGGCCCAGTCGCCCACCTCCTCGTGGGTGACGTCCACCGACAGCCGCTCGCCGGGCTTCACCACGACGGTGTGCTTGCGCGCCCTGTGGTCGTCCACGCGATGCGCGCGGTCGGGGAGCACGAGCTCGAAGAACGCCCCGTGGAGGTGGATGGGGTGGGGCATCATGGTGTCGTTCACCAGGGTCAGGCGCACCCGCTCCCCCTGGCCGAGGAAGATCGGATCCTCCTGCTCCGAGAACTTCATCCCGTCGAAGCTCCAGATGTAGCGCTCCATGTTGCCGGTCAGGTGGAGCTCGATCTCGCGCTCCGGGAGGCGGGTGTCGGGGTTGGGATCGAGCGCCCGCAGCTGGGCGTAGGTCAGGACTCGATGGGCCACGTCCTCGAGGCCTCCCGGGCGCTCGGCGAGTCGGTTCGTGGGCTCGGCCGCGACCCCCGCGACCCCCGGTCCGCGCGCGTGATCGTGCGCGACGGGCGCGGGAGGGGTGGCCGGGTCGGCCTCGGCGTGGGCGCCGTGGTCCATCTGCGCGTGGACCGCGGCGCCGCGGTCCATGGCGCCGTGGTTCATCGAGCCGTGGGGCATGCCCATGTCCATCATGGTCAAGAGGAACGGCTCCCTGAGCGACGGCACCGGAGCCTCCATCCCGAGCCGCGGCGCGAGCGTCCCGCGCGCGTACCCGAGCCGCTCGACGCTCTCGCACATCAGGGTGAACGCCTCCGCGGTCTCGGGCTGGACGATCACGTCGTAGGTCTCGGCGACGCCGATCTGGAGCTCGTCGGTCTCCACCGGCTCGACGTTCAGTCCGTCCGCCTGGACCACCGTCATCGGCAGGCCCGGGATGCGCACGTTGAACAGCGTCATCGCCGCCGCGTTGACGAAGCGCAGGCGGATCCGCTGGCCGGGCTCGAACAGCGCGGTCCAGTTGTCCTCCGGCCCGTGCCCGTTGATCAAATAGGTGTAGGTGGCGCCGCCGACGTCCGAGAGGTCGGTGGGCGCCATCCGCATCTCCCCCCACATCCAGCGATCCCGGAGCGCCGCCGCCAGGCCCTCCTCCCGCACCCGGTGCAGGAAGTCCCCGACGGTGCGCTGCTGGAAGTTCAGCGACTCGGCGTGCTTCTTGAGACGAGCGAACAGACGGTGCGGGTCCTCGAAGGTCCAGTCGGCGAGCACCACCACGTACTCGCGGTCGAAGACCACCGGGTCGGGACCGGCGGGGTCGACGATCAGCGGACCGTAGTGGCCGATCTGCTCCTGGAGCCCGGAGTGGCTGTGGTACCAGTAGGTGCCGGCCTGCTTCACCGGAAAGCGGTACTCGAAGGTCTCGCCGGGGGCGATCCCCGGAAAGCTGATCCCCGGGACCCCGTCCATGCCGGGCGGCAGCAGGATGCCGTGCCAGTGGATCGAGGTGTCGTGATGGTGGAGGCGGTTGCTCACCCGCAAGGTGACCTCGTCGCCCTCCCGCCAGCGCAGGAGGGGACCGGGCACGGTTCCGTTGATGGTGATCGCGTTCCCGCGGCGGCCGTCGATGACCACGGACGAGTGGCCGATCTCGAGGTCGAAGCGGGTTCCCGAGAGCTCGCGGAGCCCCGTGTTGGTGTCCCCACGCAGCGGCGCGTCGTGGACGCCGCTGCGCGCCCACGCGGGCAGCAGCGGCCGCAGGGCGCCGGTCGCGCCCAGGACGCCCGCCGTCCGCAGGAGCTGGCGGCGGGTCAGGGGTTGTTCGATGATCAAGGTCGGTGTCCTCCGAGACGATGGTCGGGCTGCGCGCGTGGCGCGCGCGCTCGAGCCGGCCGCTGCCGGCCTGGTCGGCGATTGGGTGTGGAATGCAAGGCGCACGCCGGGCACACCGGCGGACGCGGGTCGCGTGGCCGGCGGCGGCGCGGTGCGCCTCGGTGGGCGCGAGGCGCGAGCGCTGCCGGTCCGCCCGGTCGCCTCAGCTCAGAGCAGCAGCGCGGCGTGCAGGGTAAAGGCCGGACGCCGCGGGCCGGGCCGCGCGCCCCCTTCGACGCGGAGCAGCGTCGGCTCGGTCCGGGCCTCGAGACGAGATCCCTCGAGCGAGGCCGCCGGAGCCTCGCTCCACCGCGCCAGGCGGTCGCGCGAGTCGGTCTTCGCGTCGAGCCGCTCGCCCTGGAGCGAGCAGCAGTCGTCGGTCCCGCCGCCCGCGACGCGGGCTTCCGCGGGCGCGGTCGGATCGTCTTCGGCTCGCGAAGCGTGACAGCCCCGCTCCGCAGACGGCGCCGAGGCCTCGTCCACACCGTGCGACGCGTGCCGGGCCTGCTCGCGCATGCAGAGGTCGGCGGCCAGGCACACGACCGCGGCGCCGCCGCCGAGGACGAGCGCGAGCAGGAGGACGAGGGGGGCCCGGAGGACGCGCATCGGCATCACCTGATTCTACGTTGCCCGCAGCCGACCGGATCGGCTCACAGCCGCACCGCCCGCAGCCGCAGCGCGTTGCCGATCACCGACACCGAGCTGAAGCTCATCGCCGCCGCCGCGATCATCGGCGACAGCAGGACGCCGAACACCGGGTACAGCACGCCCGCGGCCAGCGGCACGCCGATCGCGTTGTAGACGAAGGCGAAGAACAGGTTCTGGCGGATGTTGCGCACCGTGGCCTCGGACAGCCGCCGCGCGCGCAGGATGCCCCGGAGGTCGCCCTTGACCAGGGTGACCGGCGCGCTCTCCATGGCGACGTCGGCGCCGGTGCCCATCGCGATCCCGACGTCGGCGCGCGCCAGGGCCGGCGCGTCGTTGACGCCGTCGCCGGCCATCGCCACCACCGCGCCCGCCTGCTGGAGCTCGGCGATCGCGGCGTCCTTCTGGTCGGGGAGCACCTCGGCGCGCACCTCGTCGATCCCCAGCTTCGAAGCCACCGCCTCGGCGGTGCCGAGGCTGTCGCCGGTGAGCATGACCACCCGCAGGCCGGCCTGGTGGAGCTCCTCGATCGCGCGCGGCGTGGTCTCCTTGATCGGGTCGGCGACCCCGATCAAGCCTGCCGGCTCGCCCCCGATCGCCACGAACATCACGGTCTGGCCCTCGGCGCGCAGCTCCTCGGCGCGCTCGCGGAGCGCCTCGAGGCCGGCGCCCCCGACGCCCTGCGCCTCCATCATCGCGGCGTTGCCGATCGCCACCTCGCGACCGTCGACGTCACCGCGCACGCCCTTGCCGGTGACCGCGTCGAAGGCGCCCACCGAGCCGAGCTCGACGCCGCGCTCCTCCGCCCCGCGCACGATCGCCTCGGCGAGCGGGTGCTCGCTGGCGCGCTCGAGCGCCGCCGCCAGCGCCAGGAGGTCGGCCTCCTCGACGTCGCCGGCGCTCTCGACGGCGACCAGATCCGGGCGGCCAGCGGTGAGGGTCCCGGTCTTGTCGACCACCAGGGTGTCGACCTCGCGCAGCCGCTCGATCGCCTCGGCGTTGCGGAACAGCACGCCGGCCTGGGCGCCCTTGCCGGCCGCCACCATGATCGACATCGGGGTGGCGAGCCCGAGCGCGCACGGGCACGCGATGATCAGCACCGCGACCGCCGCGATCAGCGCGTAGGTGAAGCGCGGGTCGGGGCCGACCGTGGCCCACACCGCGAAGGTGACGACCGCGACCAGGATCACCGCCGGCACGAACCACGCGGCGACCCGGTCGGCGAGTCGTTGGAGCGGCGCGCGGCTGCGCTGGGCCTCGGCGACCAGCGCCACGATCTGCGCGAGCAGGGTCTCGGCGCCCACTCGCCGCGCCTCGATCACCAACGTGCCGTTCTGGTTGACGGTGCCGCCGATCACCTCGTCGCCGCCAGTCTTCTCCACCGGGATCGACTCGCCGGTGACCATCGACTCGTCGACGCTCGAGCGACCCTCGACGACCACCGAGTCCACGGGCACGCGGTCGCCGGGACGCACTCGCAGCCGGTCCCCCGCCACCACGTCGGCGAGCGGCACGTCGCGCTCGGACCCGTCCTCGCCGATCCGCCGCGCGGTCTTGGGCGCGAGGTCGAGCAGCCCGCGGATCGCGGCGCCGGTGCGGCTGCGCGCCTTGAGCTCGAGCACCTGCCCGAGCAGCACCAGGGTGACGATCACCGCGGCGGCCTCGAAGTAGAGGCCGACATGACCGTGCTCGCCGCGGAACGACTCGGGGAAGATCCGCGGGAACAGCGCCGCGACCACCGAGTAGCCGTAGGCCACCCCGGTGCCGATCGCGATCAGCGTGAACATGTTGAGGCTGCGGTGGACCAGCGACTGCCAGCCGCGCACGAAGAACGGCCAGCCGCCCCACAGCACCACCGGGGTGGCGAGGGCGAGCTCGAGGAAGGGCGCCCAGGGGCGCGTCATCAGCGCCTCGATCGCGGGCACGACCATCCGCCCCATGGTGAGGACCACCAGCGGGAGGGTGAGCGCCGCCGACACCCAGAAGCGCCGCCGCATGTCGGCGAGCTCGGGGTTCTCCTCCTCGACCGGCACCCCGCGCGGCTCGAGCGCCATCCCGCAAATCGGGCAGCTCCCGGGCTCGTCGCGGACGATCTCGGGGTGCATCGGGCACGTCCACTCGACCCTGGTCGCCGCAGCCGGCACCTCGGGCTCGAGCGCCATCCCGCACTTCGGGCAGGTCCCGGGACCGTCGGATTCGACCCCCGGGCACATCGGGCAGATCCAGCGGCCGCCGGGAGCCTTCGCTCCCGCGGCGCCGTGAGCGGCTCGCCCGTGCGCGCGCCCGCTCCCCGAGTGCTGCTGGGTCGCGTGGCGCTCCTGGCCATGGTGGCCATGGTCGCCGGCGTGGCCGTGCTCGCCATGGCAACCGCCGCCGGGGGCTGCCTCCCCTTGGGGTCCCTGGCCCTGATCCTGGTGGTGGCAGTGGCCGGCCCCGGGGCCGGCCGGCGCGTCATCGTCGCCCCGGTGGGCCCCGTTACCTTCCTGCCGGTGCTCGCTGTGGTCGTGGTCGTGGTCGTGGCCGTTCGCCGACGTCTCCCGAGCGCTCATTTCGCGTATCTCCTGAACAGTCCGGTGAGCTCCTCGTAGATCCGCTCCGCCCGCGCCTCGTCCCCAGCGCGCACCGCGTCGGTCAGGCAGTGACGGAGGTGGCTCTGCAGCAGCACCTCGCCGGCGCCGCGCAGGCTCGACTGGACCGCCGCGATCTGCGCGAGGACGTCGCCGCAGTAGCGGCCCTCCTCGATCATCCGCTGCAGCCCCCGCACCTGGCCCTCGATCCGCTTCAGCCGCGCCACCACCTTCTCCCGCTGTCCGCGGTCGAGACTGAGATGGTCGTGGTGGGCTTCGGGATTCTGCGGGGTGGTCGCCTTCTCGGTCATGGTCATCGTCGTCTCACCTCCGGGCTTGGCGTGGCATTATACCCTAGCAGGGTATCGTATTGTCAAGCCTGAGCAGAGAGAACGGCGAGGGGTCCCAGCCGACCTAGGTGGCGTCCTTCGTCCTCTGGGGGGCCGGGGTGCCCGCGCTCGCCGCCGGCCTCTGCTCCGAGCACGCCGCCCTGACGTCGGCCGCCGGAGCGGGACTCTTTCTCGCAGTCGCCGTCGCCGCAGCCGGTCACCTCGCGGCGTTCACGGGCACAGTGATTACTCGCCGGTAACCGTTGCTCCAGCCGACGCCCCGAGCTCTCAGCCCGTCGCCTGCCACCATCCGTACAGGAACTGTTGGGAGACCCCCGCAGGAGTGCGATGCTCCTCGAGCAGGTGCCTGCGCAGCTCGAAACTCGCACCGAGCAGGGTCGACACGTCGTCAACGGCATGGCGCCGGACGTCGAGCCCGCTGCAGCGCCTGGGTCCTTGCGGTCCGAAGGTGGCCAGGATGAAGTGGCCTCGTGGACGCAGGCTTCCCGCAGCACTTCGAGATAGCGCACGCGCTCCCCCTCTCCGGTGAGGAAGTGGAAACCCGCCCGGTCGTGCCAGATCGCGTACTCGCGCTGCGGCCGGAAACGCGTGACATCCGTTTCCAGCCACTCGACCCGGGTAGCGTTCTCCCCCAGCCGGGCGCGCGAACGGTCGAGCGCGTTGGCCGCGAGGTCGAGCACCGTGACGTCGGTGTAGACGCTCGCCAGCAGGTCGTCGACGAGCGTCGACGCGCCACCGCCGACGTCGAAAATCGCCGCCGTCCTGGGCTCGCCGGTGGCGCTGACGAGCTCGAGCGAACGAGCGGCCGCCGCCTGGTACCACGAGACCTCGGTCGGCTCTCTCGTATCGTAGACGCTCTCCCAGTGCTGCTTTCGCGCGTCGTTTGCCATGGGGTCCTCGCCGCGCGTCAGGGGCTGGTGCCGTGGCCCGACTCGCCCTCGTCATAGTAGGCGAGCACCGGGGGTGGCCCGCTCGCCTCCTCGGCCAAGCGCAGGGCGGATCTCAGCACCGCGAGCTCGTCCCGCGGGTCGTTCGGCCGGCCGAGGGGGTAGCCGTGGGGGAACGGGACGAACAGGGCCCTGGGCGGACGCACCGCCTCGGCGACCTCGCGCAGCAGCACGATCGCGACGGTCGTGATTCCCTGGCGCTCGAGCACGGCGGCGATCAGACCGACCGTCTGGTTGCACATCGGTCACACCGGCGTGAGCAACGCGAGGTCGACCTCGTCCTCGACCAGGAGCGCGGCAGCTTCCGGCGCCGACCGCCGGATCAAGCGGCCCGGCGCGGTGATCGATCCCATCGTCCTCCCCCGAGCACTTCTCCCCGTCACTGCCGCAGGCCGCGAAGACTGCGCCGCCGGAAGAGACCTGGGACGCGCTACTCCCTTCGCCGTGAAGACCAGTGGATGTGCGCGATCCGCCAGCCGGCCTCCACGTGCCGGAGCACCACCGTCTCGACGCCGATCGAGTCGATCTCCCGATCCCGAAAGGTTCCGGAGCGGTGCGATCGAGTCATGACCCAGGCGACGTCGCCGACGACCTGCTTGCTCTGTTCGAGGAGCTCGCCCTTCGTGGCGGCCGCGAAGGCCATGTCGCCCATCAGGTGGTGCGCGGCGTACTGCTCCACCGTCTCGGCGATTCCTCCCTCGAAGATCGTGGCGTCCGGCAACAGGAGCTCGAGCGCCTTCTCCTTCTCCTGCTCCTCGAGCGCGGCGTGGAAGCTCTCGACCACCTGGATCGGCTGCAGTCCGTGGGCGTCGAGAGCGTCCGGGGCAAGGCTCGAGCCGAGGACGAGCAGGAGGGCGACGAGGACGAGGGCTCCCGGAGGGCTCGCTCGATTCCAGATGGCGCAGCTGTTGCTTCCCTGACGCATGTCGCTCCTTCGCGGGGTCGTTTCCCGCGCAGTGTAGCGGGACTAGAAGTCTTGACCCGGAGAAGTCGTCACATTTGAGTCAAGTTTGGCCGGTCAAGACTTCCTCGGCTGTTCTCCGGCGACGCGCCGAAGGTGCTGGGCTCGGCTCGCGTTGGAGCTCGGGGGTTTGAACGCTCGCGGGGCCGTGGTATGACCGCGTTGCAATCCCGAAGCTTGCTGGGGTCGGGATGGCACCAGCGTCATCCACCACTCCGACCAGGGATGCCAGCACACGTCGCTGGCCTTCGGCGAGCGTTGTCGAGCCTTCGGCATCCGTCCCTCCATGGGCTCCGTCGGCGACTGCTACGACAACGCGATGTGCGAGAGCTTCTTCGCGACGCTGGAGCGCGAGCTGATCGACCGCGAGCGCTTCGCGACCCAGGCGGACGCCGAGCGGGCGGTCTTCGAGTACATCGAGGGCTTCTACAATCCAGCGATCCACGAAGCCGCCGCCTCGGCGTCACCGGCGAGCATCCTCGCCTGAATCGCCATCGCCTCGAGGCGGCGAGGCCCTCTTAGGACTCCCGCGTGGAGCCACACCGCGCGTCGTCGCGGGCAGAGGCGCCGCGGTGGCCGCAGCGCCCCCTCGAGTCGCGCCAGCGCCATGAGCACCGAAGCGGCGAGGAGGGCCCGCAAGGCGGCAGCGAGCAGCGGCGGCATCGTCCCGCCAGCCCCTTGATCGCGACGAAGCAGACCCGCCGTGATCGTCGTCGCGGGCGCCGTGGCGGCGGTCGTGGGGCCCATCGGTTCGATCGTGGTGATGCGCATTGTGCATGGGTCGCGATCCTCCCCTCTCGTTCATCGCGTTTTGCCTCTGCGTCGGGACCGATCAGGAGTGGCTGCTCGACCTGCGCGGCGATCCACCGCGACAGCAGCGGCGCCGCGTGCACGACCCGGCAGGGGATCGTGTAGATGTCGTCTCGCGAGGATGGAGGTGCGGTCGACGGTGACCGGTCCGTCGCCCGCGCGCGACAGCAACCCGGCGAAGGACGAGGAGGTCACCGCCTCGCCCGGCTGGAACCTGCGGTCCTGCCGCATGTAACCGAGGTATAGCGCGACCAGCGTGATGCGGTCGCTCCCGAGACCGCGGAGCGTGTCGGCGAGGAAGACCAGGGGCAGGACGCGGCGATCGGCGCAATCGAGCGTGCACACCACGATCGAGCTCCGGCCGGCCACCTCGGAGATCGAGGCATGAACGAGACGGTGATCACCAGCAAGGCGAAGAACAGCGTCGGCCATCCTCCTGCTCCGAGCGCAGGAGGATCTCGAAGTGGGAGCGCTTGCCCTTCCACTCCTCGTCGAGAACGCTGGACAGGGCGCCGGGCGCGGCCGCGATCAGGAGACGCACCGGCGACGCCACCGATGCCGCTTCCCCCACGGCTCCCGGCGAGGACCCGGCAGAGGGCGTCCCGATCGCCTCCTGGAGAGCGATCCGAGTTTCGAGCGTCGTCGCGCCGCCCATCGCGAACAGCACGGAGAGCACGAGCATCGAGACGACCGCCATCGATCGTTGGAGCCGGCGCGCGGCGGCGCCGGGCTTGGATCTGCGAGACATCAGAGCTCCTTTCCAGTCGACCCGCCGCCGAGGAGCCGGCAGCGGTAGCGTCAACCGGTGGAGCTCAGATCAGCAGGATCGAGTGCAGCGCGAGCCGCTCGCGTCCGGTGCTCGTCTTCGCGTGCTCGCGGGCGCACGCGACCTGCGGCCCGGCGCCGGCCGCGGAGGATCGCCCGGGAGGCGGCGCGCCGTCGGCGACACCGCTCGAGACCGGCGCCGGCACGAACGACGTCTCGGCCTCGGTCCCGTCCGGCGCGAGCACGCAGCACGGGGCGTTCGAGCAGGCCGCGATCCGCGCCGGCGGCGCCGGGATGCAGGAGTGGGCTCCGTGAGCCTGCGTCGGCTCGGCCGGTGCAGCCGCCATGGCCGCGCAGGCGATGCCGCCCTGGATCACGACCGCCCCGACCACCGAGGCCGACGACAGCAGCAGCACCGCGAGACAGACTGCGGCGAGTGAACGGCGAGTGAGCCAAGACGCCTTCATCGGGTGAGCAGTCTACCAGTCGCAGGCGCAGCGCCGCCGGCAAGCCCGGGGCTGACACCATCAGACCGACGCGACCCGGCCAGAGCCCACCCAAGTGCAGCCCCCCTCCGCCCGCAACGAACGAAACGTCGTGAGCACGACCGCCGACGACCCGACCGTCGACGATGAGACCGCCGACGACCCGACCGACGATGACTCAGCCGTCGCCGATCCCTCGGAGTCGCAAACCCGGGCCGCGGGCGCGCCGCTGCGCGTCCTCGCGCTCGAGCCGTTCTACGGCGGAAGCCATCGGCAGCTCCTCGACCAGTGGACCGAACGCAGCCGCCACCGGTTCACGGTGCTCGGGCTTCCGGCCAGCCACTGGAAGTGGCGGATGCGGCAGTCGGCGCCCGACCTGGCGCGGCAGGTCGCTGGGCGGGTCGACCGCGGCGAGCGCTGGGACGTGGTCTTCTGCTCGGACATGCTGGATCTCGCCGCCTTCCGCGGCCTCGCTCCACCGGCGGTGCGCGCGCTGCCGGCCGTCCTGTACTTCCACGAGAACCAGCTCACTTACCCGGTCCAGCGCGAGGACGAGCGCGACCTCCACTTCGCCCTGACCAACCTGGTCTCGGCGCTGGCGGCGAGCGAGTGCTGGTTCAACTCGCACTACCACCGCCGCTCCTTTCTCGAGGCCCTCCCCCGGCTGCTGCGGCGCATGCCGGACCGTCGGCTCGACTTCGCCCCGAAAGTGGTCGAGGAGCGCAGCCGCGTCGAGTGGCCGGGAGTGGAGAGCCCGCTCGGCTCCGTCGCGGAGGGCGGCCGCCCGCGACCGCCGAGGGCGCGAGGGGCCGCTCTGCACCTGGTGTGGGCGGCGCGCTGGGAGCACGACAAGGGGCCCGAGCTGCTGTTCGACGCGCTCGAGCGGGTCGAGGCTCGCCTGCCGCTGCGCGTCTCGATCGTGGGCCAGAGCTTCTCGGAGGTTCCCGCGGTCTTCGCCGGCGTGCGCGAGCGCCTGGGCGAGCGGCTCGGCGAGCTCGGCCACCTCCCGCGCGAGCGCTATCTCGAGCTGCTGCGCAGCGCCGACGTCTTCGTCTCCACGGCGCGCCATGAGTTCTTCGGCCTGGCGGCGGTCGAGGCCGTGCTCGCCGGGGCGCGCCCGTTGCTGCCGGACCGGCTCTCCTACCCGGAGCTGCTGGACGCCGGCGGCGCCGGCCCCGCCCAGCCGCACGCGTTCCTGTGGAGGGGAGGCGCGGCGGACCTGGCGAAGCGGATCGAGGAGCTGGCTCGGGGCGAGGAGCGCCTGCCTGGAGGCTCCCTCGAGGCCCTGGTGGAGGCCTTTCGCGTGTTCGAGTGGTCGCGCCGGCTTCCCGAGCTCGACGAAGGGCTCGAGCGGGTGGCGCGCGGCGCCGGCTCGATGGATCCGGCGGCGCGGAGATCTCGATCCCGAACAGCCGACGCCGAAGCGTCTGGTTAGACTCGAATCGCATCGACCCGGGATGGCCTGCACGACGGGCGGCCGACAGCGCCGGCCGCCGGCACGACAGCGCCTGGCGCAGGATGGAACCACACCACCGGCACGACACCCTGCGGGAGGGAGCGAGGGAACGATGAGCAACAACGGACTCGAGACTCTGCGCGGCGCGCTGCTCGGACGCGTGCTGCTGCCGGCCGACGACGGCTACGACGCGGCGCGCCGCATCTGGAACGTGATGATCGACAAGCGCCCGGCCGCGATCGCCCGCTGCACGGGAGTCGCCGACGTCGTCGCGGCGCTGCGCTTCGCGCGCGAGAACGACCTGGCGGTCGCGGTGCACGGAGGCGGCCACAACGTGGCCGGCAGCGCGCTGTGCGAGGGCGGGCTGCTCATCGACCTTTCCGCGATGCGGGCGGTGCACGTCGATTCCGTGGGTCTTTCGGCCCGCGCGCAGGGAGGCGCCACCTGGGGGGACTACGACCGGGAGACGCAGGTCTTCGGCCTCGCCTCCACGGGCGGCGCGATCTCGACCACGGGGATCGGCGGGCTCACTCTGGGGGGCGGCTTCGGCTGGCTGTCGCGCTCCTACGGCCTCGCCTGCGACGAGCTGATCTCGGCGCAGGTGGTCACCGCCGACGGCCGCGTGGTGACCGCCAGCGCCGACGAGAACCCGGATCTGTTCTGGGGCCTGCGCGGCGGCGGCGGCAACTTCGGCATCGTCACCTCCTTCGAGTACCGGCTCCATGAGGTCGGCGAGCTGCTCGCCGGTCTCCTCCTCTTCCCTCGAGCCGAGACGAAGCAGGTGTTCGAAGCGTGGGCCGATGTCACGGCGTCGGCTCCCGACGAGCTGGGCTCGATGGCGGCACTGCTCGACACGCCGGACGGGGATCCCGTCGCCGGCATCTACTCGGTCTTCAATGGTCCTCACGAGGAAGGTGAGAAAGTGCTCGCGCCCCTGCGCAGGTGCGGCACCGTGCTGCTCGACGAGATCGGAGCCAAGCCCTACTGCGTCGTCCAGCAGGCGTTCGACGCGGCACAGCCTCCGGGACGGCGCAACTACTGGAAGTCCCATTACCTCGCCGAGGTCGGTGGCGGCCTGATCGAGGCCCTGGTCGATCGCGCGGCGAAAGTCCCTTCGCCGACCTTCCTGATCGCCATCGAGCACCTCTTCGGCGGCGCGGTGGCGCGCATCGGCGCCGAGGAGACGGCGTACGGACAGCGGGACGTCGAGCACAACCTGATGATCAGCTCGGCCTGGGACGACCCGGGCGGCGACGAGGCCAACGTGCAGTGGGCGCGCGAGGCGTTCGCCGCGACCATGCCGTTTTCCACCGGCGCGGTCTACGTGAACTACCTGAACGCCCAGGAGGCGGATCGCATCGGCGAGGCGTACGGACCCGAGCACACGCGGCGCCTGGTCGAGCTCAAGAAGCGCTGGGACCCCGACAACGCCTTCCACCACAACCAGAACATCGCGCCGTCGATGGCGGCCGGCGGCTGACGCCGACGGTCCGCGGGGGATCGGCCGACGCCGCTGCCGGTCGCGCACGACACCGCCGTCCTCCGCTCGCGCCGGTGAACCGGCGGGGCGTCGGTCCCCGGATCCTCCGGGCGCGCCCGCGCCTCCCCGCCGAGACGTTGCATGCTGTTATGCCGAGCTCAGCGTGACGCTGTTCGACGACGAGGACACCGTCGATCCGGACGGCGTCCTCGCGCAGAGCGACACGGCACCGTCGACATCGTCGCTGTCGACGGGCGGCGCGCAGCGCCTGCCGCCGGTCGAGGCGCCGGTCCACGTCCGCTACGACCCCGCCGATGCCTGGCTCAAGTACCAGGCCAAGGGAAAGCTCCGGCTCGAGGGGGCCGGCAGTCTCGGCGCCACCGGCTTGAGCATCGCCGCCGACGGCAGTGTCACCTTCGCCGACTATCGGCGCCACCCGCGGACACAGCCGGCCGGCCAGGCGATCGTCGAGGATCTGCGGCGCCCGAGATTCGCGCTGTCTCTGAGCGACGTGCTGGCGCTCGAGCCGGGGGAGGCGCTGCTCTACCGCACGCACGGAGGGCTCGAGGCCGCGGTCACCGTGAGCTGGGCCCTCCTTCGGCCTCAACCGCCTCGCCTCCGCCCTCGGCGCCGCCGGAATGATCGACGTCCGGGTCGGCGTCGGAGCCGAGATCGCGGCTCGCGTCTCCTTCACCGACGACTTCGACCTGGTCCTCTCGCGCGACCGCAGCCGGCAGCGCCCCTATCGGGTCTCGGTGAAGAAGTCCGCCTCCCGCACCGCGGGCACCGGGGCCGGCCTCGGCATCGTCGCCCAGTGGGACGATCCACAGCAGGTGGAGCGGATCGTGGGAGCGCTCCTCCACCAGCGCCTCGGCTTCGCGGCGAGCACCCTGCAGCGCCTCGTCGCCAGGGCGCAGGGGGATCTGTCGGCGAGCGACGGCAGTCTCCTCGAGAAGGTCGGCGAGTGGTTGGGAGTCTCCACCAGCCAGGCGAAGGCGGCGCTCGAGGAGCTCGACCAGCGGCTCCGCGAGACGCTCCACGAGATCGCGACCGCAAAGATCGAGATCGGCTTCCGCTACGAGTACTCCCGCATCGAGACCACCTCCGCTCTGCTCCAGGTGAAGCTCTCCGAACGGGCGCTCTCCGCGCAGCACCGGCTGCTCGCCGGCGGCCAGATGAGCGACGTCCTGGCGCGCGCCGAGTGGGACGACGAGACGGAGCTCGAGCTCTACCTGCGCGAGAGACACGTCGAGCAGCGGCGGAGCTTCGGCTTCTCGCTCGGCATCGGACCGTGGCTGCGCCTCGGCGACGAGTCCCAGCGCCGCCTGCTCTACGTCGAGCAACAGGTTCACGTGGGCGCTGCGACGGCCACTCG
Organism: Thermoanaerobaculia bacterium; assembly: GCA_035546295.1. Classification (GTDB taxonomy): domain Bacteria; phylum Acidobacteriota; class Thermoanaerobaculia; order Multivoradales; family Multivoraceae; genus DATKBT01. The sequence goes on along the minus strand of DATKBT010000051.1, from coordinate 40,557 downwards.
GATCAGCTATCTCGGCCAGCGCAGCTACACCGGCACCTTCGGCCGCAGCCGCGCCGGCTGGAAGGTCGACCTCGCAGCCGACATGCCCGAGCCCGTCCAGGGCGCGCCCAGGCTCTCGGCGTTCCGCTTCGGCCTCACCCTGCCCTGGTCGTGGACCAACCGCAAGCTCAACGAGAACCTCCTCGCCCAGGCCTCGACGCCGCCGTGCTGTGGGGCGCGAGCGCCTCGGCGGAAAACGCGGTCCCCGAGCAGCTCGCGGCGCTCGGCGGGCACAGGATCGACCTCACCCTCCAGCTCGTGGTGCCTCCGGAGGTGATCGCGGGCTCATAGCAACCCGTCTGCGCTCGATGGCGCCCCTTCGTTCGCCGAGCCGACTCGACAATCTGAGGGCGGACCCGTAGGAGTCACAAGAACCACTTCCGGCGGATGCACGATACAAAGGTCACCGATGGCAACCCGGCACCTTTCGCACGAAGAGGCGAGAGCCTTCTACGACCGCTTCGGTCGCAACCAGGATTGGCAGAGGTTCTACGAGGATCCCGCGATCGACGCTCTCCTCCGGCGCGCCGATTTCGAGAGCGCCCGCTCCGTCGTCGAGCTCGGATGTGGCACGGGCCGGTTGGCGGCGCGCCTGCTCGAAGAGCGCCTCCCGTCCGAGGCGACGTACGCCGGCTTCGATCTCAGCCGAACCATGGCCCGGCTCGCCCGGGAGCGCATCGCGCCGTGGTCGGATCGTACCGAGATCCGGCTCACCGACGGCTCGCCGCACCTCCCGCTGGGCGACGACACGTGCGACCGGTTCCTCTCCGCCTACGTTCTCGACCTCCTGAGCGAGCAGGAGATCCACGCGACGTTGCACGAGGCAGGGCGGGTGCTCGCACCTGGTGGGCGCCTCTGCCTGATCGGCTTGACGTTCGGCCAGACCCTGCTGTCCCGGTGTGTTTGCCGCCTCTGGACCACACTTCACTCCCTCAGCCCACGTGTCGTCGGGGGTTGCCGTCCCCTTCGGCTCGCAGCGTATGCCGCCGAGTGGCAGATCACCCACCGGGAGGTCGTGTGCGCGTTCGCCATCTGCAGCGAGGTGCTGATCGCGGAGCAACCGAGGCCCGGTCAAAGCCGATGAGCGTCGAGGAAGGAGCGCACGGACTGGTTGAAGGCCTCCGGCTGATCGAGGTTGGCGGCGTGCCCGGCGTTCGCGATCACCACCTTCTCGGCATGCGGGATCTTCTTCGCCATGTAGTCGGTGGCTGCCAGGAACGGCTCGTCGTCGGCGCCGACCAGCACCAGCGTCGGCGCCTCGATGTGCGGCAGCCACTCGATCACCGTCGCATCGTGCTGGGTGAGCATGTTGCGGGCCGCGAGCACCAGGCCGCGGGCGTCGCGATGCTCCGCGAGCTGGCGCTCGGCGCTGCGCGTGCGCAGCGCTGAGCGCCCCTTCTCGTCGAGCTCTGCGGCGGTCCTTTCGGCGGAACGGTTCCAGTCGGCGCGCGACTTCGGGTTCTTGAAGCCTGGGCCGGTGTCGAAGATCAGCAGCGCGCGGACCCGCTCGGGGTGAGCGCGATGGAACGCCAGCGACATGTAGCCGCCGAGCGACAGCCCGCCGACGATCGCCGTCGTCGCCCCGACCGCATCGAGAACAGCATCGAGAACCGCGGCCATGTCGCCGACGGTGGCGTCTCGGCTGTAGCGGGCGGGGTCCGCCGGCGAGGAGGAGCGGCCATGTCCGCGCATGTTCCCACAGCACGAGCGTGTGGTCGCGCGCGAGCTCCGCGATCTGGCCGCGCCACATCTGCGAGGTCGACGCGAAGCCGTGGCTCAGCAGCACGACGGGGCCGGCGCCGTGGACCTCGTAGTAGAGGTCGACCCCGTCGTCGCGTCGCAGGATCGTCACCAGCCCGGCCCCGGCGGCAGCTCGAGCTCCTCGCCGGTGCAGCGCTCGTCGCGCGCTACGCCGGCAACCCGCGGAACCGAGCCGCGGCGGTGCGAGATCACGACCGACCGCCCGGCTTCACGACCAGCTCAGGTCGTGCCTCGACAGCGGCAGCGACCGCACTCGCTTGCCGGTGGCGGCGAAGATCGCGTTGCACAACGCGGGCGGCGCCGGCGGCAACGACGGCTCTCCGAGCCCGGTGGTCTCGTGGTCGGTGCGCAGGAAGTGGACCTCGACCGGCGGGGCCTGCCGCATGCGCAGGAGGGGGAAACCGCGAAAGTCACGCTGGAGGACCCGCCCCCCGCGCAGCGTGATCTCCTGACCGAGCGCCTGGCCGATGCCGTCGAGCACCGCTCCCTGCACCTGGTTCTCGGCGTTGCTGGGGTTGACGATGAAGCGTCCGACGTCGCCGGCGACCCAGACCTGGTCGACCGTCAGCTCACCGGCGCGGCTGACCGTCGCCTGCACCACCTCCGCGAAGTGGCCGCGGTGGCTGTAGTGGAAGGCGACGCCCATGCCGCTTCCCTTCGGCAGGCTCTTGCTTCGCCAGCCCGACTTCTCGGCTACCAGCTCGAGCACCCCGCGCATGCGCGTCGCGTCGAGCGCGCCCTCACCGCCGCTCTCCTGGAGGCCATCGAGCAGCTCGAGCCGAAACGCCACCGGGTCCTCGTCCGCCGCGTGCGCCAGCTCGTCGATGAACGACTGCATCACGAACGACACGGCGTTGGCGGTCGGAGCGCGCAGCGCACCGGTCGGCAGGTTCAACGGCATCGTCGACATCCCGGCCTCGTAGCTCGGCACGAACCACTGGGGGAACTCGAAGGAACGGAAGCCGGCGCCGCGCGCGGCGCGCTCGCCCTCTCCGAAGGTGACGAAGTGATTGCGCCAGGCGGTCAGCCTGCCATTCGCATCGAGGCCGGCCTCGAGGAAGTGAAACCCGGCGGGGCGATAGCGATCCTGCCGGGTGTCCTCCTCGCGCGTCCACAGCAGCTTGACCGGGGCGCCCACCTCGCGCGCGATCCACGCCGCCTCGACCATGTAGTCGTTGTCGAGGCGCCGACCGAAGCCGCCGCCGATGCGCGTCAGATGCACGTCGATGGCGCTCTCGGCGAGACCGAGGACCTCGGCGACCAGCGCGCGCCCGCGCTCGGGGCGCTGCGTCGGCACCCACATCTCGAGGCGGCCGTCGCGCCCCTCGGCGACCCAGCGTGCGGTGCAGTTCTGGGGCTCGAGGGTGGCATGGGCGAGGAAGGGATAGGCATACGAGGCCGAGACCGTCTTCGCCGCCGCGCCCAGCGCCGACTCGACGTCGCCGTAGCGCAGGAGCATCGTCTGCGGCGACGCCTTCGCCAGCTCCTCGGCTTGGCGCTCGAAGCCTTCGCTGCTCTGGCTGGCGCCCGCGCCTTCGTCCCACTCGGCGCGCAGCTTTCGGCGGGCGTTCTCGGCCGCCCACCAGCTCTCGGCGACCACTGCGACCCCGCTGCGCAGCCCGTCGGGTGAGCCGATGCCCTCGGTCGCCAGCACGTGGGTCACCCCGGGCTCGGCCCGCACCTCGTCGAGGTTGGCCCTCACCAGCCTGCCGCCGTAGACCGGGCACTTCTCGAACACGGCGTGCTTCATGCCGGGAAGCGCGACGTCGATGCCGAACAGCGGCTGACCGGTAACGATGGCGTGATTGTCGACGCCGGGGACGGGGGTGCCGATGATGGTGAACGCGCTCGGGTCCTTGAGAGTCACGGCGTCGAGGTCGGGGGCCTCGAGCTCGGCGGCCGCCGAAGCGATCTCGCCGTAGCGAACACTCCTCCCCGAAGCGCGATGGCGGACGACACCGGCCTCGGTCTCGAGCTCGTCCACGGGCACCCCGAGACGCTGTGCGGCGGCCGCCACCAGCAGCGCGCGGCCCGCGGCGCCGACGCGGCGCATCGGCTCGAAGTCCCGCGGGGTGGCACGGCTGCCGCCCGCGCTCTGGTCGGGGTAGCGCACCGGGTCGAGGTCGCCCTGCTCGACCCGCACGTTCTCCCACGCGACGTCGAGCTCCTCCGCGATCATCATCGGCAGCATCGTCTTGACCCCCTGGCCGATCTCGGGGTTCTTGGCGACGATGGTGACCAGGCCGTCGGGCGTGATCCGGACGTAGGCGTTGAGCGCCGCCGCAACGCCTTCGTCGCCGGCGGCGGCCAGGGCGGCACGGCCGCCCGAGAGATCGATGCGGGCGCCGAGCAGGAGCCCGCCGCCGGCGAGCGTCGAGACCTGCAGGAAATGGCGCCGGCTCAGGGGACGACGACCGCGTGTCGGAGTGCTCATGATCGCCGCCTACCCTTCTCTCTGTTCCGAGGTCGCGGTGGCGGCGCGCGCGCCGGCCATCAGCTCCGCCGAGCGGTGGACGGCCTTTCGAATGCGCAGGTAGGTCGCGCAGCGGCAGACGTTGTCCATCGCCTCGTCGATCTCAGCGTCGCTCGGATCGGCGTTCCTGGCGAGCAGCGCCGAGGCGGTCATGATCTGGCCCGCCTGGCAGTACCCGCACTGCGGCACGTCGATCTCCTTCCAGGCGACCTGGACCGGATGGCTGCCGTCGGCGGACAGCCCCTCGATGGTGGTGACCTCGGCGCCCGCGATCCGCGAGATCGGCAGCACGCAGCTGCGACGAGCCTCGCCGTCGACGTGGACGGTGCAGGCGCCGCACTGGTTGAGACCGCACCCGAACTTCGCGCCGCGCAGCTCGAGCGCGTCGCGCAGGACCCAGAGCAGGGGCATCTCGGGGGGCACGTCGACGGTGGTCGGCGCACCGTTGAGCGTGAAGGTGATCGCCATGCTCCTTCGACCTCCTCTCCCTGCGGGACCGGCTTGTCCACGGAGACTGCCCGATCGGCTCGGTCAGGTCCGGATCTGTCGAGGCGCGCCCGGACGGCGCAGCAGACCCTCCGAGCTTACCCCCACCGCGCCAAGGCGCTCGCTCGGCGGCGGTTCCGGCACGCTCCGTGCTCGCGAGACGGCCCACCGCCGCGCGAGGCCTGTGCTCTGCGGTAGAAGGTGCATGCGGTAGAAGGTGCATGCGGTAGAAGGTGCAACTCGCAGGTATCGATTGCCGATGGCGCTCCTCGGCGCCCCCGACGACCGGTCTCGCCGGGGCTCGGGACTCCTTCGCCGGGGGATGGCCCCAGGTTTGCACTCCAGAGGCGGTCGGAGACGCGATGACGACCGCCGCGACCAGCCACGCTCTCGACATCGCCGAGCCCCAGCCGGCGAGCCACGTTCCGCTGGCGCCGTTCCAAGACGGGTCGATCCCCTGGTTCTCGCTCGAGCGCGGCGACGGCCCGATCGTGGCGGTGGCGCTGCACGCCGGGCACGCAGTGCGTCCCGACCTCGAGCCGCTCTTGGGGTTGTCGGACGAGGAGCGCCGCCGCGAGGAGGACGCGTTCACTCACGTCCTCACGGCGATCGCGCCGACCCGCCTGATCGCCCATCGTTCCCGCTTCGAGGTCGACCTCAACCGCCCGCTGGAGGCAGCCGTCTACCGTAACCCTTCCGAGGCCTGGGGTCTCGACGTCTGGCGCCAGCCGCTGTCCGCCGAGATGCGCGCCCGGAGCCTGGCGCTCCACGACGCCTTCTACCGGGCCGCCCGCGCATTGCTCAGCGACCTGGGCGCTCGCCACGGGCGCTTCGTCGTGCTCGACCTCCACAGCTACAACCACCGCCGCGAGGGTCCCGGCGCGCCGCCGGCAGACCCGCAGGCGAACCCCGAGATCAACGTCGGGACGGGCACGCTGCGCGTCGACCGATGGCGCCCTCTGGTCGAGCGCTTCACGCAGGCGCTCCGCGAAGCCGATTACCGCGACCGGCATCTCGACGTGCGGGAGAATGTGAAGTTCCTCGGCGGCTACTTCCCGCGGTGGGTGAACGAGAACTTTCGGGAGCACGGCTGCTGCCTCGCGATCGAGGTCAAGAAGTTCTACGTCGACGAGTGGACCGGCGAGCTGGATCCCCTCGCACTTCCGGCGTTGATCCGGGCTCTGGCGCAGACCGTGCCGGCGCTGCACGAGTCGCTTCGAAGCGGGTGATGCGGTGGTGAGCGCGGGCCCGCGTCCGCTCGACGACGAGTTCGTGCGAGGAGTGACCGAACGGTTCGCCGCGGGCAAGCGAGTGCGCCGCCTGCTGCCCGGCGAGGGGCGCCTGCACGTCGATCGGCCGCTGCCGTTCCTGTGCGTCAGGCGCCGCGCCGGCGAGCGCGCCTCGCGCGCCGACCGGCTGGTGATGACCCAGGCCTCGTACCTGCTGGCGGGGGGTGAGCAGGCCGGCGTCGAGGCGGTCGGTGGCCTGGTCCGGGCGCTCGCGGAGCGCGGAGCCGCGATGCACGGCGGCTTTCTCGTCCTCGAGCTCTGGGAGACCGACCAGGAGAACCAGGATTCCGCGACGTGGGGCCTGCCGCCCCCCGGCTTCACGGTCGCCGCCGAGCCCAAGGATTCCCTGGGCTCGACGGTTCGCAAGCTCGAGCGCGCGCTCGAGCAGATCGAGCTCGAGGGGAGCGCCGCCCGCGTGTTCCGCTCGAACCCGCAGGCCCTGCGCGAGGCCGGCGCCGAGCTGGTGGCGCCCGAGGTCGCGCAGCAGGAGGGCTGCTTCTGGATCGGTCTGGGCGTTGCGCCGATCTACCGGCCGACCAGAGACCGGGACGACGACTCGCTCTACCCGATGGTCCTGCTCGAGCTCGAGACCCGGCTGGCCGGCGCGATCCTCGAGGCGGTCCACGAATTCGCTCGCTCGGCGACCACCCTCGAGCCCGACCACCCGCACTCGCTGGGCCGTCGCGCCCTCGTGCGCTCGGCCTGGAACATCGATCGGCGGCTGGTCGAGGTCTCGGACTCCTTCGAGTTCCTCCGCCTGTCGACACCAGTCGATGAGCGCCAGGCGTGGCAGGAGTTCTCGGAGCGCTCCTTCGAGGAGCCGCCGATCTTCCACTACCCGCCGCTGCCCATCGACCCCGAGGCGACCAAACGGACGCTGTTCAGCCTGCCCATCGAGCGCGTCGAGGACCCCACCCTGGCCCGTCTCTTCCGGGAGAAGCAGGAGGAGCTCGACAAGCAGATCAACATGCTGCGCGACCGCGGGACGCCCGCGTACTTCTACGGCAGCCTCCAGCTCTACGGCCCGGTCGAGCCGGAGCTGCTGCACGTCGCCGAGCAGCTCCTGTCGCGTCTGCCATCGCACGAGCGGGATGACGAGCGCGAGGGGTACCTGCCGGCCGAGGAGATGGCGGCGCTCGCCGAGGCGGCGATCGACGTCTACCGCGCCCGCTGGGAGGAGTTCCCCAAGCGGGTCGAGCTGCGCGAGGACATCCCGCCCGGCCTCATGGTCTCGCAGGACCGGCTGCTGATCTCCTGCCACAGCCGCATTCCGAGGGCTCGGGTCGATGCGCTGCTCGAGCACGAGGTGGGAACCCACCTGTTGACCTACTGCAACGGACGGGCTCAACGCCTGCACCTCTTCCACGCCGGCCTGCCCGGCTACGACGCTCTCCAGGAGGGGCTGGCGGTGCTCGCCGAGCATCTGGTGGGCGGCCTCTCGCGCCCGCGTCTCAGGCTGCTCGCGGCGCGGGTGGCGACCTGCCACGCGTTGACCTCGGGCGCCACCTTCATCGAGTCCTTTCGCCAACTGGTCGACGATCACGGGTACGCGCCCAGGACCGCCTTCACCGTCGTCACGCGCGTCTACCGCAGCGGCGGACTGACCAAGGACGCGGTCTATCTGCGGGGTCTCACCGAGATCCTGGAGTACCTGGGCGCCGGCGGCCGGATCGAGCCGTTGTTCGTCGGCAAGATCGCGCGGCGCCATCTCGACGACGTCGAGGAGCTCGGGCGGCGTGGAGTGCTGCGCCAGCCTCCGCTCGAACCCAACTATCTGCAGGTCGAGGCTGCACGAAAGCGCCTCGATCGCGTCCGGCGCGGCATGAACGTCCTCGACCTCGTCGAGGCGGCGTAACCGGGTCTTGAGGAGAGAGCGATGAAGATCGGCTTCCTGGTCAACCGGATCTCGGACGAGCTCCCGCGCTACGCCACGACGATCCTCGGCTACGAGGCGCACTCGCGCGGCCACCAGGTCTACTACCTGACCCTCGAGGGCTTCACCTACCGGCCGGACGGCGAGCTCGCCGTGCTGGCGCGCTCGACCAAGAAGAAGAAGCTGAAGGGCTATCGGAAGTTCTTCGAGGCGATGCAGGCCGACGACGCGGTCACCCAGACGCTGCCGATCACCGAGCTCGACGTGCTGATGTTGCGCGCCAACCCCGCGGACGAGATCGAGGAGCGACCGTGGGCGCAGCACGTGGGGATCGTGTTCGGCCAGGAGGCCGCACGCCGCGGTGTGTTGGTGCTGAACGATCCATGGGGATTGTCGCAGGCGCTCGACAAGACCTACTTCCAGCTCTTCCCCGAGGGCGTTCGGCCGCAGACCCTGATCTCGCGCGACCCCGCCGAGATCAAGGAATTCTCCCGCGACCGCCGCACCGTGCTCAAGCCGCTGCAGGGATCCGGCGGCGAGAACGTGTTCATGCTGCGGGAGGACGAGCAGGCGAACGTCAATCAGATCATCGAGGCGGTGCGATCGCACGGCTACGTCGTCGCGCAGGAGTACCTGCCGGCGGCCGAGGACGGCGACGTGCGCCTGTTCGTGATGAACGGTCGGCCGCTGCGCATCGGCGACCGGATCGCGGCCTTCCGGCGCCGCCGCGCGGAGGGCGACATGCGCAGCAACATGCACGTCGGCGGCAGCGCCGAGGCGGCCGAGCTCACCGACAGCCAGCTCGAGGTCGCCGAGCAGGTTCGTCCGCGGCTGCTCCAGGACGGGATGTTCCTGGTCGGCCTCGACCTCGCCGGCGACAAGCTGCTCGAGGTGAACGTGTTCTCCCCGGGCGGTCTGTACAGCGTCTCGAGCACCCAGGGCGCGCAGTTCAGCACCTGTGTGCTCGATGCGATCGAGGCCAAGATCGCGAGCTCCCGGCTCTACCCCGGATCCTTCTCCAACGCACAGTTGGCGGTCCTCTGACCGCCAGGAGCGGAGACCGCGGTGACCGAGAGACCCGCCAGCCGATCGGCCGACACACGAGCCCGCCGCTCCCGCACGCTGCGCGCCGGGCGCACCGTGCTCGTCGTGGTCGTCGTGCTGTTCCTCCTGTTGGTGGCGGTCGACGTGCTCGCCGACGGTCCTCTCTGCCGGCACATCGAGCAGGAGATGAACGCGCGGCTCGAGGGCTACCACGTGGCGCTCTCCTCGGTCGACTTCAGCCCCTGGAACCTGTCGCTCGAGCTCCAGGGCCTGGCAGTGGTCCAGGAAGCGCATCCCGAACCGGCGGTGGCGGCGTTTCCGCGCATCGCGTTCAGCGTCCAGTGGCTCAGCATCCTGCGTGGTCACGTCGTGGGCGACGTGCTGCTCGAGGCGCCGGCTCTGCACATCGACCTCGAAAGGCTTCGCGAGGAGCGCGACGACGAGATCGAGATCGACGAGCGTCGAGAACCCGGGACGCGAGCAACTGGCAGATCCTCTACAACGTGATCCGCAACGCCTTCTTCGATGCGATCCTCCCCGGGTTTCAGGGGCACGTCTCCTGAGCGCAGGCGCTCTCCGGCGAGGGGCGTCGAGGAGGGGAGACGACGCCTCGTGCGCTCGAGCCCTCTCGAGGTGCCCGGCACGGCGGTGCGGTAGAAACTGCAGGCCACTCTTGTAGTGATTTCCACCGCGGCCTGCCGCACGCCATCATTCGCGGCGCCCATGCCTGACGCGACCCCTGCTGCCGAGCGGCCAGCGCCGTGCTTCGCCCGTACGGCTGGGTGGCGCTGCGCTTGCATCTCCAAAGGAAAGGGAATCACCTCGGTCGCTCGACGGCCGAGTCTCATCAACGAGCCCGGACGACTCATGACTGATCTACTGCGAACGCGCATTCATCGACTGCGTGCCCGCTTACGATCTTCATGAATGGTCCGGACGAAACCAGCAAAGGGAGTCTTCATGTCTCATCTTCGTTCCCTCCGTGACCTCTTCGTCCACGAGCTGCAGGATCTCCACAGTGCGGAGAGCCAGCTCCTGACCGCCCTACCCAAGATGCAGAACGCGGCGACCAACCCCGACCTCAAGGAGGCCTTCAGCCACCACCTCGGCGAGACCAAGGCGCAGCTCGAGCGGCTCGACCGCTGCTTCGCCAGCCTCGCCGCAACGCCCCAGGGGCACACCTGCGAGGCGATGAAGGGCCTGATCAAGGAGGGCGAGGAGATCATCAAGGCCGATGCCGATCCCACGGTGCGAGACGCCGCGTTGATCTCGGCCGCCCAGCGAGTCGAGCACTACGAGATCGCGGGGTACGGCACGGTCAAGTACTTCGCCGACCTCCTCGACTACGACGACCTCGAAGGCCTGCTCGGCGAGACCCTCAAGGAAGAGTCGAACGCCGACAAGAAGCTCAACAAGATCGCCACCGGAGGCATGCTGTCGAGCGGCATCAACAAGGAGGCGATGGCGCCGGAGCGGCGCTGAAGGCATGCAAGCGGGGCCCCGCTGAGGTGGTCCGTTCTCTGAAGCACGCCGGCTGCGGGACTGAGCTGAACGCGAGGCTCCGCTGCCGCGCTCCGTTCCGAGTCCTGACATCTGGCCCCTGGTGGCTCGGACGTGTGGCTCGGACGTAGAGCGGACGGGAGGACGTTCTTTCATCGTCGAACCAGAACCCGCAGCCTTAGTTTAGTCATGGCGCGCCAGGTGGCGCGCCCTTCGTCTTTCTAGCCCGGACGAGTCAGACTCTTCGACCCGACGTGGCGAAGGGAGGCGCTGACGCTCCGTTCGACGAGACAGCGGCTCGCGGGGACGAGGTCGGAGGCGAGCGGAGGTCGCGGCCGAAGGCCGCGAGATCGTCTCGCGCTCCGTCGCAGACGCGCAAAGCCCCCCTCGCCACGAAAGGCGCAGCGAGAGGGGCCCGAGATCGAAAAGCAGCAGCCGAACCTGCTCTCCGCAGAGCCAACGAGGGACTTCCGGCGGGGAGCAGGCTGACTGCCACCGCCTCAGGGAGGCGGCTCTTGCCAGGTCTGACGCCGTCTCGGCGTCAGGCGTTGGCCGACGACTCGCCCTTCTTCTCGGACGTCCGCTTCGAGGACGACGACTTGCTTGCGGTGCCCGACGTCTTCGACGTGCTGCCGCTCGTCATCTGGCTCTGCTCGCGCGCGTTGCCCTCGCGGCTCTGCTCACCGGACCGCTCGCGCTCGCCGCGGCGAACCCGGAGCCGGTTGTGCACGTCCCGCACCCCCTCGACCGAGGCCGCCACGTCGTCGGCGCTGCGCTTCTCCTCGGCGCTGGAGACGGTGCCCTCGAGGGTGACCTCACAGTCCTCGACCGAGACCTTGATCTTCGAAGCGTCGATCCAGCCGTGGCGCTCCAGCCGCGTGCACACCTGCTCGCGCAGGCTGTCGGGCGAACGTTCGAAGTCCTGCGGACCCCGGCCGCTGTAGGGGCCCGGAACGACCCAGAACGCCGCGTAGCTCACCGACTGATAGTCACCGCGGCCCTCGCCGCCGCCGGAGTCGCCGCTCCAGTCGCGGCCACGGCCACGGCCCTGGCGCGCACCCCCGCGCTCCGACCAGTCGTCTTCGCCGGAGTCGCGGTAGCGCTGTTGTCCCAGACCAGCTCGTTGCATGCCGTAGGAGGATCCTCCCTGCTGGAAGGTGTCACCGTAGGAACCGCCACGCGAGGACCCGGACCGCTGATAACGCTCCGCGCCCGAGTCGTCGCCGAAGTCCCGGCCGACGGCGCCGCGGTCTCCACCGCTCCACCTGCCACGCTCGGTCCGCTCGTAGCCGGACCTCGGATCGCCCTCGCTGCGGTACACGCATGCACAGTCCTCGACACGCCCCACGCTGAGATGCATCAGACATGCCACGCGGCGAACGCCGCGTGAGGCGTCGGGACCGCCCGAGCGCATCGCGATCCCGCTCTAGCCCAGCGGCGAGACCCGCTCGCGCCTCGGTGGTCGCGGCTGCGAGTGGTTAGCACCGCCAAAGCCTTTGGGCAACGCCGGCTCGAGCGGTTCGACCCGGCGGCAGCGTGCTCCCCTGTCCCTGCCGATCGATCCTCCGAAGTTCCCGTCTCGCCGCGACGAGCCGGCCGGTTCGCAAGATCGCGTGGCGCAGCCGTGCGCGTCGAGCCGGACAATCTTCCCGCCCCGAGAGGAAAAGTTCACACACGAGCCCCCGTCACCGAGCCCGGCGCGACGGCGTGGCAGGGAGGGGAAGGGGACGGCGGGCAACGAGCCGCCGCCTCGGCACCGGTTCAGCTCGCCTCGTCGAGGTGGTGCAGCACGCGCATGAGGGCCACTTCCTCCGCGTCCAGCCAGGCGCTCGGCTGGCTCGAGGCGAGATCCGCGATGTCGAGCAGGAGACCCTCCTCGTAGAGCTCGAGCAGGTCGGGGTGGATGTAGGAGGCACGGCAGACCGCACGGGTGTTGCGGAGGTTTTCGGCGACCCGATCGACGGCCTGGACGATCAGACGCGACCGCTCCCCGGCGCTCTCTCCCACATCGACCTCGGCGAGCGCCAGCAGCGCCTGGAGAGTCCCCATCCAGGTCCGAAAGTCCTTCGCCGTGTACCGACTCCCCGCGTGCCGATGGATGTACTCGTTGACGTCGTCCGAGTCGACCCGCTCGAGCTCGCCCTCCTCCCCCTCGTAGTGGAAGAGCTCTTGACCCGGAAGCTCCTGGAGGCGCCGCACCACCCTCGCCGTCCGTGGATCCTCCACCCGGACGGTCTGCCGCTGTCCACCCTTGCCCACGAACTGGAACCGGATCGAGTTCGCACCGGCGAGCTCGACGTGGCGCTTGCGCATGGTGGTCAGCCCGTAGGTGCCGTGGTTGCGGCGGTACTCCTCGTTGCCGATGCGGATGCAGCTCGTCTCGAGCAGGCGCACCACCGCCGCGACCACCCGCTCGCGCGTGAGAGTCCGCCGTCTGAGGTCGCGATCGACCGCCGCGCGCAGATGCGGGAGGCGCTGACCGAAGCTCCGCATCCGATGGAACTTCCGGTCGTCGCGCAGCTTGCGCCAGAGCGGGTGGTAGCGGTACTGCTTGCGCTCGAGGTCGTCGCGGCCGGTCGCCTGGAGATGACCACTGGCCAGGGGGCTGATCCAGACGTCGGTCCACGCGGGAGGGATCGCGTGCGACTCGATCCGCCGTCGGACCCGGCCATCCGTCAGCGTCTCGCCGCTCGGCAGGCGGTAGGAGAAGCCGCGGCCACGACGGAGGCGCCCGATGCCGGGGAGATCGTCGGTCACGTAGCGCAGGCCGACCTCCAGCGCCTGCGCCTCCAGGTCTTCGGCGGGGCTCATCCGCGAGCACCGCCTCCACCGGAGCGATCCTCACCGCCCCGCCAGCGCGAAGGGAGCGCCGGATCACGAGCCGCCGACGGGAGGCCGGGCCACCCGCGGAGGCCGACTCGGAGCCGACGACGCGGCATTCGCCGCGGCTCGTTCACCCCCACCGGCGGATCGTCACGCGTCCTGGTCTGCATCGGCAACCGGCACTGCCAAGACCGTGCCAAGCTGGCCTCGCGCTCGATCCTGGCATCGGCCTTGCGACATTGACCAGAGACACTGCGAGCCCGCTGCGCTTGCACGCGCAACGCCGCCGTGCCGAGATCGCAGCGATCCCTCTCGGGGTCGCATCGTTCGACAGAAGAACAGGAGGGTTCCGATGCCTCAGAAAGCCTGGAGCAACAAGGACGAGCGACAGTACGAGCACATCAAGGAGAGCGCCAAGGACCGCGGCAAGAGCGCCGAGCGCGCCAAGGAGATCGCCGCGCGCACCGTCAACAAGCAGCGCCAAGAAGAGGGACGCACCAGCCAGAAGACCTCCTCCGGCACCGGCAACCCGAACACCTCACTCGAGGACCGCTCCGTCAACGAGCTGCGCAACCGCGCCGGCGAGCTCGACATCTCGGGGCGCAGCTCGATGAACAAGTCGGAGCTGATCCGCGCGATCCGCCAGCGCCAGTAGCGGCCGTCCTGCGGTCGGCCGCCCGCGGGATCACGACGTCGCCTGATCGCCACCGTCAGCGACTGACACGACGTCGTCGCGTCACCTCTTCGTGTCATGGGTCGAGGTCGCGGCCCTCCTGATCAGCCCCCGTGATCACCCCTGCCGATCGCAGCTTTCTGGTCGCCGGCCCGTCGAGCGGAACAGCCGGTCGAGCGGAAGCCCGGCAGAGACGCCGCCATGACGCGCCGACTCCACCGTCTCCGAGCGCTCGTCGGCCGAGCAGGGCTCGGCCGCTACCGGCAGACGAGGCAGACGGCACCGGTCGTCGGCGGCCGCCACGGAATCGGTCGACCGCGCCCGCCCATCCGGAAGCGATCGCCGCAGACGGAACTGGCGAGCGGCGGCGGGGGCGAGAGTCCGCCACGAGGTGACGGCCACCTGCGGCTGCGCTCGTCAGTGGACGCTCAGCCCCGTGTCAGTGGACGCTGAGCCGTCCGGCCGCAGCACGACCTTGATGCACTCGTCTTCCTTGTCCCGGAACGTCCGGTACGCCTCCGGCGCGTCGTCGAGGGCGAGCCGATGGGTGATCAGCCGTGACGGATCGACGTCCCCGTTCTGGATGCGGTCGAGCAATGGCTGGAGGTAGCGGTGCATGTGGGTCTGCCCCATGCGCAGCGTCAGACCCTTGCCGAAGGCGGCGCCGAGGTTGAGCTTGTCCACCACCCCGCCGTAGACGCCCGGGATCGAGACGGTGCCCCCCTTGCGGCAGGCCTGGATGGCCTCGCGCAACACGGTCGGCCGGTCGGTCTGCAGCTTGGCCTTGAGCTTGACGCGATCGTAGAGGGCGAGCGGCCCGTGTCCGTGCGCCTCCATGCCGACGGCGTCGATGCAGCGGTCGGGGCCGTGGCCGCCGGTCATGTCGTTCAGCGCCTCGAGCACGTCGGCCTCCTCGTAGTCGATCGTCTCGGCGTCGCCCCAGCTCGCCGCCAGCTCGAGCCGCTCGGGGATGCGATCGATCGCGATGACCCGCTCCGCCCCGAGCAGACGCGCACTCTGGATCGCGAACTGCCCGACCGGACCGCAGCCCCAGACCGCCACCGTGTCCCCCTCCTCGATGTCGCAGTTCTCGGCCGCCTGATAGCCGGTCGGGAAGATGTCGGAGAGGAAGAGCACCTGCTCGTCGTCGAGATCGTCCGGGACCTCGATCGGTCCGACGTCGGCGAAGGGGACGCGGACGTACTCGGCCTGGCCGCCGGCGTAACCGCCGAGCATGTGGGAGTAGCCGAACAGCCCGGACGGGGAGTGGCCGTACATCTTCTCGGCGACCCAGGCGTTGGGGTTGGAGTTGTCGCACAGCGACCACAGTTGCTTCGAGCAGTAGAAGCAGCGGCCGCAGGCGATGGTGAAGGGAACGACGACCCGATCGCCGACCTTCAGGTTGTCGACCCCGCGGCCGACCTCCACGACCTCGCCCATGAACTCGTGGCCCAGGATGTCGCCATGCTTCATCGTCGGGATCAGGCCGTCGTAGAGGTGCAGGTCGGACCCGCAGATCGCGGTGAGCGTCACCCGGACGATGGCATCGCGGGGGTTGATCAGCTCGGGCTCGGGAACGTCCTCCACGGTGATCTGGTGGGCGCCGTTCCAGCAGATGGCTCTCATGTGCCGTCTCTTCCTTTCTTCGGTGGCGGTTTGGGGCGGCGGGGATCTCTCAGAAGGGGTTGCCCAGCTCGATGGCGGAACGCTGGCCGCTCGGCTGCCCCTCGGTGGAGGGCACCTCTCCCGCCTCGCATCGGTTCTTGAACCGGCGCACGTCCTCGTGAACCTCGCGCGCGAGCGCCGGCCGTAGCAGCGCGGCGACGACGGCGCGCGCCCGGCTGCGCCGCAGACCGTTCCCGGCGCGACCAGTCCCGATGCGCATGCGCACGTCGAGCAGCGTTCCGCGGCCTCCGCGCCAGGGGGAGAGCTCGATGCGACCCTCGTGGAGGACGTCCGAGTCGGTGAGCGATCGCCACGACAGCAGCTCCGGACGCCGCTCCTGGACGATCTCGGCGATCCACTCGACTCGGCCCGCCGGCGTCATTGCAGCCCAACGCGACAGGCCGTCCCCGAGCTCCTCGACCCGCTCGACGTGCCGGAAGCTCTCGGGAAGATCCTCGAGGCGACGCCACGCATCGAACACCTCCTCGATCGGACGCTCGATGGTCACGCGCGACTCGATCTCGACCGGCAGGCCCTTGCCGACGGCCTCGGCCAGCGGCCAGTGACCGGTGACTCCCCGAGCGGCCAGTGGCAAGGCGACCGCGGCGGCGCCGGTCCAGGCGCCGGGGGTGCTCCGCCGCGCTGCGAACCCGAGCACGGTGGCGGCGCCGGCGAGCGCGCCGGCGCGCAGGATCAGGTCGGTCTGTTGCTCGCTCAAGGATCCGAGTCTCATGGTCTGCCCCCTTTGGTGTGTCGTGTCCGTCCCGGTCGCCGGTGCCGTCGCTCGCCTGCGTCCGAGAAGCGGCTGCTCGTGGCGTCGGTTCGGCTGAGCGCCGCGGTTTCGGTGGCCGCGAAGGAGGAGCAAGGCGGGTGCCAGGCCGTGCCGGTGCGCGTCGCCGCCTCGCGAGCGCTTCGCCTGGCTCTGGGGACGAGCGAAAGGACGAGCGAAAGGGAGTCGCTCGAGCGCCGGCGAGATCCTCGCGCGCGGCGCGAAAAGCCTCCCGGCGGTCGGCCGCGGGCCGGTAAGAAACTCCGGACGGACGTGTACGGGCTACGGATGCGGCGCGCACCGCCGACGGCGAGCACAACGAGTCGAGGAGCTGCAGACGCGGTCGCCGACGACCCGCGCGACCGAACGAAAGGCGAACGCTCGCTCGACAGCTCCGGCACGTCGTTCGCTCGACGGCGCAACCTCTACCAGCCGGTCGACGACGGCGAAGAGCGCGGGATCTACCCGCACCACGTCGCCGAATCGAGCCTCTACACGCAGGCGATGTTGCATCCGAGGGCCTCGACGCTCCTGCTGCTCGGCATCGGAGCCGTCGCGGTGGCCTGGTCGAAGCGCTGAGCGTCGAGGCCCGGAGCGTCGAAACGTCGAGCGCGTCCGCGAAGGGAGGCGGGAACGTGGGATTCCCGCTCCTCGGAGGGCGCTACTCGGATCGGACGGCGGCCTTCCTCGCGGCCCTCTCCAGCTCGGCCTCCGCGGCTGGCTCGCCCTCCGGAGTCCCGCGCCCGACATCGGCGGGTACGACATCGCCCGACGTGGCTTCGGCCGACGCCACCTCGGCCGACGGCCAGTCGACGTCATAGCGCCAGCCGGTCGCCCGCTCCCCGCGACTGCCGATCGCGGGAGGGTTCGGGCCGTGCACGACGTGGAGCGCGCCTCGGACGGCTTCGAAGGTCGCGTCGAAGATCTGCGTCGGCTCGCCGTCGACGCTGAACGGAAGGCTCGGATTCGAGTGAATCCGGATCTCGCCTCCCCGATAGGTGTGCACCCGGTCGGTCTGCTGGTCCCGGCCCAGCGCGAAGTCGACCCCCACCGCCATCAGGTCGAAGGTCGGCAGCACGTCGACGACGGTCACGTCGATCAGACCATCGTCGAGCCGAGCCGTGGGGGCGACCGGAAAGCCGCCCCCGACGAACCTCCCGTTGGCGACCGCCAGGCCACTCGCGGTCAGCTCGTGCCGCTCGCCGTCGACGGTCAGCTCCACCTCGTAGGTGACGACCTTCGTCAGCGCCGAGATGCTCGACATCCAGTAGGCGAGAGGGCCCCAGCGGCCCTTGTCCTGGTGGGAGAGGTCGCTCGCCACTCGGCCGCCGAAGCCGCCGTTGGCGACGTTGACCAGCCAGGACTCCCGCTCGGGGGTGGTCATCCGCACCACGTCGACCGCCACCGCCTCGCCTCCGAGCACCGCCTCGACCGCCTGCTCGATGTCCTTCTCGATGCCCAGCGACCGCGCGAAGTCGTTGCCGGTGCCGAGCGGGAGGATGGCGACCTCCACCGCTGGGAAGTCCGGGGCCAGCGCCGCGACCACCTGATTGACGGTCCCGTCGCCGCCAGCTACGACCAGACGATCGACGCCCTCGTCGAGCGCCCGCGCGACCGCTTCGGCGAGGTGAAGGGGCTCGGTCAGCGGATATAGACGGCAGGGAGAGCCGCCCGGCAGCCGCTGGACGAGCTCCCCCATGCCGGCTGCGGTGTCCGCGTTCGGGTTGTAGAGGATGGCGAGGTGCATGGTCGCGGAGGGCATGGTCGCGGACGGCATGGTCGCGGACGCCACCGGCGGCGTCTACCGTCAGATCACCCTCGAACGTGCGTTCCTTCTTGATTGAGGAGCTCGCGAACCAGGTCGCGACGGTCGTCGTGGGTGTGCACGGCGACCAGGATGTGGTCCTCGTCGAGCCGCTCGGACACCGTCTTCGCTTCGTGCTCGGGGAGGCCGAGCCCGATCAGCGCACCGGTCAGGCCACCGGCCGCGCCCCCGGCGCCCGCCCCGGCGAGCACGGCGACCAGCGGGCCGGCCGCGAGGAGGCCGATGCCGGGCGCCGCGATCACGCCGACCGCGACCAGTCCCGCCGCGATGCCGCCCAGCGCTCCGCCCGTCACCGCGCCGGCGGTCGCACCCTCCGGAGCCTTGGTGTGCTCTTCGAGCTTGATGTCGCGGCCGTGGAGCGACTCCGACATCAGCACGCTGATGTCGTCTTTGCCGACTCCTTCGGCAAGAAGGCGGTCGACGGCCTCGGCTGCCGCTTCCGTGGAGTTGTAGAGCGCGGTGATCGTCTTCGACATGTCATCCTCCGTTTCAGAGCTGGCGTTCAGAGCTGGCGAATCGGGCAGTTGCTGCTGTTTCTCGTTCGTTTCTCGTCCATTTCTCGTCGGCTTCTCGTCGATCTCTCGTCGATCTCTCGTCGATGTGCGCGCCGCGGTGCGAGAGCCGGCGTGCGCAGATCGGCTTGGCGGAAACTCACGAAGCAAAAAGAGTGCCGAGGCAGGAGCGCCATCGCCCCCGGGAGGTTCCTCGTGAGCGCCGGAGCCGACGCTGCGCGACCCTTGCGCTCCGGATCGCCGGAGACGCATGCAGAAGCACGCGCTGGAACAGCCAGCTCAGCTCGACGATCGGGGCTCCGGGAGAGACATCGGCTCTCCGGGAGAGACATCGGCTCTCCGTGTCGCCTCTGCCACAATGCTGCGCACCCCCAGGCGACGAGAGCGACGACCACGAGGAGCGCGAAGACGCGAAGGGAACGAAAGATCGACAGGCCCAGAGCACCGAGAGCACGTAGAAGACGAGACACGACGATGCCACCACCTCGCAAGACCGACCTGCTCGCCGCGTCGCTGCTCTGCTTGCTCGCGATCTCGTCGCTCGCGCCGGCGGCGGCGGCTGCTGCTCCGCCCCCACCTGCGGCCCCGCCACCGGCCGCCCGGTCCCTCTTCCTCCATCCCGAGCGCTTCGCGCTCGAGGATGGCACGCTCGGCGAAGCCGAGCGCGGCCTCCTCTTCGTGCCCATCAACCGCTCCGATCCAAAGAGCCGCGTCCTCAGCGTGGAGCTCTACCGCTTCCCGGCCCAGGAGGGCGTTCCCGACGGCACCCCGCCGATCTTCGTGCTCCAGGGAGGGCCAGGCTTCGAAGGGCTCGCGCCGGCGCTCGAGGAGCCGGGCTTCTTCGAGAGCAACCTCCAGCCGCTCACCGCCTTCTCCGAGGTCGTCGTCGTCGGCCAGCGCGGCATCGGCTCCTCCAAGCCGAGCACGATCTGTGAACCTGCCCGTTTCCCGTTCCTGCTCGGCAAGAGCTGCCGC
Organism: Thermoanaerobaculia bacterium; assembly: GCA_035546295.1. GTDB lineage: Bacteria > Acidobacteriota > Thermoanaerobaculia > Multivoradales > Multivoraceae > DATKBT01. The sequence goes on along the minus strand of DATKBT010000051.1, from coordinate 20,850 downwards.
GAGTTCTGGGAGGAGAAGGGCCTCGACGTGAGCGGCCTGACCGTGGTCGAGGCGGCCGCCGACGTGCACGACGTGGCGCGCGCCCTGGGCTATCGGCAGATCACGCTCTCCGGAAGCAGCTTCGGCTCGCACTGGGGCATGGCCGTGATGCGCTACCACCCTCAGATCGTCGCTCGAGCGCTGCTCGCGGGGATCGAAGGTCCCGACCACACCTATGACATGCCGAGCGGCGTGCTCGCCTCGCTGCGACGCATGGCGGCCGCCGCCGAAGCGTCCGAGCGGCTGCGTGGCCAGATCCCCGAAGGCGGCCTGCTGGCATCGTTCGAGGCGGTGCTCGACCGGCTGCGCACGGGGCCGGTCTCCGTCGAGGTCGAGCACCCCGAGACCGGCGAGAAGACCGAGGTCCGCTTCACCCTCCCCCAGGTCCAGGCGATGATCTTCGGCGACACCGCACGGGTGAGCTCTCGCCGCGAAATGCCGAGCTGGCCCGCCGACCTGATCGCGCTCGCTCGGGGCGACTTCTCCCGTGCCGCAAAGCTGCGGCTCGAGCGCCGTAGCGCCGAGGGGGGAGACGAGGAGGGAGGGCCGAGGCGGTACCGGACCGCCAGCTACTTCATGCTCGACTGCGGTTCGGGCATCAGCCCCGCTCGCCTCGAGAAGCTCAACGCGGACCCCGCCATCCCGATCGTCGGCAACCTCGGCTCCTTCTACCAGGTGAGCTGCAGCGCCTGGAACGCCGACCTCGGCGACGACTTCCGAGCCGGCTTCGACACCGACATCCCGACCGCCATCGTCCACGGAACCTGGGACGTCAACACCCCTTACGAGAACGCGCTCGAGCTGGCGCCTCGGTTCACGAACGGCAAGCTGGTGACCGTGGTCGGCGGCTCCCACGGCGCTCTCGGCGAAGCGCTACGGCACTCCGAGCCCTTCCGCGAAGCGATCGGCCACTTCCTGCGCACCGGCGACCTCAGCCGGCTCCCCGAGGAGGTCGTGCTGCCCGAGGTGGAGTGGGAGGTCCCGGAGGGATGAAGGATCGTCTCGACGGGGCCCGACGGCCGCTGCTGGTCCACGAAGCCCCCGTCGACGACGCCACGGCGGGACGAGGGGCGAACCGTGTCGGGCGGCAACTCCTGCACGTTGCGCACGAACGCGAGCCAGGCGACGACGAGCAGGCAGAGGTCCCAGCGGATCCGGGTCCTCGCCGGCGCGATCGTCGTTCCCGGGGATCCTCGCTGCATGGGGCCGCTCCTCGAGCTCGAGGAGCGGCCGGCTGGTGCCTATAGGGTGCCTTTGTCGGCGACCGCCAGGACGGGGGGCTTGGTGCCTAGGACCGGTCGGCGCCACGGGGGCAATCGTTTGCGCGTGGTGCCCAGGACCGGATTTGAACCAGTGACCCCCTGATTTTCAGTCAGGTGCTCTACCAACTGAGCTACCTGGGCAGCCGAGCCACGCTTTCTAGCAGTCGCTCCGACGACGCGTCAAGCGAGCGAAGGGCGGTCGAGGAGCTTGCGAAACCCGCTCGAAACCGACGCCTGCACTACGCGTATCGCCCTCAAACGAATAGGATTCTGCCGAGAAGGGGCCGCGGACCGGGAGGTCCGCTCGTGCGGAGCTCGGCCCCGGCCCGCCGTCATGCCGCGCCACTCATTCCACGCGCACGAGCCACCGCGCGACGTTCCTCCTCCACCACTAGGAGCCCGTGGTGATGGCGGAGCCGGCCGCAGCACCGCCGCCGGCCTCGGTACCCCCGTCCCCGCCCTGCTCGCCCTCGGTCTCCTCGCCGCCGGCCCGGTCGCCGCTTGGACCCCGGACGCCCAGCTCTCGATCGGACGCGCCGCCGCCGACATCGCGCCCCGCGATTTCTGGCGGCAGCTCGAGCGTCACCAGGACCAGTATCTGGAGGGCCTGGTCGCGCCGTTTCGCGACCGCGACCCGCTCGCCCACCAGGCGAACCCGGACGGCAGCGGGACGCTCCTCGAAGTGCTGCGCCAGGAGGTCGACCGCACGATCTCGATGATCCGCGATCACCACCCGTTCGAGCAGGTCGCCTATCGGGCGGGGCTGGTGGTCCACTACGTCAACGACGCCAACAACCCGCTCAACTGCTCGAGCTCGGACCAGGCCGAGGGGCAGTACTACGCGGACTTCCTCGACTACCTCGACAGCACCGAGCCCCGCACGCCGATGCTCTTTTACGGGCTCGACGCAGCGCTCGAGCGGGGCGATCTGGAGGGATTCCTGGAGCGGGTCATCGGGCGCTGCCGGCGGTCGTACCCGCTGGTGGGCAGCGAGTACCGGCGGACCGGCAAGCTGCCGGGACGCCGGTACTTCGACGATCGCTCGACCGCCTTCGGCGTCGCCTCGGTGGCGCGCAGCCGCGCGGTGACCGATGCGGCGCTGCTGCTGCGCTACATCTGGCTGCAGGCCGGCGGCGCGGACTGGCGCCGGCCGCCGCGAGCGGAAGAGGGGCGGCTGCTCCGGCTGCCGAGGGACACTGACGGCGGGTAGGGGGCGGTCGTCGTGGCGCATCGTGAGGTCGCCGACGCGCGTCGTCTCGACCACGGGTGAGGGCCTGACGCCGTAGCCTCTCCCCTTCGAGCGCGCGGCCGCGCAGCGTTCCGATCGCTCGTCACGCGGAGATCCTCGCGGGCCCACGGAGGGGCCCTGCGGACGGGGCTGGAAGAGGCCTGCGCTTCGGCCACGACGGCGCCTCCCGCCTCTCTCCCTCGGCGGGTTCGAGCTTTGCGCTCCTCGCAGCCAAAGGAGGAGAAGGAGGACAGCGAGGGGAGTACCGAGAGGACGGAGAGGGCGGTAGAAGGAGCATCTCCCGAGCAACGGAGGCGACCTGCGGGCCCCAGGGTCGCCCTCGACCCCGTAGTACACTGCGCCCCCTCCCCGCCGCCTCCCCCACTCTCCGATCGCAGGGATCTCCGATCATGCTTCCAGCCCGCCGCGCTCTGCTCTCGGTCAGCGACAAGCGCGGGATCGCGGAGCTGGCGAAGGGGCTCGATCGGCTGGGCATCGAGATCCTGTCCACCGGCGGCACCCGCAAGCACCTCGAGGAGACCGGGGTGCCGGTGACCGCGGTGGGAGACGTGACGGGCTACCCCGAGATCCTCGACGGGAGGGTGAAGACGCTGCACCCCGCGATCCACGGCGGCATCCTGGCCGACCGCTCGCGCTCCGCGCACCTCGCGCAGCTCGAGCAGCACGACATCCAGCCGATCGACCTCGTGGTGGTGAATCTCTATCCCTTCCAGGCCACCGTCGAGCGCGGCGCCGGCTTCGCCGAGACCGTCGAGATGATCGACATCGGCGGGCCCTGCATGGTGCGCGCCGCGGCCAAGAACCACTCCGGCGTCGTCGTGGTGGTCGATCCCGACGACTACCCGCAGGTGCTCGCCGGGCTCGAGAGCGGCGACGGGGTGCTGCCCGACGCCATGCGCCGGCGTCTCGCGCTCAAGGCGTTCCGTCACACCCAGAGCTACGACACGGCGATCGCGAGCTGGCTCGAGGGGGAGTGCGACGACGGCCACGCCGCCTATCCGCGAGCGCTGCGCCTCGATCTGGTGCGCGAGCTCGAGCCGCGCTACGGCGAGAACCCGCACCAACGAGCGGCCGTCTATCGCTCGCTGCGCGGCTCCGGGATCTTCGGCGGCTTCCGGCAGCTCCAGGGCAAGGAGCTGTCGTGGAACAACCTGCTCGACGCCGACGCCGCCCGCCGGCTGGTGTCCCTCTTCGAGGAGCCGGCGGTGGTGATCGTCAAGCACAACAACCCCTGCGGAGTCGGCACCGGCGATGACGCCACCGAGGCCTACCGCCGGGCGCTCGAGTGCGATCCGGTCTCGGCCTTCGGCTCGATCGTGGCCGTCAACCGGCCCGCCGGCGAGGATCTCGCCGAGGCCATGGCGGAGCTCTTCGTCGAGGTCGTGATCGCGCCCGAGGTCGGCCCGGGCGCGACGGAGCGCTTCGGCCGCAAGAAGAACCTCCGGGTGCTCGAGGCGCCTGCGTACTCGGGGCGAGGCGAGCTCGAGCTGCGGGCGATCGACGGGGGCTTCCTGGCCCAGGACACCGACTCCGAGCTCGAGGATCCGTCGAGCTGGCAATGTCCGTCCAAGGTCGAGCCCAGCCCGGGCCAGCGATGCGCGCTGGAGCGAATGTGGAAGGTCTGCCGGCACGTCAAGTCGAACGCCATCGTCATCGGCAACGAGGTCCAGACGGTGGGGATCGGAGCCGGCCAGATGAGCCGCGTCGACTCCTGCCGGCTGGCGATCGAGAAGGCCCAGCTCCCGCTCGTGGGAACAGTGGCGGCCTCGGACGCGTTCTTTCCCTTTCGAGACGGGGTTGACGCCTTGACGGCGGCGGGAGTCGCCGCCATCGTGCAGCCCGGCGGCAGCAAGCGCGACGACGAGGTGGTCGCGGCCGCCGACGAGGCGGGCGTCGCGATGCTGTTCACGGGGCAGCGACACTTCAAGCATTGATATCCTGCGATCGGCCAGTGATCGCAGCACTCCAAGGACCGAGAGGAAGCACGTGCCAGATCTTCCGCGACGCTCTCCACAGCCAGGCACAGCTCCGTCGCCGGCGCGCACCGCGCGCCGCCGCCGAATCGGCATCCGCGGTGTGCTCGGCGCCAGCGGGCTCGCTCTCGCGGCGCTCCCGCTGCTCGCCATCGCCACGGCGTCCCCGGCAGTCGCGGCCGACGACACGAATCCGTGGTCGATGTTCGACCGGGTGCGCGCCGAGCTGCAGGGAAAGAGCCCGATCGGCGCCCACTTCGTCCAGAACTTCATCCCCTCCGGCTTCGGCGAAGGAGAGCAGGAGGAGGGGACGCTGTGGATTTCGCTCCCGCAGTGCCTGCGTTGGGACTACGGCGAGCCCTTTCCGAAGAGCTTCCTCCTCTGCGACGACACCGCCTACTACTGGAATCCCGGCGAGCCGAGCGGCAAGCGCTACTCGATCGAGAACGAGGAGGCGCCGGGGTTGGACTTCTTCCTGCTGACCTCCGCCGACCTGAAGCTGCGCTACAACGCCACCAGCGAGCGCCTGACCGACGGCCAGATCCACATCGCACTCGAGCCGATCCGGCCGACCGACGACGTGGTCTCGCTCGAGGTGGTGGTCGACCCCGAGAACGATCGGATCGTCGAGCTCGGCTACGCCGACTCGGAGGGGAACCGCACCTGGTTCGCGCTCAGCGACTACACGCCGGGGGCGCCGCCGGGGACGTTCTCGCCGCCGGCCGGCGTCACCTGGGAAGATCCGTGATCCCGCGGGCGTCGCTTCGAGCCGTGGTCGCGATCCTCGCGTGCGCTCTTGCCGCGCCGGCGAGCGACGCGCAGGTGTTCGGAAAGAAGAAGACCCCCTACGCCGACGGCGTGGAGATCGAGATCACCGGTCGCGTCACCGATCCGAGCGGCCGGGGCGTACCGGACCTCGCGGTCGAGATCCGCGCCTCCCGCGAGTCGTTCAGCGTCAAGAAGATGCGACGGGTCGACGAGAACGCGGTGGCGCTTCGCGCCACGACCGACGCCAACGGCGACTACCGGATCGTCTGGCCCTGGCACCACTACTACAACCGGTTCATCCTCCAGGCGCTGATTCCGGTGCGCCTCCCGAACGACATGGTCCAGGACCACGTGGTGGGCGAGGTCGACATCACCGACTTCATCGGCAACGGCAGCCCGGTGCGCGCCCAGCTCACGCTGAGCGACCCGGATCTGGTGCAGAGAGTGCGCGATTTCGAGGCGGAGGTCGACACGCTCGACGAGCGGCGGATCTACGGACAGCACGGGCTCCCGGAGAAGGTCGACTCCTACGAGTACCCGGAGCACGTCGAGGAGTCATGGTGGTACTTCGCCCAGGGGACGATGTTCCGCTTCGAGAACGGCGGACTGGTCGAGGTGGAGAACTTCGCTCCGGTGTCGGAGGAGCCCGGGAGGTAGCCGAAGAACCGCTGATCGAGCGATGGTCGGCGCCCGGCTCGACGCGTATCCCGGGCTCGATGCGTATCCCAGTGCAGCCCGAGCCAGCGAAGGCTGCGCCGTTGGGGATCCGCACGGTCCAGCCCATCACCACCGCTCGGAAAAGGCGCCTGCCTGTGGTCGTGCGCCTCGAGGCTGGCGGCCTTCAGCGCACGGCGCTCGTCGGTCGTGACGAGGAGCGGGCGACGCCGTGAGCGAGCTCCGCGTTCGGCGCCGCCGGCCGAGCGCCCAGTCGGCGCTGACCTCGAGCGAGGGCGGTCACCTCGGCTCGGCTCCGGACGGCTCGAACCGCCAGAGGCCGTCACGCTCGCGCCGCTCGTCGTCGGAGGGGGTGTCGAGCGGGATCTCGGGCTCGGATCCGAGGATCCGCGCCGCTCGCGGCGGCTCGGGGGAATCGATCCACAGATAGCGCAGCCGGCGCGGGGCGGGTGAGCGCCATCGGTCGTCGGCCCGCAGGGGGACCACCCAGCCGGAGGGGGCCGCGCCGGCGAGACCCGCGAGCGTCTCCGCCGCCCGCCACCTCGCGCGGGTCTCGGGGGTCGGACCTCCCCACAGGTCGATCCAGCCCACCGCCACCTCGCCGAAGTCGACCAGCCAGGCACGGCGCTCGCTTTCGGCGCCGGGCACCGGCGACACCTCCCGGCCCCAGACCTCGACGACGGCGGGCTCCTCGGCGGCGCGCACGGATCCGAGCTGCGGGCGTCCCCAGCGGCCGATCGGGGGCGCTCCCCAGACCACCGGCTGGGAGCTCTCGGCGTGGGAGGCGTCGAGCGACGACCAGCCCTCGAGGATCCCGGCGGGGCGACGCCCGTAGATCCGCCAGGAGGTCCCGCTCGCGGCGAGGGTCTGCTCCGCCGGGGCACCGGGGTCCGCGATCAGCGCGGCGAGCAGACCGCCGACTCCGTAGGGCGCGCGGGCAACGATCGCGAGCCGGTTCGGGCCCGGCTGGAGCCGGTCGGCGACCTCCCAGACGTCGAGCGGCTCTCCCAGCTCCCAGGCGCCCGCCCCGATCCAGGTGCCGTTCAGGTAGAGCTCGTACTCGGGATCCACCAGCAGCCGCGCTTCGGCGCGCGCCGGCACCTCCTCGAGGTCGAAATCGACCGCCGCCACGAAGGCGAGGGGTTTGCCGGTCTCGACGCCCCCGGCCCAGATCCACTCGGCGCTCGCGGTCGGCAGGTCGCGTGCCCGCACCAGGTCCCAGGCCACGGTGGCCAGGGCGAGCACGGCGAGCAGGGCTGCGGCCCCGCCGAGGTTGCGGGAGCGGGCGTTCACCGAGGATTCCTACGGGGAGTGGAGACTCTGCGCCGTCACGCATCCCTCGCGCCCCCCGCACGAACGGCGGGACGCGCCGGATCGGCGATCGGCATTTCGGCGAGTTGTACCACCGTTGCGGATCCGGCGGCGAACGGAGTCCCGATCCACCCTCAGGTTTGACTCCATCGGACGGCTCGCACTAGATTTAGATGTGCACCCCTCTGAGCGCACGGCCGGACGGCCCGGCTCCCCTGCCGACAGCCCCGTCGTCTGCGCGATCCCTGCCCGCATCGCGTCCAAGCGCCTGCCGGGCAAGGCTCTGCGGCTGCTGCTCGGGCGTCCGATGATCGAGCACGTGGTCGAGCGCGCGCTGCGCGCGAGGGGCGTCGACCGGGTCGTCGTGCTCACCGACGACGAGGGCATCCGCGACGTGGTCCTCGGGTTCGGCGGCGAGTGCGAGATGACGCCGGCGGAGTGCCCGAGCGGCACCGACCGCATCGCGTGGGCCGCGCGCAACTGGGACGCAGCGGCGGTGGTCAACGTCCAGGGGGACGAGCCGATGCTCGACCCCGAGCACGTCGAGACCCTCGCGAGGCTCCTGCGCGAACGGCCCGAGGTGGAGATGGCCACCCTCGCGACGCCCGCCGAGTTCGCCGATCTCGACGACCCGGCCAAGGTCAAGGTCGTGCTCGACCGGCAGGGCCAAGCGCTCTACTTCAGCCGCGCCGCGATCCCCCACGCGCGCGACGGCGGACCGGCGCCGGCGCTCCGGCACGTCGGCATCTACGGCTACCGCCGCGACGTCCTCCTGCGTCTCGCCGAGCTGCCCCAGACGCCGCTCGAGCAGGTCGAGGCCCTGGAGCAGCTGCGCGCCCTCGAGCACGGCATCACGATCCAGGTGCTCGAGGTCGCCCACGGCGGCTTCGGCGTCGACACCGAGCTCGACCTGGTGCGCGCCGAGAAGCTGATGGCGGCCGAGGCATCGGCCTCCGTTTCAGTACAGTCCGACTGATCTCCAGGGCGCGAGGAACGGCAAAACCGAGGAGCGATTCCGATGGCGACCAAGTACATCTTCATCACCGGCGGCGTCGTGTCCTCCCTCGGCAAGGGAGTCGCAGCGGCGTCGGTCGGCGCCATTCTCGAGTCGCGGGGCTTCAACGTCACGCTGATGAAGCTCGACCCCTACGTCAACGTCGACCCCGGCACCATGTCGCCCTACCAGCACGGCGAGGTGTTCGTCACCGACGACGGCGCCGAGGCCGACCTCGACCTCGGCCATTACGAACGCTTCACCACGACGGTCACCAGCAAGCTCCACAACTACACCACCGGCAGGATCTACGAGTCGGTGATCAACAAGGAGCGGCGCGGCGACTATCTCGGCAATACCGTGCAGGTGATCCCGCACGTCACCGACGAGATCAAGGACTCGATCAAGCGCATCGCGCCCGGCCACGACGTGGTGATCGTCGAGATCGGCGGCACGGTCGGCGACATCGAGTCGCTCCCGGTCCTCGAGGCGATCCGCCAGCTCCGACAGGAGCTGGGCCGCACCAACGCAGTCAACGTCCACCTGACGCTGGTCCCCTACATCGCGGCCGCCGACGAGCTCAAGACGAAGCCCACACAGCACTCGGTGCGCGAGCTGCGGGCGATCGGCATCCAGCCCGACGTGCTGCTCTGCCGCGTCGACCGGCCGCTGCCCGACGACATGCGGCGCAAGATCGCCCTGTTCACCAACGTCGATCCGGCCGCCGTGATCGCGGCGCGCGACGTCGGAACCATCTACGAGGTGCCGTTGATGTTCGCGCGCGAGGGTCTCGACGAGACCCTGCTCGACCTGCTCAACCTGCCCACCCACAAGCGCGACCTCTCGGCCTGGCAGCAACTCGTCGAGAAGGTGCAGAACCCGAAGGGGCGGGTGTCGATCGGCATCGTCGGCAAGTACGTCGAGCTCCCCGACGCCTACAAGTCGCTCAACGAGGCGCTGGTCCACGGCGGCATCGCCAACAACGTGGCCGTCGACCTGGTCTACATCGGCTCCGAGGAGATGGAGACCGGCAACTGGCCGAGCGAGGTGTTCGAGGTGGACGCCCTGCTGGTGCCGATCGGCTTCGGTCCGCGCGGGGTGGAGGGCAAGATCGCCGCCATGCGCTACTCCCGCGAGAACAAGGTCCCGATGTTCGGCATCTGCCTCGGCATGCAGTGCATGGTCATCGAGTTCGCGCGCAACGCCTGCGGCATCCCCACCGCGACCTCGACCGAGTTCGACGCCGACACGCCCGACCCCGTGATCTACAAGCTGCGCGACCTGCTCGGCGTGCAGGAGATGGGAGGCACGATGCGCCTCGGCGCCTACCCCTGCAAGATCAAGGAGGGGACCCTGGCGCGCCGCATCTACGGCACCGACGAGACACGCGAGCGCCACCGCCACCGCTACGAAGTCAACCAGAAGTACCTGCCGGCGCTGCGCGAACACGGCCTGGTGATCTCGGGGCTCTCCCCCGACGGCAAGTTCGTCGAGATGGTCGAGCTGCCCGACCATCCCTGGTACCTCGGCTGCCAGTTCCATCCCGAGTACCGCTCGCGACCGCTCCAGCCCCACCCGCTCTTCGTGTCCTACATCCGCGCCGCGGTCGAGGAGCACGAGCGCCGGCTCGAGCGGACTCGCCAGCCGGTCGATCCCGAGGCTCTGCCGGTCGAGGTCGACACCAATTGAGGACGGCCCGTTGACGCCGCGTCCTTCGCGGTCGAAGGTCCACCCCTTCGAGCTGGCGTCCGGCATCTCGATCGGGGGCGAGCGCCTGCCCGTGATCGGCGGCCCCTGCGTCATCGAGGGGGTCGACTGGCTGGTGAGCCATGCCCAGCGCCTGCGCGCAATGGCGCACCGCCTGGCGATCCCGTTCGTCTTCAAGTCTTCCTACGACAAAGCCAACCGCTCGTCGATCAAGTCCTTCCGCGGACCCGGCCTCGAGCAGGGGCTCGAGGCGCTCGCCGCGGTCAAGCGCGAGACCGGCCTGCCGCTGCTGACCGACGTCCACGAGCCCGCGCACTGCGAGCCGGTGGCTGCGGTGTGCGACGTGCTGCAGATCCCGGCCTTCCTCTGCCGGCAGACCGATCTGGTGGTCGCCGCCGCCGAGACCGGGCGCCCGGTCATCCTCAAGAAGGGCCAGTTCATGGCGCCCGACGACATGCGCCGCGTCGTCGACAAGGCCCGCCAGCGCGGCAACGAGCGGATCGCGGTCACCGAGCGCGGGGTCAGCTTCGGCTACCACAACCTGATCGTCGACATGCGCTCCTTCGAGCTGCTCCACGACGACGGCATCGCGGTGCTCTATGACGTCACCCACTCGCTCCAGCTCCCCGGCGCGAGAGCCGAGGAGACCGGCGGCGATCGCCGCTTCGCCGAGCCCCTGGCGCGCGCCGCGGTGGCGGCGGGCGCGGACGGCCTCTACCTGGAGATCCACCCCGATCCGGACGCGGCCCGCTGCGATCGCGAAACGCAGCTTCCGCTCGCGCGCGCCGAGGAGCTGCTCACCTCGGTGCTGGCCGTCCACCGGACGCTGCGCGCCGAAGGTCCCCTGGTCTGAGCGAATGGCGGACCGGGCCGAGCCGTCGGAAGCCGCGGGCGCCGGGCCCGTGACCGACCAGCCGACGTCGCGCTGGCGCGAGATCGCGGCCACCGTGCTCGAGACGGAGGCGGCCGCGATCACGGGTCTGCTGCGACAGCTCGACGCTTCGTTCGATCGCGCCGTCGAGCTGATGCGCGACTGCGGCGGGCGGGTGGTGTGCACCGGCATGGGCAAGAGCGGGCACGTCATGAAGAAGGTCTCGGCCACGCTGGCGTCGACCGGCACGCCCTCCTTCTTCCTTCACCCCGCCGAGGCGATCCACGGCGACCTCGGCATGATCGTCGAGGGGGACGTGCTGTTGGCGGCCTCGTACTCGGGCTACACCGACGAGCTGCTGCGGATGGCGCCCACGCTCGAGCGCAAGGGGGTCCCTCTGATCGCGATCACCAGCAACGCGCGGAGCACGCTGGCGGAGGTCGCGACGGTCCATCTCGCCGCCTCGATCGACAAGGAGGCGTGTCCGCTCAACCTGGCGCCGACCGCCTCGACCACCGCGACTTTGGCGCTCGGGGACGCACTGGCGATGGCGCTGCTCGAGGCGCGCGGGTTCACGGCCGAGGACTTCGCGACCCTGCACCCCGGCGGTCAGCTCGGGCGCCGCCTGCTGCGCGTCGAGCAGCTCGCCCACAGCGGCGACGCGATCCCGGCGGTCCCCGCCGATACGCCGCTGCGGCACGCCATCTACGAGATGTCGCGCAAGCGGTTCGGGGTCACCGCGGTGGTCGACGCGGAGCGGCGCCTGATCGGCGTGTTCTCCGACGGGGACCTGAGGCGGCTCCTGGAGCAGGAGCCGACCAGCGCGGACCTGCTCTCGCGGCCGATCGAGCGGTGCATGAAGCCCGCGCCGAAGACGATTCAGCCGAGCGCGCTGGCGATCGACGCGCTCGAGCGGATGGAGGACCACCGGATCACGTCGCTGTTCCTGTGCGACGAGCAGCAACGGCTGGTGGGAATCGTCCACATCCACGATCTGTGGTCGCTCCAGCTCTCCTCGGCTTCGGGCGCGGCCGCCGCTGAGCTCGCTGCGCCGCGCCGCGGCGCCGGCGACGGGGAGAGCTCGGGGTGAGCGACGCGGCCGACGCGGAGCTCGCCGAGCGCGCGCGCCGCGTCCGCTGGCTGGTGCTCGACGTCGACGGCGTGCTGACCGACGGGCGGCTCTACTTCGGCGCCGAGGGCGAAGCGCTCAAGGTGTTCGACGTCAAGGACGGCTTCGGCATCGTGCTCGCGCGCCGGGCGGGCCTAAGCGTCGCGCTGCTCAGCGCTCGCGACTCGCCGGCGACCGCGCAGCGGGCCCGCGAGCTCGAGGTCGACCGGCTGCTCCTCGGCCGTCGCGACAAGGCTGCGGCCCTCGACGAGCTCCTCGGCGAGCTCGGCCTCGACGGCGCCGAGGTCGCCGCGATCGGGGACGACCTTCCGGACCTCGAGATCCTCGAGCGCGCCGCCCTCTCGTTCGCCCCGGCCGACGCGGTCGCCGCGGTTCGGGCCGCCTGCGATGTGGTGCTCGAGGCGCCCGGCGGGCGGGGCGCCGTGCGCGAGATGATCGACCGGCTGCTGGGCTGGCGCGAGGACGGATCGCCTGAGCTCTGAGCCGGATCGGCCGGCGCCGAGGCCGGCCGATCCTGCGGCGAGGGCTGCTAGGCCTCCGCCGCGGCCGCACGCTTGCGGCGCAGGCGTATCGCCAGCGCCGCTCCTGCCACCCCCAGCAGGTAGAGCAGGATTGTGGGGATGGCGACCACGCACAGGTTCACCACGTCCGGGGTCGGCGTGATGACGGCCGCGACCACGAAGATGATCAGCACCGCCCAGCGGAAGTGCTTGAGCAGGAAGCGGGGGGTGACCACGCCCAGCATCGCCAGCATGAAGATCATGATCGGCAGCTCGAACATGAGGCCCAGCCCGAGCAGCACGTTGATCAGGAAGTTGAGCCAGAAGTCGACGGTGATCACCGGCTCGAAGTTCTCGCCCATTTCGAGGATCAGGAAGCGTACCGCGAACGGCACCGCGACGAAGTAGCCGAACAGACCTCCGGCCAGGAAGAAGCTCGAGCCGAAGAAGACGAACGGCATGGCATATCGCTTCTCGCGGGAGTAGAGCCCGGGCGAGACGAACTTCCAGACCTGGTAGAGGATGAAGGGCGACATCAGGAACACGCCCGCGAGCAGCGCGACCTTGACGTAGACGATGAAGGGGTCGGTGACGCGGAGGAACGAGAGCTTCCCCCCCTCGATGTAGGGCACGACCGGCTGCGCCAGCACGTTGTAAATCGGCTTGGCGAACGCGAAGCAGACTCCGAAGCCCACCAGCAGGGCGGCGAGGCTCCGCAGGATGCGAGAGCGCAGCTCCTCGAGGTGCTCGAGGAGCGTCATCCGCTGGAGCTCCTCGGGCTCGTCCCCGGCGAGCGCTGCGGGGTCGACCAGCTCCCCCGGCGACGGCAGCTCGCGCTCGCTCACTGAGGCCGCTCGATCACTGGGGCACCTCGTTCACCGGCTCGCCATCGTGGGATCGAAGGGGATCGGGTCGGTGGATCCAGCAGAGCGTGTCCGGAAAGTGGCTGCCCGGTCGAAGCGAGCCGGCGGAGGCGGCGGCCCCTCCCGCTGTGCTCAGCGTGCGACCGGCCGCGTGCAGGGCGCGCTGTCGATCCGCGGCGCCCAGGTCCGGCCCCGATCCCCGGCACTGGTCCTCAGCATTCAGTTCCTCGGCACCCAGTTCCTCGGCAGCCAGTTCCTCGGCATCAGGCGCCTCGATCGCTCTTGGGCTCCTCCGACTTCGACGGACTCGAAGCCCGCGACGACGAGCCCGCGGAGGAGGCGCTCGCCAGGCTGGGCTTGCGCTCGTCGAGATCGACCTCGGTCTCGATGCTGCGCTTGAGATCGGAGGTCGCTCGGCGGAACTCGGCCATTCCCTTGCCGATGGTCCGGCCGATCTCGGGCAGCTTCTTGGGCCCGAAGATGAGCAGCGCCAGAACGAGGATGAGGACGAGCTCCTGGAATCCGAGGGGACCGAACATGGGTTCCATTGTATCCCGGTGCGGGCCGCGGCGCGATGGCGGCGACCAAGATCGCGGCCTCGGACGCTTGATCGCCCCCTGAATCCCTATAAACTCGCGGCACCATGAAGAAAAACTGGCGCATCCTGGCAACCTTCCTCTTCGCAGCCGCGCTCCTGATCGGCGGCTCGCTCGGGGACGATCTCATCGGCATGACCGACGAGATGCAGACTCGGGTTCAGCAGTACACCGATCTGATCCAGGTGGCCAAGGCCCGCTACGGTAAGGAGATCACCTTCCGGGAGCTGGTCTACGCCTCGATTCACGGCATGCTGCGGGGGCTCGATCCCCACACCAGCTTCCTCAGCCGTGAGGCCTACGCCCAGATGCGCGAGAAGCAGCAGAGCAGCTTCTACGGCCTCGGCATCTGGGTCGGGATGCGCAATGGGCAGCTCACCGTGATCACGCCGATCCCGGGCACGCCCGCCCACCAGATGGGCATGCGCGCCGGCGACATCATCGCCAAGATCGACGGCGAGGCGACCGACGCGATGGACGTCGACGACGCGATCAGCCGGCTCAAGGGGCCGAAAGACACGTCGGTCGTGGTCACCCTCGTGCGCCCGGGGCTCGACGAGCCGCTCGACCTGACCGTCACTCGGGCCGAGATCCCCCAGAACACGGTGCTGCATGCCTACATGATCGCGCCCGGAACCGGCTACCTGAGCATCCGCGACTTCTCCCGCTCGACCGGCGGCGAGGTCGCGCGCGGGCTCGAGGAGCTGCGCGAGGCGGGGATGGAGCGGCTGATCCTCGACCTGCGCGGGAACGGCGGCGGGCTCCTCGACCAGGCGATCGAGGTCGCCGACCAGTTCGTGCCGGCCAACAGCACGATCGTCGAGACCAAGGGTCGAATCCGCAGCTCGTTCAGCAAGATCACCTCCACGGGCACCTACAAGGAGCTCGGAGTGCCTCTGGTGGTCCTGGTCAACGGCGGCTCGGCCTCGGCGTCCGAGATCCTCGCCGGCGCCATCCAGGACCACGACGTCGGCCTGATCGTGGGCGAGCCCACCTGGGGCAAGGGACTGGTGCAGACGGTCTACAACCTCCAGCACGGAGACGCCGGCCTGGCGATCACGACAGCCCGGTACTACACGCCGTCGGGGCGCCTCATCCAGCGCGACTACACGTCCTACTGGGACTACTACACGAGCTACGACTCGCACACGACGGTGTCCGACCTCGAGCAGAAGTCGGGAGAGAACGTCTACTACACCGACCTCGGCCGCAAGGTCTACGGCGGCGGCGGCATCATTCCCGACGTCCAGGTGGACCTGAAAGAGCTCGACGAGCTGATCGTCAGGCTCAACGCCCGGAGCGCCATTTTCACCTACTCGCTCGGCTGGGCGAACGATCACCCGGTGAAGGACACCGACTGGCAGCCGCCGGCGGAGATGATCGAGGACTTCAAGGGCTGGATCGTCGAGCAGGGCTACGCCGAGCCCGACGAGGTCGCCAAGACCTTCGACGACCCCGAGGTGAACCGCTACGTCAGCAACCGGATGCGCTTCGAGATCTTCAACAGCATCTTCGGTCTCGAAGAGGGTCACCAGGCCCTGGCCGTGATCGACGATCAGATCGAGGCGGCGCTGAACCTGTTCGACGAGGCGTCGCAGCTCCTGGTCCAGCGCAACGACCTGAGAGAAGGCCAGCGAATCGCCGAGGCCGGCGATCAGGAAGCCGAAGCGATCTGAACCGAAGGCCCGAGGCACCCCGAGCCGGAGGCTCGGAGCCTTCTCAACGGAGCCCCGTGGCGCTTGTCCTGAGCCCGCCTGCT
Organism: Thermoanaerobaculia bacterium; assembly: GCA_035546295.1. Lineage (GTDB taxonomy): Bacteria > Acidobacteriota > Thermoanaerobaculia > Multivoradales > Multivoraceae > DATKBT01. Next base: position 5,154 of record DATKBT010000051.1, on the reverse strand, counting down.
GGGCTCGGCCCCATCACGAGGCGAGAGGTCAGGGTCCTGGCGGCACCTTGCTGCCGAACCGCGGCGGTGCCGACGCTGCGAGGCGCGGTCGAGACCTATCCCCAGCGCTTGGTCGCCCGGGTCGCGGGCACGCTCGGGCTCGTGGGGCTGCTCCTCGCGGCGGCCGGCGAGCCAGGATCCGATCGCGGACCTGCGGCGTAGCGGCCGCCTCGCTCAGTCCCAGCCGACGTGCGAGCGGCCGCCGTGGCACCGACCCACAGCTCCGGAGCGTCACCTGCCGGCGATCCGCCGGCAGAACCAGCCCGAACGGGGTAGGCCGTCGCCGCCGGAGCGGCCGCGCTCCGTCGCGGCCGACGTGCGAGCGCCACCGCCTCGATCCGTACGGAGCTCGCGCCGCCGCCGGCGCCGCGAGCTCCGTTGTCTCGCGTGCTCAGCGGTTGTCGACGAAGAGGTCGAGCTCCCCCGCCAGCGTGATGTTCCCCTCGTCGTCGACGACCTGGAGCTGCACACTGTGGAGTCCGTCAGACAGCAGCCGGGTGTCGAGCGTGAAGGCCCAGCCCGGAGCGTTGGAGTCCGGGAAGCCCGGGTTGCGCGAAGTCACTTCAGGCCGCGCGAAACCGTAGACCGCGCGACCGAACGACACGCCGTCGATCCTGATGCTCACGTGGGCGACTCCGTCGGCGTCGAGCGCCCAGCCGGTGAGCTGGATGACGCCGAAGTTGCGCTCGTTCGGGGGGAGGTCGATCGAGCCGATCGACTGGGTGTCCCCGCGCAGGCCGTCGCACCGGAAGTTGACGTTGACCGAATCGATGTTGGCGACCTGCGAGTCCTGGTCCGCAGCCCGCACGGTCAACACGTGGTTGCCCTCGGCGAAGCCGAAGTTGATCAGCGCGCCGACGTCGAGCACGAAGCGGAAGCCGGCATTGGAGGCGTCGCGGGCGGTCGGATAGCGCTCCTCCACGTCGACCCGATAGATCCCGTAGCAGTCGGTGTTGAGGCCGGTGACCAGCGAGTTCGTGCAGTCGAGCCGGGAGTTGGCGATGATCGAGCCGTCGAGGAGCAGCTCGACGTAGCCGATCCCCTGGTCGTTGAGCTCGACGCCGAAGTCGAGGGCCCAGCCGGTGACCACGTTGAGCCTGCGCTGCTGCGCCAGAGGATTGCAGGTGCCGAAGAACGCGGCGTTGTTGTCCGGGTATTCGATGAAGCCGAACGGCTTGAGGTTGTGGGTGTTGTTCTGGAAGTCGAAGACCAGCCCGGACAGCTCGACCACCTCGCCGGTGTTGGTGATCACCAGAGCGCTCACCAGGTGCTCGCCGTTGGGGAAGTTGGTGGTGTCGAGGACGAAGTCGAATCCCGACAGCGCCGCGCCGGCGAAGCTGCCGAACAGACGGGCGACGTCGGGGCGGGCACGGTCGAGCCGCGCGCGGCCGACCTCGTGACCGTCGACCAGGATGTCGACCGCCGCGACGCCGTCGTCGTCGAGCGCCCAACCCAGCACCGTGACGCTGTTCGAAGCCACGTTGCCGCCGGTGCCGATGCCGTCGATGAACCCGAAGGGGTCCCCCAGACCGGAGGCCACGGGCTCCTGCGAGATGCAGGGATTGCCGGCCGGCGACCGCAACGAGCCGCGCGTGCTGGCGCTCGCCGGAGCGTCGAGGACGAGAGAGAAGAGGAGACCGGCCGCCACCCAACGGAAGGTGGTCCACGATCCCTGACGAGAGCTGTTCATGCGGGCCATCGATTCGTCCTCCTGGGCCGCCCGAGCGCCAGTGGCGCCGGGGAGCCGCCTGATCCGCCCCCGGCCGGGGTATCCGGCCAGGGTCAGACCGAAAGAAAAAGAGCTGCCGAGAGCGGGTAAGCCCTTGCGACTGAACGAGTAAACGAGAATCTATAGAAGTCTAGCGATGGCTCCCGTCAAAAGTCAACGCAGGCCGCGGGGCGGCACGCTCGGGCCGGCGCCGGGGGGACGGCCTCCGCCTCGCCTCTGCCCTGCCGCTCTCAGGCCTCCAGCTCGACCGCCACAGCCCTCGACGTCCCTGCCCCGACGGTGGCAGCGGCGAGACGAATCGAAGCAGCAACGGCTCGGGAACGGGATGCCCAGCGAACGAGCACGCCGCCGCGCTCGGGAAACCACGGTGTCGATGGAGCTCGCCGAGACCCCGACGCTTCGCGACAGCTCGCCGCTGGTGTAGCCCACGAACAGCACCTGGTCGAGGATGAACCGCTGGCGCCGAGCGGCGACCGGACAGGACCGGGTGGTGCAGGCGATGGCCTTGCGCCGGACGTCGGCGACCAGCGCCTGCTCCTCCGGGCTCAGACCCGGGGCCGGCACCTCCTCGTGGTCGACGCAGCGGGCGGGGACGCCGCTCGCCGCACGCCGCTTGCAGGCGCCGCGCTCGCGGGCGGCCGAGATCAGGACGCTCTGGCAGACACGCGCCAGGTAGGCCATCAGCTCACCGTCGGACTGAGCGCGGCACCCGCGCAACGCGCGCCGGTCGTTGGCGAGCAGCCGACAGTAGACCTCCTGCGCCAGATCATCCGCTTCCAACGCGCCAATCTGCCCGTAGGATCCCGAGACGCCACGCTGCAGCCAGGAGTGGATGCGCCCGGCCAGGCGCTGGTGGAGCTCGCACCAGTCGGCCTCGCGGCCACCGTGAGCACACCGGCGCCACAGCGTCAGGGTCGAGGGTTCGAGGGCGTCGGGCTCCACCGCGACGCATGCGACCGAGCGCCCAGACGTGGCGATCTGGGGCTTCGCGATTCGAGGCTTCGCGATTCGGGGCCTCGGGATCTGGGATCTCGAATCCCTCGAGAGCTCCGGCCTCGGATCGGTCGACCTCGAGATCGCGGCACTCTCGATCTCGGCTCTCTCGATCCCGGCATCGTGGATCCCGGCGTCGTGGATCCCGGCTCTCGGGATCGCTTGTCGCGTGATCTCGGCGTGCCGATCACGGGCTTCGCCCTCTGGGGAAATCCCTGCGCGTGAGATCGGGCGTCGGGCAGTCTGCGTGTCGTTCTCCATGGTCCGCTCCTCGAAGGTTGCGGAGATGGAGGCGCCTCGAAGCGGACCGCTCCCGTGCGAGCACCGATGATAGCGGGGCCATCTCTCAGGTCAAGCCCGGCACTCGACCTCTCGGTGTACTCTGGCAGCCCGGCGCCAGCCCTCGGCCGACCGGGAACGGGGTAGCATTCCCGCCGCGAGCGCCGCCGCCCCTAGAAGAAGGCAGCGGGTCGCCGCTCGACGAGGAGTGGTACAGGCCGGGCCCGGCCAGCGGTCCCGAAGCTCGAGGCTCGGGCTTCGATGGAAACGATGAGCGACCCCATTCCAGGCAGCAGCATCGACCGGGCGGTGGTCGCCCGGGCCGGGCGCGTTCGAACCGCCCGGAGGCGCCGGCAGCCCCGCTCCCTCCGCGCCTCTCCACTCCCCGCCGTCTCCCTGGCGCTCCTCCGCGCGGTTCTCCTGTCGTCCCCGCTCCTGTCGTCCGTGGTCGTTGCCGGATGCTCCGCGCCCGAATCCGGCGATGGGCCGAGCCTCGCCGGCGCCGCCAGCGGGTACAACGTGGTGATCGTCTCGGTCGACACGCTGCGCGCCGACCGGCTCGGCGCCTGGGGCTACATGACACGCGAGACCAGTCCCGAGATGGACCGGCTGGTCACCAGCGGCGTGCGGTTCGCGCAGGCGAGCGCTCCGCGCGCGTTGACCTGGCCGTCTCTGGCCACGATGCTGACCGGCCTGTACCCGAGCGGCCACGGTCTCCTCTACAACGGCTACCTGCTCGACGACGCGCAGCCGACCCTGCCGCTGATCCTGAAGCAGGCTGGCTACGAGACGGCGGCCTTCCTCGCCAACATGTGCAAGGCCAACCACCAGGGCTGGGACCAATTCGACTGCGCCGGCGGGGTCGACCGTCGGGTCAACCGTGAAGCCATCGCCTGGCTGCGCCAGCGCCAGCCGGATCGGCCATTCCTGCTGTGGGTCCACTACTTCGGGCCGCACTCGCCTTACTACGCGGGAGGTGACCTGGCGAGGACGCAGCTCGACCCCGGTTACGAGGGTGAGCTGCTGCCCAAGAAGGGGGTGCTCGACCGGGTCATGACCGGTCCGATCCCACTCGACGACGCCGACCGCCGGCACCTCGACGCGATCTACGACGCCGCCGTGATCGGCACCGATCGGTGGATCGGGGAGCTTCACGACGTCCTCGAGCAGGAAATCGGGCTGGAGCGCACGGTGATCGTCTTCCTCGCCGATCACGGAGAGGACCTCTACCAGCACCACGACTACCTCTACCACGCCTGCTCGGTCTACGAGACCAGCCTCCACGTGCCGCTGGCCATGATCGCACCTACGCTGCTGCCGGCGGGAGCCGTGCACGAAGGCGTAGTCGAGATGGTCGATCTGCTGCCGACCCTCCTCGACCTGCTGGGGCTCCAGGACCCGAGCTGCCTCCACGGTGAGACCCTACGGCCCCTCCTCGAGCGAGCGGCCGCTCCCGGCGGGGTGCAGCCTGGCGGCGCTCAGCCCGGAGGCGTCCGCCGGCCGGTCGGAGGGGCGCCGGCCGGCGGCGGCTCGGCCTTCACGGAGTATGGGGCCTCGGAGGTCTTCACCTTCCGTGAAGGAGACTGGAAGCTTGTCGTCAATCCGACCGGCAAGGCGCCGATCTGCATGGAGGGCGTCGCCGAGGGGTTCTATCCGATCGACGAGCGCGAGCTCTACGATCTTTCCGTTGACCCGACCGAGCAGACCGATCTGTCGAAAGTCCGCCCCGAACGCCTCGGCCAGCTCGAGGCCGCGATCACGGTTCGGAGAAAGGCGCTCTGCGGAGCGCGTCCCGCCGAGCGGCAGTCGCTCGACGAAGAGACGCAACGCGAGCTCGAGGCGCTCGGCTACGTCACGAAGGACGAGTCGGACGAGTAGCCCGCTCGGCAAATCTCGGAGCCGGTCCAGGCCGCGGCTTCGAAGCCGGAGCTCCTCGGTGCGGGGGTTCGGCGGGGCGGTCGGAGAACGGCACTCGAGGAGGTTTCAGAGCGGCCCACCATTCGCTCGGTTCTACGGCTGTCCGCGGCGACGCGCCACAGGCGCATGGAGCCGCGAGAAATGGCTAGCCGGAGATCTGCTACAGCGCGCGCAGCGCGCCCAAGCAGATCGGAGGC
>DATKBT010000050.1:0-2660 GCA_035546295.1 Thermoanaerobaculia bacterium | reverse complement strand
ACCGCGACGCTGCGATCGACGGCGCCGGTCTCGCGCAGACCCTTGGCGTAGAGCACGGTCAGGCCGGGATCGACGTGGGTGACCGACGCGCCCGTTTGGGCGTCGCGCTCGTCGAGCTTCTTCGCGATGTCGAACGCGCGCTGGAGCTGGAAGAGCGCCGAGTCGGCGCGGCTGGTCGAGCCCCAGCCGGCCTTGCCGCTGGCGGCGAGCGTGCCGTAGATCTGGCCGAGGGCGCGGTGGTAGTCGAGCACCTGGTCGAGCTTGCCGAGCTGGTACGCGCGGTTCTTGCCTTCGAAGAGCGGACCGGAAGGATCGGTGTAGCGGGCCGCCAGTGCATTGAGGGCGCCCAGGTCGTTCTGCTCGACGTACATGGTCGCCAGGCTGCGCAGCGAACGCGGGTCGGGATCGTGGCCGAGGTCGATCGCCGCGACGTAGCACGCGGCCGCGACCTCCTCGGCGGCGCGGCGCCGGTAGCGGTCGCCGATCGCGCGCAACGCGGCGCGGAAGGCGTCGCGTCGAGAGATGCCGCGCCTCTCGGTCCAGCCGTCGTCGGGGGCGCTCCACCACTCGAAGCGGTCCGGGTAGCGGCCGGGGGAGGCGTAGAGCTCGAGCAGCTCCGCGACGCCGAGACCGATGTCGGCGTCGTCCTGGAAGCGCCGCAGCCGGCCCACGACGGGGGACTCGAGGACCGCCGACGGCGGCTGGTGCCACTGCGCCAGGCTCGCGGCCACCGCCGCCAGCAGCTCGGGCTCGTAGGGAGCGGGCCACCCGGCTTCGAGGGCCTCGACGGCGAGCTGTGCGCTGCGCTCGGATTGTCGGCCCTCGACCAGCCGCCAGAGGTAGGCGAGCAGGCGATCGGGATCGCGCTCGCGCAGCTCGAGGTAGCGCTGCCGCAGCAGGTCGTGGAGCTCGTCGAGCCGCGGCTCGAGCAGAACCACTTCCTCGTAGGCGGCGAACGCATCCTCCGATCGCCCCCGCTCGCGCAGGAAGTCGGCCCACTGCCGGAGGTAGAAGACCCGTCGAGGGCCGGGGTGCGAAGCGGCGAGCTCGAACGACCTGGTGGCGTTGTCGAGATCGCCGAGCGCGACCTGGACGCGGCCCAGGTTGTAGACCGCGGCGACCGTGCCCGGGCTCAGCTCGAGCACGCGGCTGTAGCCGGCGGCGGCGCGGCGCAGGAGCTGCGGGCTGGGCTCGTCCGCGGCCTTCTCGGCGGCGAGGTGGTCGGCGACCGCAAGCTCGAAGACCCGCCGCGCTTCGGCGACGGCCTCCTCGCTCTGTGCCGCGGTCGCGTGCGGCTGAGCCGTCGCCGAGACGCGAAGCGAGATCGGTCCGACGAGGAGGATCGAGAGCGCGCAGATGCAGGGGAGGCGGATCATGGCGTCCCTCCGTCGTCGAAGTCGGTGACCACGCCGAGCTCGACCTCGAGCGGGTCGGGCCGGTACTCGATCATGTAGACGAAGGGCTCTCGACAGAGCTCGAGCATCTGCTGGAGGAGCGGGTGCCAGGCCTGCCGCGGCACCGCGGCGGCCGCCCCGGAATCGACCTGGTCCTCGCAACGGAAGCTGCCGATGAAGAGCTGAGTGCGGCCTCCTTCCACGTTCCCGGGATGAGCGAAGAGGACGCGGTCGTCGCGGTTGGCGAAGCGCACCTCGATCCTCGATTCGGGCTTGGCCTTGAGGCCCCCCAAGGGGAGGTAGAGCTTCTTGATCGTGAAGTCCGGTGTCAGCTCCGTGGCGATGACGACTCCCGACAGGAAGTCGTCCTCGAGCTGCTTCATCTTGCTCGCGTCGTCGAGCACGTGCTGGGTGAGCTGCTCGACGCGGGCGATGAGCTGCGCGCCGGTCAGCTCGGGCGCGCCGAGGTCGCACAGCTCGGTGACCTCGAGCTCGGGGTAGCTCCAGGCTTCAGCGTCCCCCTTCTCGGCTCGGAACTTGGCGCGCACCGCGGGCGGATCGCAGGCGCCGCGCGGGCCGTCGACGAGCTCGAGCACCAGGCGCGGCGCGCCGGGCGGGTCCGAGGTCGAGGACGGCACCCAGTCGAGGTACAGGAACTTCGCCTTGGCGAGCCTGGCGATGACCTGCTCGATCTGGGCGGCGACGTCACGCAGGCGCGGCTGATCGAGCGTCGACCCCGACTCGATCTCGAAAGCCACCACCACCTGGCGGAGCGGTTGGGCGCTCGCCGGCGCCGACAGGAGGAGCAAGAGGGCCGCGACCGCCCGTGAGATCGGCCGTGTCGCCATCGCCATCGCCATCGCCATCGGCATTGTCGTCGCCGTCGCCGTCGCAGCTCGCCTTTCTCGGCAGGCTGGCCTCGGGTTCGATGAACAGGACTTGCACATGATCGTCTGCCTCCTCGATCCGTTGGATCCGGATCTCCTCGATCTCGATCGTTTCGCCGCAGCGTTGCAGCTCGATGCGCAGCGACGCGGCGGCTCGGCGCCGGCTCGCGTCTTCGCCGGCGCCGGCGGCGTCGCCGGCCTCGGTCTTCGACCAGCGGTCGAGCCAGCCTTGGCGCTGGGCTTCGGGCACGCCGCCGGCCCGCAGGTACGACCGCATCACGTCCTCGAGCGGGACCTTCGAGCGGCGGAGCGCGAGACCGGTCACCCCGGCCGGCGCTCCGAGCGCCGCGCCTCCCTGGGTCAGCGGTTCGATCCGCCA
>DATKBT010000049.1:0-19008 GCA_035546295.1 Thermoanaerobaculia bacterium | reverse complement strand
CACCCGTGTCGCTCACCGCGACGTGGATGTCTGGGCCCACGCGTTCGGCGCGTAGGACGACCCGACCGCGGGCCGGCGTGAACTTGAGCGCGTTCTCGAGCAGGTTGCCGAGCACCTGGAGGATCCGCGCGGCGTCGAGCGTGGCAGGCGGCAGCGGCGAGGCGATCTCCACGAGGAAGGCGATTCCGCTTGAGGCGGCATTCGCCTCGAAGGTGCTCGCGGCTTCCACCAAGACCTCGGCGGGGTCGGTGACCTCCAGCGTCACCGCGAGCGCGCCCGCCTCGATGCTGGCGACGTCGACCAGGTCTCCGATCAGCCGGTTCATCCGGCCGCTCGCCAGTTGGATGCGGTTGGCGAGCTTGCCGACCGGCTCGACGTGATCCTCCTCCAGGACCTCCCGGGAGATCAGCATCGCCTGCAGGACGATCGTGTTGAGCAGGCCCCGCAGGTCGTGGCTCACGAAGCCGAGGAAGTCGTCGCGCGTCGCGAGCGCTGCGTCGGCGCGGGCGCGCACTCTCGAGAGATCCTTGTCCGTCTCCACGCGCTCGACCCGCAGCATCGCGACGTGCTCCGCGCGCTCCTCGCGCACCTTCTCGTCCGCGTCCGTGCGCTCCTCGCGCAGATCGCGATCCTCGACCACGCGCGCCCGGTCGACGCTTCCCGCCGCCTGCGCGCCGGCGGCGGGCGCCGGCGACCCGTCCATCTTCGCGCGCGCCGCCGCCAGGACCTCGTCGGCCCGCTGGCGCGCCCGCGCGATGACCTCGTCCGCAGTCCCGTCGATGCCCGCCAGCTCCTCGTCGATGGCGCGGTCGGCCCGCTCGCGCTCGAGACGCAGGCTCTCGTCGGTCTGTTTGCGCTCCTCGACGTCCACCGGCCCATCCTACCTCGGACCGCGCGCGCCCGTCCCGTGACTCGCGGGCGGTCGCAGGGGACGCTCCGGGGGCGCTGCGCCCTCGGTCGGCTTCGGGCTGCCCAGCCCCCGCGCGCCTGCGATCCAGGGGCGTTCCCCCGCGGGAGGTCCCCGCGGGGCAGGCTCAGGCTGAGCTCGGCCGGCACCTTTTACGATGGCGCCGGCAACCTCCTGGTCTGGAACGGTGGCGCCAGCTACGAGTACGACGCGCTCGGCAACGTCCGCCACTACACCTCCGGGTCCGAGGACTGGGTCTACATGTACACGGCCGACGACGAACGCGCGTGGGCCTTCCGGACCGGAGGCTCCGGCAGCATCTGGACCCTGCGGGATCTCGACGGCAAGGTGCTACGGGGGTACACGAGCACGTCGGGCTGGGTGGTGGACCGCGACTACGTCTATCGCGGAGACAAGCTCCTCTCGGCGGTCACCCCGCAGGGCGCCAGGCACTTCCACGTCGACCACCTCGGCTCGGTGCGCCAGGCCACCAGCTCGACCGGTACCCAGGTGGCCCCCCGGCGGCGAGGTTCTCGATCTACCCTCCCGCCGCTGAGCAGCTGAGCTTGGGCCGAGGTCGAGCTCTACGATCGGATGGGTGGGTCCACTCAGCGCCGGTCGGACTGCTGCCTGACCCAGCTCGCGATCTCTCGGCGGAAACGTCGGAGATCGTCGATCCCGGACGTTGCCGCTTGGAACACGAGCTCCGGGTCGGTCTCCGCATAGACGTGGGCGATGACGTTTCGAAGTCCCACCGCTCTGGCGAGCGCGTCGCCCGACTCTCCCGAGATCGCTCCCCGCTGGTGGAGACGGTGGAACGCCTCTGCGAGATCCGTGGCCGGCGGCCATCCCTGGTCGGCGATGACGTGGGAGGCGATGTCGACGCACGCCTGCACTGCCAGCATGAGGTTGAACGAGACCAGGTCGAAGGCGTCCCGATCGTCCCCGAGGCTCTTCGCGTCGCCCGGCCGGTGACGCGTGACGCGCTCGATGCGGTCTTCCAGCACGGCGAGCTTGGCCGCGATCACGTTCTCGTCAACCATCTGGGGCGGCGGCCAGATGATCGAGGTAGGCGTCCCGCATCCGCTCGAAGCTGGGACGATCGAGCGAGGTGTGCAGGAGGAGGCGCGTTCGCAGCTCCGCCTCGGCGCACGCGTCGATCCGGTGGACGACCACGGCCTCTCGGAGCAGTGCCGCCATGAGCGGGTATCCGAGCCGACGACCCGGAGTCACGTCCACGACGTCGGCCTCGAGCCCGGTCGCCGCAGTCAGCTCTGCCATCAGGGAGAGTCGATCCACACTCTCTCCGGGGGCCGCTTCGACCGCGAGGTCGAGATCGCTCGCCTCGCCGGCGACGCCTCGCGCTCGCGACCCGAAGACGAGCGCCAGCCGAATCTGCGGATGACGACGCAGAACCGTCCGAATCGCCTCTCGGAGCTCGGTGTCGAGGGACATGGGCGCAGTCTAGCGGGCCGAGCCGCGCATCGCTGCGAGTCGGCGCTCCCGCGCAAGCCACTGCCGCGGCCACTGGGCGGCGGTGCTGATCTGGCGCGGGCGGTGGGCCGAGGCCGAACGCGAGCTGGTGGAGATGGAGCGCGAGCTCGAGCGGGCGGCGCCGGCGGTCTTCCAGGAATGCGCGGCCCGCCTCGGCGAGCTGCGCCGGCGCCAGGGGCGCTTCGACGAGGCGGAGACCTTCTACGGACGCGCCGGCGGCCACCGGCTAGCGCTCACCGGGCGCGCCGCGATCGCGCTCGAGCGCGGCTCTCCCGAGCGCGCGCTCGATCTGGTGGAGCGGTTGTTCCGCCGCCTGCGGGAGGAGGATCGCCTGGTCCGGGTCCCTGGCTGGCTGGTGCAGGCACGCGCCGCCGACGCGCTGGGTCTCGACGAGGTCGCCGACTCCGCGGTCGCCTCGCTGCGCTCCCTGGCGGCGGTGGCGGCGAGTCCCGGGCTCGAGGCGACCGCACGCTTCGCCGAGGGCTTCGCCCGACGCCGCGCCGGCCCCCCGACGGCCTGCGCGGCATTCGAGGACGCGGCCGACCTGTTCGCGAGCGCCGGCGCGCCGTGGGAGGCGGCGTGCGCGCAGGTCGAGGCCGCCCGCCTCGCGCTCGCCCTGGGGCGCTGCGAGACCGCCCGCAGTGAAGCCGCCGCCGCGCTCGCGGTGCTCCGAGAGCTCGGCGCCGAGACCGACGCGGCCCGCGCAGCGGAGCTGCTCGAGGCGGCGTGCGAGCCCGGCCCCGACGAGGCGCCGTCAGCGCCGAAGAACGACGCTCCCCCGCTCTCGGCCCGTCAGCGCGAGGTGCTCGCTCTCGTTGCCCAGGGGCTGAGCAACCGCGAGATCGGTCAGAGACTGTTCGTCAGCGAGCTGACCGTGAAGCGTCACGTCGCCGACATCCTGACCCGCCTCGAGGTGCCGACGCGGGCCGCCGCCGCCGCGCTCGCCATGCAACGCGGCTGGCTGTAGCGGCCTCCAGTCACCGACCGAGCACAGCACCAGCCGAGGCGAACGTTTCGCGACGCCAACCTCGTCGCGTTGCCGTCGGCCGACCAGAGGGTCTACCGACAGAGCTGGAATCGCGACGGTCCAGCACCGCACCGAGCCCCGTGAGCGCGGCATGGTCCGATCGGACCATGGTCCCGACCGCTGCCAAATTGGTCCGACCGGGCGAAGCCAGCCGGCCGCGCCCGCGGCTACGTTCTCCCTCGATCCGACGCGACCCGCGGCGGATCGAACCGGAGAACCCGCCATGAGCAAGACCGTTTCCTTCGTCGCGACGCTGTCGTCAGCGGCAGCGCTCGCCTTGATCGCGCTGGGCGTCGCCCGCAGCGCCACCCCCGACCCGCAGGCCGCCGACTCGACCCAGGCGAGGATCGAGCGGGGTCACTACCTGGTGGAGACGAGCGGGTGTCACGACTGCCACACCCCCTGGCACATGGGTCCGGAAGGGCCCGAGCCCGATCGCAGCCGTTCGCTCTCGGGGCACCCCCAGGACTTCGAGATGCCGCCACCGCCGGCGCCCAACGGACCCTGGATCGTGTCGGCCGCGGCCACCAACACCGCCTGGGCCGGGCCGTGGGGCATCAGCTACACGGCGAACCTGACGCCCGACGAGCTGACCGGGCTGGGCGCCTGGACCGAGGACATCTTCGTCAACGCGATCCGCACCGGCCGGCACTGGGGCCAATCGCGCCCGATCCTGCCGCCGATGCCGTGGCAGGTGTACTCCAACATGACCGACGAGGACCTGAAGTCGGTGTTCGCCTACCTCCGGTCGATCCCGCCGATCCGCAACCAGGTGCCCGACCCGGTGCTGGCTGAGCAGCCCGTGACCGAGTGAGACAGCACGGACGGCCTCGAAGGCCGGCGGCGAATCGGGCGGTGGGCGCGGGCGCGCCTCACCGCCCTTGGTTCGTTCAACTCCCCGGCAGCCCCTCGGTGTCGCCGACGCTACCGAAGGTCCCCAACGGGTTCGTATAGGTCTTGGAGTTGCCGGTCTCGGTGTCGCGCACGGTGATCGTGTACTCGACGTTCGAGAGCGCACCGTAGAACACCCAGAACCTGCCGTTGAGGCCGCGGGCGTCGAGCACCTTGATCACCAGCTCGACGTTGGCGTCGTCGAAGAACCAGAAGTAGCCGGTGTCGGTGGTCAGCGGGATCGCGGTGCCGCCGCCGGTCTGGCCCTCGAAGTCGCGCCAGGTGACACTGATCTCGAAGCGGGACTGCTGGAGACAGAGCGCGTCGTCGGTGTTGGCGCAGATGCCGGTCGCCAACCTCTCGAGCGAGCTCTCACCGCTCGCCGGTGCGAGCTCGGGGACGCCGCGAAGCCGCTGCGCGTCCTCCGCCAGCCCGGCCGAGTCGGGGAGCGCCGAGGTGTCGCCGACGCTGCCGAAGGAGCCGAGCGGGTTGAAGTAGGTCTTGCTGTTGCCGGTGACGCTGTCGTCGACGGTCAGCGTGTACTCGACGTTGGAGAGCGCGCCGTAGAACACCCAGAAGAAGCCGTTGACGCCGCGCGCGTCGAGCACCTTGGCGACGATCTCGACGTTGGCCTCGTCGAAGAACCAGAAGGCGCCGGTGTCGGCGGTCAGAGGCGTCGCGTTCCCGGTGCCGGTGTTGCCTTCGAAGTCGCGCCAGCTCACCCGGACGCTGAAGCGCCCGTCGGCGAGACAGAGCTGCTGCGCCCCGGCAACGCAGGGGGTGGTGGGCAGCGCGGTCTCGAGGCGCCGGCTGAACACGCCGGCATCGGCGTCGCCTGGGCCTCTTCGCCTGAACACGACGTTGATCTCGTCGTCGCCGGCGATCGTCACCTGCGGCGCCGCGGGCTCGCCGACGGCGTCGGTGGCGGCGACCTCGACCTCGGCGCCGCCGGCGCCGCTGGGACTGAACCCGCGCGAGACGATGCTGGTGCCGCCGCCGCCGCTCCGGGCGATCCGTCCGGCAGCGCCCGAAGAGCGCAGCGCCGAGCCGCCGCTCGACTCCCAGGCGACCGCGAAGTCGCCGGCTGCATTGGCCGCGACGCTCGGCGCGGTCTGGTCGCCGGCGCCGCTGGCGTGCACCCGCTGCGCCGAGCCGCGGGCGGCGCCGGTCGCCGAGTAGCGCCGCGCCAGCACGTCGAAGCCGGCCTCGCCGTCTTCCTCGGGCGCCTGCTGCCAGACGACCACCAGGTTGCCGAGCGCATCGGAAGCGATCGCCGGCGCGGTGGCCGCGGCGGCATCCTGGGCGCTCACCCGGATGGGCGCCCCCTCCGGCGTTCCGTCGGCGCTGAACAGTCGCAGGAAGACGACGGGCGTGCCCCCGACCTCCTCGACCCACACGACCGCGAAGTCGCCGGAGGCGGCGGTGGCGACGCGGGGCGCGCTCTGGCCCGAGCCGTCCGAGACGTCGAAGGCGGGCCCCGCCCCGGCGAGCCCGCGGCCGAGGTTGCGGCCGCGAGCCTTGCCCCCCGCCTGCCAGGTCACGATGCCGTCGCCGCCGCTCGAGGTGTCGATCGAGGGCGCGCTCGCGTCGGTCTCGTCGCTCACCGTCACCTCGCCGGTCTGGGCCTGGCCCTCGGGCGAGACCGACCGCGAGACGATGCTCGAGGCGCCGACGCCGCGGCCGGTGCCGGAGACGCCCGCGCCGGAGCCGGTCTGCCAGGCGAAGAGCACGTTGCCGAGCGCATCGAAGGCGACGCTTGGCAGGCCGACCGCCGGCGATCCCGCGTTGACCCGGAACACCGAGCTGATCGGCTGGTCGTCCGGACCGAGGAGCTGCGCGAGCAGGCTCCCGCTGCCGGCCTCGAGCCACGTAACGACTCGCCTGCCCTCTGGACCGGCGGCGCTCGCCGGCGAGGTGCCGGTGGGCGACACCTGGATCTCCTCGCCGAGCTCGACGTCGACGTCGCCGCTCACCGAGTAGGCAAGGTTGTCGAAGAGCAGGAAGTTGAAGGTGGTGCTCCCTGCCACGTCGACCACGATCTCGACCGAGCGGAAGGGTGTGGGCGAAGAGAAGCCGACCGGCTGTCCGATGACCAGGGGGTCGGCGAGGATCTCGAACGGGATCGTCGTCCGTTGCGTGGCGACCTGGCTGCCGGAGGCGTCGAACGCGGTGATGACGACCGTCCCGGGCAGGAACTCAGGGAGCTGGGACGACTGATCGAACGCGAACACCTGCGCGTCGAAGCTCAGCCCGCTCACCTCGCCGCCGAAGTCGAGCTCGAATCCGCTCGCCCCGTTGGTGAACGCCACCGGGTCGGACATCGAGCTGACCGCGAAGCCCTCGAACGACGAGATGAACTCCGAGACCACCTGCAGCCCTCCCGAGCCGGAGAAGGTCAACGGCGGAATCGGCTGGCCGTCGAGCGACACGATCTGCAGGGAGAAGAACGGCTCGTCGAGCGGGAACTCGGCCTCGTCGAACCCGATCGGGCCGACGCCGGTCTGGCCCGCGGGCGCCGGCGCAGCGGCGAGCGCGAGGATGGCGACAGACAGCGAGACGACGGAACGTTGCACGGCAGTGCACCTCATGCCAGGTTGTGAAAGACCTTCTGGACGTCGTCATCCTGCTCGAGCGCGTCGATCAGGCGCAGCACTTCGGTGGCCTGGTCGTCGGAGAGCTCGACCGGGGTGATCGGGACGTATTCTGACTCGGCCGAGATGGGGGCGATGTCGCGGTCCTCCAGGGCCTTCTGGAGGTGGCCGAAGTCGGCGAACGCGCAGCGCAAGAGGAGCTGGGGCTCGCCCTTCTCGCCGGTGGTCCCCCCCATCTCCTCGAGGCCGGAATCGATCAGCTCGAGCTCGAGCTCGTCGGCGTCGAGCCCGTCGGGATCGAGGCGGAAGACGCCCATCCGGTTGAACTGGAAGCCGACGCTGCCGGTGGTCGCCAGGTTGCCACCGTAGCGGTTGAAGATCGAGCGAACGTTGGCCACGGTTCGGGTCGTGTTGTTGGTCGCGGTCTCGACCACCACGGCGACGCCGTGCGGCGCGTAGCCTTCGTAGAGGACCTCGTCGTAGTCCTCGGCGTCCTTGCCGCTGGCGCGCTTGATCGCCGCCTCGACCTTGTCCTTGGGCATGTTCACCGCGCGCGCGTTCTGGATCACCCGCCGCAGCGCCGGGTTGACGTCGGGATCGGCGCTGCCGCCCATTCGCACCGCGATCGCGATGTCCTTGTTGATGCGCGCGAACTGCTTGGCCATGCGGTCCCAGCGCGCGAACATCGTGTGCTTGCGAGTCTCGAAGATGCGTCCCATGGAGGCCTCGGCGAAGTTTCGGCTCGTGCGGATCGCTGGCCATCGCGCCGTGAAAGCTTCTTCGATCCTAACTCGGTATGGTTCGCCGGTGTGGCGGCGCGCGCCGCGACCGAGGGCCATAGCCCGGACTATTCATGAGCGACTTACTGCGGACGCGCATTCTTGAGGGCCTTCGGCCCTCGGCGTTCGTTGGTCTCGCGCAAGCGCGAGACCAAGGCTCATCCCGTTCGGCGGGCGTCCTCGGCCTTCGGCTCCTGCGACGGACCGCAAGTACGCGTCTCGCTGCGCGAGGGATCCCTCGGAGCACTCAGGACCTGCGGGTGCCCACCAGCCGGGCGACTGCGCGCCCTCGCTACGATCTTCACGAAGAGTCCAGGCTAAGATGATCAGCGTCCGCAACCTCACCAAGACCTACCGGGTCCCGATCCGGCCGCCCGGGGTCGCCGCCGCGGTGCGCGCGATCTTCCGCCGCCGCCACCGCCTGGTGACCGCGGTCGACGACGTCTCCTTCGACATCGCGGAGGGGGAGCGGGTCGGCTTCCTGGGTCCCAACGGCGCCGGCAAGACGACCACGATCAAGGTGCTCGCCGGCCTGCTCCACCCGACTTCAGGCTCGGTCGAGGTCGCCGGCTTCACGCCGGCGCGCCGCCAGCGCGACTTCCTGCGCACGATCATGATGGTCGCCGGCCAGAAGCAGCAGCTCATCTGGGACCTGCCGCCGAGCGAGACCTTCGAGCTCAACCGCGCGATCTACGGCGTGCCGCGCGACCGCTTCCGCGCCACGCTCGACGAGCTGATCGCCCTGCTCGAGCTGGAGCCGCTGCTCGAGAAACCCACGCGCCAGCTCTCGCTCGGTGAGCGGATGCGCTGCGAGCTCGCCGCCGCCCTGCTCCACGAGCCGCGAGTGCTGTTCCTCGACGAGCCCACCATCGGCCTCGACGTCACCGCGCAGGCGACGCTGCGCGCCTTCGTGCGCCGCTACAACGAGAGCCGCGGCGCCACCGTGCTGCTGACCAGCCACTACATGGACGACGTCGCCGCACTGTGCCCCCGAGTCCTCGTCATCGACCAGGGAACCCTCACCTACGAAGGCTCGCTGGCGGCGCTGGCGCGCGAGCTGCGCCCCGATCGGCGGGTGACGCTGAGGCTCGGCCCCGGGGTCGAGCGCGCGCAGCTCGAGGCGCTCGGCGCCAGGGTCGTGTCGCTGGAGGAGGACCTCGCGGTGCTGCAGGCCGGAGCCGACGAGCTGCGGCCGGTCGTCTCGCGCGCGCTGTCGAGCCTGCCGGTGCTCGATCTCTCGGTCGAGGAGGCGCCGCTCGAGGAGGTGATCGCCGATCTGTTCGCGGGCTCGCGAGCCGAGCGGCGGCTGGCCGCCGAGAGGACCGGTCCGCCGCAGCCCGAGAAGGTCCGGCAGTGAGCGCTCGGTCCACCCTCTCGGCGCTCCCGGCGATGCTGCGGGTGCGCTTCGCCGAGACCCTCGCCTGGCGAGCCGAGCTGCTGGTGTGGGTGCTGGCCTACACGATGCCGCTGATCATGCTGGCGCTGTGGTCGGCGGTCGCGCGCGAGGCGCCGGTGGGACGCTTCGGCGAGCAGGAGTTCCGCGCCTACTTCCTCGCCACCCTGGTGATCCGGATGCTGGTCGCGAGCTGGGTGGTCTGGGAGATGAACTTCGAGATCCGGCAGGGCGTGGTGGTCACCCGGCTGCTGCGTCCGATCCACCCGCTGATCTCGTATGCCGCCCAGCAGGCGGCCGCCTTCCCGATGCGCGTGATCATGGCGACCCCGATCGCCATCGCGGCGGTCGCCTGGATCGGCACCGGCTCGTTCACGGACGACTGGCGGCAGGTCGCGATCCTGCCGCTCGTCCTGCTCGGAGCCTGGCTGCTGACCTTCTCGGTGATGGCCATGATCGGCAGCCTCGCCTTCCACTGGGAGAGCGCACTGGGGCTGTTCGACGTCTGGCTGGGGCTCTACACGGTGTTCTCGGGCTACGTCATGCCGCTCGAGCTGTTCCCCCCGGCGCTGCGCGCGGTGGCGCACTGGCTGCCGTTTCGCGGCATGCTCTCGCTGCCGGTCGAGACCACGTTGGGGCTGACGACCTGGGACCAGACGGTCGCTGCGCTCGGCGTCCAGTGGGCGTGGGCCGCAGTGTTCTCGGTGGCGGCCGTCGTCGCCTGGAGCTCCGGCGTTCGCCGCTACTCGGCGTTCGGTGGCTGACGTGGGCGTGGCCGGGCTCGTCTCCAGCTTCGCGGCGCGCGCCGCTCATCCGGCGCGCGTCCTCCTCGCGCAGCTCCGCGCCTCGCTGTTGCTGGCGCTCCAGTACCGTCTCGACTTCGTGCTCCAGGCCGGGCTCGGGGTGTTCTGGTCGGCGGTGGCGCTGGTGCCGCTGCTGGTGCTGTTCTCGCTGCGCGATGGGGTCGCCGGATGGAACCAGAACGAAGCGCTGGTGGTCGTCGCCTTCTTCTTGATGCTGAAGGGCCTGCTCGCGGGCGTCATCCAGCCGTCGGTGGTGCTGGCCGTCGAGCAGATCCGCACCGGCGCGCTCGACCTGTTGCTGCTCAAGCCGGCGGACGCCCAGCTCCTGATCACGAGCGCGCGCTGGGAGTTGGCGCGCCTCGCCGACGTCGTGGCCGGGATCGTGCTCCTGATCGTGGCGCTGGCGCGCTCCGACGCCGCGCTCTCGCCGGCCGGGGTGGCGGTCGCCGGCCTGATGCTGGCCGGCGGCGTGGCGGTGCTCTACTCGCTGTTCGTCATCGTGCTCAGCCTAGCGTTCGTCTTCGTGCGCGTCGACAACCTCTCTTTCCTGCTCTCCTCGGTGTTCGACGCCGCGCGCTGGCCCTCGTCGATCTTCCGGGGCGCCCTCTCCGTGCTGTTCACCTTCGTGCTGCCGCTGGCGCTGATGACGACGTTCCCGGCGATGGCGCTGCTCGGGCGCATCGACGCCCCCCGCGTCGTTGCCGGGCTGATCACGGCGATCGTCTTCCTGGCGATCTCCCGCCTGGCGTTTCGCGCCGCGATCGCCCGCTACACATCGGCAGGCGGCTGAGCCGGACCTTCAGAACGACAGGGAGAGCGACACTCCGCCGAAGAGGTCGACCTCCTGATCGGGCAGCACGTCGTCGTCGAGGTTGTCGCTGTAGGCCACGAAGAAGCCGAGGCTGCCCCTGGTCAGCTCGCGGGCGACGGTGAGGGTGACCTGGCCGTTGAACAGGCCGCTGTCGGTGCCACCCGCGACCGCCGCGAAGTCGTCGCTGGCGAAGCCAGCGAGCAGCCCCACCGAGTAGCTCCACCCGTCGCCGAAGTCGGCGCCGTGCTCGATCGCAGCGGTGCCGTAGAAGCCCTCGATCACGTCGAAGTCGTAATACACGGCGAAGCTCGGCTGCAGCGGCACGTCGAAGCCGAGCGTGAAGAAGACCTCGTGGGTCTCGGGACCGACGCCGTTGGGGAACAGGTAGTCGATCAGGCCGACCGAGGCCGTCACCGCGTCGCTGCCGAACTCGTAAGCGAGGGTGAGATCGACCTCCTGGAACTCACCCGACAGGCCGTTGACGTCGTCGATGTCGAGGTTGCCCCAGGTGTTGAACGAGAAGCCGCTTCCATGGCTGGCCGTGATCGACGGCTGGAAGACCGCGCCGTCGGTGAAGGTGATGCCCCGCCAAACGTAAGCGGAGGCGAAGGTCAGGTCGTAGTCGACCGAGACCGACGACTCCTGGGCAGTGGCGACGTCGGGAGGGCCGAGCAGGATCGCCGACAGGGCGAGGCCGCCGATCGCGCGAGCCGCTCGCGAAGCCCGGCACGGACCGACGGAATCGTAAGGTGATGCTCCAGGCATTGGGGAGACTCCTCTACAGTTCAGGTTGGTTTCGATGGACGAGACGATCCTGGTGACTGGCCTCTCGATGACGTCGACGAGCCGGCTCCTCCGGGTCTGCGGGCGGATTCGCGATCGAGACTCGAGCCGCGGCGAGAACATGCCGTCCGGAGACACCTCGACCCCCACCTCGATCCACACCTCGATCCACACCTCGATCCACCGGTGCGAGAATCCGGTTGCGGAACGCCGCACCGCTCGCCCCCGCCCTGCTCGCCTGGCTCCGCTCGGCGCCGGGCCCGCATGGCCCGTACGAAATCGTTTGGACGAGACCGAAACAGCAAGCGCCGTGCCACGACGCGAGACGGTCGGTCGATCGAGACCGAACCTCAAGTTCTTCGGGCACACCCGGCCCGCGTCGTCACACGCCGGACGCCCTCGGCGCGACGACACAAACGTCACCGCGCTCACCGCTCACGACAGAAACGTCGAGCTCAGGAGCACGCGCCCACAGAACCGGAGGTTGGCGCCTGCGTATGTTCCGCCCATGGAGGGCTCCACATGACGTCCTGGCTCCTCGACCTCCGCGTCGCGCTCCGCGTGCTCCGATCGAAGCCCGGCTTCTCGGTGATCGCCATCCTCGCTCTCGCGCTCGGCATCGGCGCCAACGTCGCGATCTACAGCGTCGTCGATGGCATCTATCTCCATCGGCTCCCCTACCGCGACCCGGGATCCGTGGTGGTCCTCTGGGAGGACCAGACGGCGCAGGGGGGCACCCGCCGATCGCCGGTGGATCCGGGAACCCTCCTCGACTGGCAGCGCCGCGCGGTCACCGAGGCGGCTGAGCCGGCGTTCGCCGACATCGCGGCGCTGCGCAACGAGAGCCGACAGCTCACGGGCCTCGAGCGGCCCGTGGTGCCGCTCACTCACGTCGTCACCGACAACTACTTCGAGGTGCTCGGCGTCGCCGCCCAGCGCGGCCGTACCTTCCGGCCTGGCGACGGCGAGGCCGGAGGCCTCGTCCTGCTCAGCCACGGCCTCTGGCAGAGCGTTTTCGGGGGAGATCCGGAGCTCGTCGGCAGCCGCCTCGAGCTCTCCGGCGAGGCCCACACGGTGATCGGCATCCTGCCCGCGACCTTCTACAGCCACCACCTGTTCCCCACCCAGCCCGATCTCTGGGTGCCCTCCGACTTCCGTGACGAGGCGACGATTCGCGACGCGCGCGCGCTGGTCGCCTTCGGTCGACTGGCGCCCGAAGCGACCCTCACGGACGCGCGCGCGGTCATGGAGACGATCGCCTCCGACCTCGCGGGCGAGCACCCCGAGACCAACGCCGGCTGGTCGGTGCTGGTCGAGCCGGTGCAGGAGAGCGTGGTCGGCGGCCTGCGCCGGATCTTCACCCTGCTCTTGGCGGCGGTCGGTGCAGTGCTCCTGGTCTCCTGCGTCAACGTCGCCAACCTGATGCTGGCGAGGGCCGCTCAGCGCCGGCGCGAGGTCGCGCTGCGCACCGCGCTCGGGTCCAGCGGCTTCCGGGTCTCCCGCCTGCTGCTCACCGAGGGACTGCTGCTCGCCATGCTCGGCGGGGCTCTCGGAGTGATGCTGGCGAGCACGCTGATCCGGCCGATCGCGTCCCTGATCCCTCAGGGCGCGAACGTCCCATTCGTCGAGCACGTGACGGTCGACGGCTCGGTCCTGCTCTTCGCCCTGCTGGTGTCGATCGCGACCAGTCTGGCGTTTGGAGTCGCTCCCGCTCGCCAGGCGCTGCGCGTCGACACGATCACGGCGCTCAAGGAAGGCTCGAGAGCCGCCGGCACGAGTCGCGGCGCGTTGCGCCGCGGCGAGATCCTGATCGTCGCCGAGGTGGCGCTCGCCATGATCCTGGTCATCGCCGCCGGCCTGGTGGTGCAGAGCCTGGTCGGACTGCACACGACGGACCCCGGGTTCGAGCCCGAGGGGCTGTTCACCTGGCGCACGTCGGTGCGCGAGCCGGGAAGCGCCGGGCTCGACAGCGCCGCCGCCTACGTCGAGGAGGCGGAGCGTCGTGTCGCCGCCCTACCCGGAATCGACGGCGTCGGCTCGATCTCGTTCCTGCCGCCGCTCAACCCGCAGTTCGTGCAGGGCTTCGCCGTACCCTCCGCCGTCGCCGAGCCGGGCGAGCGGCCGCGGACGATCCTGCGCGCCATCACCGCCGGCTACCTCGGCACGATGCGGATCGACGTGCTCGCAGGCCGCGGCTTCGACAGCCGCGACCGGGCGGGCAGCGCGCCGGTGGTCATCGTCAACGAGACGTTGCGCCGCCGCTACTTCGACGGGGTCGACCCGGTCGGCAGGACGCTCAGCCTCGACATCGACGCCCGCCCTGGGATGGCGGCTCCGCCGCGCACCATCGTGGGCGTGGTCGCGGACGTGATCACCACCGGCTCGCAGCCCGAGCCCGCCCCGGCCGCCTACGTCCCCCTCCCGCAATCGCAGCTCCGAGTGATGAACGTCGTGATGCGCACGCGGCTCGACCCCGTCGAGCTCGCCGACGACACCGAGCGCGCCATCTGGTCGGTGGGCGGTGACAACAACGTCTACGGCTTCCAGACGCTCGAGCAGGCGATCGCCGACACCCGGTGGCAGACCTCGTTCTCGGCCTTCCTGCTCGGCTGCTTCGCGGGTCTCGCCCTCCTGCTCGGGGTGGCCGGCATCTACGCCGTGGTCTCGCACTCCGTGGGCAGCCGCACCCCAGAGATCGGCCTGCGCATCGCGCTCGGCGCACGCGCCGCCGACGTGCTCGCCATGGTGCTGGGCGCCGGCCTGCGACCCGTGGTGCTGGGCATCCTGCTGGGCATGGCGGGCGCGGCGGCGACCTCGAGGCTGCTGGGCAACCTGCTCTACGGCGTCGAGCCCGTCGACGCGGCGACCTTCGCCGCGGTCGGCGCGCTGCTGTTGAGCGCCGCTCTCGCTGCGGTCTGGGGTCCCGCGCGGCGAGCGACGCGGGTGGACCCGATGCAGGCCCTGCGCACGGAGTGAGCCGCCGGTCCCGGCTTCCGTTCAGACCGGCCTTGGACCGGACGCCCGCAGGTGCCCGGGGCGCCACAGCTGCACGATCGGGTCTCTCGCGCGCTCGTCGAGCGCACCGATCCAGATCGTGCACTGCGAGCGTCCACGGCCGCTGCGGGTGACGAGGCCGAACCCCTGGCGATGCGTCTCGACGTTGGCGAGCAGCTCGAGCGAAGAGCCTGGAGCGGCCGACGACGACGGGAAGACCGGCCGAGGGCGACCTACCGATCGCTGGCTGGGCGCGCTCCGCCCGCGCTGCCCCTGCTTCCGGCGCTTCTTGTCTGTGCCTCGAGGCTTTCCCACGAGATCGCGCTGCTCCGTCAGCGCTCGGGCTCGCCGAAGCGGATCTCGAATCCGAAGCCGACGCGCGGAATCCATTCGCGCGGCTCCTCCGGCTCCTCCTGGCGGGCTGCGAGCCGCATCTCGAGCTCGAGGTAGAGCCACTCCTTCCACACCCGCTGGCGGTAGGTGACCTCGGGTCCGTAGCCCTCGAGCGGAACGTCGGCGTCGCTCTCGCCCCAAGCGATGAAACGCCATGCGATCGCGCGACGATCCGAGAGCCGGTGGTAGAGGATCGGACCGCCCCTCCACTCGACGCCCTCGCTCCGGCGCGACCACAGGCCCGAGGCGCCGAGACGGAACAGCAGGCCGTCCCGGATCGCGTGGTCGATCTCGAAGCGGGTGCTGCCGCCGCTCTTCTCGCTGTTGCTCCAGAACGGCGTGACCCGGAAGCGGAAGAACCAGTGGTCGGTCAGGAAGTCCTGGAAACGGTAGCGGATCCGCACGTACGGATCCATCGGGAAGCCCAGGTCGACGCCGAGACCGTAGTCGAGGTCGTGACGGTCGCCGTGGACACCGCGGTACTCGAGGCCGGTCAGCCACTCCTCGTCGGTGTCGAGGAACGGGTCCGGGATCACCCGGTCGTCCTGCGGCTCGTCAAGCAGGAAGGACTCGCGGTCCTCTCGACCGACGACGGCATTGAGCCGGCTGCTGATCCGGGGAAGGGCGAACTTGGCGCGCAGCCGCACGCGCGGCTCGACCCCGTCGAGCTCGTCCCAGTAGAGGGTGGTGCCCAACGAGCCGTAGGTGTCGTGTCGCTCGTTCTCGATCCGCCGGGCGCCGAAGAAATGGTCGAACCACAGCGCGGTTCCGCACACGCTGCGGTAGATGCCGCGTCGCAGTGTGTCCAGCCAGTCGCCGCTGGGCGGGAGCGTGCACTCTTCCTCGATCGTCCCGTCGGGCAGCTCCTCCTCGGTCTCGTCCTGCGACGATTCAGACTGCGACGATTCAGACTGCGGCGATTCGGACTCCGACGGCTCGGCCTCCGAGGGTGCCTCCTCCTGCCGCGGCTCGCGCTCCTCGGGGTCCTCCGGCGGCTGCGCCAGCGCCGGCGCCGCCGCGATCAGGAGGGCCAGCCAGACGGCGGCACGAGCCCCTTCCCACAGCGCGTCGCTGGTGCGGTGCGGGCCGGCAGCGGCTGGAGGTGCAGTCGGGCGGGGATTTCTGAGGCGTCGCATCGGCGGGTCCGAATCGTCCGGAATCGGCTCCCACCGATCATCGCACCCGGCGAGCCGCCGGTCACGCCTCCGGCACCCCTCCGTCAGCCGGAGGGCGCCCTCCGAATCCTGCCGGCAGGGTCGGCCTGACGCCCTCGGGGGGTTCGTGATCACGGCCTATTCCGCCCGCGAAAAGCGCCGCCCGCCCTTAGGAGCCCGCCACGCAGATCGCCCGACGCAGAGGCACGACGACGATGGTGCGCTGGCTCGCCTGGCGGCTTCTGTGGGCGGCTTCGGTGGGTCGGATGGGCGGGTCGTTTCGCCGAGCGCGACTCCGGACGACCGAGGGCGCAGCCGCTCGCCACGGGAGCAGCGAGGCCGCTAGTCTTGGCCCCTTCGCGAGGGAGCCGTGGTGAGCGTTGCCAAGCCGCATCGCCAGGCAGCGATGATCTTCATCCTGATCACGCTGTTCCTGGACATCCTGGGGATCGGGATCATCATCCCGATCCTGCCGCAGCTGGTGACCGAGCTCGCCGGCGGCGACATCGGCTCGGCGAGCCGCGTCTACGGCATGATCGGCTCGACCTACGCGCTGACGCAGTTCTTCTGCGCACCGGTCCTGGGCGCCCTCTCCGACCGCTTCGGCCGCCGCCCGATCCTGCTCGCCTCCCTGTTCGGCCTGGGGGTGGACTACATCATCCAGGGGGTCTCTCCCACCCTCACCTGGTTGTTCGTCGGCCGCGTCGTCGCGGGCGTGATGGGGGCCAGCATCACCACCGCCAACGCCTACATCGCGGACGTCTCGACGCCCGAGACGCGGGCCCGCAACTACGGACTGCTGGGCGTCGCCTTCGGTCTCGGCTTCATCTTCGGTCCGAGCCTGGGCGGGCTGCTCGGCAGCGTCCACCTCCGGCTCCCATTCTTCGTCTCCGCCGGCCTGTGCCTGTGCAACTGGCTCTACGGGTTCTTCGTCCTCCCCGAGTCGCTGAGCCCCGAGAACCGCAGCGAGCTGTCGCTGGCGAAGGCGAACCCGCTCGCCACGATCTCTCGTCTGCGCGCCTATCCCCTGGTCGCGGGTCTCGCCGTCTCCTTCCTCTTCGTGATGCTCGCCCAGCGCGGGCTCGAGAGCTGCTGGGTGCTCTACACCGGGTACCGCTTCGACTGGGGCCCGCGCGCCAACGGGCTGGCTCTCGGCCTGGTCGGGATCATGGCCGTGATCGTCCAGGGGCTGCTGGTGCGCCCCGTGATCGCCAGGATCGGCGAGCGGCGCGCGATCCTGTTCGGGTTGAGCATCTCGACGCTCGCCTTCCTCTCGTACGGGCTGGCGTCGCGCGGGTGGATGATGCTGGTGATCATCGTCTGCGGCGCGATCGGCGGCGTCGCCGGGCCGGCGATCCAGGGTCTGATCGCCGGAGCGGTGCCCCCCAACGAGCAGGGCAAGGTCCAGGGGGCGATGACCTCGCTCATGTCGCTGACCTCGATCATCGCCCCGCTGCTGTTCACCACCGGCCTCTTCGCCTACTTCACGTCCGATCGGGCGCCGATCCGGCTGCCCGGCGCGCCCTTCTTCGGCGGCTCCGTGATGCTGGCGATCTCGCTGGTCCTGCTGGTGCGGCTGTTCCGGCGCATGCCGGCGGAGGCGCTCGCCGCGCCCCAGGAGGACGCGGCGACCATCGCCCCCGGCTGAGACGCTCGGCGCGGCGGTCAACCCGCCGGCGGCCGGCGCCGTCGCTCCTGCCGCCACTGGTCGAACACCGCGAAACCGAGCGTCACCGCGGTCACCGGCGCCACGCCGTAGACCACCACCCTGCGCAACAGGTCGACGCTGGGAGCCGACACGGAGTAGAGCACCAGGAAGGTCACGTAGAGCCCGTAGAAGAGCACGAAGAGCGCCCCCTCGACGCGATCGATCCGGAAGCCGGTGAAGAAGACCGGCAGGCAGAGCAGCGCCACCGCCAGCATGACGGGCAGATCGAAGAGCCGCGCCTCCTCGGTGACCGCGATCCCGCCGGCAGCGACCAACGCGCTCAGCCCGAGCACGCTCAGGATGTTGAAGACGTTGCTGCCGACCACGTTGCCCACCGCGAGGTCCCGCTCGCCACGAAACGCCGCCAGCGCCGAGGTCGCGAGCTCCGGGAGCGAGGTGCCGAACGCCACCACGGTCAGGCCGATGATCAGCTCGCTCACCCCGAGCCAGGTCGCCAGATCGACGGCGCCGTCGACCAGCCAGCGCGCACCCAGGACCAGCAGCGCCACCCCAGCCACCGCCAGCACGACGGCGAGCACCAGGCGTCGGCGTCCGGGGGCTTCCTCCGGAGGCCGGTCCCGACGTTCGGCCGAGGTCTCCCGGCGAGACTGGACGATGGCGAAGACCGTGTAGGCGACGATGCCCGCGAACAGCATCGCCCCCTCCACCTGGCTCACCCGCCCGTCCCAGGCCAGCGCGAAGAACGCGACGGAGCAACCGACCATGATCGGGACCTCGAGCCGGATCACCTGTCGGGAGACGGCGAGCGGCGCGATCAGCGCCGAAACGCCGAGGATCAGCAGGACGTTGGCGATGTTGCTGCCCACCACGTTGCCCACGGCGATCTCGTCGGCGCCGTCGCCGGCGAGCGCAGCGCGGACACTCACCGCCAGCTCGGGCGCGCTGGTCCCGAAGGCGACGACCGTGAGACCCACCACCAGCGGCGTGATGCCGAGGCTGAGCGCGAGGCGCGACGCGCCCTTGACCAGGAGCTCCGCTCCGCCGAGGAGCAGCACGAAGCCGGCCAGGAGCAAGAGGATCGATACGGTCACGAACTCCTCGATTCGAGGTCGGGATTCGATGCCGGCGGGTGCAGGTCCGGCGATGGCCGCCGAGCGCGGCGCGCAACGCTAGCAGCCCGTGGTGTTCACCACTCCCCAACGAGCAGCGAGGTCGCGGCGCGGTCATACCACGAGCCCGCTAGCCGATCACTCGTGCGCCGCAAGCCCGCAAGCGGGCGCGGCTGGGTCGACCAGGCCACAGCCGTTTCTCTGGGCGAG
>DATKBT010000048.1:0-27250 GCA_035546295.1 Thermoanaerobaculia bacterium | reverse complement strand
CGACCGGGCCGTCGGCGGAAGGCGGCCGCAGCGGATCGTGGGCGTCTGGCTCATCTCGGTCGGCGCCTTCGGCGGCGAGCTCGCCGACGCGACCTTCGCCGACGTCACCGTGAGGTCTGGCGGCAGCGCCGTCGAGGTGTTCGACTGACGGCGCTCGCGAGAGCCGGCGGAGCCGCGGGGGGCCGAGCTCCGGATCCGCGCCTGCTGGGAGCCCGTGGCCTCAGACGGTCGCCCACAGCTTGCGGATCTCGGCGTCCGGATCCTCCACCACCGAGCAAGCGTCGTCGAAGACCATCGTCGCCCGCCGCGGCGCCGCGTAGGGGGGCCAATCGGGGAGGCTGCCGGTGCTGGGATCGCCGTTGCGCGCGAACGCGATCCATGCCGAGCTCACCTTGGCGGCGAGCGCGGCCGCCTCGGGGCCGCCGCCCGACATCTCCGGGGCCCTCGTCGTGTTGTCGAAGGCGAAGGAGATCTCGAGGGCGTGATGCGCCAGCGCCCGCCCCTCGTCGACCGGCGACTCCCAGGCGAAGAGGTACATCCAGCAGGGAGCGCGACCGGCCGACGCCTTGCGCTGGGCGAGCGTGATCGAGTCGAAGCGATAGGTCCGATCGCTCTGCATCAGCATCCAGCGCAGGCTCGGATCGGCGTCCGGATAAAGCCGGCGATAGACCTCCAGCACCCGCTCGGCGGCGCTGCCGGCCATGTCGCGCACTCGCTCCTCGAGCTGCGCCTCGGTCAGCTTGCGCTCGTAGACCTCGCGGTCCCGCAGGCGTGCGAAGTAGGCCATCTCGTGGCGGTTGGAGCCGATCAGGATCGGCACCTCGGCCGAGAGCTCGCTCGCCACCGGGTCGAAGGCGTAGTCGGGGAGGGCGTCGGTGCCGACCGTGGGCACGAAGCCGCGCTGCTCGAAGCGTCCGATCGTGCGCGATCTCGAATCCAGGCGCTGCTCGACGGTCCGGTAGGCGGTCACCAGATCGTCGATCGGAAGCTGCTGCAGGCGCTCGATGCCGCTCTCGTCGAGCGCCTCCGGCTCGAGGCCGAGCTCCTCGAGCAACAGGCGCGACATGACGTCGGCCTTGTCCCGGGGCTGGAGGTGGAGGCCCGGGCCGCTCTGGATGATGGCACGGTGGAAGAGCCCCTTCGCCTCGGGCATAGCGAGCAGGGTCGAGACCTTGCGGCCGCCCCCCGACTCGCCGAAGATCGTCACGTTGTGCGGGTCGCCGCCGAAGCTCTCGATGTTGTCGCGGATCCACTCGAGCGCATGAACGATGTCGAGCATGCCGACGTTGCCGGAATCGCTGTAACGGGGGCCGGCGACGTCGCCGAGGTGGAGGAAGCCGAAGACGTTGAGCCGGTGATTGAGGCCCAGCACGACGACGTCGCCGCGCTGGCACAGGTTCACGCCGTCGTAGAGCGCGCTCGAGGACGACAGCGTCGAGAAGCCGCCGCCGTGGAGCCACAGCATCACGGGGCGCCGGCCGCCGTCGTCGAGCCCGCGGGTCCAGACGTTGAGCACGAGGCAGTCCTCGCTCATCTCCTCGCGGCGGATCCGCCCCGGCGGCTGCGGCGCCGCCGGGCCGTAGTCGAAGGCATCGCGCACACTGCTCCATGGCTCGGGCGGCCGGGCGCGTCGGAAACGGTTGGCGCCGGCGGTGCTCGCCCCGTAGGGGATCCCCTTGAAGGCGTAGACCCCCTCCTCGACGAGCCCTCGCACCTTGCCGGAGGTGGTGCTCGCGATCGGCTCGGCGACGCGCGTGCGCGCGCGCAGCGCCCGGCCGACGAAGCCGGGACCGCCGACTGCGCCGAGCACGGTGAGCGCCGCTCCGCTCTTCAGGAGCCGGCGCCGGTCGAACGCGACGACCTCGGGGGTGAATCCTCGCGTGCTCTCGCTCATGTCTCCACCTTCCTCCCTTGCCGTCTCCCTTGCCTTCTCCCTTGCCGTCTCCCCTTTGCCAGGACGGGCTCACCGTATGCCGCGCACCAGGAAAGGGAAAGGCCGGGAAGGAGCTCGCCCCCCCGGCCCATCCCATCGATCCAACCCCTCCCGCCCTAGAGCGGAAGGTCGCCAGCAGGCGGATCTTCCTGGGCTGAGCCCACGCCCGCTTGCTCTGCTGAGCGGAGAGCCTGGTCGCGATACCGTGACGGGTCGAGATCCTCCTCTGAACCAAACGGTGCCCAGACCGAAGAGCCAGCGCGTCCGACACCGGCGACGGCGATCCCGCCGCCGGCGCGCCCGCGGGACCTGGTGGCGGCGCCACCGCAGCAGGCTGGTCGCGCTGGCGGTGCTCCTGGCCTCGGCCGCGGTTTGGATGTGGCGCTCGCCGCCCCCACCTCGCGAGCCAACCGACCTCTGCGCGATCTACTCGGAGCGGCTCTCCTGGTACCGCGACAGCCGGTCCGCCGCACGCCGCTGGCAGGTGCCGGAGCCGATGCTGCTGGCGATCCTCGCGCAGGAGTCGAGCCTGCGCGCCGATGCCCGCCCTCCCCGCCGCTGGTTCCTGGGCTTCATCCCGGGCCCTCGCCCGTCGACCGCCTTCGGCTACGCCCAGGTGGTCGACGCCACCTGGACACAGTTCGAGTCCGAGATCGGCCGGCGCGCGAGCCGGCGGCGGTTCTCCGACGCCGCCCAGTTCGTCGGCTGGTACGTCAGCGAGCTGCGCGAGATGCTGGGGATTCCGGCCGCCGACGTCGACCGCCTCTACCTCGCCTACCACGAGGGTCCGGGCGGCTTTTCACGAGGATCGCATCGCGGGAACGTCTCCCTCGCGCGCAGCGCCGAGCAGGTGGCGAGGCGTGCCGCCCGCTTCACGGCGCAGCTCGCGGACTGCAGAGCAACGCTCGATCGGCGGCTGCTGTGGCGGACTCTCCGACGCGCGGCCGCCGCGACCGGGGTCGCGATCGCTGTGGTCCTGGCGTTGTGGTGGCGGCGCCGGTGACCGGTAGCTGCTCGCGGCTGTTCGCCGGTCAGTCTTCGGCGGGCGCCGTGTCCGACGGCGCAACCAGCCCGATCTCGCCGTTGGCAAAGGCGGCCAGCAGGCGCTCGATCGCCTGCCGTGTCTCGGCCGGATCTCGCTCGCGCGCCCGGGCGATCACGGCCACGGCGGCGTCGACGCGCGCGTTTCTCGGCGGGGGGACCTCGATCTCGCGGAGCCGGTCGACGGTCCGCCGCCATCCGCGCTGCCGATAGACGGAGTCGTCGCCGGCCAGAGCTGCGATCCGGCCGGCCTCCAGCCAGAAGCCGATCCGGAAGGAGCGCGGCTCGGACGCGTCAGCGGCGAAATCCTCCGCAAAGGCCGCTTCCTCGAGGAGCTCGTCCAGCGGCGTCGCGGAGCCGATTCCATCGGAGAGCTCCCGATAGACGAGCCAGAGGGTCTCGGCCCCCTCGAACCTCTCGACGATCAGGAGCATCTCCTCGACCACGGCCTGCGCTGCATCGCGATCTCCCGCCCGCAGCGCGACGGTGAGGTCGACCACCCGAGCGCCCAGGCGCGCCGCCGCTGGTGAGTCGTCGATGAGGACGCTACGGCCGCGGCTCGCCGACCAGACCGCGTCGGTCCAGCCCGGTCCCAGAGCCGCGCGCAGCTCGGCACCCTCCCCGAGCGCGGCGATGACCTCGCCCGACCCGGGTCCTGTCGTCGTGTGGAGCCACCACGAGCCGGCGACGACGGTCAACAGGAGGAGCCCTGCTGCGATCGCCCAGGTCCGCCAGGCGGTGCCCCCAAAGGGCGGTCGCCATCGCTCCGCCACGTGCTCGGCTTCGGCGTCCTCCTTCCTGAAACGCCACGCCTCCAGGTAGGTCTCGAGACAGCCCTCGCAGGTCGCGAGGTGCGACTCCACCGCGGCGGCCTCCGCCTCCGTGCATCTGCCATCGAGAACGGCCGCCAGGATCTGCGCGTCCGGACAGCCTCCGGTTGCGGGATCGGACGGGAGTCGGCTCGAGCTCATCGGGACACGACCTCCTCAGAGGGCTCCTCAGAGGGAGAGACGGACTCGTCGCCGAGACTGTCCGCCTCGTCCCCGATCTGAACGTCGGGCTCGAAGCCCCAATCCAACAGCTCAGCCACCCGGGACCAGCTCACCTGCTCCCGCTCGAGCGCTTGGCGCAGCCCCAAGAGCACCCGCTGCACCCGCGGATACAAGTGTTTCGGATCGAGGCC
Organism: Thermoanaerobaculia bacterium; assembly: GCA_035546295.1. Classification (GTDB taxonomy): domain Bacteria; phylum Acidobacteriota; class Thermoanaerobaculia; order Multivoradales; family Multivoraceae; genus DATKBT01. Next base: position 23,093 of record DATKBT010000048.1, on the reverse strand, counting down.
CAGCACCTCGGCGATCTCGACCCACTTGATCTCCTCTCGATAGTGCATCCGGAGGACGAGCTGGTCGCGAGGGCAGAGCTCGGCGAGGTGTCGCCCCAGCGCCTCCTGGAGCCGCCGCGCTTCAGGGGCGAGCTCACCGGCCGCGACCCGGTAGCCCGAATCCTCCTGAGCCTGGGCATGAGCGAGCCCGTTCTCGCCCTGGGCTCGAGGTCGCAGGCGGACCGGGAGATTCGACGCGATCTCCTCGAGCTCCTGCGGCTCCGGGGCAGCCTCCGATTCGCTGCGAATCGTCGCGACGGCCTCCTGCACGCTCAACCCGTCGCGCCAGATCAGCGTGTCGAGCTGGACCGCATAGGGCCCCAGGCGCCTGGCGACGGCGGACGGCCGCCATTTCCCCCAGCTCGAGATCCGGTAGTCGCGAAACAGGTTCTGGACCACGATCGAGAGGTAGCTCTTCAGGCTGCTGCGTTGCTCGAACTTCCTGAAGATCGCGTAGTCCTTCTCGATGATGCGCACCTTCAGCCAGGATCCGAAGTCTTCGGCTTCGGCGCCGAACATGCCGTTGCGCCGGCAGGTGTAGGCGATGAGGCGCTCCAGCAGAGGAAGCGCATCGAGGAACTGCTGCTCGCTCATGAGGGGACCGGTGGGCTGCAGATCGCGGAGCGCGGAAGGGTGGGAGAGTCTCAGGAGCGGTCGGGCGCCCGAGCCCACGACAGCCGCCATTCGCACACGTCGTGCCCTCGAGCGCGGCACGACGGATGGGTCACTTCGATGTCCTCGCCGCCCGAGTGGTGCACCATTCCCCACAGCGTGCCCTGGGTGAGCTCGCACGACTCGGGGGCGACCAGCGAGTAGCCGCGAAGCAAGACGCGCGCCTCGCCCTCCTTCGGGAGCTCGACCTCCGCCTCACCGGTGTCGTGGCGAAGCCGCCACAGCGCCGGCAGGTTGCTCAGGGTGCGAGCGGGGTCGCCCTTGCGCAGAAGCGACTTGTATGGACCTTCGAAGTGGGTGGTGGCGGCGTCCCGGGCGGCGTCCTCGAACGGCGTGACCCCGCGCGTCCTGGACTGCGGGCGAATCTGGACCAGCACCCTCATCAGCTCCAGGTAGTCCTCCTCCGGATGCCAGCCGGTGGCCAGGATGCGCGTGTCGAGATAGCGCTGCAGATGCTCCGGCAGGAGGAGCCGCGCCTGCTGCCTGTGCAGCCGCAGGAAGCGGATGATGCCCATCATGATCGAGCCCTTGATCTTGCCGTTGCTCATGGTCCCCCTGCGGAGGGCGTCGCCTCCTGGAGCTCTCCTGCATTGAATCGCGATTGGATGTCGAGCGATTCTAGCCCGCGTGAACGGCGCCGCCCGCACGGCGAGGAACCCGGGCTTCGCGAGTCGCGGGTCCTCCGTGAGCCGCGCGAAGGCTCCGTCGCAGCATCGCATCGGCGGGCTGTGCCGCCGAGAGGAATCGGCTGGGGAGGAGGGGTGGAGGTCCAGACGGTCGAGAGGAAGCCGAGGTCGAGATCGAGAGGCTCGGAACGACTGGCGACCCGGGGAATGTGCCATCCTCACGGTCGACGCTCCGGGGAGGGAGACCGAGGAGACACCGATGCCCGCGCTCGACGGAATGCGGGTGCTCGACCTCACCCAGTACGAGGCCGGCACCGCGTGCACGCAGGCCCTCGCCTGGCTGGGCGCCGAGGTGGTGAAGATCGAGCGCCCGAACACCGGTGACCCGGGGCGCGGGCTCGCCGGCCTCTACGACTTCGAGGACTCCGAGTACTTCATCAACTGGAACAGCAACAAGCGCTCGGTCTGCCTGGCGCTCGACACGGCTGAAGGGCGGCAGCTCCTCCTCGACCTCGTGCCGCGCTTCGACGTGTTCATCGAGAACTTCGGCCCCGGCGTCATCGAGAAGCTCCATCTCGACTACGAGACGATCCGCGAGATCCGCCCGGACGTGATCTATGCGCGCATCAAAGGCTTCGGCTCGTTCGGCCCCTACTCCGAGTACAAGTGTTTCGACATGGTGGCGCAGGCGGCGGCAGGCGCGCTCTCGGTCACCGGCGATCCCGAAGGCCCGCCGATCCGGCCGGGGCCGACCACGGGCGACTCCGGCACCGGCGTCCAGATGGCGCTGGCGGTGACCGCCGCTTACGTCCAGCGCCTGCGCACCGGCGAAGGGCAGCTGGTCGAGCTGTCGATGCAGGAGGCGATGACCTACTTCATGCGCACCACCATCGCGCTCGGCTCCAAGTGGGGCACCCGCCCCGCCCCCCGCCGCGGCAACGGAGTCAGCGCGCTGATCAACATCTATCCCTGCAGGCCATTCGGCGCCAACGACTACGTCTACGTGATGGCGATGACCGACCGGATGTGGGAGACGCTCTGCCGCGCGATCGAGCGCCCCGACCTGCTCGACGACGAGCGGTTCTCCGAAGGCCGGCTGCGTCGCGAGAACCGCGACGCGCTCTCTGCCGAGATCGAGGCCTGGACGCGCCGCCACACCAAGCACGAGGCGATGCGCATCCTGGGCGCGGCGGGGGTCCCATCGAGCGCCGTGTTCGACACCCTCGACCTGTTTAACGACCCGCATCTCCTGGAGCGAGGTTTCGTCCACGAGGTGGAGCACGAAGGGGTGGGCACGGTCCGCCTGCTCGGCTGGCCCGCCCGGCTGTCGCGATCGAGCGTCGAGATCGAAGCTGCGCCTCTGCTCGGGCGGCATACCGCCGAGGTCCTGCAGGCCGAGCTCGGCCTCGGACCGGAGGAGATCGCAGGGCTGCGGGCGCAGGGAATCGTGGGGCGCGAGCCCGCGGGTCCGCTCGCGCCCGAGCTCGAGCCAGAAGAGGAGGACCGATGACCGAAGCCACCGAAGCACGGACCGCCACGGCCCCGACGAGCGACGCCTCCGAGGAGCTCCGCGGAGGCACCGTGATCGCACGCGCGCTGCGGCGCCAGGGGGTCGACACCGTCTTCGGCGTCGTCGGCTTCCCGATCTACGGCATTGCCCGCGCGGTGCAGAAGGAGGGGATGCGCTACGTCGGTTTTCGCAACGAGCAGGCAGCGAGCTACGCAGCCGGAGCGGTCGGCTATCTGACCGGCAGACCCGGCGTCTGCCTGACGGTCTCGGGACCGGGAATGGTCCACGCCGTCGCCGGCCTCGCCAACGCCTGGGCGAACTGCTGGCCGATGCTCCTGATCGGCGGCGCCAACGACGGCTTCCAGAACGGGCTCGGAGCCTTCCAGGAGGCGCCCCAGATCGAGGCCGCGCGCCCCTTCGTCAAGTACGCCGCACGCCCGGACTCGCTCGAGCGCATCCCGTTCTACGTCGAGCAGGCGATCCGCTCGAGCCTCTACGGACGCCCGGGAGCGGTCTACCTCGACCTCCCCAACGACCTCATCTCGGGCGCGGCGCCCGCGAACGCGGTGGAGTGGAGCCCGCGCTGCCCCGAGCCTCCGCGTCCGCACGCCGACCCCGCCGAAGTCGAGCGCGCCCTCGACCTGCTCCGTCGCGCCGAGCGGCCGCTCATCGTCGTGGGCAAGGGCGCCGCCTACTCGCGCGCCGAGGCCGAGGTGCGCGCCCTGGTCGAGCGCAGCCGGATCCCCTTCCTGCCGACGCCGATGGGTAAGGGGGTGCTGCGCGACGATCATGAGCTGTCCGCGGCCCCGGCGCGCTCCTTCGCACTCCAGAACGCCGACGTCGTGCTGCTGATCGGCGCGCGCCTCAACTGGATGCTCCACTTCGGCCGTCCGCCGCGCTTCGCCGAGGGCGTCAGGACGATCCAGATCGACATCGCCGGCGAGGAGATGGGCAACGGCGTCCCGGCCGACGTCGCTCTGGTCGGTGACGCGAAGGCGGTCGCGCGCCAGCTCGACGCGGCGCTCGAGGCGGAGCCTTGGAGCCACCCGGTGGACAGCGCCTGGCGGCGGGCGCTTCGCGAGCGTTCGGAGCACAACCTGGCCGCGGTGCAGGCGATGCTCGACGACGACGCCGAGACTCTCGGCTACTACCGCGCGCTGCGCGAGATCAGGGATCGGCTTTCCGAGGACACGGTGGTCGTCGCCGAGGGGGCGAACACCATGGACATCTCACGCACCGTGCTTCCCAACTTCCACCCTCGACACCGGCTCGACGCCGGCAGCTTCGGGACGATGGGTGTCGGCTGCGGCTTCGCAATCGCGGCCGCGGTCGTGCACGACGACAGGAAGGTGGTCGCCGTGCAGGGGGACTCGGCCTTCGGCTTCAGCGGCATGGAGGTCGAGGTCGCCTGCCGCCACCGCCTGCCGATCACGTTCATCGTCCTCAACAACAACGGCATCCAGACCGGCGTCCACGAGCTCGACGAGATCCCCCAACCCTGGGCCTACACCGTCGGGGCGCGCTACGAGCTGATCGCCGAGGCTTTCGGCGGGCGGGGGTTCCGGGTCGAGTCGCTATCCGGGCTCGGGCCCGCGCTCGACCAGGCGCTCGCTGGCGACGGCGTCTCGGTCGTCAACGTGATGATCGATCCGGACGCCCGACGCAAACCGCAGGAGTTCGGCTGGCTGACCAGGTGAGGGAGGCCGCAGGGGAGCCGCTCGCACCGGGCCGCACCAGGCGCAGCATGCGCAGCTGGTCGCCGCCCTCACTGCCAGCGCAGCTGGTAGCGGCAGTGGGGCCCGCCCTTCGCCCGGCAGGTCACCTCGTCGATCTCGACCTCGCGCGCGCCGCACAGGGCCAGCGCCTGCTCGTACCAGCCGATCACGGTCAGGCAGTCGGTCTCCGAGTACGTCTCGGCGTCGTACGTCGTCATCACGCCCGAGGTCGGTCCGGTGGCTTCGTACTCGCGATGGCCGTGGTCGTAGTAGAAGCGATAGATCGAGCCGGTTCGGGCGAGAAAGGCCTGCGGGTTGTCGGGCGCCAGGAACGAGCGGTGCGCGCCGCCCAGGTTCTCGCGCGCCGAAGACGCGCCGATCTGCTTGAAGATGCTCCGGTCGCCGCCACCGACGACGCGGACGATCGCCTCGTCGAGCTCGGCGTTGACGGCGAAGGGGTACCAGCTCGCGCTGAGGATCGATCCGCCGAGCGTCTGGCGCGCGCTGGCCGAGGTGCTGTCGACGACCCTCTTCCACGCCTCCTCCCCGTGCTCGGACCGCACGAACGCACCTCGAGCCAGGAGGACGGCACCCTTGACGCGCACGACGACTATCCTTCTCGCCGGCCCTCTCGCAGGCCTTCTCGCGGGCCTTCTCGCGGGGTGCCGGTCCCGAAGAAGGGCGCGAGCTTCGCCACCAGGGATTCCAGCTCGACGGCGTCGAGCTCGTCAAACGCGCTCGGCTGATGCGAGTCGAGGTCGAGCACCGCGACCACGTTCCCGGCGAGGTCGAAGACCGGGACCACCAGCTCCGAGCGCGACGCCGGATCGCACGCGATGTGGCCGGGGAACGCTTCGACGTCGGCCACCACCTGGGTTCGGCGCTCGCGCGCGGCAGCCCCGCACACGCCCCGTGAAAGCTCGATCTCCAGGCAACCCAGGGGACCCTGATAGGGGCCGACGCGCAGCAGATCGGGCGCGACCCGGCGGTAGAAGCCGGTCCAGCTCGCCTGGCGCAGGGAGTGGTGGACGACCGCGGCGAAGGTCGCCATCGCGGCCACCTCGTCCAGTTCCGCGGACAGGAGCTCGTCGAGCTCGGCGGCCAGCGCCCGGTAGCTTCGCCGGCGCTCGTCGGCTCCGGGCGGCGCCGAACGGATCGTCTCTTGACCAATGGACATTCGTGAGCTTCCAGGAGGAGCTGACGATGGTATCAACCGACCCGGCTCTCGGGGGCACTTCGAGTGGGTAGCTTTTTCGCGCCCGAGGGTAGAGGTTACCGGCTTCGGCACAGGTGCGGTAGCGCCCGAGGGTGCGCAGGGACCAGGCGAGGGCGGTGCGCAGGGGCAGGTGCACGCGGCCGGTGCGCGGCGGCGGTGCGGCGCCGAGCCCGCTCCTTGAGCCCCTGCTGCCGGCGTTTTCCCGCGGACTCGTCCCGAGGCTCCCATGCCGAAGGGCCGGCGACGACCGGCAGCATCCTTGCAGCCTTCGACGGCGACCCGAAACGGAGGTGACCTCTGCCTCCGCAAAGCCGGAGTGAGCCAATGCATCGACTCCCACGAACCGGTCGCGGTGACTCCTCGCCGAGGCGAAGCTCCTCGATCGCCATCCTGCTCCTGGTCGCCGCCCTGACGACCACGTCGATCGCCGAGCCCCAGTACTTCGGCCGCAACAAGGTGCTGTGGGAGAACTTCGACTTCCAGGTGCTCGAGAGCGAGCACTTTCTGGTCCACACCTACCCGCCGGACAGCGCCGTCGACCGCCAGCTCGCTCGGCTCTCCGAGCGCTGGTACGCGCGCCTCTCCGACGTCTTCCGCCACCAGTTCGAGGAGCGCAAGCCGCTGGTGATCTACGCCAACCACGCCGACTTCCAGCAGACCCTGACCACCGGCGGGCTGATCGGCGAGGGCACCGGCGGTTTCACCGAGCCGCTCCAGGACCGCGTCGTGATGCCGCTCACCGGCGTCAACGCCGAGAACGCCCACGTCCTCGGTCACGAGCTCGTGCACGCGTTCCAGTTCGACATCGCCGAGCGCTTCACCCCCGGCCCCGGGCGGCAGGTGCAGCTCATGCAGCTCCCGCTCTGGCTGGTCGAGGGGCTCGCCGAGTACCTCTCGCAGGGACGCCAGGACGCGCAGACCGCGATGTGGATGCGCGACGCCATCGTCCACGATCTGCTGCCCGATCCCGAGAGGCCCCAGCGCCTGCGGCTCTCGCCCTACCAGTATGGACAGGCGCTGTGGGCCTACATCGCCGGGCGCTGGGGGGATGGCATCATCAGGCCGTTGTTCCTCGACGCGGCCCTCACCGGCGTCGAGACCGCGTTCCGCGATCGTCTCGATCTGAGCGTCGAGGAGCTCCTGGCCGACTTTCACGCCAGCCTCCGCAGCGCGTATCAGCCGGTGATCGCCGAGCGCTCGGAGCCCGCCACCTACGGCACGCCGCTGCTCCACTCAGACCAGGTCGGCGCCGACCTCAACGTGGCGCCGTCGTACAGCCCCGACGGGCTCACCGTCGCCTTCCTCTCCACCCGCGACCTGTTCAGCCTCGATCTCTACCTGGCCGACGCCGACAGCGGCGAGATCATCACTCGGCTGGTCTCCGCCGACGCCGATCCGCACTTCGACGCCCTCAGCTTCATCGACTCCTCGGCGGCCTGGTCGCCGGACGGCGACCGGCTCGCCTTCGTGGTCTTCGCCAAGGGCGACCAGCAGATCGTCACCTTCGACGTCGAGCGCCGGCGGGTGATCCGCAGGATCTCGCCGGAGGGGATCGAAGCAGTCCGAAACCCCTCGTTCTCGCCCGACGGACGCACGATCGTCTTCTCGGGCTACGTGCACGGGACCAGCGACCTCTTCCTCTACGACCTGGAGGGCGATCGGCTGACTCGTCTCACCGACGACCTCTACAGCGACATCCAGCCGAAGTTCTCGCCCGACGGACGCACGATCGCCTTCGTCAGCGACCGCGGCCCGCAGACCGACCTCGAGCAGCTCGCTTACGGACCGTTGCAGCTCGCGCTGCTCGATGTCGCCAGCGGTGAGGTGGACGTTCTCGACCTGTTCGACGACGCCAAGCACATCGATCCCTCGTTCGCTCCGGACGGCCGCAGCCTCTACTTCGTGTCCGATCCCGAGGGCGTTCCCGACGTCTTCCGCTACGACCTCGAGACCGGCAGCCTGCTGGCGCTGACCCGCCTGCAGACCGGCGCCACCGGGATTACCGACCTGTCCCCGTCGCTCACCGTGGCCTCGGCCGCCGGCTCGATCGCGTACTCGGCGCTCGAGGGGGGCAAGTGGAACATCTACCGCCTCGAGGACCGGGCGCGTGCTCCCTACACCCGCCCCCCCGGCCGAATCGCCGCGATCCTGCCGCCGGCCGCGCCGGCGACCGGCGCCGCGACCTCCGAGGTCGAGAGCTATCTCGCCGACACCACCGCCGGGCTCCCCCAGTCCGAGGCCCAGTACCCGACCGCCGACTACAGCCCGCGCCTGCGCCTCGCCTACCTCGGCCCGCCCTCGGTCGGAATCGGGGTGGATCGCTTCGGGCTCGGCGCCGGCGGCTCGATCAGCGCTTACTACAGCGATCTCCTCGGACGCCACCAGCTCGGCTTCACCTTCCAGGGCGGCAGCAGCGGCGGCGGCCTCGACTTCGCCGAGAGCATCGGCGGCGAGGTCTTCTACCTGAACCAGGAGAACCGCTTCCAGTGGGGGGCCCAGGTGTCGCACATCCCCTTCCTGAGCGGGCGCACCGCGCTCACGCAGGAGGTGGTCGAGATCGACGGCGAGCCGGTGCTTGCCGACGTCATCGAGGAGCGCCTGCAGGTGGTCACCGTCGACCAGGCCGAGCTCATCGGCCAGTACCCGCTCTCGTTCACGCGGCGGATCGAGGTCGCGGTGGGCGCCACCCGCTACGACTTCAACAACCGCGTCAACCGCTTTTTCTTCGTCGGCTCCAGCGCGCTCGGCAGCGAGCGCGTCGACCTACCGGATCCCGAGGCGATCGACATCTACAGCGGCTCGGCGGCGCTGGTCGGCGACACTTCGTACTTCGGCTTCATCTCGCCGCTGCGCGGCGGGCGCTACCGCCTCGAGCTCGAGGCCAACTCGGGAGACCTCGAGTTCCAGACGGCGATCGCGGACTTCAGACGCTACTTCTTCGCCCGCCCTGTCACCTTCGCCTTCCGCGCGCTGCACTACGGTCGCTACGGCACCGACCAGGAGGACGAGCGGCTGAACCCGCTCTACGTCGGCCGCAGCGCGCTGGTGCGCGGCTACGACATCGACTCCTTCGACGCCGCGGAGTGCACGCGAATCGACGGCTCGAACCGGTGCCCCGAGTTCGAGCGGCTGATCGGCAGTCGGCTGGCGGTGGCGAGCTTCGAGCTGCGCCTGCCCCTGTTCGGCACCGAGCAGTTCGGCCTGATCGAGCTGCGCTGGCTGCCCACCGAGCTCGCCCTCTTCGTCGACGCCGGCGCCGCCTGGACCGAGGATTCCTCGGTCGAGCTCGACTTCGTCGAGGACACCATCGAGCGGGTGCCCGTGGTGAGCGCCGGCATCGCCGCCCGGGTCCTGCTCGGCGGCTACCTGCCGATCGAGCTCTACTACGCGCACCCCTTCCAGCGTCCGGACAGCGACGGCGAGTTCGGGTTCACCATCTCGACCGGTTGGTGACGAGCCTCCCGGCCCTCACAAACGCTCACCTGACAAGACGATCTCGTCGGGATAGCGGATCGGCCCGATCGGGGTGTAGACGGTCGGACGCGCGCGCAGCTCGAGCGCGCCGGCGTCGCCCTCGCCGGTGACCACGGTCCGCGCCAGCTCGATCAGCTCGCGGGCGTCCTCCCGGAAGAAGCGGTAGAGGTCGAGCTCGATCGGCACCGGAAGGTCGGACGTCTGCCCCGGGGCGATCTCGAGGGCGCGGTCGACGACCCCGTTGACGGTCTCGCGACCGCGCAGGAAGAGCGTCCAGTCGAGCACCACGCGCTCTACCTCGACCGAGTTGCCGGAGGGGTTCTCGGCTCCGACGTGGAGCACGAGGTCGAGCGGAACGCTTCCGGATCGGATCGCGGCCGCCACCTGCAGCACCTGCTCCGCATCGAGGCGGCCCGGATCGCTGAGGCGGCCCACGTCGATCCCGGCCAGCCGCGCCTCGCCGACGCGGTCGAGAAAGAACCTCACCTGGGAGAGACGCACCAGGTTCCCGAGCGTCTCGCAGCCACCCAGCACCAGCAGGACCAGCAGCGCGGAGATCGTGCGGGAATAGGGCATCGGCGCTCTCTTCGTGCCGCCAGGGAAGCGGCCGTCGAGGGCGATGGAAGCAACCCACGTGCCATCGTGGGCCTACGCCGGTCGCCGCTCGAGTCCCAGCTGACCGCGCTCGCGCCGTCGTCGCTGAAACCTTTCCCGCGAGGCGGTGTTCTAAGCAACGGTGAGCGAGACCGAGCTGCTTCCCCTCCTGCTGGAAGGCGACCTGGACGCCTTCGACACGGTGATGCGCCGCTATCAGAGACTGGTGTACACCGTGGCCTACGGCTTCCTGCGCCAGCGGGAGTCGGCGCTCGACGTGACGCAGAACGTTTTCCTCAAGGCCTTTCGCCACCGCGAGACGCTGCGCGAGGACAGCAATCTCAAGGCCTGGCTGACCCGGATCACCTACCACGAGAGCCTCAATTGGCGGCGCGCCAACCGGCGCCACCTGGAGGGCCACCAGGATCTCGACCAGCTGCCGGTCGAGCCGGCGTCGAGCGGCGGCCCGGAAGAGGAAGTGCTCGGCCGTGAGCGGGACGCGGTGCTCGAACGCGCCCTGCTCGAGCTGCACCCCCGCTACCGGCTCGCGCTCACCCTGCGCTATCGCAGGGGAGAGCCGATCCGCTCGATCGCCGACTCGCTCTGCTGCAGCGAGGGCGCCGCCAAGACACTGCTCTCGCGAGCGCTCTCGCAGCTCCGGGATCGCGTGGCGAGCCAGCGACCTTCCCCTGTTCGATCCACCACCCAGCTCTCGGAAGGCAGACCATGACCAACTCCCCGGACTCCCCCGACCGCCCCAGCGCCGAGACCGGCGAGCGCGCCAGCGCCGAGCAGTGCGAGCGCTTCGGCGCCGAGCAGTGCGAGCGCTTCGGCGCCCAGGTCGAGGCGCTCCTGTTCGACACCGCTCTGGATCCCGTGGAAGACGGCCCGCGCCAGCGGGTGCGCGCCGTCGACGAGCAGCTCGAGGCCCACCTCGGCGCTTGCACCGCCTGCGCTGAGCTGCTCGCCCTCCACGCCGAGCTGATCGCCTGGGAGGATGCCCAGCCGGCGCCTACCGAGCTCGAAGAGGCGAGGCTGCGGCACCGCGTGCGCTCCGCACTGGCGGGCGAGCGGCCCAGCGGGCGGTCGAGCGAGCTCTCCGGCGGCCACGGCCCCACACTCCATCGGACGCTCGGACGGAGGCTCGCGCTCGCCGCCGCCGTCGTGCTCGCCGTCGCCGGCGCCTTCATCGCCGGCAGGCTCTGGTCCGGCGCCCAGGGCTCTCCCCGTGCTCTCGCCGATCTCCCCGGGGCCGCTCCGGCGGGCGCGATGGAGGACGGCGACTTCGCCGCCTCGCTGCTCCATCGGATCGCGGCCTCGCTGCGCAGCTGGAGCTCGAACGATCCGCAACGGGTGCTGTCCTCGGCCCCGTTCTCGTTCGACAACGTCCAGCTCCGCGACCTCGGGCACGACCGCGTCCGGCTCGGGTTCGACTACTCGATCCACCTGGAGGTCGAGCGCCCGCGCACCGATCCGCTGGTCACCGAGGTGCTGGTCCACGCCATCCTCGATGGCGGCTCGCTCGGCACACAGCTCAAGGCGATCGGCGTCGCCGAAGGGCCTGCGCTCTCCCCCCGTCTGCGCAGCGCCCTGATCCGCACCATGCTGCACGACGAGAGCGCGCCGGCGCGGCAGGCAGCGCTCGAGCGCCTGCTCCCGGACGCCGCCCTCGCCGACGTCGAGAGCGCGTTGCTCGAGGTCCTCGAGCACGAGCCGAGCGTTCACATGCGCCTCCTCGCCATCGACGCACTGGCGGCGGGAGGGGTGCCGCCTGGTCGCCTCGAGCAGGCGATCGAGGTCGGCCCCGCCGAGCCTGGCCAGGCTGTGCGGCTGCGCGTCGGCAACCTCCAGCACGGGCTCTGAGCCCTCCCACGATCGCCTCCACACCGAATCCACCGGGCGACACGCCCTTCAGGAGAGAACGAGACATGAACGATCCGACCCGCCGATCCCCGCCCCGAGCTCACCGGCTGTTGGCCGCCGCCGCGGTGGCGCTCCTCACCACCCCCTTCGCGTCGGCCCAGGGCGGTCGCGAGCAGAGCGCGAGCATCCGACCCGGCGGGCTCGTCGAGCTCGACCTCGACACCGGCGCCGGGGTCGAGATCACGGCCGGCGGCGGCGGCCTCGTGACGGTGCGATCCGAGATCGGAGCCGACTCCGACCCGGTCGACATCCAGGTCACCGAGACCAGCCGCGGAGTCCGCATCTCGTGCGAGGCGCGCGATCGTCGGCGCAGCCATCGCAGCCACGTCAAGCTGTTCGTCGAGGTGCCCCGGCAGGTCGACATCGAGCTCGAGTCGATGGGCGGCAGCGTCACGATCGACGGCGTCGACGGCGCGATCAGCGGAGAGACGATGGGGGGCGCGCTGCGCCTGAGCAACCTGCGCGGCGAGCTCCATCTGTCGACGATGGGCGGCGACATCGAGCTGGTCGACTCCGAGGTCGACGGCAAGGTCTCGACCATGGGGGGCGAGGTGCTGCTACGCGACGTCGTCGGCGACGTCGACGGCACCTCGATGGGGGGCAACGTCCGCCTGGTCAACGTCACGCGGAGCAATGGCCGCTCGACCGGCGACGCCGTGATCATCACCACCATGGGAGGCAAGATCGACGTCGACGAGGCCCCGGCCGGCGCCAAGCTCGAGACCATGGGCGGCAACGTCCGGGTGGCGCGCGCCGAGCAGTACGTCGACGCCCGCACGATGGGCGGCGACGTCCTGGTCGAAGAGGTCGCCGGCTGGATCGAAGCGACCACGATGGGCGGCGACATCGAGGCCCATGTCGTGGAAGGCGGCTACACCGACTACCACGTCGAGCTCACCTCGATGAGCGGAGAGATCGTGGTGACGCTGCCTTCCGGAGTGGGCTTCACCTTCGACGTCGAGCTCGAGTACACCAGGAACCGCGATGGCCAGTACCGGATCGACAGCGACTTCCCGCTCCAGATCGACGAGAGCGCCGACTGGTCCCCACGGGGCCGGGGCGACACGCCGCGCAAGGTGATCACCGGCCGCGGGCAGGTCGGGGACGGCGCCCACCTGGTGAAGCTCAGCACGATCAACGGCAAGATCACCATCCGGCGGCGCTAGCCTCCGATGTGCCCGCGCGCTCCGCGCGCTTTCTGGCACATCTCCGGCTAGCAATTCCTCGCGGCTCCATGCGCCTGTGGCGCGTCGCCGCGGACAGCCGTAGAACCGAGAGACTGTTCCAGCGATCGCTACCAGTGACTCGGACAGGCTCCTCTATCGCGAGAAAAGCTCCAGCCACCTAGAGCCGCAAGCGGCGCGGGCTCAGGTCGACCAGGCCTGATCTTCGGTGGAACCTTCGCCGGCGCGCGCCGTATACTTCACATCGTGAAGGAAATTGGGAAGCAGGTGGGCACCCTCGGCGACTTCGAGCAGCTCGTGCTGCTGGCCCTGCTCCGTCTCGGTGACGGGACCTACGGCGCCGAGATCCGCCGGGAGATCGAGGAGCGCACCGGCCGCGACCTGGCGATCAGCGCCGTCTACGTGACGCTCTCGCGCCTCGAGAGCAAAGGCCTGGTCGAGTCCTGGACGGGCGAGCCGAAGGCGACGCGCGGCGGGCGGCGCCGCAAGCACCTCCGCGTGCTGCCCGCCGGCCGGCGCGCTCTCGGCGAAACCATCCGCCAGTTCCAGCGAATGGCCGAAGGGCTCGAGCGGGAGCTCGAAGCGCGATGAGCGCGAAGGACCGGCCGGCGCCGGAGCCGCCGCGCTGGGCGCTCCGGCTCGCCGGCCTCAGAGCGCCGCGCGACCAGCAGGAGTTCGTGGCCGGCGACCTGGCGGAGGAATTCGCGAACCGCTACCGCGAGCAGGGCGCTGCGGCCGCGCGCGGCTGGCTCGCCCGACACCTTCTGCGCTGTCTGATCGGACGCCACCCGGGCCGCTGGGAGCTGGACGTTCCGACGAGACGAGGAGATGTGATGAGTCGCCTCTGGCAGGACATCGTCTTCGGGCTGCGGCTGGTCCGCAAGGCTCCGCTGCTGTCGGCGGTCGCCGTGCTCACCTTCGCGCTGGGCATCGGCGCCAATGCCGCGATCTTCAGCGTCGCCTGGCCGGTGCTCGCGGGGCCGCTGGCCTTCCCCGACGAGGACCGGCTCGCGATCGTGCTGCTGCGCAACGACCGCGCCACACCGCCAAAGCCGAACCCGATCTCGCCCGGCGACTACTTCGACCTGCTCGGCGCCGAGTCGTTCGAGTCGATGGCGGGATTCAACCTGTACACGCAGCCGCTCAACCTGACCGGGCGCGGCGAGCCGCGACAGCTCGAGCTGGGAACCGTGACCGAGGACTTCTTCCGCGTCCTGCGGATCACGCCCCTGCTCGGCCGCGGCCTGGACACCGCCGACTTCGGCTCCCAGAGCCGCACGCTGGTTCTCACCGAGCGGAGCTGGCGCGAGGACTTCGGCGCCGATCCGTCGGTGGTCGGGCAGACCGCGACCCTCGACGGCGAGCCGTGGACGGTCATCGGCGTGATGCCGACGGCCGCCACCGTGGGAACCGTCGACGTCGACGGATGGCTGCCCGAGAACCTCTCACGCGCGGGCGCCCGCGAGCAGCGCTCGTACTACCTCTCGATCGTCGGCCGTCTCGGACCGGGGATCTCGCTGGCCGAGGCCAATGCCGAGCTGGACGCGATCATGGCCCGGGTCGCCCGCGAGCACCCGGAGACCAACGAGGGGATCTCGGCGCAGGCCGAGTCCCTGCGAGAGCGGCTCACCGGCCCGGTCCGGCCGATGCTGCTGCTGCTGCTCGGCAGCGCAGGGCTCGTGCTGGTGCTCGCGGGAATCAACCTGTCGGGGCTGCAGATCGCCCGCAATCTGGCGCGCGGCCAAGAGCTCGGCGTGCGCCGAGCGCTCGGCGCCGAGCGCGGGCGGCTGCTCTGCCAGCTCGCGGTCGAGACCCTGGTCCTCGCTGCGCTGGGAGGCGGCGCCGGCCTGATCGCGGCCGCCGCGACGCTGGCGGTGTTGAGGCCGACGGTGGCCTGGCACCAGGCCGGCGCGTCTCTCGCTCCCGCATCCGTCGCCTTCGCCGTCGTTCTCACCCTGCTGGTGGGGGCGATCGTCGGACTGGGCCCGGGGCTGCTGGCGTCGCGCACCGCTGGGCTCGGCGGGCGGCGGGCGCGGGGCGGCACCGCATCGCGGGCGTCGACGCGCCTCAGGACGGCGCTCCTGGGCGCCCAGATCGCGACCTCGATGGTGCTGCTGATCGCGGCGAGCCTCTCCGGCGCCAGCCTGATCCGGCTGATCGAGGTCGATCCCGGCTTCGAGCTCGAGCAGGGCCTGATCGCGGATCTCGGGTCGCCGAGCCAGGGGTCGTCTCGGATCCGATTCTTCGACGAGCTGGTCGAGGGGGTCGAGGGGCTGCCGGGGGTCGAGCGCGCCTGCGCCATCAGCAAGGTACCGCTCGACAACGATGGCGCCTGGATGACCTACGTCGCCGAGGGAGCCACCGACGCGGACCGGGTGGCGGCGCTGCCGATAGGTATCACCAGCGGCTGCCTCGAGGCCCTCGGCATCGAGCTCCTCCAGGGGCGGGCATTCGAAAGGACCGAGACCATGGGCGTCGCCCTGGTCAGCGAGTCCGCGGCCCACGAGCTGTGGCCCGACGATCCCTCGCCGCTCGGCCGCAAGGTTCACATCGGCCTGGTCAGCGGACCGCTGCTCGAGGTGGTCGGAATCGTGCGCGACATCCGGGCGACCTCGCTCGAGTCCGCGGGCTCGATGCAGCTCTGGACGTCCGCGTCGCGAGGCTGGCCCGCCCCGGAGCGGCTGATCGTTCGCACCACCGGACCATCGGCTCCGCTGGCCGGACCGTTGCGCGAGCTCCTCCGGGAGCTCGATCCCGACCTCGCACTCTCCAACCTCAGAACCATGCGCGACATCGTGGGCGAAGCGACCGCCTCGCGCCGGTTCGTGCTGGTCCTGCTCGCCGCGTTCGCTCTGATCGCGCTGGTGCTGTCGGCCGTCGGCATCTACGGTGTGCTGGCGCATCAGGTCGGACAGCGCACGCGAGAGATCGGCGTGCGCCTCGCCCTCGGCGCCCGGCGCCAGGCGGTCGCCCGTACGATCGCCGGCAACGTCCTCGCCGGGGTCGCCAGCGGCATCGCGCTCGGCGTGGTGCTGGCCTGGATGCTCTCGTCGCTGCTCGCGACCCAGCTCTTCGAGATGTCGGCGACCGACCCCCGCGCGTACCTCGGCGTCGCGGGGTTCGTCTCCGTCGTGGCGGCGGCCGCGAGCTGGCTGCCGACCCGTCGCGCGACGCGGGTGGATCCGGTCGAGGCGCTGCGCAGCGAATAGCGGGAGAGGTCCTGGCTCGACCGCGACGCAACGGTGGGGTCTCGAGGCCGCCATCGGGCGCGCTTGACGAGAAGCCACGACGGCTCCCGGAGCTCTTCGGCAATCTCGACCGCGGCTTCGTCGAGGGTATCTCCCCGTGGCTCGGCGACTACAAGGCGACTGTGATCGGCAACGTGGGATAGATCCTGTGGGTGCTGCTCGCCGCGATCGGATTGGTGCTGTTGATGGCCTGCGCCAATGTCGCCAACCTGTTCCTGATCCGCGCGGAGGATCGAAGGCGAGAGGTGGCGCTGCGCGCCGCGCTCGGAGCGGAGCGGCGCGACCTCGTCCGTCATCTGCTCGTCGAGAGCCTCGTCCTCGGCGCGCTCGCGGGAGCCTTCGGTCTCGGGCTGGCCGCCGCCGGCATCCGGCTGCTGATCGTGCTCGGCCCCTCGAACCTCCCGCGCCTCCTCGAGGTGGACATCTCGGGCGCCGAGTTGGCCTTCACCGCGGCGATCTCCCTGCTCGCCTCGGTCGCGTTCGGTGCGTTGCCGACGATGCGGTTCCTCCGGAGCCGGCGGTCGGACCGAGCGCTGCTGGCGAAACCTCTCGAGTGCCGCGACCGCGGCGCGGCCGCTCCCCACCAGCGGGCCACCAGCCTGCTGGTGATCTGTCAGGTGTCGCTGACACTGATCCTGCTGGTCGCAGCGGCGCTCTTCGCGCTCAGCCTGGGCAACCTCCTGCGGATCGATCCGGGATTCCGCGCGGAGCGGGTTCTCACGTTCCGGCTCTCTCTTCCCGAGGCAGATTTCCCGGATCGCGCCCGCCAGGCGGCCTTCCACCAGGAGCTGATCGATAAGCTCGAGACTCTGCCCGGTGTCGAAGCCGCCGGTCTGACGCGGTGTCTGCCGTTGCAGGGCTGGTGCGGCGGCAATCAAGTGACGAGCCCCGACACGACGCTGCCGCCGGAGGCTCTGCAGGACGTCGCCAGCATCAAGCCGATCAGCCCCGGGTACTTCCGCGCGCTCGGGATCCCGCTCCGCAGGGGCCGGACCATCGAGCGGCGCGACCACGAGGCGCGCACCGGCGCCGCCGTCCTCAGCGAGACCCTGGCCGCTCGGGTCTTTCCCGGAGCCGATCCGATCGGCAAGCGCATCCATCCCACCGAGAGCGGGCCCGCCGACGAACAGGGCTGGTACACGGTGGTCGGCGTCGTCGGCGACGTCAAGCGGGAGCGGCTGGACGAGGCGCCGGCCGACATCCTCTACCTCCCGATGCTCGGCACCGACGACGTGGCGCTGCCGACTCTCGCCGAGGTCACCGTCGCCGTTCGAAGCGACGGAGAGCCGACGGCGATGGTCCCCGCCGTTCGCGCGGTGGTGCGGGAGCTCTCCCAGGAGATCCCCCTCGCCGACGTGCAGCCGATGGACGAGATCCTCGCTCGCGCCTCGGTCCGAGTCGAGCTCACCGCGACGATCCTCGGGCTCGCCGCCGCCTCGGCGCTGCTGCTCGGCGCGATCGGCGTCTTCGGGGTGGTCTCCCACGGCGTCGGTCGCCGGATTCCCGAGATCGGACTGCGCATCGCTCTGGGCGCCAGCCGGCGTGGTGTCGTGCTGATGGTGCTGCGCGGGGGGCTGCAGGTCGGGCTCGCCGGAATCCTGGTCGGGCTCGCCGGGGCGCTGGCGGTGGCGCGCTTCCTCCGCTCCCTCCTGTACGGAGTGAGCCCGCAGAACCCGTTGATCCTGGCCGCGGTCGCGGCCGTGCTGCGCGGCGTCGCGGCGCTCGCCAGCTACCTCCCAGCGCGCCGGGCGGCACGGATCGATCCCGTGGTCGCACTCAAGCACGAATAGGGGTCACCGCGGGAGACGTCCTCGAGGCGCTCGAGCGAGCCGGCCTCGATCCGGACCCGGCGCGGCTCGCCGCTCGCACCGGCTGGGACGTCGAGGAGGTGGAGACCCTCGAGGCCTAATCGCGAGAGCGCCGTGCGCCATCACGACTCCACCGAGCGCGAGCTGATCTCCTCCTTCGGCCGTGGCGTCGAGGTCGAGCGAGTCCTCTACCACGCAGAGGAGCTGGGCGAACGCCGCGCGACCTCGGTCCTGCGCGGGCGCCGCGTACTCGACCGTGAACAGCACGTGAACAGCCACTCGATCGCGAGCAGCCGGCTCCCGTAGGCGTCACGGATCTCGCCGACGCTCTCGAGCATCACCGCCAGCACCGACAGCAGGATCGCGATCAGCAGCGCCACGTCGAACGCCTTGCCCGCGGGGGTGTCGGCCTCGAAGATGACCTCGTGCAGCCGTCGGCGCCACGGCTGGGCGGAAGCGCGGGGGTGGCCGTCGCGCGGCTTCGGAGGAAGTCTCGTCATCCGTGTGCTCGCATCATAGTCAGGGCGGACCAGGCTGGAGCACCGGCGTCGGTCGAACCTGCAGGGCGGCGCCCATGCCCGCCCGCCGAGCAACGACACCGGCGCCCTGCTCTTCTTGGCCCGCTCGAACGGCGGGCCGGAGTTTGCGGAACGATGCCGCCGGCGCGCTCCGGGGGCCGTCCTCCGGTAGGGTGCACACATCTGTGGCAATTCGGACACCGACTCCTCGCGCTGCGGGAGACCCTGGCGCTCCGGAGCCTGCCAGCGGGTCCTGCCCGACCGAGGTCGAGCATCCCGCCGACACTCGGGCCGGCGCCGGCCTCCCGCCGAGCGGCCGCGCGCTCCACGCGGCCTCGAAGCTCCGCCTGCTCCTGGTCGGGGAGGCTGACGGCGACGCCGATCCGACCGTGGAGCGCCTCGACGCGCTCCCCGACCTGGCCTTCGAGCTGGTGCGGGTGGGGTCGCCGGCGAAGGCGATCGACCTGCTGCGCCGGCAGCCGTTCGACGGGATCGTGCTCGCGCGCGAGCTGGCCGATTCCGAGGACGCGGACACGCTGCGCGAGCTCTCTCCGGATGCGACCACGCTTCCCGTCGTGGTGCTGCGCGAGGAGCTCGGCAGTCCTCTCGGCGACGATGCTCTCGCCCAAAGCGCTTTCGCCACCGCCGCCCGGATTCTGCTGGCAACCAATCCGGACGGGACCAGGAGCCTCCAGACGCTCCTCTTCGGCGCCCAGCGGCTGGATGCGATGAGACGGCTCGCCGGCGACCTGGCGCACGACCTCAACAACGTCCTCGGAGTGATCAGCGGATACGGCGAGCTGCTGCAACAGCGGCTCGACCCCGGCGAGCCCGCGAGCTACGCCGGCGAGATCCTGAAGGCGTCGCAGCGCGCAGGGACGCTCACCGACCGCCTGCTGGCCTTCAGCCGCCGCCAGCTCCTCCATCCGCGGACCCTCGACCTCAACGAGCTGGTGGAGGGGCTGGCGGAAACACTGGCGGGTCTCACCGGCGATGGCATCCGCCTCACCCTCCGCCTCGGGAAGGAGCTTCCCGCGATCCGCGCCGATCCCGATCCGCTCGAGCAGATGATCTGCAGCCTGGCGATCAACGCCAGGGACGCGATGCCGCAGGGGGGCGAGCTGACGATCGAGACGTCGAGCGACGCGCACCGGCCTCGGACCGACAACGGGCGCTCGGCGAAACACGTCACGGCGGGCGCGGGCCGCTGGGTGACACTCACCGTCCGCGACAGCGGAACCGGGATGGAGAGCGAGGTTCTGAGCCATCTCTTCGAGCCCCACTTCACGACCAGGGGGTACGGCGGTGGGACCGGTCTGGGGCTCGCGACGGTGCATGGGATCGTGAAGCAGAGCGGCGGCCACATCTGCGTCCACAGCGCGATCGGGAGCGGGACCGTGATCGCCATCCACCTGCCAGCCGCCGAGAACAAGCGCGAGCGCGACTGCAGCTCCGAGCCAGCGAGGGAGCCGCTGCCGGCCACCCCCGCGCGAAACCGCAGCACCACGCTCCTGGTGGTCGAGGACGAGCCACCTCTGCGATCGCTGGTCAGAGGAGGCCTGGAGGCGCGCGGCTACTCCGTGCTCGACGCGGCCGACGGCGCCGCGGCGCTCGACGCCTGCGAGCGGCTTCACAAGCCGGTCGATCTCCTGCTCTGCGACGTCACGTTGCCCGACACCCGCGGACCCGAGCTCGCCGCCAGGCTGCAGACGCTTTATCCCCGAATGAAAGTGCTCTACATGTCCGGCGACGTGGACCGCGCCGTCGTCCGCCAGGACCTCCGCGAGGGACGCGCGGCCTTTCTCCAGAAGCCGTTCACGCTGCAGGAGCTCGTGCAGCAGGTCCGCGCGATGCTCGATCGGAGCGGCGTTCCCGATCCGTGAGCCGAGCGACGAGGCGACGGCGGCTCCCCCACGGGCCGGAAGAGCAGCTCACCGGACCGGACTTTGCGGGACCGCGACCTCGCCGGACGCGAGTTAGCAGGAGACGTCGCGAGCCGGCGCACACGACCTATCATCCAAAAGAATCACCGACCAGACGAGCTCCGCCATGAGCCTGCCAGCGCACCCGAAACGCATCCTCCTGGTCGAGGACGACGAGCCTCTGCTCGGGCTCCTGCAGGAGAACCTCGTCCGGGCCGGGTACGAGGTCACCGCCTGCTCCGACGGGTGCTCGGCTCTGTCGGCGCTCGCCGGCTCCACCTACGACGCCGTGCTCTCCGACATCCGCATGCCCGGGCTCCAAGGCCTCGAGCTGCTCAGCGCCATCCAAGAGCAGGAGCTCGACCTGCCGGTCGTGCTGCTCACCGGCAGGCCGTCGATGGAGAGCGCAGTCAAGGCCATCGAGTATGGCGCGGTGAGCTACCTGATCAAGCCGGTGAGCAACGTCAAGCTCCTCGAGACCGTCGACCGCGCCGTCAAGCTCGGCACCCTGGCCCGGCTGAAGCGCGAGGCGCTCAGCGCGATCGGCTTCGATCGCAACCCCGGCGAGCACGGGGCGCTGGACACGACGATGACCCGCGCCCTGGACGCGCTCTGGATGGCCTATCAGCCGATCGTGAGCTGCGCGGACGGAGCAATCTACGCGCACGAGGCCCTGGTGCGCAGCGACGCGCCGGAGTTCCCGAACGCCGGAGCTCTGATCGGCGCGGCCGAGCGTCTGGGACGCATTCCAGAGCTGGGGGAGGCGATTCGCGGCCAGGTCTCCGCGGCGCTGGAGTCCGGCGCGCTGCAGGGCCCGGTCTTCCTCAACCTCCATCCGAGCGACCTCGGCGACGACTCCCTGTTCGACCCGCGCGCCCCGCTGTCGCGCCACGCCCACCGCGTCGTGCTCGAGATCACCGAACGCGCCAGGCTCGACGGGATCCCCGACGTGCCGGATCGGATCACCGCGCTGCGGGACCTCGGCTTCCGGATCGCAATCGACGACCTGGGCGCAGGCTATGCCGGCCTCTCCAGCCTCGCGACCCTCGCGCCCGAGATCGTCAAGATCGACATGGCGCTCGTGCGCGACATGGACCTGCACCAGCTCAAGCGCAAGCTCTTCGCCTCGATCGTGAGCGTCTGCCGGGACCTGAGGATCCTGGTCGTGGCCGAGGGCGTGGAACGCGAGGGCGAGCGAGAGGCGGTGAGGTCGGCGGGGTGCGAGCTGGCCCAGGGGTTCCTGTTCGGCGGCCCGGTCGCCCTCGGCACGAGCAGGACCCGCTCGGCCGCGCTCTGAGCACACCTGCCGGCGCGCCGCGAGGATCCGTCGCCACAGCGAGCCGCGGCGGCTGGAGCGGGCGGCGTCTCATTCGTCCTCGCGTAGCGCGCTCTCCAGCGTCTTGAGCAGACTCTCCGCCGAATAGGGCTTGGGGACGAAGTGCCGAACGCCACAGCCTTCAGCTCGCGCGATCGGTCGCTCGTTGCCGAGCCCGCTCGAGGCGACGATCCGCACCTGGGAATCGATCGCCTGGAGCGCGACGATGGTCGCGTAGCCGTCCATCACCGGCATCGCCATGTCAGTCATCACCAGGGCGATCTCGGCGTTGCGCCGCGCGAACAGCGAGATCGCCTCTGCTCCGTTGGCAGCCAACAGGACGCGATAGCCGAATTGCTCGAGGGTCCGCCGGGCGACCTCACGGATGCTCTCTTCGTCGTCGACCAGCAGGATCAGCTCCCCTTCGCCCCGCGGCAGCTCGGGCTGAGGGGCGCCGCTGCGCTCGGCGACCTGCTCGGAGCTCGACGGCAGATACACCCTGAAGGTCGCACCGTTGCCGAGCTCGCTGTAGACGCTGACGAAGCCGCCGTGACCGCGAACGATCGTGTGCACGGTCGAGAGACCGAGCCCGGTGCCGGAGCCGACGTCCTTGGTGGTGAAGAACGGCTCGAACAGGCGATCCAGGTGCTCGGGCGCGACGCCGACACCACTGTCGGCAACCGTGATCGACACGTAGGAGCCGCTTCGCGCTTCGGGGTTCATGGCTGCGTAGGTCTCGTCCAGATCGGCGTTCGCCAGAGCGAGCGAGAGCTTTCCGCCGCTGGGCATCGCATCCCGGGCATTGACGCAGAGGTTCATCAGCACCTGGTGGATGTGGGTGGGGTCCGCCTGGACCTTCCTCAGGTCCTTCTGGACGACCAGGTCGAAGGCGATGCTCTTCGGGAACGTCTCGCGGACGATCCGGCCCACGTCGCTCGCCACACGATGGAGATCGACCGGGACGGTATCGCCCTCGACTCCGCGAGCGAACGACAGCACCTGTCGGACCATCGCGGCCCCGCGCTCCACGTTCTCCTCGACCATCCTCAGCAGCTCGAGGCGCGCGGCGCTGGTCTCCTCCCCCCTGAACACCTCGATCGCCATCAGGATCGGCGTCAGGACGTTGTTCAGGTCGTGAGCGATCCCACCCGCCAGCGTTCCGATGCTCTCGAGGCGCTGCGCCCTCAACAACTGGGCCTGGACGCTCCTCTCCTCGGTGACGTCGTTGTTGATCGAGAGCACCCGCTCGCGCTCGCCACCCGCGTCGCGGACCAGAGTCCAGCTCGTCTCGATGATCCGCTTCCGCCCGTCCTTGGTGAGCTGACGAAG
>DATKBT010000047.1:0-5215 GCA_035546295.1 Thermoanaerobaculia bacterium | reverse complement strand
CCGGCCGGTCTTCCCCACGTGGCAACGCCCGTCGCCCTCGGGTGGCTGGATCCAGGAGTCCATGACCATCGGCAGGTCGGGTCCCCGCGATGCGAGACCCAACGAAGTCAGATGGTCCACCAGGAAGCGCGAATTCTCGATGTCCTGCTTGACACAGGTCTCGGGCGTCTCGAAGTCGGCGAGGGAGCTGACGAAGACCGGGGCCCCGGGAATGCGTCGCTGGATCTCGGCGAGGACCGCCTCGGCATCCTGGGTGGTGCCGTTGTCGGCGGCCAGATCGCAGATCTGCCACCACACGGCGGTCGCCGGAGCGTTGGCGGCGATGTTGGCGTCGAGCCGCCCCCAGTAGTCGCCGTTGGGAATGTCGCGGGACCAATCGGCGATGTCGCCGCCGCCGTATCCGCTCGCCACCACCCAGACCTGGTCGGGGTCAGCGTCGATCCAGCCCCGCCAGGCGTTGGTGGTCTGCGAGCAGCCGACCACCCCTACCCTGACGCTCGTGGCGGGCGGGGGCGGTGCGATGGGTCCACCGCCGCCGCCGGGGAAGGCCGCGGTGTCGCCCTGGCCGCAGATGTTGCTGGGCTCGTTGCGGTAGGTCTGGACCTGGTCGGTGACGGTGTCCCTCACCCGGATCGTGTATTCGACGTCCGAGAGCGCTCCGAAGAAGAACCAGAAGTTCCCGTTGACGCCCCGCCCATCGAGCGCCTTGGTCACGAGCTCGATGTTGGCCGAGTCGAAGAACCAGAAGAGGCCCGTCTGGTTGGAGAACGGGATGGCGCTGCCAACGCCCTCTTGGCCGTTGCGCTGGTTGCGCCAGTCGACTTCGACCTCGAAACGGCCGTCGAGCAGGCACAGAGTCCTCTCGTTCGCCATGCACGCCTGACGGCTCACGGGAGAACCGATGGCCCCCTCCACCGGCAGGGACAGGACCGTCGCCGGGCCGACGGCGCCCCGAGCCGTCGTGCTTGCGCCGTCCGCTGGGGATTGCGACTGCAGGGGGAAGGCACGGGTGTCGCCGCGCCCGCAGATGCCTCCAGGCTCGTTGTGATAGAGCTGGCGGGAACCAGCCTCGGTATCGGTGACCGTGATCCAGTACTCGACGTCCGAAAGGGCGCCGTAGAAGAACCAGAAGGCTCCCGTCACGGCGCGCCCGTCGAGAGCTTTGGTCGCCAGCTCGATGTTGTCGGGGTCGAAGAACCAGAAGAAACCCGTCTCATCCGCGAACGGGACGGCCGTACCGATCCCCCGCTGCCCGTTGCGCTGATTGCGCCATTCCACCTCGACCCTGAAGCGCGAACCCAGAAGGCACAGATGCCGCGCTGACGGCGAGCATGCGACAGGGCCGTCGGCGTCGGCAATGGCGATGACTCCCGTCTCGAGGAGGATGGAGGGTCCCAGACCGACCGGAACGCTGGAGAGAAGGATCTCCACCAGCTCGGTCGGCTCGATGTCGAAATCATCGAAGATGGGGACGGTCACGAGCTTCGGCTGGGAGTCGCCGTCGGCCCAGGTAACGACGACGTCCCTGGCGGCGTAATCGAGACCCTGGCTCGCGCTCAGGCCGGCCGTCGCCACGCGGACGGAAAGCACGCCCGCGGTGCCACCGAGCCGCTCGACGACGACCGTGGCCTCGCCGTCACTCTCGGAGCCGAAGAACGCTGTGCGCTCGAGCGCGGCCCGCCCCGGATCGACGGCCGCCAGGGCGATCGATACGCCCACCGCCGTGCTCGAACTGAGCAGAAGAGCAAACCGGAGCAGATGCATCGTGCGCACGTCGGTCAGCGGCTCGGACCACTGGCGCCCGCGCCGGGACCTCCCGAGCGAGGACCGCGCCAGCGGTGGCCACTCGAGGCCGGACCATGGCGCGGGCCATGGTTGGCCGCCTTGAAGGCCTCGAGCTTTCTCTCCTGCTCGTCGTCGAGAATGCCGCGGATCGTCGCCTCGAGCTCCTCGCGGGAGGACGCGAGCTCTGCTTCGAGCTGGTGGATGGCGATGAGGTAGCCGCCCACGCTCGCCGGATCGGGCGATCCGCCCTCGAGCTCCGCCTTCATCTGCTCGCGCAGATCGCGGATCTGCTCGAACGTCGGCTTCAGGCTCTGGCCATGCGCGCGGTGGGCTTCGATCCACGCCTCGCGTTGCTCGCCGTCGAGCTCGAGGTACTCGAACAGCCGGTGTGCCTGGTCGCGGCCGTGACCGTGCATGCCGCGGGGACCTCCGCCCGGCGGCTGCGCGAGGAGAAGCGGCGCGGCGGCCAGCACCAGCAGCGCCGCGGTCGAGGTTCCGAGAATCGTTGCTCTGAGCTTCATCGTGGTTTACTCCTTGGGTGAAACCCGCGATCGATCTCGAAGATTGCCGGTTCCGTTCCCCGGCTCGTCGTCGCGGCGGTCTCGCGCATCACTGCGAGACGAGTCGCATCGTACCGGGCGGGGCTCGACGGATCCTCAAGCGGTTGCAAACTCTTGGTAAGAATTGTGAAGGTGGGGCCGACCAGTCGGACCCGCGTACTACACTGCCGGCGTGATACCTCGACTCGGGCCGCGGACACTGGTCGTCGCCACCTGCGCGATGGCGGTTCTGCTCGCCGCGCTGGCGGTCCTGGAGGTCCGCTGGGCCGGACAGGTGGGCCGGGGGGAGGGCGAACGGCTCAAGCGCGACCTCGAAGCGGCGGCGAGCCGGATCGCCGACGATCTGGACCGCGAGGTCTCGCGCGCGTTCATCGCGTTCCTGCCGGCGCGCGCGTCCGACCAGCCGATCGAGCAGCGCCTGGCGGAGGGGTGGCGACGATGGAACGCGACCGCGCTCGCCCCGGAGCTGGTCGCGGCCGTCTACGCCGTCACTGCACACGCGCGAGGTGGACCTTCCTCACTGTGGCGAGTCGACGCCGAATCGGCCGGGCTCGAGCCGGTGCCCTGGCCTCCCGAGCTCGCTCGGCTGATCGAGCGGCTGGCGGCGGAGCGCGGGCGTGGAGGGGTGCCGCGTCCGGGCTCTCGCGAGGTCGTCCTTCCTCAGTTGCCGGGGCTCCTCCTGGTCTCCCCTCCGCGTCCGCCCTGGGCGCGTGCGGCGCGTGAAGACGGCTCCGAAGAGCAGACCAGGGCCGTGATCGTCGCCTTCGACCGAGGCGTGCTCACCGCGGAGTTGCTGCCGGATCTGCTCGACACCCACCTCGGTCCCGAGCCGCGCCAGACCGAGGTCCTGATCGTGGCCCGCTCGCGCGGAAGGGAGGTCGTCTACTCCACTCGCGAGGCGGCGGCTTCGGCTCGAGGCGAGGGCGACGTACGCCGCCCGCTCTTCTCGCTGCGCCTCTTTCCGGATCTTCGCGCCCAGGGGTTTCAGTCCTTCTTCGACGACCCCGAGATCCGCCACCGAGTCGAGGGGGCGCGACGACACGGCGCCGGCCAGCCCTCACCCGGGCGCATGCCGTACGCAGGAGCCGAGGGAGCCGCCTGGACCCTCGTTCTCACCCGGCACGAAGGCTCGGTGGAGGCCGCGGTCGCGAAGCTGCGCCGGCGCAACCTCGGCATCGGCCTGGGGGTGGTGGCGCTCCTGGGTGGCACCGCGGCGCTGCTTCTGGTCTCGGCGCGCCACGTGCAGCGCCTGGCGCGGCGCGAGATGGAGCTCGTCGCCGGCATCACGCACGAGCTGCGCACCCCGCTCGCGGCGATCGGCTCGGCGGCCGACAACCTGGCCGACGGCGTGGTTCGCGACCCGGTGCAGATCCGCCGCTACGGCTCGCTCATCCGTGGTGAGACGCACCGGCTCGGTGCGCTGGTGGCGCAGGTGCTCGACTTCGCGGGGATGGCCGCTTCCCGCCGCCGGGCGCGCCCGCCGGAGCCGGTCGACGTCGGCGCGATCCTCGACCGCGTGCTCGACGACCTGCGCTTTCTCATCACCGAGAAGGCCGTCGTCGTCGAGCGCGTCCAGGAGGCCGATCTGCCGCGCGCGATCGCCGACCCCGAGGCGCTGCGCCGCGCGCTCGACAACGTCGTCGGCAACGCGCTCAAATACGGGGAGAGCGGGCGCTGGGTCGGGATCGAGGCCGGGCTGGTGTCGACCTCGGGTCGCATCGGTGGCCGCGCCGGACGCAGCCGCGCAGGCCGCGCCAGCCGCGGCGCGCACGGGAGTGCGCGCTCTCTCGCCGGCGAGTCGCGGGTCGCGGTGCGCGTGCGCGATCGCGGGCCGGGCATTCCCCGAGCCGAGCGCCGGCGCATCTTCGAGCCGTTCTACCGCGGCGACGCCGCGGCGCGGCACCTCCACGGCACCGGTCTCGGGCTCGCGGTCACCAGGAGCATGCTCGAGGGCTTCGGCGGGACGATCGACGTCGAGGAGAGCGAGCCCGGCCGCGGGACGACCTTCCTGCTCACTCTTCCGGTAGCGCCCGCAACGGCCGATCGCCGCGACGTCGAGCCCTCGCCCTCCGCCGCCGCGGAGCCGTCGCGCACGTAGATGGGCGAGAGCGTCGAGGGCCGAGCTTCGTTCTTCCGCGCCGAGTCGGCCGGGAGTGTGGCGGCGTGAGCCAGCGCACGACGGAATCGACGAGCGGTCCCAAGCGCCGCATCCTGGTCGTGGAGGACGAGCCGGCGCTGGTCCTCACCCTCTCCGACCGGCTGTCGAGCGAGGGCCACGAGGTCGAGGTGGCGACCGACGGCGACGCCGCGTTCGAGGCCGCCCGCGCGGGCTCGTTCGACCTCGTGGTGCTCGACGTCGCGCTGCCCGGCCGCAGCGGCCTCGACGTCTGCCGCGACCTGCGCCGCGAGGGCGTCGACACCCCGATCCTGATGCTCACCGCGCGCGCCGAGCTCTACGACAAGGTGGTGGGGCTGAAGCTCGGCGCCGACGACTACCTGACCAAGCCGTTCGAGATGCCGGAGCTGCTGGCGCGCGTCGAGGCGCTCCTGCGCCGTTCGGGCCGCGCGCTCGCGGGCCCGGGCGCCTACGCGTTCGGCGACGTACGGGTCGACTTCCGCACCGCCGAGGTCTGGCGCGATGGCAAGCCGGTCGCGCTGTCGGCGCTCGAGTACAAGCTCCTCGCCTTCTTCATCGAGCGGCGTGGCGCGGTGCTCACGCGCGACGAGCTGCTCGATCGAGTCTGGGGGTACGAGGCCACGCCCACGACGCGCACCGTCGACGTCCACGTTGCCGCGCTGCGGCAGAAGATCGAGCCCAACCCGGCGAAGCCGCGCTGGATTCTCACCGTCCACGGCATGGGCTATCGCTT
>DATKBT010000046.1:0-20543 GCA_035546295.1 Thermoanaerobaculia bacterium | reverse complement strand
AAACGGCTGTGGCCTGGTCGACCCAGCCGCGCCCGCTTGCGGGCTTGCGGCGCACGAGTGATCGGCTAGCGGGCTCGTGGTATGAGCTCGCCTCGCTTTCACGGCTCGTTGGGGAGTGGTGACCACCACGAGCCCGCTAGCCCTCGCAGCCATCCACTGTCGCTGGGGACACTAGCCGGAGACCGGCGGAGCCGGCTTGGACGTTTCGGCAGGCGAGGGAAGGTGGCTGCGCCGACGCGCCAGGTAGACGCTCGGAGTCTCCCGCAGGAGCTCCCGAGCCGAGCGGATCAAGTGCGATTGATCGGCGAACCCGGCGGCCGCGGCGACGTCGGCCCATCCGCGGTGCCCTCCGTACAGCGCGAGATCGAGCGCCCGGTGCAGGCGGTGGATCGCGAGCCAGCGTTTGGGGCCGAAGCCGAGGTCGCGGCGGGCCCACTGGTGGAGAGTCCGCTGCGGAGTGCCGGTCAGCGCGGCCAGGTCGGCTACCGACGTGACGCGCGCCGAGCCGATCGCGGCCGCGGCCGCCGACAGCCGTTGGCGCCTGGTGGCCCATGCCGCTCGCCGGCGCCGCCGCACGAGCAGCGACCGCGTCAGCTCGACGACCGCTTCGTACAGCGCACGCTCGAAGCTCTCGCCCGTCCCCCGGTCGTCCGGTCGAAGATGCCCTCGAGCCCGAGCGTGCAGCTCGCGCTCGCGGGCTTCGTCGAGCCGACCGACGAGGGGCAGGATCCAGCTCCCCTCGAGCGCCTCGAGCTCGACGCTGCGATCGACCAGCTCCGCGCCGGTTGTGTCGACCAACGCGGGGAGCGCGCCGGGCCACAGTCGTATGCCGACCGTCAGGAAGCGCCGCCTGACGTCGACGTCGAGCGGGCGCGATCGCGCACCGACCGCGATCAGCCGCTGCGACGTTCCGCCGCCGTCCGCGGAGTCCGCGGCCTGGTAGAGCAGGTGCCCGTGGCCGTCCGGCACGATGCGCCATGCCTCCTCTCCTGGGAGCGGCGGCGCCGTCCGGCGCTCGATCGAGATCAGCTCGACGAACGGCAGCAGGTCGGGCGGCGGTCGGAGCAGGCGCCGCCGTCCGATCGTCGCGCCGCCCTGGTCGAGCGTGAGCACCCCGTCACGCCTCCGGTCGCCGATTGTCGAGCTCGAGACGCGTGAACTGCCGGGCCGCGTCGCCCGGTCCGAGGGCGAGACCCAGCATCATGCCGGCGGCGATCGCCAGATGGGCGACGACGTAGTGGGGAAGGATCCGCATCAGCAGCTTCAGCTCGGGACGCCCCCGATAGCGGCGCGCCTGGCACCACAGTCCGTAGAGCGGGAGCAGTGGGCTCGCACAGAGGTACGCGAGACGCCGCCAGACCGTCCAACCGCACTCATCGGCGCGCGCCGGCGCGCTGAATCGATGGGCGAGGAGGTTCTTGCGCAGCGGCAGCAGCAGCTCGGTCTCGTTGAGATGCTCGATGCGGGCTCCGGGGGCGTTGACCAGACGGTGGCCGTCGAGGCGCAGCCGGTGGGCGAACGCGGTGTCTGCGAGCAGCAGGCGGGGCAGCCGCTCGCCGTAGGAGAGCAGCACCTCGCGCTTGCAGGCGGAGTTGTAGCCGTGGACGAACTCGGTCTCGCCCGGCGACAGAGGCGGATACCACATGCCGTACCCCATCAGTCCCCAGCCATCGCTGAGGCCCAGCTCCGGGTTCGCCGAATGCACCTCGCAGGCGGCCGCCGCCCACGGCCCGCGGTGGATCTCGATGAGTGCCCGCGCCCACCCGGGTCGCGCCCGGGCGTGCTCCTCGATGAAGGCGATCACCGGGGCGCGCGCCACCTGGACGCCGAGGGCGAGGGCCTCGCCGTAGTGCGGCGTCCCAACCGGTCGGATCCGGCGGACGTTCGGGAAGTCGGCTGCGAGGTCGTCGTCCTCGCTCGCGCAGTCGACGACCAGGACCTCGAGCGTCTCAGCGCCCTCCTGGGCGAGCACCGAGGCGAGGCAGTCGCGCAGCCTCGCGCGGTGGTTGCCGGCGACGACGACGACGCTCATCGCCGGATCGTCGGCCGAGGCGCCACTGGACCCCGTCGCCTCGCGAGCTCGCTGTGTCATTGGCAGAAGCTATCAATCGGGCCCCTTCGCCGGCACCGACTGTGGCCGCCGGTTCGCCGCTCGCTCAGTCGGTGCGCAGCGCGATCACCGGGTCGAGCGTCGCCGCGCGGAGGGCGGGCAGGAAGCTCGCCGCGATCGCGGCCAGCACCAGCACAGCGGATGCGGCCGCGAACGAGAGCGGATCGAGCCCGCGCACGCCGAACAGCAGGCCGTCGAACAGGCGCATCACGGCGAGCGCCCCGGCCAGCCCGAGCACGAGGCCCGCAGCGACCGTGGTCAGCACCTCGCGCACGACCAGCCCGACGATCCGCCCGCGCCTCGCGCCGAGCGCCACCCGCACGCCGAGCTCGGCGGTGCGCGAGGCGACCGAGAAGGCGACGACAGCGTGGATGCCGAAGCTCGCGAGCAGCATCGCGACCGCCGAGAACCCGCCGATCACGAGCGCCAGCGCCCGGGGCGCCAAAAGCGCCTCACCGACGTGCGCGCCGAGCGTGCCGGCGGCTCGCACCGGCAGCGTCGGGTCGATCGAGTCGAGGTTCGCGCGCAGCTCTTGGACCAGGGCCTCGGCGGGCCCCTCCGAGCGCGCGATCAGGTAGGGCGAGGCGAGCGGAGCCTGGTCGAGCGGGCGGTAGAGCAGCGGCGTCGGTGGCTCGGTGAGCGTGCGGACCCGGGAGTCGGCGACCACGCCGACCACTTCGATCCACGCATCCGGCTGCGCCTGCGGCCGGATCCGTCGA
This sequence comes from Thermoanaerobaculia bacterium, assembly GCA_035546295.1. Taxonomy (GTDB): domain Bacteria; phylum Acidobacteriota; class Thermoanaerobaculia; order Multivoradales; family Multivoraceae; genus DATKBT01. The sequence goes on along the minus strand of DATKBT010000046.1, from coordinate 17,714 downwards.
CCGATCGCGGCCTGCGGATCCCCCCAGTAGCGACGGGCTGCGGTCTCGTTGACCAGTGCGGTGGCGGCGCCGTCGGCGGCATCCTGCGCTCCGAAAGAGCGTCCGGCGCGCAGCGGGATCCCGAGCGTACGGAAGTAGCTTTCGCTGACCGTCGAGACGAGCAGCTCGACCGCGCCTTCGTCGCCGGTCGCCGGCTCGTAGCCCTCGATCACCGTGGTCGACGATCCGCCGACGTTCTGGACCGGCAGCCGCGAGGCCAGGGAGATGCCGGTGACGCCGGGGATGGCCGACAACCGATCGGCGATCTCGGTGAGCGCGATGGCGAGCTCGGTCGGCGACAGGCCGCGACGGCTCAGGCTGGTCTGGAGATAGGCCACCCGATCGATCTCGACGCCGGGATCGACCGCTGCCGCGTGCACCAGGCTGCGTCCAAAAAGTGCGGCCGCCACCAAGAGCACGAGCGACACCGCCACCTGCACGCCAACCATGACACGGCGCAGGAGCTCGCTGGCCCGACCGCCCCCGGCTCCACGCGCTTTGCCCTGCTCGAAGCCGGCCTTCATCCGAGCGATGCGCAGCGCCGGCAAACCGCCGAAGAACGTCGCGCTGAGGAGCACCAGGCCGATCGTGAACAGCGCGATCCGAGAGTCCATCGTCAGGTCGAGCGTGCCCGTCATCGGAAGCGGCAGCTCGGGGACGAGGAGCAGGATCGAGCGCGCCAGCGCGAAACCCGCGATGCCGCCGGCAGCCGCGATGATCAACGCCTCGCACAGGAACAGGCCGATCACGCGGCTCGAGCTCGCGCCGAGGGCGCGCCGCACCGCCACCTCGGGCGCGCGCGAGACGCCGCGCACCAGCAGCAGGTTGGCGAGGTTGGAGCAGGAGAGCAGGAGGACCAGGCCGACCACCACCAGGATCATCGTCGCGGAGGGCAGGATCTGCGCGTCCACCTCTGGGTGGATGCGGACCTCGTCGGTCCCGAACACGGTGATCCGGCGATCGCGGTTCAGCTCGGGGAACTGGGTGGCAAGACGGTCGGCGAGAACCGTCATCGCCCCGCGCGCCTGGGCCACGGTGACGCCGGGAGCGAGGCGCGCCATGACGTCGTACCAGTGGTCTTCCCGCCGCTCGAGGTTGCGCACGCGGAAGGGGCCGCCGACCGGCGTGCTCGAGATCGACAGCCAGAAGTCGGTCACCAGTGCGCCACCGCTGCCGTTGTAGCGTTCCGGCCCGACGCCGACGACGGTCACGGGCTGGCCCTCGAGGCGGATGGTGCTGCCGACGACGGCGGGGTCGGCGCCCATCTTCCGGGTCCAGGTCCAGTGGCTGACCACTGCGAAAGCGCCCGCTCCCACGTGGTCCTCGGCGGGCGTGAACCACCGGCCGAGGCGGGGCCGCAGCCCGAGCACCGGAAAGAGGCTGGCGGTCGCGTACTCGACCATGGCCGCCGTCGGGCCGCTCTCGCGCTCCCAGGTCGCGTTGGCGATCGAGGTCGCCGCCACCCCCTCGAAGACGTCGGTGAAGCGCGCCATGTCCCGGTATGCGGGATACGACGTCGAGCTCGGCTCGCCGTCGTCGGAGTCCTGGTAGACGTGCACCAGGCGCTCGGGCTCGTGGTAGCCGAGGGGTCGCAGGAGGAAGGCGTCGACCAGCGTGAAGCCTGCCGTGTTGGCACCAATGCCGATCGCCACGATGGTCACCGCGGAGAGGGTGAAGAGCGGCGTTCGCCGCAGCCGCCTCAGGGCGGTCGAGAAATCGTGGGTCAGCAGGTGCATGCGGTCCTCCGTTCGGGTGGACAGTCTCTCGGGCCGGATCCGACCCTGGACGTGCGCCGCGACCGCCCGCTTTCGTCGCAGCGGCGCGGTCGCCTCCAGCGCGGCGGTCGCGAGCAGGTCGGCGAGCACGCTGCGCCACAGGCGCGCGACCTGCCGGCGGGCACGATCGCCGGCGCGACATCTCGACAGACGCCAGAGGAACAGCTCGACCATCTCCTCGCCGTGCGCGGCTCGCAGCGATCGCGGAAGCCATCGCAGCAGAGCCCGGAATGCGCGCTCGTGCCGGGACGATCGAGGCGCAGCGTCGCCCGCCGATCCGTTCGCTCCGGCCCCGTTCATCGGGCGGGTCTCATCGTGGATCCTGCAGCACGTCCCGAGCGCGGGCCGCCTCGACCAGCAGCTCCAGGCGGGCGGCCTGCTCGGCCAGGACGCGCCGGCCGGCCGCGGTGGCGCGGTAGTACTTGCGTCGCGGATCGGCATCGCTCTCCGGCGCGTCGACCTCACGGATCAGCCCGTCGCGCGCCATCTCCTTGAGCGACCGGTAGAGCGTTCCGGGACCGAGCGTCATCGCGCCGGCCGTGATCCGCTCGACCTCCTGAGCGATGCCGAGCCCGTGCAGATCGGCTCCCGCGAGCGCCAGCAGGATGTTGAAGGCCGCGGGGCGCAGCGTGGTCGGGGGAGGGAGAGGTCTGCCCATGTTCGTCCCGGCGTGGTGCGAGCGGCTCGTTCGGTTGGGACTCTGCTGCGTCGATGCCGTCGAGCGCCGCGGGTGCGACGGAATGGTCCGCAGAGGATATATCCACCGTAGATACGTCTGCGGACCGCGACGGTTTCAGAGGGCGGTCGTGGCCGGAGCCTTCAGCGCTCGGGCGAGCTCAGGTCGCGCGCCGCGGGGTAACCGGGGATCCCGGTAGCCTGCCTCGCGGCCCGGACGATCGCGTCGGCCAGGGCCTCGGCCGCCAGCGCGCCGAGGATCCCGACGTCGGCCTCGCCCTCCCAGGCGCCGGTCGCCATCGCGAAGACGGCGTCGCCGTCGCTCGGCAGGTGAGCGGGCGAGATCGCGCGCGCCAGGCCGTCGTGAGCCATCATCGCCATCTTCTTCGCCTGGACCTGGGTCAGCTTCGCATTCGTGGCGACGACTCCGATCGTGGTGTTCTCGCCGGAACGTGGAGCGGGCGCTGGCGGGCCGCCGGCGCGGATGAGGGTGCGGGCATCGAGCAGGGTCCTGCCGTCGGGTCCGCGCGCTCCGGCCACGACCTTGCCGGTGGCGGGGTCGATGACGTCGCCGACCGCGTTGACCGCCACCAGGGCCGCGACCACCAGACCGGTCTCGAGCCGGATCGACGCCGTACCGATGCCGGCCTTCATCGCGCCGTTCGGGCCGCCCAGCTTGCCGATCGTGGCGCCGGCGCCGGCGCCGACGTTGCCCTCGGCGACGGGCCCGGAAGAAGCCGCCTTGGCGGCTGCGTAACCACATTCGGGACCCGGTCGGATCTCGGGCCGGTCGCCCACCGGCAGGTCGAACAAGATCGCGGCGGGAACGATCGGCACCACTCCCGCGCGGGTCTCGAAGCCGATCCCGTGCTCGTCGAGGTAGCGCATGACCCCGGAGGCGGTGTCGAGGCCGAAGGAGCTGCCGCCCGAGAGCACGATCGCGTGCACCTCCTGGACGGTGTTGACCGGGTCGAGCAGGTCGGTCTCCCGCGTTCCGGGGGCGCCGCCCCGCACGTCGACGCCGGCGACCGCGCCGCCCCGCGCCAGGATCACCGTGCAGCCGGTTGGGCGCTCGGTGAGGGTGTGGTGGCCGACCTCGAGGCCCGCCACGTCGGTGAGGCCGCCGGAGAGGCCGGCGGCGTTCGCGGCGTTGGCCAGCATGACGATCGAGATCAGGGCGATTCGGTCGCGGCGTGGGCGACGCCTCATCATGGGTCACTCCCGGCCAGGGGACCGCCGCGTCGCGCCGCTGCGGGGTCGGCGCCACGCCGCGTGGTGGTGCTCGATGCTACCCCGAGCGACGTGCGAACGGTCGCTCGGGGCCCGCTCGCACCGAGGCCGACTCCGAAGCCGCGCGTCAGCGAGGCCGGTCGACATGTTCCCCCCGAGATCGGGGACAGGTACCTATCTTCTGCCGGAGGTCGGCCCCGATCTCTACGATCTCCCCGATTTCTACCTCAGGATGTCGTGGATCACCTTGCCGTGGACGTCGGTGAGCCGGAAGTCGCGGCCGCTGTAGTGGTAGGTCAGCTTCTCGTGATCGATGCCGAGCAGGTGGAGGATCGTGGCATGGAGGTCGTGGACGTGGACCGGGTTCTCCACCGCCTTGAAGCCGAAGTCGTCGGTCGCGCCGTAGGCGGTCCCTCCCTTGACCCCGGCGCCGGCCAGCCACACCGTGAAGCCGAAGGGGTTGTGGTCGCGCCCGTTGACCACCCGGCCGCCGGCGCCGCCGCCTCCGGTCTCGAGCACCGGGGTGCGGCCGAACTCCGAGCCGCAGACCACCAGCGTCTCGTCGAACAGCCCGCGCGACTTGAGATCCTTGATCACCGCGGCGAACGCCTGATCGGAGTCCTTGGCGTTGACCCGATGGCGCAGGATGTCGTCGTGGTGATCCCAGGGATCTCCCTTGGCGTAGTACACCTGCACCATCCTGACCCCCTGCTCGATGAGCCGCACCGCCATCAGGCAGCCGCGTGCGGTGCTGCCGGGGCCGTAGAGCTCCTGCGTCGCCCGGCTCTCCTTGCGAATGTCGAAGACCTCGGGGGCCTCGGTCTGCATCCGGTAGGCGGTCTCCATCGCGTCGATGGCGCCCTCGAGCTCGGGCTCGCGCCCGGCGAGCTCGTCGAGCTTGAGCCGGTTGAGCGAGGCGACCAGGTCGAGCTCTGCGCGCTGCGCGTCGAGATCCGTCGGCTGGTCGCGGGCGATGAATGGGATGATCTTCTCGGGGTCGAAGTCCTTGGGCCGGCGAGGCTCCTTGTCGGAGATGTAGGTCCCCTGGTGGACCGGCGGCAGGAACGACGCGCTCCACAGCGGCGGCCCGACCCCGGTCGGCATGTCGGGGCAGAGCACGACGAAACCGGGGAGGTTCTCGTTCTCGAAGCCGAGACCGTAGGTGATCCACGCTCCCATCGAGGGCCGCCCGGCCTGGATGTGACCGGTATTCATCATCAACAGCGAAGGCTCGTGGTTGGGGATGTCGGTGGTCATCGACCGGATCATGCAGATGTCGTCGGCACACTCGCCCAGGTGCGGCCAGATCTCGCTGAGCTCGAGCCCGCTCTCGCCGTGCTTCTGGAACGAGAACGGCGACTTCATCAACGTGCCGGTCCGGCGCTCGGTCGTGATCTGCTCGCCCGGAAGCGGTTTCCCGTGGTACTTGTCGAGCATCGGTTTGGGGTCGAAGCTGTCGACCTGCGACACGCCGCCGTTCATGAACAGGAAGATGACCCGCTTGGCCTTGGGCGCGAAGTGGGTGCCCCCGCCCGCGATCGCCCCCGGGGCTGCGGCGTGCACGGCTCCGGTGCGCAGCAGCGACTGACCGACCAGGTTGGTGAAGGCCATCATGCCGAAGCCCGAGCCCATACGGCAGAGCGCAGCCCGACGAGTGATCGGCACGCTCGCAGGCGGGTGGTGGATCTCGTTTCGCATGCTTCCTCTCGACGTCGACCCTGACCTCGACCCTGACCTCGACCCTGACCTCGATCTCGTCATCCGACGAAGCGGAACTCGTTTGCGGCGAGCAGGGCGCGCGCGTAGCGCACCCAGGGATCCTCGGAGCCCCCGGGCTGCTCGTCCCCGGTCGGCTCGCCGGCGCCAGGCTCGGGCCCCGAGCCCTCGGCGGCCGCCGGGGCTGCTGCCTCCCGCCGGGCGCGCTCGAGGAAATCGAGGCCGAGCTCGAGCTCTTCGGGCGTGACCTCGCGGCCGTACAGCAGCACGTAGGCGCGCCGGATCCGCTCGTCGTCCGGAACGGTCTCGCGAGCCTCTTCGACGTCGGCCGGTTCGTTGGGACCCGCTGCAGTCTCGGCGCCAGCGACGGCCGCCCCGGCGCCGGGCGTCCCGGCCAGGCGCTTCGCCAGCGCCTCGGCCTGGCGGCGGACCAGCTCGCTGTTCATGAAATACAGGTTCTGCAGCGGCACGTTGGTGGTGAATCGCCGCTCGGCGCTGATCGCGGGATTGGGGAAGTCGAAGGTCTGCAGATAGGTGTCGAGCTGGAACCGGCTGACCCTGGCGTAGACCGTGCGCCGCAGGTTCTCCTCGTCGTCGAGGCTCTTCGAGGCGCCGCCGACGGCGGGGTCGAGGTTGCCGCCGACCGCGAGCAGCGCGTCGCGGATCGATTCGGCGTCGAGCCGGCGGCGGTTGGCCCGCCAATAGAGGCGGTTGCCGGGATCCTCGCGCTCGTTGCGAGCGACCAGATCGGCGGTCGCGCGGTCCCGGGCCGGCGCGGCCGAGGCTCGCTGATAGGCGGCGCTGAGCAGGATCTCGCGGTGGAGCGCCTTGATCGAGCGTCCGGACTCGACGAAGCGGGAGGCGAGGTGCTCGAGGAGCTCCGGGTGCGATGGCGCCTCGCCCGCGATCCCGAAGTTGCTGGGCGACTCGACGATCCCCGTGCCGAAGTGCCAGCGCCAGATCCGGTTGACCAGGACTCGGGCCGTGATCGGGTGCTCGGCGATCTGCTCGGCGAGGCGCAGTCGACCGCTCCCTTCGACGTAGCGTTCGGGCTCTCCGCTGGAGAGGACCGTCAGGAAGTGGCGGGGGACGGGGGCGCCGAGATTCTTGGGAGAGCCTCGGAGGTGGAGCTCGAGATCCGCGATCTGCTCCGGGTCCTTCTCGGCGACCCCCATCACGAACGGGAGCCGCCGCTCGGGGTCCTTGAGCTCCTCGATCTCGGTCTCGAGCATGTCGAGGTGCGCTCGAGACTGCGCGCTGATCTGCCGCTCCAGCCCCCATCCCCAAGATCGCAGCAGGCCCGGCTCGTACTTCACCATGAACACCGTGAGGTCGAGGTCGAGCTCGAAGACGTCGGTGTAGAGCTTCATCTGCTCGCCCTCGAGGGTCTCGAGCTCGAGCTGGTGCTGGTCGAAGAAGCTCTCGAAGTCGTTGGGCATCGGCACTGACTTGCGCTCGCGCGGGGGCTTCGGAGAGCCGCGGGCGATCAGGTACTCGTTGTGCTCCTCGAGCTCGTCGCGGCGGACCAGCAGGTCGAGCAGCTCGCGCTGGAAGCGGTCGGCGAGCCCCTGAGCCCGCTCCTTCTGCTCCTCGTCGTCGCCGCCCGCTGCGATCATCTCCTGCCAGTCGCGTAGGTGGGGGTAGTGCTTGGGCTCCTTCTGGGTGAAGCGAACGAAACGCTCGAGCAGCTCGAGGTCGAGCTCGTCCTGGTTGGCGACCTCGGTGACCTCGAGCTTCGGCTCGCCGGTGACCTTCCAGGCGCCCATCATGTAGCGCGACACATGGTGGGCGAGCCGGCGCGAGAGCTGCTTAGCCTCGGCATCCTGGTACTGCTTGCGGGCCTCGCGCAGGGCCTTCTCCAGCTTCCGGTCCTGCTCGTACTCGGCGATCTCCTCGGCGGTGCCGATCGGATACTCGTGGTAGTCGGTGTTGGCGAAGACGCCGGCGAGCGCGTAGTAGTCGGCAGTCGGGATCGGGTCGTACTTGTGGTTGTGGCAGCGCGCGCAGCCGACGGTGAGGCCGAGGAAGGCTCGGGTGGTGACGTCGACGCGGTCGTGGCGCTCGTCGGCACGCGCGATCGCGGGCTCCGCGATGTCGTAGTACCAGGGGCCGATGCCGAGGAAGCCGAGGCCGGGCAGCGCCTCCCGTCGCTCCGCCTCGGGCAGCAGGTCGCCAGCGAGCTGGGCTTTGACGAAGCGGTCGTAGGGTAGGTCCTCGTTGAACGCGCGGATCACCCAGTCCCGGTACACGTAGGCATTGGGGTAGCGCTCGTGCCCGCTCTCGTCCTCGGCGAGGGTGCGGCTGTCGTCCTCGCCGTAACGCACGACGTCGAGCCAGTGGCGCCCCCAGCGCTCGCCGTAGTGGGGCGACGCGAGCAGGCGGTCGATCACGCGCGCGTACGCCTCCGGCGAGTCGTCGGCGAGGAAAGCCTCGATCTCGGCCGGCGTCGGCGGCAGGCCGGTGAGATCGAAGGTGACGCGACGGAGGAGCTGGCGCTCGTCGGCCGGAGGCAGCGGCTCGAGGCCCTCGGCCTCGAGCCGCTGTCCCAGGAAATGATCGATCGCCGACAGCGAGGCGTCGGAGCCCTCGATCACGGGCGGCTCGGGAGAGGACAGCCGCTGGAACGACCAGAAGGCGCGGTGCTCGTCGCTCACCAGCGAGCTGGGGGCCTCGGTGAGAGAGCCCGGTGCGTCCTCCCCGGGCGCGTCCTGGCCAGGCCAGGGAGCCCCGCGCCGCACCCACTCCTCGAGATCGCCGACCTGCTGGGCCGTGAGGCGCCCCCCCGTCATCGGCATCTCGAGCTTGGGCAGCTCGTGCCGCACCGCCTGGATCAGCAGGCTGCGATCCGGGTCGCCGGGGACGATCGCCGGGCCGGAGGCGCCGCCGGCGAGCAGCGCCGCGCGCGAGCTCAGCGTCAGGCCGCCGAGAGTGTCCTCCCCGTGGCACTTGAAGCACCGCTGCTGGAGCAACGGACGGATGCGGGTCTCGAACAGCTCGTGGTCGTCGGAACCGGCAGCCGAGGCCGGCTGGAGGGCGAAGGCGAGGCCGAAAGCGAGGGCAACAGCGCAGGTCGCCCTCGCCGCGCGGCGACGGCGCTCGCCCAGAGCGTTCTGTGTCATCTGATCTCCACGGGCCTTCTGTCCTTCACCCGCCCCCGCCCCCACATCCCATCAACGATCCGAGAAGGCCCGATCGCACGGCACCCGTCCGATTGTGTCACGCGGTTTCACCGCCGGCACGGACGGGCGGAGTGCCGACGTCGGCACGAAATCGGCGCGAAACATCGGCACGGCGCCCGGCGTAAAGAGGGTACAGTCGGACGCCCGGCCCGGTTCCGGCGTCGACGATCGGGGGCCCCGGCGGCCCCTTCGAGCTCATGATTCCGCCGCTCGCCACGAGCGGCCGCCCATTGGAGATTCGATAGATGGCCTTCCTCGAGAAGTTGTTCGGTCGCAAGAAGAAGCCCGTGGAGCGCGTGCGCATCTGTGTCGAGTGCGGCATGCCGTCGGGCCAGCACAAGGAGTGGTGCTCGATCCTCAAGGGCGAGCAGCGGATGGCGGAGAGCAGGAAGGCCGCGGCCGCCGCCAACGGTTCATAGCGGCCGGAGGGAGCTCGGCGACCGGCGAGCCCGGGCGGCCTCGGATCGTCCACGTCCGGCCCGATCGGCTGCCTGGGCCGGCGACGGACCCGGACCCGACCCGGACCCGGACCCAGGCCCAGCCGCGGGAGCGGCTAGCGCGCTCGTGGTGGCAACCACTCCCCAACGAGCCGCGAAAGCGAGGCGAGCTCATACCACGAGCCCGCTAGCCGATCATTCGTGCGCCGCAAGCCCGCAAGCGGGCGCGGCTGGGTCGACCAGGCCACAGCCGTTTCTCTGGGCGAGCGCAGCGGCTTGATCGAACGTTGACCGTTTTGTGAGCGCGGCCAGGCGGACCCGCGCGACGACCGGGGCGGCTTCGTCCGGCGCGAGCCGCGGGGTCGCGAGGAACACCCGCTCGTCGACCGCACTCTCGTGTTCCCCCTGGCTCATCACGACGTCGATCCGGTGGTCTCCGTCGAGATCGCCGAGCGCGATGCCGAGGGTGCCCGGGGTCGGCTCGCCCGCGAACACCTCGGTGGCGACCCGCAGGCGGCCGGCGCCGTCGTTGATCAGCAGCCGGTCCGGCCCTGACAGCGACGCGAGCAGGAAGTCGGCGTCGCCGTCCGAGTCGTAATCGAGGAACGCCACCATGTTGTCGTCCTCGCCCAGGTTCTCGGCATCGGGCCACAACCGCGCGGTCGCGTCGACGAACCGGCCGTCCTCGCCGCCCAGGAAGACGTGCTCGCGCTGGTGGTACGACCTGCCGTCGACGATCTCGCCGTCGTTGACGGTAACCAGATCGAGGATCCCGTCGCCGTCGAGGTCCATCGCCTCGAGGTCGTAGTTGTTGGCGTACTGGGGCAGGCCCCGCGGATCGAGCTCGAACCGGCCCCGGCCGTCGCCGCGCAGCAGCAGGCTGCCGCCGCAGCGCTTGCAGGAGACCAGGGCGTCGAGGTCCCAGTCGCCGTCGACGTCGGCGAGCGCGAGGTCCCACGAGCCCGACCGAGAGATTCGGCATGTCGACTCGCGTGCGATCGACGAACCGCCCGGCGCCCTCGTTGCGCCACAGTCGCACCGGTCCGCCGGCGCTGGTCATCGCGTCCCCCGGCCACCAGTCGGCGAGCACCAGGTCGAGGTCGCCGTCGCCGTCGACATCGCCGACGGCGACGTCGCCGAGCGAGGTCGCGCGGCGTGGAAGATGGCTGTTGGTGACCTCGCGAAACCGTCCCTCGCCCTCGCCGAGGAAGAGCCGGCTCTGGGTGCCGAAGGCCGTGGCGACGAACAGGTCCACGAGACCGTCCCCCGACAGATCCGCCGCCGCGATGGCGCGCGCCAGATCGTGGCGCTCGCCGAGCACCTGCGCCGTCGCCTCCTCGAAGCGCCGCCCGGGGCCGCGATTGAGGAAGACCCGGTTCGGCTCCGGGGCCCCCGGAGTCGAGTAGTTGCCGCCGTTGGCGAACACCAGGTCGAGCCGGCCGTCGCCGTCGAGGTCCGCGAGGGTGACCTCGTGGGTCCACTCGGCGGTGCGCGGCAGCAGCTCGGCGGTGGCGTCGCGACAGAGCGCGGTTGGGAGAGCGTCGCCGGCTTGCGCCAGGAGCACAGGGAGGGCGAGCGTGGCGAGGGCGGTCGGCACCGCGCAAGCGTATGACAGCAAGGGGGCGTCGGGCGCCTACCCACGAAATGCTGCCGGGCCTTTGCAGCCGAGGCTCTCCCTCTACCGGAGGCACTCCGCGCAGCCTCGGGGGTCGTCGTGACCTGCGAACGCACTCTCGATTGACCGGCAGAGACGGCCGGCGTACTCTGCTCGAGAGACCTCTCCAGCTGGCTCTCTTACCAGCCTGGATCTCCCGAACGCGCCGCGCCCCGGATCATCCAGGCTCGGCCAGGTCTCGAAAGGGGAATCACATGAAAACCACATTGACGATCGGACTCGCGGGCATGCTTCTCGTTCTAGGAGCCGCTCAGGCGTTCGCCGACGATACGGAGGACCTGATCGCCCTCGACAGGCAGTGGGGCGAGGCCGGCGCGAAGGGCGACACTGCGGCGATCGCCAAGCTGCTCGCCGACGACCTGGTCTCGGTCGCCGAGACGGGAGTCCGCGGAAAGAAGGAAGAGCTCGCAGCCGCCGAGCCGGCGCCGGCAGGAACCAAGTACGAGCCCACCGACTTCAAGGTGACGTTCCTCGACGAGAACACCGCGATCATGACGCACTCCACGACGGGGGATGACGCACACGTCAGCCTCCACGTGTGGTCCAAGGAGAGCGGCGCGTGGCAAGTGGTGGCCACCTCCACGACGCCGGCGGCGAGCGACTGATCGACTGTCGCGAGTGAACGGCTCGGGGCTGGCCGAGCCGACGCGGTCGAGATCCAGTACGGATCGCAACGCCGAGATCGGCCGCGAGCGCCGGCCAGCCCCGAGGCGAGACGGGGAGGGCTCCCCCGGCGCCGTTCACTCGACTGGCGAGCGCGCTTGCTCCCAGAGCACTGCGTGCTGGACGGCGATGGTCGCGTGCTGAGCGAAGATCTGCGCCACGCTCTTGTCCGACTCGTCGAGCGCTGCCTTCTCGGAGCCCCGGGTGTGGCCGATGTTGAGCACGCCGACGATGGCCCCGTGCGCCTGGAGCGGCACCGACAGCGACGAGCGGACCGGCCGATTGTCGCCCGAGAAGCGACCGTCGGAGGAGGCGCTCCCCTGGAGCAGCACCGGCTGCCCGTGCTCGGCGACCCACCCCGCCACGCCCTCTCCGCGCCGGACTCGCACCTCCTTCTCGATGCCTTCGGGCAGGCCCCGCTGGCTGCGGATCACGAACGCGTCGACGGTCTCGTCGAACAGCATCAGCGAGCCGCGGTCGCCGCTGACCAGGGCGAGCGCCGCCTCGACCACCGCATCGTAGGTCCCGCTGGGATCCGGCACCGAATTGACCGTGCTGATCGCCCGGTAGAGCCGCGTGATCTCGTCGAGCCGGTGCCCGAGCCGATCCGCCTGCTCGCGGGCAACGCCGAGCTCGGTCTTGCCCTCGCGGATGGCTTCGCCCATGCGGTCGAGCTGCTGCTCGCTCGCGAGCAGGCTGCGCACGAGCTGGGCGTGCTCCCTGCGCAGGCCACGCTCGCGCGTCATCGCGTAGAGGCAGGCGAGCAGCGCGACGATGGCCAGAATCGGAATCTCCGAGCCCAGGCGGCGCTGGTAGGCGATGGCCACGATCAGCCCCAGCACCATCATGATGATGACGATGAGGAACTGGACGAGGCCGCTCTGGAGCCTCTCGACCTGCGCCAGCTCTCTGCGGGGCGTTTTCACGGCATTGGATCTCATCGTCGAGCGGGCTGGCGCCGCGTAGAGACCGCGGCGCGGGCCCCGGTTGTCGAAGAATCGATAGAAAGCAGAGCAGCGATTGTACAGCGTTTGGGCGGTGGGGCGAGCGCGGCGGGTGCCGGCTTCAACGGGTGAGCACTCGGCGCGCCGTCTCGCCGCGTCGTCGCGCAACGTCTCGCGCACGAAGCCGCGAGCTCCGTCCGCTGGGGCCCGAAGGCGCCCGGGTGGACCCGGAGCGAGTCCGATCTCCGCTCGCCGTTGAACGCGTGGGTGACCGGGCGCGTCGCGGAGATCGACGTTGCGGCGTAGGAGGAGGCGACGGTCATCCGCGTCCGGGGCCGGAAGGGGCCGGGCCGGCCGGCTCCGCGCGGCGGCGCTCGAGGGTCGCCAGGATCTCCTCGAAGCTCGGGTGATCGCCCAGCACGCGGCAGACGAACGAGTAGGCGACGCCCCGCCCGGGGAAGATGACGAAGGCGCCGCCCATCTCGTGCGCGTCGCCGGCCCTGGGCGCGGCGCGCAGCCCTCGGCGCCAGGCACGGACGAACGAGCAGACGGTGCGGGGCCGGACACCTTCGAGCAGCGGGCGCTGGAGCTGGGCGGCGCGGTAGCCGACGAGCTGGGGATCCAGGACCAGGCGGAACGGCAGCTCGCCGGTCTCGCGCAGGAACTCCTGCCCCTGCTCCGGGGTCCCGTTCCCGATCAAGACCAGGCGGGCTCCCAGCTCCTCGATCCGGCCGGCGATGCCGCGCAACTGCGCGACCTCCTCACGGCAGAAGATTCACCCGAAGTGACGGAGGAAGATCAGCACCGCCGGCCGATCCTCCCAGAGCGTGCCGAGCCGCACCGGCTCGCCGTCGAGCCCGCGCGCCTGCACTGGCGCCAGAGCGTGGGAGACGTCGACCGCGGACGCGGACGGGTCCTCGACGAAGGGCTCGGGCGCTGTCATCCCCGCCATTCTCTCACGAGCTGATCGTGGCTCGTTGAGTCCCGCCCCACGAGCGCCGGCGCCCCGGCGGCCGGTTGTCGCCCGCCACCGCACGCGACCTGTGGTCTCCGCTTGAGTCCTGCGGCCGATTCGCCCAAGATGCCCGGATCGTGAGAGGGTTCCGTGTGGCTGGCAAGGCGGGCAGCATCGACCGGTTCGACCTGAGGGCCGGCAACGTCATCGGCGGCAAGTACGAGGTGGTGCGCCGGCTCGGCGGCGGCTACGAGGGGGAGGTCTACCAGGTCGTCGAGCGCCGGACCGGGGCGACCCGCGCCGCCAAGATCTTCTACCCGCGTCGCAACGTCAACGACCGCACGCTGACCACCTACGCCAGGAAGCTGGAGCGGCTGCGCGACTGCCCGCTGGTCCTCGACTACCACCACTCCGAGCTCGTGCGCACCCGCGGGCACAAAGTCTCGGCGCTGATCAGCGAGTACGTCGACGGGGTGCTGCTCCAGGACCTGGTCGAGGCGCGGCCGGGCGCGCGGCTCCCCCTGTTCGAGGCCCTCCACCTGCTGCACGCCCTCGCGTCCGGCGTCGCCCAGATCCACGACGCTGGCGAATACCACGGCGACCTGCACTCCGAGAACGTCATGGTCCAACGTCAGGGCATCCGCTTCCGGGTGAAGCTGCTCGACTTCTGGGACTACGGCCGCGCGACCCACTCCCACCGACGCGGCGACGTCGTGGGGCTCGCCCAGATCTTCTACGACTCGCTGGGCGGTCGGCGCCACTACGCGCGCGCGGCGCCGGAGGCGAAGCGGATCATCCGCGGGCTGCGCCACGGGCTCATCCTCGATCGCTTCCCCACCGTCCACCACCTGCTGCGCCACCTCGAGACGTTCACGTGGCACGAGTGAGCGGCGGCGACGCCAGATCTCCGGGCGGGAGGAGCCTCGAGGTTACCCGGAATAGCGGGGACAGCCGAAGCGGTGGGAGCGGACGGGCGCTGCGTCCGTCGGGTTCTACCGCTGATCGATCTGGGCCGCCAGCGCGAAGTCGCGGTCGGTCACTCCGCCCGCGGAATGCGTGCTGAGAGCGAGCCGCACCTTGTCGTAGCGCACGTCGATGTCAGGGTGGTGGTCGGCCGCCTCCGCCAGCTCGGCCACGAAGGCGACGAAGCGGATCGCGGCGGGGAAGCTCGGAAACTTGTAGGTCCGGTGGATGCGATTCGCCTTGGCGTCGTACTCCCAACCGCGATAGGCGCGCACCCGGCTCTGGATGCGCTCGGCCTTGATCGGTCCCCCGGACATCTTGGTCGACATGGCGTGCCCTCGTGTGGCGTCGAATGGCCGACGTCGAATGGCTGACGTCGAGTGTGCGGCGCGCGGGCGCCCGCTCCGATTGTAGCGGCGGGCCGATGGCGACGCCGTGGTCTCGGCCCTGCTCGCCCTCGCGGTGCTCCTGGCTTGCGCGGTGCGCGCCTGGCGGGCGCTGCGCATCGATCCGGTACGAGCGATGGCTTCGGATGATTCGGTGCGTTCGGGCGTCCGCCGCGGGCCGGGCGCTCGGACCGCGCGCCGGCCTCAGGCGAAGACGCCATCGAGCCCGAGGGTGAAGCCCGGCAACAGGGGGCTCTCGAGCGCGTCGCCGCTCTCGCGGGACAGAATCTGCGGCTTGGCGAACCCGACGGCAGGGTCTCGGTAGACCTTCACCGTCTCGAGGACGGGATCGACGATCCAGTACTCGGCAACGCCATGGCGGGCGTAGAGATGGCGTTTGGTGAGCTCGTCGCGCCGGCGAGTGGCCTCCGAGAGGATCTCGATCACCAGGTCCGGAGCGCCCTGCGCGTTTGCCTCCGTGAGGATGGAGGCACGCTCCGGCGAGACGTAGAGGACGTCGGGCTGCACGACGTCGACATCGGAGAGCACCACGTCGAAGGGGGCCGCGAAGACCTCACCCCCGTGCTCCACCGTCCAGGCGCTCAGGTGATGGACCAGCCAGCGGCTCACGGCCTGGTGGCGTCGACCGGGCGCTGGGGTCACAGCGTGCTGTCCATCGAGAAGCTCGTGCCGGCGTCCGTCGTCCGGAAAGCCGAGGTAGTCCTCGAAGGTCAGCTTGATCGGATGAACGACAGAGGACATGCGAGCAGGATAACACCCGGCCCGCCGGGCCTCGGAGCGGACGCCGGAACGACTTCCCATCGGCGTCGGAGGCCGAGCGGCCTGCCTTCGCTGAACGCGCCGGTCGCCCGCCCGGCCTGCGCGTCATCGCGATGACGAGCGTGGTCGCTCTGCGCGTCTCGCGCAAACCGGCTTCGCCGATCCGCCGGCACCAACGACCGCGTGAGCGGGTCTTGCAGGGATCGGGAGTCGATGGCTGCACGCGCGCCGCTGCCCCTGATCCGCCGGCTGCCCTGGCCTGCATCCCGACCGCCGACAACGTCCTCGGCCCGATCTATCGGAAGGGTGCGCCGTTCCGCGACCGCCTCTGCCCGCCGGACGACCGGGACGCCGTTGACCGTCTCCGGCACGATCTCGGGACCGGATCGCTAGGGCCAGGCTGGGGATGGGAGCGATCGCCTCGAGGCCTACGAGGAGCGCCCGTACCCCAACCTCCCCAGCACCCCCCGGATCTCCTCCAGGATCGCTGGGTCGTCGATCGTCGCTGGCACGCGATAGGCCTCGCCGTCGGCGATCTTCCGGATCGTTCGGCGAAGGATCTTGCCCGAGCGGGTCTTCGGCAGGCGCTCGACGACGACGGCGAGCTTGAACGCCGCAACCGGACCGATGCGCTCGCGCACCGCGGCGACCAGCTCGTGGGCAAGCTCGGCTTCGTCGCGCTCGGCGCCGGCGTTGAGCACGACCAGGCCGAGCGGGACCTGCCCCTTGAGCTCGTCGGCGACCCCGACCACCGCGCACTCGGCGACGTCGGGGTGGTCGGCGAGCACCTCCTCCATGGCGCCGGTCGAGAGCCGATGCCCGGCGACGTTGATCAGGTCGTCGGTCCGGCTCATGACGTAGAGGTAGCCGTCCTCGTCGAGGTAGCCGGCGTCGTCGGTCTGGTACCAGCCCGGGTACTGGCTGAGGTAGGACTCGACGTAGCCGGCGTCGTCGTTCCAGAGGGTCGGCAGGCAGCCGGGGGGCAGCGGCAGGCGCAACACGATCGCGCCGTTCTCGCCCGGCGGCAGCGGGCTGCCGTCGGGGCCCAGCACCGCGATCTCGTACCCGGGCACCGGCTTGGTCGGCGAGCCGTGCTTCACCGGCAGCGCGCCGAGCCCGATGCAGTTGGCGGCGATCGGCCAGCCGGTCTCGGTCTGCCACCAGTGGTCGATCACGGGCACCCCTAGCTTCTCCTCGGCCCACGTGATCGTGTCGGGATCGGCGCGCTCGCCGGCGAGGAACAGGGCGCGGAATCGGGAGAGGTCGTAACGGGTGAGCAGCTCGCCGCGCGGATCCTCGCGCTTGATCGCGCGGAACGCGGTCGGCGCCGTGAACAGGGTCGAAACACCGTGCTCGGCGATCACGCGCCAGAAGGCCCCGGCATCGGGTGTCCCCACCGGCTTCCCCTCGTAGAGGATCGTGGTGCAGCCGTGCAGCAGCGGCGCGTAGACGATGTAGGAGTGGCCGACGACCCAGCCGATGTCGGACGCCGCCCAGTAGACCTCGCCCGGCGCCACCCCGTAGACGTTGCTCATGCTCCAGGTGAGCGCCACCTGGTGTCCGCCGTGGTCGCGCACCACCCCCTTGGGGATCCCGGTGGTGCCGGAGGTGTAGAGGACGTAGAGCGGGTCGGTCGCCTCGACCCACTCGCATGCCACCGGCTCGGCGCCCGCGACCTCCTGCCAGTCGCGATCGCGGCCCGCCACCGGCTCCCACGCCTGCTGCTCGCGCTCGAGGACGACGCAGGCTTCAGGGGCGAAGCTGGCGAGCTCGAGCGCGCGCTCGAGGAGGGGCTGGTACGGGATCACCCGCTGGACCTCGATGCCGCACGAGGCGGTGAGGATCACGCGCGGCTTCGCATCATCGATTCGGGTCGCCAGCTCCTTCGCCGCGAAGCCGCCGAACACCACCGAGTGGATGGCGCCGAGGCGGGCGCAGGCGAGCATGGCGACGACGGCCTCGGGGACCATCGGCATGTAGATCAGCACTCGATCGCCCCTCTCGACGCCGAGCGCGCGCAGCCCGCCGGCGAAACGCGCTGTTGCGTCGAGGAGCTCGCGGTACGTGAGCGTGCGCTGCGTGCCGGTGACCGGAGAGTCGTAGATTAGGGCCGGCTGGTCGGCGCGACCGCCCGCGACGTGACGGTCGAGCGCGTTGTAGCAGGTGTTGGTCGTCGCGCCCGTGAACCAGCGGTAGAGGGGGCGCGCGCGCGCGGCCGCCGAGTCGTCGAGGACGCGATCCCAGCGGCGCTGCCAGTGGAGGGGCTCGGCGGCGGCGGCCCAGAAGCCCTCGGGGTC
>DATKBT010000045.1:0-47799 GCA_035546295.1 Thermoanaerobaculia bacterium | reverse complement strand
GCCGAGGGAGTTGTTGATCAGATAGGTCGTCGTCGAGAGGATCGGGTACGCGCTTCGCAGCTCGGCGATTCTGATGACGCTCGGCATCGTTGCTAGTGTCCTGTAACAGTGGTTCGTTGCCTAAGTCGCGAGGTCATTCTGTTCGCTGGCAAGGCGCTTCGACGAAGGCAGATCGGGCATCTTTCGACGAGAAGCAACGCCGCCCGCGGGCAGAAGGGGCCGCGAATTGGGTGACGAATGACTGTTACGGGACACTCGCCTCCCAGGTGCTGGTTAGCACATCTCCAGGCTCGCTGATGCTCTCCCGGAACCGACCCGAGCCGAGGCGCAGCCGAAGCGAGCGGAGGTGAGGCGCTCTGAGCACTGCGAAGGGGGCCGAGCCCAGCGCCTTCGGCGCGTCTCCGGGGAAGTAGCCGTAGGACCACTGGCCCGAGAAGACCTGGACAGCCTCCTGGCTCGGAAGGGGGGGGCCGACGCCAGGAAGTGCTGCAGTTTCCTTGACCGGCGTTCGGGAGGATTCCTACAATGCAGAGTGCCGGACTGCATCCCTGGTGTTCCGGTCACATCGCCCAGCCTCCCGACCGCGAACCCATGCTCACCGGGCACAACACCGACGTGACTCACCGTGGGAGGGTCTTCCACGTCCAGACCGAGGACAAGGGGCGCTCGAACCCGAACTTCGAGAGCCTGATCTACGTCGGCGGCCAGGTGCTCTCGGCGAAGCGGACCAGCTACGCACCGCTGCTCGAGCAGGGGGCCGGGAAGGACCAGCTCAACCAGGTCATGGACCGGCAGCATCGGTCGATGATCGACGAGATCCGCGAAGGCAAGCACGACCAGCGGGTCGCGGAGCTCCTCGGCGAGGTGCCGCCGCCGCAGGAGGAGCGCTCGAACGGATCGGATCCCGCCTCCGCCGAGCGTTCCCTCGACGAGGTGATCCTCGAGTATCTGAGCGCCGAGGCTCGGCAGGATCACCTCGTGCTCATGCTGCAGGAGGAGGTGGAGCTCAGTTTCGACCGCCCGACTGCGCTGTCCGTGTGCACCCGATCGAGCCGCAGCGGCTCGCCGGTCGACGGGGCCGAGGTGGTGTTCAAGATCATCTCCACCGTTGCCGAGCCCACCGTGCTGGCGCGTGGAGAGACCGACCGCAAGGGCGAGCTGTCGGTCGAGGTCATGGTGCCCGACTACGGCGAAGGATCGAGCGCCCTGATCATCGCGGCCAGCAGCGAGCTCGGCAAGGCCGAGCTCAAGTACCTGCTGTGACCGAGGGTACGTGCTCGATCCTGGTCAACGGCGATCCCTTCGAGCTCGCCGCGGGGAGCTCGGTCCTGGACCTGCTCGATCGCCTCGGTCGCGATCCGCGGACGGTGGCGATCGAGGTCAACGGCGAGGTGCTGCCGCGCGATCGCCTGGCGGACGTCGAGCTCGCGGCGGGCGATCGCGTCGAGGTGGTGCGCTTCGTGCAGGGCGGGTAGCGGCGGAGCGCCGCCCACAGCGGCGGGCGTCCTCGCGCACACTTGGAAGCGGTTGCGAGCATCCTGTATAGTTCGCAGTTCCGTGTTGGGCCGCTAGCTCAATTGGCAGAGCAACAGACTCTTAATCTGTGGGTTCTAGGTTCGATTCCTAGGCGGCTCACCATTTCTCTTCAAGCGAACGCGTTCTCTTCGAGCGAACGCGGGCCTCTCGAGCGGCTCCGGGCGTCTTCGATCGGACAGGGCGCGAGTGGCGGTCAGGTCGTGGCCTCGTGGCCTCGGCTTGGAGCGCCCCGAGGTCGGCTCCGAGCCGCTCACGCCGGCCCAGCGCTGGCGTCAGGTTCGATTCGCGCCAGCATTTCCGGCCCTCGCGGGCTTCCGTGCCGGCCTTTGGCGAAAGTGGCGGAATTGGTAGACGCGCTAGACTTAGGATCTAGTCCCGCTCGCGGGGTGGGGGTTCGAGTCCCCCCTTTCGCACCAATCTGCACGCGACCGGGCGCTGTGTCGACGAGGCCCGGCTTCTTCTCACCAGGGGGCGCCCGCGCAGGCGCGGCGTCGCCGCGGTCTCGGCTTCGCGCCGAGCCGACCCGAGCGCCGAAAGTCGAGGTGGATCCGTGAGCGTGGTGTTGTCCGTCGAGGATGCCGGCCCCTGCCGCAAGGAGGTCACCATCGAGGTGCCCGCTCCTGCCGTCGAGGCCGAGACCGAGCGGGTCGCCGCCGATTACCGCCGCAAGGTCAGGCTGCCGGGCTTCCGGCCCGGCAAGGTGCCGACCAAGGTGGTGCTCCAGCGCTACCGAAAGGAGATCGAGGGCGAGGTGCTGGAGCGCCTGGTTCCCCGTTACTGGCGGCAGGCGGAGGCCGAGGCCTCGCTCGATCCGCTGATGGCGCCGTCGGTCGACAGCTACGAGATGGTCCAGGGCGAGCCGCTGAAGTTCGTCGCCTCGGTCGAGGTGCGCCCCGAGATCGAGGTCTCGGAGGATCGTGAGTTCGAGCTGCCGAGCAGCGAAGTGCTGGTCGGCGAGGCCGAAGTCGACGAGGTGCTGGAGCAGCTCAGGCTGGAGGCCGCTCCTTGGAAGCCGGTGGATCGCGAGTCGTCGCGTGGAGACCGGGTCGAGCTCCGGGTGCGCGAGATCGCCGACGACGGCGCCGAGAGGACCGAGGAGCCCGAGTGGAGCGAGCTCGAGGTCGAGCTGGGCAACGAGTCGGTCTGGGAGGAGCTCAGGCTCGCCGCCACAGGCCTCAAGGCTGGTCAGCGCAACCACTTCACGCGGCAGGAGGCGCCCCCGGCGCGAAACGACGAGCCCGGCGAGGTGGAGGCCGCGCCGCCGCCGCGGCACTTCGAGCTCGAAGTCGTGAGCGTCGAGGCGAAGGAGCTTCCGGAGCTCGACGACGAGCTCGCCACGGCGCTCGCCGGTGGCGGGGTGGAGAACGTCGAGGCCCTGCGCGCTGACCTCGAGAAGCGCCTGTTCGCGCGCAAGAGCGCGGCGCGTCGCCGCGAGCGGGAGGAGAAGCTGACGGCGCAGCTGATCGAACGGCATCCGATCACGCTGCCGGAAGGCGTGGTCGCCCAGGAGGCCGAGAACCTGGTGCGCGACTATGCCGAGAACCTGGCACGGGCCAAGGTGGACCTCGAGCGGATCGACTGGCGAGCGATGATGGAGTCGGCGCGCCCGGAGGCGCGGCGGCGCGTCCACTCACGGCTCGTCCTCGACGCGATCGCGGCGGCGGACGAGGTCGAAGTCAGCGAGCAGGAGCTGGAGGGCGCGATCCAGTCGATCGCGCGGGCCCAGGGACACCCTCCGCTGGCGGTGCGGCGGAGCCTGGACGAGCGCGGCGGGCTCAATCCGCTGCGCCAACAGCTCCGCCGCGAGAAGGCGCTGCGGGCGCTACTCGGGGAGACCCCGCCGGACTTCGCCGGCGAGCACGACCACCAGCACGTCCACGACCATCAGCACGACCATCAGCACGACCACGACCACGACCACGACCACCACGACCACGACCACGATCACCGTCACGACTGATCTTCCCGGGTCGCCCGGGGTGGCCGAGGGTCTTCGCTCTCGGTGGGTGTCGGCGTCGTGCAAGCGCGAGAGCTGAGATCGGGCGAGCATTGCGAGCTCCCCGAAAGATCGCCACCACGGGCTGCTCTGAATCCCGGGGGGCCGAGAGACACGGGCACAGGACCGCGCCGCCCCACGTGCTCGCACCTGTTTCCACCGCATGGCCGCCACCGCAGGTGGCACGACGAGCTGCTGGCGCTCGAATAACCCATCCCCCTGCGTTGTTCTGGCTCGTGGACGCCGGAGCGAGATCGGGTCGACGAACCGGGTGTTCCCCTGCTGGGCGTTGGTGGGGGCGTGACGGCCCCTGCGTCCCTCGTTGCGCCGCGTGCAGCCTCCCGCTCCTGTCCCGAAGCCCGAGCGCAGCTCTTGTCTCGGCGTCGGTCGGGGATGGTCACGGACTGCTACAGTCCGCGCTTCAGCAGTGAGGAGACTTCAATGCTAGTTCCCATGGTGGTCGAGCAGACGAATCGGGGCGAGCGCGCCTACGACATCTACTCGCGTCTGCTCAAGGACAACATCGTGTTCCTGGGCCGGCCGATCGACGACGACGTGGCCAACCTGATCATCGCCCAGATGCTGTTCCTCGAGTCGGAGAATCCGGAGAAGGACATTTCCTTCTACATCAACTCGCCCGGTGGCTCGGTCACCGCCGGGTTCGCCATCTACGACACGATGCAGCACGTCAAGCCGGACGTGGCCACGCTGTGCGTCGGGCAGGCGGCTTCGTTCGCGGCGGTGCTGCTCGCCGGCGGAGCGAAGGGCAAGCGGGCGGTGCTGCCCAACAGCCGAGTGCTGATCCACCAGCCCTGGGTCCAGGGTCTGGGCGGCCAGGCGACGGACATCGACATCCACGCGCGCGACCTGATTCGCATGCGCGAACGGATCGACGAGGTCCTGGCGTTCCACACCGGCAAGACCAAGGAAGAGGTCCACGACGACACCGAGCGCGACAAGATCCTGGCCGCCGAGGAGGCGGTACGCTATGGCCTGGTGGATCGCGTGATGTCGCGACGCCCCGAGGCCGGCGGTCCGAGCCAACCCTGAGCGTTGACAGCACTTCGGGGCGTGCTTAGCATGGTCCCCTGACGGACGGAGGAGTTCATGGCGAAGAAGGAAACCGGCGACGAGGCGCTGCGCTGCTCGTTCTGCAACAAGAGCCAGCGCGAGGTGAAGAAGCTGATCGCCGGTCCGACGGTCTTCATCTGCGACGAGTGCGTCGACATCTGCCTCGACATCATCGCCGAGGATCGGATGCTCGAGCAGCAGCAGGAGACGAGCCTGCCCAAGCCGCGCGAGATCAAGGCGCTGCTCGACGAGTACGTGATCGGGCAGGACATCGCCAAGAAGAAGCTCGCCGTCGCGGTCTACAACCACTACAAGCGCATCGACTTCGCCGAGCGCTCGCGCTCCGAGGTCGAGCTCCAGAAGTCCAACATCCTGCTGATCGGCCCCACCGGCACCGGCAAGACGCTGCTCGCCCAGACCCTCGCCCGCATCCTGTCGGTGCCATTCACCATCGCCGATGCGACGACCCTGACCGAGGCCGGCTACGTGGGCGAGGACGTCGAGAACATCATCCTCAAGCTCTACCAGGCGTCGGGCAACGACAAGGAGAAGACGCAGCGGGGGATCGTCTACATCGACGAGGTGGACAAGATCTGCCGCAAGAGCGACAACCCCTCGATCACCCGCGACGTTTCGGGAGAGGGCGTCCAGCAGGCGCTGCTCAAGATCCTCGAGGGGACGCAGTGCAACGTGCCGCCCCAGGGAGGCCGCAAGCACCCCCACCAGGAGTTCCTGCAGATCGACACCACCAACATCCTCTTCATCTGCGGCGGCGCCTTCGTCGGTCTCGAAGACCAGATCGAGCGCCGGCTCAACGAGAAGAGCATGGGCTTCGGTGCCCAGGTCAAGGCGAAGACCGAGCGCATGACCCAGATCCTCGCCCAGGCGCTCCCCGAGGACCTGATCAAGTACGGGCTGATCCCGGAGTTCGTGGGCCGGCTGCCGGTGGTCGCCACCCTGGAGCAGCTCGACGAGCAGGCGCTGGTGCGGATCCTCAAGGAGCCCAAGAACAGCCTGGTTCGCCAGTACCAGGCGATGTTCGAGTTCGAGGACGTGAACCTCCAGTTCACGGCCGGCGCTCTCGACCTGATCGCCAAGGAGGCGCTGAAGCGCAACGTCGGCGCTCGCGGGCTGCGCATCATCCTCGAGGACCTGATGCTCGACCTCATGTACGACCTGCCGTCGGATCACGACATCAAGGAGTGCGTGATCGACGAGGACATCGTGCTTCGCTTCAGCCAGCCCCTCGCGGTGTACAAGAAGGCGGGGTGACGCGGCGCAAGGCGGCGTCGCGACGGCGTCGCGCCGCCGCCACGGGCCGCCGGCGATCGGATCGTCCCGAGTGCGGCGCAGGCCGTGCGGGCGCGCTCTGACGTCGGGTCGTTTCGCTTCGGCGGCTGGAAGCTGCGGCGCCACAGCGCGCGGGGCTTTGGGGAATTCCCCGCCGCACGCGCCGGTTGCCGCTCGCGGACGTCCCGGCTCTCGCGGAGTGCTCGTGGGGAGTGGCGAGCGCGGGTGGTGATTTCGTGTGGCCGCGCCGGCGAGCTAGACTCTGGGGTGAGCCCCAACGTCGAGTCCGGTCGCCGCAACCCGCTCCCGCTCGAGGAGCCCGGCGCACCGCTGCTACCGGAGCGACGGAGTCCTCCTTCGTGAACGATGCGCGAACGATGATTGCCGACCCCGCACGACCATGACCGACCGACCGACATCGTCGCTGCTGCCGGGCAGCGATCCCGAGATCGAGGGGGCCTGCGCCCTCCAGGGCCGGAGGCCCAATCGCCCATGAGCTCCAGCTTCATCTCCACCGAGACCCTCTCTCTCCCCGTCGTGCCCCTGCGGGACATGGTGGTCTTCCCGCACATGATGGCGCCGTTCATCATCGGCCGGGACGGCTCCGTGCGCGCGCTCGAGCAGACGCTGCAGTCCGACGACAAGCGCATCTTCCTGATCGCGCAGCGCGATCCCAAGATCGACGATCCCGGCAGGGATGACGTGTTCGCCATCGGCGTCGTGGCGCGCGTGGTGCAGAACATCAAGCTGCCCAACGGCAACGTCAAGGTCATGGTCGAGGGTCTCCACCGGGGGCGGCTGGTCGAGCTGCACGAGGGCGACGGCGCGTTCGAGGCGGAGATCGAGCTCTACAGCATCTCGTATCCGGCGGACGACGACGTCAAGGCCTACATGAGCAAGCTGCTCCACCTGTTCGAGCAGTACGCCAAGATGTCCCACCACCTGGCGTTCGAGAGCCTGATGTCGACGCTCAAGCTCGACGACGCCGACCGCTTCGCCGACACTCTCGCCGCGCACCTGATGGTCTCCACTCCGGAGAAGCAGAAGCTGCTCGAGCAGTTCAACCCCTACGAGCGACTGCAGTCGGTCCACGACCTGCTCGATGTCGAGGTCGAGAAGATCAACATCGACAAGCGCATCAACGTGCAGGTCAAGAAGCAGATGGAGAAGGCTCAGAAGGAGTACTACCTCAACGAGAAGATCAAGGCCATCCACCAGGAGCTCGGTCGCAAGGACGACAAGTCGGACGAGATCGCCGAGCTCAAGGAGCGGATCGAGGAGGCCGGGCTGCCGGAGGAGGTGCGGGAGAAGGCCGACCAGGAGCTCAAGCGCTACGAGGGGATGCCGCCGATCTCGGCCGAGGCGACCGTCTCGCGCAACTACATCGACTGGCTGGTGTCGGTGCCCTGGAGCAAGAAGAGCCGTGAGCTGCGCGACATCTCGCGTGCCGAGCGCATCCTGGCCGAGGGTCACTACGGCCTCGAGAAGGTGAAGGAGCGCATCCTCGAGTTCCTTGCGGTCCGCCAGCTCACCCGCAAGACGCAGAGCTCGATCCTGTGCTTCGTCGGGCCTCCCGGCGTCGGCAAGTCCTCGCTCGCCAAGTCGATCGCCCAGGCCACCGGCCGCGAATTCGTGCGGCTGTCGCTCGGCGGGGTGCGCGACGAGGCCGAGATCCGCGGTCACCGTCGGACCTATATCGGCGCCTTCCCCGGCCAGATCATCCAGATGATGAAGAAGGCGGGAACGATCAACCCGGTGTTCCTGCTCGACGAGGTCGAGAAAATGTCGATGGACTTCCGGGGCGACCCCTCGGCGGCGCTGCTCGAGGTCCTAGACCCCGAGCAGAACTCGACCTTCGTCGATCACTATCTCGACGTCGAGTACGACCTCTCGAAGGTGCTGTTCATCGCCACCGCCAACGTCTCCCACACCATCCCGCCGCCCCTGCGGGACCGCATGGAGGTCATCCAGCTCTCCGGCTACACCCCCAACGAGAAGCTGGCGATCGCCGAGGGCTTCCTGGTGCCCAAGCAGGTCGAGGCCCATGGGCTGAAGAAGCTCGGGTTGACCTTCGGCCAGCCGGCCCTCGAGAAGATCATCGAGTCCTACACGCGCGAGGCGGGGGTGCGCAACCTCGAGCGTGAGGTCGGCGCCGTGTGCCGGAAGCTCGCGCGGCGGGTGGTCGAGGAGCGCGGCGGCAAGTCGAAGAAGAAGAAGAACCTCGATCTCGAGGTCACGCCCGAGCTCGTCCAGGAGTTGCTCGGCAAGGAGAAGTACCGCCCGCGCCGAGCCCTCCACGAGGCCGAGGTCGGCGTCGCCACCGGCCTCGCCTGGACCGAGGTGGGCGGCGAGATCCTGGAGAGCGAGGTCGGGCTGATGAAGGGGAAGGGCAAGCTGATCCTCACCGGCAAGCTCGGCGACGTGATGCAGGAGTCCGCGCGCGCGGCGCTCTCGTATCTGCGCAGCCGCGCCGCCGCGCTCGAGATCGATCCGGACTTCAACGAGGAGACCGACATCCACATCCACGTTCCGGAGGGTTCGATCCCCAAGGACGGACCGTCCGCGGGGATCACCATGGCCACCGCGCTGATCTCGGCGATCAGTCGGCGGGCGGTGCGACGCGACGTGGCGATGACCGGCGAGATCACCTTGCGCGGAAAGGTCTTGCCGGTCGGCGGGATCAAGGACAAGGCCCTGGCCGCCTACCGCGCCGGCATCCATGAGGTGATCCTCCCCAACCAGAACGAAAAGGACCTCGAGGAGATCCCGAAGGAGATCCGCGAGACGATGCAGCTCCATCTGGTCGAGTCGATGGACGAAGTCCTGCGCATCGCGCTCGAGGACGGCGACTCGCTCGATCCCCTGACGCCCGGAAAGCCCGATCTCGCCAAGCCGGCGGAGTCCTCGGGCGAGTCGACCTCGGTCGCTCATTGATCCGCGCACCGGGGACGGCGAAGCACACGGCTTCGCCGTGGCGCTGCGGCGCCTGCGACCCCGGAGCCTCCCTCCCGACCCGTCCGAGCCAGCGGAAACGCGTGCCGTCCTTCCGGCGGCGCGCGCCGCGACGAGAGGCCGGCTGGGCGCCTCTGCGAGGGCCGGGGCCTTCCGGTAGCCTCTCGTCCTGAGGGCTCGGCGGCTGCAGCTCGCAGTCTGGAGAGCGAACAGGATCAGCGGACGATCTCCCAGGAAGCGGGATGCCGATGAAGATCACCAGCGCCGAGTTCGTCCGCGGCGCCCACGCCCCCGACCAGATGATCTCGGACGATCTGCCGAGGATCGCCTTCGCGGGCCGCTCCAACGTCGGCAAATCGACCCTGATCAACCGCCTGCTCCAGCGCAAGGGGCTCGCCCGCACCAGCTCGACCCCCGGCCGCACCCGAGCGATCAACTACTTCCTGGTCAACCGGCGCTTCTACTTCGTGGACCTCCCCGGCTACGGCTACGCCAAGGTGTCGCGCAAGGAGCGAGAGGCGTGGGGGCGTCTGGTCGAGGCGTTCGTCCTCGGTCCCGGCGGCCCGCTCCGCATCGTCCAGCTAATTGATGGTAAGATCGCGGGGTCACCACTGGATGCCGAGGCCCTGTCCTACCTTCTCGGGCTCGGCGCCGACCTCACGGTCGCGGTGACGAAGTTCGACAAGGTCCCCCGCAACAAGAGGTCTCGCTGTCTGGCCGACGTGGCCAGGCTGCTCGAGGCTCCGGATTCTGTCCGGATCCTCCCCGTCTCCGCGATCAGCGGCGAGGGGATCTCGGAGCTCTGGCAAGCGCTCGATCTCGGCTGACCTTCCGCCTCTTTCTCCTTCCCACCTCGAACAGGCCGTCGACGGCGGCGCCACGCCTGATCTCCGATCGGGCTCCCACCGGCTCCCGACGTCACTCCCACCGCCCGGAGGATCGATCCATGGCCAAGACCGAAAAGGCAGCAGAGCGCGAGGCGCCTCTCGTCGGAGAGTCGCTCGACATCAAGACGCTCAAGGACATGAGCATCGCCGAGCTCACCAAGATCTCGAAGGAGCTCGGGGTCGATGGCGCCACCGGCATGCGCAAGCAGGAGCTCATCTTCAAGATCCTCCAAGCGCAGACCGAGCAGAGCGGGCTGATCTTCGCCGAAGGGGTGCTCGAATGCCTCCCCGACGGCTTCGGCTTCCTGCGCGCGCCCGAGTACAACTACCTGCCCGGCCCCGACGACATCTACGTCAGCCCCAGCCAGATCCGGCGCTTCGACTTGCGCACGGGCGACACCGTCTCCGGTCAGGTCCGTCAGCCCAAGGAGGGGGAGCGCTACTTCGCGCTGATCAAGGTCGAGGCGGTGAACTTCGAGTCCCCCGAGATCGCGCGCGACAAGATCCTCTTCGACAACCTGACGCCGCTGTACCCGGAGCAGCGGATCCGACTCGAGGTCGAAGGGGACATGTCGTCTCGCGTGATGGACCTGGTGACCCCGATGGGCAAGGGCCAGCGCGCGCTGATCGTGGCGCCGCCGCGTACCGGCAAGACGATGCTCCTGCAGTCGATCGCGCATTCGATCGCGGCCAACCACCCAGAGGTCGTCCTCATCGTGCTGCTGATCGACGAGCGGCCCGAGGAGGTCACCGACATGGAGCGTTCGGTCCAGGGCGAGGTCGTCTCCTCGACCTTCGACGAGCCGGCGACGCGGCACGTGCAGGTCGCCGAGATGGTCATCGAGAAGGCCAAGCGCCTGGTGGAGCACGGCAAGGACGTGGTGATCCTGCTCGACTCGATCACCCGCCTCGCGCGCGCCTACAACACTGTGCAACCCCCTTCGGGCAAGGTCCTCTCCGGCGGCATCGACGCCAACGCGCTGCACCGGCCGAAGCGGTTCTTCGGCGCCGCCCGCAACATCGAGACCGGCGGCTCGTTGACCATCGTGGCGACCGCTCTGGTGGACACCGGCAGCCGGATGGACGACGTGATCTTCGAGGAGTTCAAGGGCACCGGCAACAGTGAGATCCACCTCGACCGCAAGCTGGTCGACAAGCGCGTCTTCCCCGCCATCGACATCAACAAGTCGGGCACCCGCAAGGAGGAGCTGCTGATGCCGGCCGACGAGCTGCGCCGGGTGTGGGTGCTGCGCAAGGTGCTCAATCCGCTCGGCAGCGTCGAGAGCATGGAGCTGCTCCTCGACAAGCTCTCGAAGGCCAAGACCAACCAGGAGTTCCTCAACGCGATGGGGAAGTAGGCTTGGGCTTCGCGCTCCTCGCGGTGCCCGAGTTGCACCACGGGCTGCTTGGTGTTCGAGAGCCCGAGAACGCTTCGAAGGAGCAGCGTGAGACCTCCCGCGCGATTGCCCGCTCAGGAAACGGGCTCGTGCACGTCGACTGCCGAATGCCGGTCTTGCAGTCGGACGGGTCCCCCTTCTTCCCTCGCCGGTCTCGAGCCCGGCGCTGAAAAGACCCAAGATCCCGAGGGAGCCCCGGGCGGGATCATCGAGAGAAGCGGCCGTCTGCGTGAACTGTGGTGCCGGGGGCCGCATCGGTGAGGAGCAACCCCGGAGGGCGTCCGAACGATGCGGCGAACGCGCTGGTCAGCCGCGCGCCGACCGCCTCCACGGCGTCCGCCTCGACCAGCACGACGACGCAGCCGCCGAATCCCCCTCCGAAGGCGCGAGCGCCGTGCGTGCCCGCCGCCCCCCAGGCTGTCTCGGCGAGCAGGTCGAGCTCCGGGATGCTGACCTCGAAATCGTCGCGCAGGCTCCTGTGGGCGGCGCGGACGATCTCGGCGAAGACCTCGAGATCCCCCGCCTCGAGCGCGGCGGCGCCGCGCAGGACTCGGTCACACTCGGTGACGACGTGCCGCACGCGTCGGTCGAGCGGCGCCTCGAGCGCGGCGATCGCGGCGTCGAGGTCCTCGAGCGGCAGATCGCGCAGGGTGCCCAGCTCCGGCCGCTCCCGCCGCAGCAGATCGAGCGCGCGCCGGCACTCGGCGGCGCGATCGCCGTAGCCCGAGCCGACCAGTCGCCGCCGCACACCGCTGTCGGCGACGAGCAGGCGCAATCCCGCCGGTAGGGGCACGATGCGGTGTGTCTCGGTGCGGCAGTCGAGGAGCAGGGCCGCCTCGGGCTCGCCGAGGACGCAGACGTACTGGTCCATGATCCCGGAGGCGAGACCGAGATAGCCGTTCTCGCACGCGCGGCCGATGCGAGCCACCGTCAGCGGGTCGAGGTCGATCTCGGCGAGCCGTGCCAGCGCGAGGACGAGAGCCACCTCGAACGCCGCCGAAGAGGCGACTCCGGCTCCGATCGGAATGTCGCTCGAGACCGTGAGGGCTGCGCCCGGCGCCTGGATGGCGCGTTCGGCGAGCGCCCAGACGACGCCCGCAGCGAGGTCGCTCGGGGCGCCGTCGCGCTCGGGGCGCTCGGCCAGCTTCGGCGGCAGCGCGTCGAGATCGATCCCCCCGCTCCAACCGACATCCGGAAGCTCGAGCTCGAGCCGACGAGCGCGCAGCGGCGAGGCGGCCAGCTCCAGCTTGTGCTTGATCGCCGCCGGCAACACCCAACCCTCCGAGTAGTCGACATGTCCACCGAGCAGATTCACCCGCCCCGGTGCTCGCACCAGGACCGTCGGCTCCACTCCGAAGCGATCGCGGTGGAGGAGGGCGGCGCGGCCCGACCCGGCGTGCTCTCGCGAACCGGACCGCCTGAGAGCGTCACGACCGGCGGGAGGGCGACGCGCCATCATGCTCGCAGCCGGATCCAGTTCGGTCGCTCGCCGGGACTCGTCGACGAGACGCGCGGGATCGTCGGCCGGGACGCGCGGCCGCGACGGGGGCATGCTCGTGCGAACCCGCCGGTGATCGGGCAGCGACGTCCTGGTGAGGCGGCCCCATCACCCCTCGACGTCGAAACGCACACCCTGCGCCAGCGGCAGCTCCTGTCCCCAGTTGATGGTGCAGGTCTGGCGCCGCATGTAGGTCTTCCAAGCGTCGGAGCCCGCCTCGCGCCCGCCGCCGGTGTCCTTCTCGCCCCCGAAGGCGCCGCCGATCTCGGCCCCAGAGGTGCCGATGTTGACGTTGGCGATCCCGCAGTCGGAGCCGGTCGCCGACAGGAAGCGCTCGGCGGCGCGCAGCGAGTTGGTGAAGATCGCCGAGGAGAGCCCCTGCGGGACCGCATTGTGCGCGGCGATCGCCTCCTCGAGATCGTCGAACTCGAAGCAGTAGAGGATGGGAGCGAAGGTCTCCTCGCAGGTGATCGGCATGTCCCAATGCGCCTGGATCAGGGTCGGCTCGACGAAGTGCCCGAGGCCGTCGAGGACGCCGCCGCCGCACAGGATCCGGCCCCCCTGCGACTGCGCCTCGACCAGCGCCCGGCGCATCCCGTCGACCGCTTCGCGGTCGATCAGCGGTCCGATCAGGGTGGGCTCGTCGAGCGGATCGCCGATCGCCATCGTGCCGAAGGCCCGGACGATGCGCCCGCGCAGCTCCGCCGCGATCCCCTTCTGCAGGAACAGGCGACGGGTCGTGGTGCATCGCTGGCCCGCGGTGCCGGCGGCAGCGAAGACGATCGCGCGCAGCGCGAGGTCGAGATCGGCGTCGTCGAGCACGACGATGCCGTTGTTGCCGCCGAGCTCGAGCAACGATCGCCCGAGCCTCGCCGCGACCGCCTGCCCGACGTGACGCCCCATGCGCACCGAGCCGGTCGCCGAGATCAGCGGCAGCCGCGGATCGTTGATCATGACCTCGCCGACCTCGGCATCCTCGCCGATGACCAGGTTGAAGACGGCAGGGGCGCGGCAGCGCTCGAGGACCCGCTGCGCGATGCGGGTGACTGCGATGGCGGTGAGCGGCGCCTTCGGCGACGGCTTCCAGATCATCGAGTCGCCGCACACCGCGGCGACGCAGGCGTTCCAGGCCCAGACTGCGACCGGGAAGTTGAAGGCGGTGATGATGCCGACCGGTCCGAGCGGGTGCCACTGCTCGTACATCCGGTGTGAGGGGCGCTCGGAGTGCATCGTCTTGCCGTAGAGCTGTCGCGACATGCCGACCGCGAGATCGGCCATGTCGATCATCTCCTGGACCTCGCCCAGCCCTTCGCTCGCGATCTTGCCCACCTCGAGGCTGACCAGCCGCCCGAGCGCTTCCTTGTGGGACCGCAGCTCCTCGCCGAGCTGCCGCACGACTTCGCCGCGAGCCGGAGCGGTCCACGTGCGCCACTCGTGAAACGCCGCGACCGCCGAGCGGGCGACGCGCTCGTAGTCATTGCGGGTCGCGAGGCGCACCGCGGCGATCGGCTCGGCGGTCGCGGGGTCGATGGAGGGCAGGGGCTTGCCGCCGGCCTCGATCCAGACGCCGTCGAAGGCGCCGGACTGGACCGGCTCGAGCTCGAGCGCGCGGAGGATCTCCTCGGCGCGCTCCTGGATGGCAGAGGTCATCGGGTTCTCTCCGGGGCAGAATTCTGTGCGGGGCGCCGGCGCGGAGATCGTCGGAGGGGATCGGACGACAAGCGAAGCCGTCGGCCGGCTTCTCGCGACGGCACGCCGGCGAGGGTGTCGGCTGTCAGGGCGGATCGGCGCTCCTCCCGCAGCAGGCGTTAGCATAGCGGCCCCGAGGCCGGCGCCTCGTCCTCGTGCCGGTGCCGGTCCTCTCGTGCGTGCCGTTCTCTCTCGACTCGTCCCGCTGTTCCCCGCGGGTGTCCTGCTCCTCTTCTCGGAGTGGTCGGGGACGCTCTGGTCCGGCGCCCAGGCGATCCCGTCGAGCCTCGGCTGGCTGACGGCCGGTGGGCTGTGCCTGATCGCGCGCCATCGCGCTCGCGATCTTTTCGACCTGGGCGGGCGCGCGGCCTGGATGCCCCTGATCTTCGGCCTCTTGGTCGTCGCGTCGCTGGCGACCTCATCGGTGGCGCGGGCGGGGATGACCGGCGTCCTGGTGCTGCCGCTGCTGCTGGCGCTGCCCGCGGCGATCACCGCCTGCTGGCGCGACGAGCGGGAGCGTTCTCTGGGAGTCGCCGCGATCGCTGGCGTGCTGGCGCTCGTCTCCCTGCACGCCGCGATCGCCCACCTCAGGATGGGGACCGAGCGCGCTGCGCTGCCGCTGGGGCAGCACAACCTGCTGGCGGTCTGGCTGGTGCTGCTGCTGCCGGTCGTGCTGGTGCCGGCGCTCGAGCCCGGGTGGCGCCGGCCGCTCGCGCTCGGAGCGGCGGCGATGGCGCTGGTCGTCCTCGGGCTCACCGGCTCGCTCGCCGGGGTCGTCGGCTGGCTGGTCGAGGTGGTGGTCCTGGTGGTCGCCCTGCGCCGGACCGTGGGCGCAGAGCGTCCAAGCGCGACGCGCTGGGTGCTCCCCGCTCTGCTCCTGGTGGGTGTCGCGGGGCTGGCGTCGATGACGCCTCGGCTGCTCGCGATCCTGGGCGGCGCCGACTCTTCGATGCTGGCACGCGTCGGCTATCTGCGCGCGGCCGTGCGCGGCTTCATCGAGCGCCCGGTGCTGGGCTGGGGCCCTGGCTCGAGCGCTTGGCTGCTCAGCGAGCATCTGCGCCCAGTGCCCGGCATCCATCCGCCCTACGAGGTCGTGACCGACGCTCACTCCTTGTGGTTCGACCTGCTCTTCGAGCTCGGTGTCGCGGGTGCCGGAGCGCTGCTGGTCCTGGTCGCGCTGTTCGTGGCGCGGCGTCTCGGCGAGCTGCGGCGTCTCCCGGCCGGTCCCGCCGCGGTGAGGCGTTGGGCGAGCGTCGCCTCGATCCTGGGTGGCGGGATCTGCCTGCTGGGCGCGGGGGCCTTCGACGTGGCGGCGCTGGCGGTCGCGGCCGCGATCCCGCTCGCGCTCGGCCTGCAGTCGGCAGAAGCACGGCCGTCGACCGCGGCGGCCTCGCCGCGCTGGTTCGTCTGGCTGGTCGTCGCTTGCCTGGTCGCTCTGCTCCCCAGCCGCATCGCGCACTGGCACTTCGACCGCTTCGTCGCGGTCGGCGGCGAGGTGCGCGTGGCGAGCCGCGAAGCGGCAGCGGAGGCAGCGTCGGGCGGCGACGCCGCGGTTCCACCGGTGGTCGATCGGGGGGCCGCCCGCGCGTCGGCCGGCTCGCGCCACCTCGCGCGCGCGGTGCGGCTGGACCCGGCGTTCCCGCTCTACCGCTTCCGCCAGGCGCTCGAGGCGGGCAGCGCCGGCGCAACGGACGGCCTCAGGTCGTCGGCGCTCGCGGCGCGCGGGATCGGGATCTTCTGGCTGCTGACGGGAGCTCGTGCCGGGCAAGCCGGCGAGCCGGGCCACCGCGCCGATCTCGAGCGCGCCTGCGATCTCGATCCGCTGGGAGCGCTCGCTCCCTTCGTCCTCGCGGTGCTCGCGCCGGGCGAAGCGGACGCGGCGGAGCGGCTCGCCCGGGCGCTCCTCGCCGAACCGCGGCTGGCCGCCGCCGCTCGGCTCGAGGACATCGAGGAGCTGGTCGAGGATGCGCTCGTGGTGATCGAGCAGCTCGATCGCGTTCCGCTCGGCTGGCGCGCGGCAATGGTCGACGAGATCCGGGCCGCGCTTGCAATCCCGCTCGGCGAGACCCGGGAGGCGATCGACCTCACCCTCGAGCTCGACTCGCTCGGCTCGACGTCGCTCTCGCTCTACGCCTTCCGGCGCCGCCCGACGAGACTGCCGGTGCTCAGCGTCCAACTCGCGCGGGAGCGCGCCATACGCATCACGGCTCCGGGCGCGCTCGCTCTGCCCGAGACCGGGGCCGAGGTCCTGGCGCCGGGCTGCCGGCTCGCGTCCTGAGTCCGGACGCGACTTCCGCGAGGTGCGGCCGGGAGCTCGACCGTGCGCGGCGAGAGTCAGAGCCCGAGCGGAGAGGTGGGCTCAGAGCGTGGCGTCGAGCGTGTCCGCGAAGCGTGCGAGCGCCTCGTCGGCATGGCGCTCCTCGAAGATCAGGGACGGCCGAAACCGGATCGAGCGGGTTCCCGAGGCGAGGCCGAGCAGCCCCCGCTCGCGCATGCCGGTCAGCGTCCGTTTGCGGGTGTTGTTGTCGGGCAGGTCGACCGCCAGGAAGAGCCCGCGCCCGCGGCTGTTGCTCAATCGGCCCTCGAAACGTCGCTCGAGCACGCGCAGCCCGTCCACCATCCTGGCGCCCACCCTCGTCGCGCGCTCCAGGAGATCCTCCTCCCAGATCGTCTCGACGATGCGCTGGCAGCGGATCATGTCCACCAGGTTGCCGCCCCAGGTCGAGTTGATACGGCTCGAGACCTGGAACACCGACTCCACCTCGTCGAGCCGCCGCGACGCCGCGATGCCGCAGACCTGGGTCTTCTTGCCGAAGGCCAGGATGTCGGGCTCCACGCCGAAGTGCTCGAACCCCCACCACTTGCCGGTCGCGCCGAAGCCGGTCTGCACCTCGTCGTAGAGCAGGAGCACCTCGTCCTCGTCGGCGATCTCGCGCAGGGCGCGCAGGAACTCGAATCGGAAGTGGTTGTCCCCCCCCTCCCCCTGGATCGGCTCGATCAGGATCGCGGCGACGTCGTGGCGATGGTCGACGAGGGCCTGGCGGATCTGGGCGATCGCCAACGCCTCGTCGCGCTCGACCCGCTCGAGGACGGCGTCGGTCACGGGGAAGGAGAGCTTCGGATTGGTGACCCGCGGCCACTCGAACTTCGGGAAGTAGCGGGTCTTGCTGGGGTCGGTGTTGGTCACCGACAGGGTGTAGCCGCTGCGCCCGTGGAACGCCTCGTAGAAGTGCACGATCTGGTTGCCCAGCTCACCGCGGCCGGCGGCGAGGTTCTTGCGCTTCTTCCAGTCGAAGGCCGCCTTCATCGCGTTCTCGACCGCGAGCGCACCGCCGTCGATGAAGAACAGGTGGTGCGCGAGGGTCTCTGGAAAGGTCTGCGAGAAGGTGGCCACGAACTCCGCCATCTCCGGGGTGTAGAGGTCCGAGTTCGCGGGTTTGTTGATCGCCGCCTGCAGGATGCGCTCGCGAAAGTCGACGTCCTCGAAGGCGGGGTGGTTATAACCGAGCGGGACCGTCGAGAAGCTCGCGAAGCAGTCGAGGAGGTCGCGGTTGCCGCGGGCATCGTGCAGGTAGGGGCCGTGACTCCGTGCGAGGTCGAGGACCACGGGGAAGCCGTCGACCAGGATGTGCCTGGCGAGGAGCTCATGGACCTGATCGGGAGCGACCCGCGTCCTTGCATCGGTGGTGGTCATGGCATCTCCAGGTGAGGGTCCGTCGGGGGGGAGCCGGTACGGCGGAGCCGACACCGACGCCCCCGAACCATCGGGCGGCCTGCCTTCGGTCGAGGCGGTCGCCGGCGCTGCTCGGGGCCGGTCGGCCTGCGAGGCGCTCCGGGAGAGCGGCGACCTGGCCTCCGGCAGAGCCCAGGCAGGCTAGCAACCGCCCCACAACCGGTCAATCGAAGGCCTGGTGCGGGCGCAAACAGCACGCAGCCAACGCCGAGGACCACCCTCGACCCGCGGACCGCAACCGTCTCGTCTGCGAGAATCCGACGATGGCGAGCCGACGCTCAGCGGTGCGGGCCCGTGAGCCGCGACCTCGGCTCAGGAAGGCCCTCGGCCAACATCACCTGACCAGCCCCGAGCTGTGCCGGCCCGCGGTCGAGTACCTCGGGCTCGGGCGCGATGAAGGGTGGCGCGGCCGGATCCTCGAGATCGGCCCCGGAGGCGGCGTCCTCACCGGCGCGCTGCTCGATGCGGGGTGGGAGGTGCTGGCGGTCGAGCTCGACCTCGCCTGGGTGGTCGAGCTCCGCCGGAGGCTGGGCGCGAGGGCGAGAACCCTCGCCGGCTCTCGGCTTCGGGTGGTGGCCGGCGATGCGCTCGACCTGCGTTTTAGGGGGCTCGGGGAAGACTGGGCGGTCGCCGGCAACCTCCCCTACGCGATCTCGACGGCCGTCGTCGAGCGCGTCCTCGACGACGCTCCGGCCGGGACCCGCTGCGCGTTCCTGGTCCAGAAGGAGGTCGCCGACCGGCTGCTCGCGACGCCCGGCAGCCGCACCTACGGCAGCCTGAGCGTGCTGGTGTCGCTGCGCACGCGCGGTCGCCGCCTGGCCCGAGTCCGCCCCGGGAGCTTCCACCCGCCGCCCAAGGTCGAGAGCGCCTTCATCGGGCTCGAGGTCCAGGACTCCCAGCTCGAGCGGGAGGTCTGGATGGGGCTCAAGCAGACGGTTCGGGCCGCGTTCGCGCAGCGGCGCAAGACCCTCGCCAACGGGTTGACGGCGGCGTTCGGAGCGCAACGCGCTCGCGCGGCGCTCGAGAGCTGCGGCATCGAGGCCTCTCTGCGGGCCGAGGCGCTGCGCCCCGCCGACTTCCTCGGGCTCCATCGCTCACTCACCGGTCCGTAGCCAGCTCCCCTCGGAGCGTCCGGGCCACGGACCTCCGAGGCGCCGCACACGGTCCGGCCAGAGCTGGACAGGTCCGGCGAGAGCCGGATGGGTCCGGCCAGAGCGGGAAACGCCCAGCTAAAGCACTCGCGCTGCTAGACTTCCGACGATGTTCGAGCGAACGAGATCCGCGCCGAGGCGGTGCGGTGGGGGCGAGCCGTGAGCGTTGCCCGCGCCGAGCGCAAGGCGCGACCGCTCGCGCTCTGGGAGCGCAAGGGGCGTGAGCTCGCCGGCCTCCTGCTCGCCATCGGCGGTCTCTTCCTGCTGGCGAGCCTGCTCAGCCACGATCCGCGAGATCCCAGCCTGCTGCACGAGCAGGCCGACGAGGTCGAGGTGCGCAACCTGATCGGGCCCTTCGGCGCCGAGCTCTCGGCGCTCGCCTTCGGATTGCTCGGACTGCCGGTGCTGCTGATTCCGCTCGTCATGATCTGGGCGGGCGCTCAGAGGCTGTTTCGCCGTGGCGGAGAACCGGTGGTGGGCCGCGGGCTGGGGCTGATCCTCGCCCTGATCACGCTGCCGCCGCTGCTCCAGCTCTTGCTCGGATCGATCGGGATTCGCGGAGACGAGCTCGACGCCGGCGGGGCCGTGGGAGTCTTCGTCGCCGGCTCGCTGATCGAACGGCTCGGCTTCCTCGGTGCCCTGCTGGTGACGCTGGGTATCCTGGCGATCGGGATCGCCCTGGCGCTGCAGAACAGCCTCGACGACGTGATGCGCGCGGGCGCCGCGCGATTCGCTGCGGCCTGGCGACTGGTCTGGCTCTCCTGGACGCGCCGGCGCGAGCGACGCGAGCGGGAGCGCTCGCGTCGCACCGTGGTCGCCAAGCACCTCGAGCGGGCGCGGCGCCGCAAGCGCGAGAGCGGCGTCGAGCCGGCAGCCGAAGAGATCGTCCAGGCCGGTCCCGTGCGCGTTCGCGAGCGGCGAGGGGATGGTGGATTCGCGATCCGCCGGGTGGCGGGCGCTTCGCCGAGCGAGGATCCGGAGCTCGCGGTTTCGAGCCTCGCCGCCGAGGCGCCGTCGGCGCAGCCCATCGGCGGGGCATCGAAGCCGGCGGCGCGGAGCGCCCGGCGTCCGGGGCCGGATCCCTCGGCTCCGGCGGTTCCTGCCGGGTCGCAGCGAGACCTCGGCTTCTCGGTCTCCGCGGAGCACCAGCTGCCGCCTCTCAATGTGCTGACCCTCGAGGAGGAGAGCCGCGTCATCTCCGAGGACGAGTTGGTGCGTCTCGGGGACCTCATCCGGGACCGCTGCGCCGAGTTCGGAGTGGTGGGATCGGTCGAGGCGATCACGCCGGGCCCCGTCATCACCGTCTACGAGTTCCAGCCGGCGCCTGGAGTCAAGGTCAGCCAGATCGTCAACCTCCAGGACGACCTGGCGCTCTCCCTCAAGGCGGAGGCCATCCGCATCGATCGGATGCCAGGCCGCTCGACCCTGGGCATCGAGGTCCCCAACGCGAGGCGCTCGACGATCCGGCTGGGGCCGCTGCTCGCGGACCCCGGGTTCCGCAAGTCTCCATCGCCGCTGACCATGGCGATCGGGCGGACGCTGCACGGCGAGCCGTACTTCGGGGATCTGGCGACGATGCCTCACCTGCTCGTGGCCGGCGCCACCGGCGCCGGCAAGAGCGTCGGACTGCAGAGCATGATCACCTCGATCCTCTACAAGGCGACCCGCGACCAGGTGCAGTTCATCTTCATCGATCCGAAGCGGATCGAGCTGGGCGTCTACAAGGACATCCCCCACCTCAAGACCGAGGTGGTGGTCGAGCCCAAGAAGGCGGCCAACGCGCTGCGTTGGGCGGTGGGCGAGATGGAGCGCCGCTACAAGCTGCTCGCCGAGGTCCACGTCCGTTCGATCGACTACTACAACCGGGCCATCCGCGATCCCGAGGTTCAAAAGCGGCTGTCGCTGCGCGACGACGACGGCGACGGAGAGGTGTTCGCCGACGACCTCAAGCCGCTGCCCTACTACGTCGTGATCATCGACGAGCTGGCCGATCTGATGATGGTGTCCTCCGCCGAGGTCGAGCAGTCGATCGCTCGCCTCGCCCAGATGGCGCGGGCGGTCGGCATCCACCTGATCGTCGCCACTCAGCGACCCTCGGTCGACGTGCTGACCGGCACGATCAAGGCGAACTTTCCTTGCCGCTTGTCGTTCGCCACGGCGACCAGACACGACTCGAGGACGATCCTCGACCAGATCGGCGCCGAGAAGCTGCTGGGCAAGGGCGACATGCTGTTCCTGCCTCCGGCCAGCTCACGGCCGATCCGGCTGCACGGCGCCTATGTGAGCGAGCAAGAGACGGCGGCGCTGGTGCGCTGGCTCAAGAAGCAGGGCAAGCCCGAGCTCGATCCAGACGTGCTCAAGGCGCCGATCGAGGAGCGCTCCGGCGGCGCCGACGGCTCCGAGGGGCAGGACGAGCTGTTCGGCGAGGCTGCCCGGCTGGTGGTCTCCGAGGGAATGGGCTCCGCCAGCTTCCTCCAACGTCGAATGCGCGTGGGCTTCTCGCGGGCGGCGCGCCTGATCGACATGCTCGAGCACGACGGGATCCTGGGACCCGCGCAGGGCAGCAAGCCGCGCGAGGTCCTGGTCAAGCCGGACTTCTTTCAAGAGCTCGAGGGGTAGCCTCCGATCTGCTGGGGCGCGCTGCGCGCGCTGTAGCAGATCTCCGGCTACCCATTCCTCGCGGCTCCAAGCGCCTCCGGCGCGTCGCCGCGGACAGCCGGAGAACTGAGCGACTGTTGCCCAAGCAGATCGGAGCCAGCCCGAGGTCGCCGCGCGCCTCTCGGGGATCGGGGTATTGCTCGCCGCCATCGAGTGGTGACCGGCACGGCCACGCTGCCCGCCGACTCGCGCCTGCGGGATCTCGGCTGGTGGCGCCACTGGAGACGTCGAGGTCGCGCTCGGGCGGGAGCCAGGACGTCGCCCCCGATGAGCCCGCCGCCCTTTCGCGAGCTCTTTGCATCCGGAGCCTGGCGCTCGCGTCGGGCGCAGCCAGCGCCGCCCCGCCGCCGGATACAGTCCCGACAGATAGCTGCCATGAGCGAGTCGATCGACCTTTTCCCCCTCGTCGTCTTCGGCACTCCGAGCTTTTCGGTGCCGACGCTGGACGCCCTCGACGCAGCCGGCCGGACGCCGGTCGCCGTCATCTCGCAGCCCCCGCGCCAGGCGGGGCGCGGGCGGGCGCGCAGCCAACCGCCAGTCGCCGAATGGGCGCTCGATCGCAACGTTGCGTTGTTGCAGCCGGAGCGCGTCCGTGACGAGAGCTTCCTTGCCGAGCTCGCCCACTTCGGACCGACACTCGCAGTCGTCGTCGCCTTCGGCCAGATCTTTCCCCAGGCCCTGCTCGACCTGCCCGCGCAGGGCTGCATGAACCTCCACGCCTCCCTGCTCCCCGCCTACCGTGGCGCCTCGCCGATCTCGGCTGCGATCGCGGCGGGCGAGACGGTGACGGGCGTTACCACGATGTTGATGGAGCGCGGGCTCGACAGCGGTCCGGTGCTGCTCCAGCGAGAGGTGCCGATCGAGCCGGAGGACACCACGGATCGGCTCGGCGCGCGTCTCGCCCGGGCGGGCGGAGCCCTCGTCGTCGAGACGATCGAGCGCTGGGAGCGTGGCGAGATCGAGCCCCGGGAGCAGGATCGATCGGCCGCCACGTTCGCGCCGCGGCTGAGCAAGGGGGACGGCGAGATCGACTGGCGCCGGCCGGCGGTGGAGATCGAACGATGGGTGCGCGCGATGACCCCCTGGCCCGGAGCCGTGACGTCGTTCCGTGGCACGCCGTTGCGCGTGCTCGAGACCTCGATGGGCCCGGCTGATCGGAGCGGGCGCGATCCCGGCCGTCTGCTGGGAACCGTCGGGGAGTCGGTGGTGGTGGCGTGCGGGGCCGGCAACCTGGCGCTCGATCGAGTTCAGAGGGCCGGACGGCGGCCGGTTTCGGGAAGAGACTTCTGGAACGGCGAGCAGCCCCATCCCGGGGAGCGGCTCGGCAGCGAGGCGTCTGCATGAAGAGCCCGCCCGGTCGAGAACGAGCGCGAGAGCTGCGGCCGGACGATCAGCAGCCTCGAGCCGGCACCAGGATGGTCCACGGCAACGTCCGCGAGGCTGCAGCGTGGGCGCTCGAGCGCACGCTCGCGTCGAGGTCGCCGGCCGACACCTTCCTCGAGACCGCCAAGGAGCGCTGCGACCTTCGCGACCACGGCCTGCTCAAAGAGCTGGTGCTCGGCACCCTGACCTGGCGACGCCGTCTCGACGACGTCATCGCGCGCGCTGCGAACCGCCGCATCGACCAGATCGAGGAGGGTCTCCGCGCACCGCTGAGGCTGGCGGTCTATCAGCTCCTGTTCCTCGACCGCGTTCCCCATCACGCAGCCGTCAACGAGGCGGTCGAGCAGGCGCGGCGCGCGACCCACCGCGGCGGCGCCTCCTTCGCCAACGCCGTCCTGCGACGCGTCGCGCGCGCTCCCCGCCTGGAGGCATGGCCGGTGGAGCACGAGGATGCCCTGGTGCGGCTCGCGATCGAGCAGAGTCATCCGGATTTCCTGGTGCGCCGCTGGCGCGAGCGGTTCGGCGAGGAGCGCACGCGCGCGCTGCTGCGGGCCAACAACCGGCCGAAGCCGCTCCAGCTCCTCGCCTTCCGCCATCGAGGCGGGCGCGAGCTGTTGGCCGAGGCGCTGATCGACGAGGAGGTCGAGGTCGTGGCCTCCGAGATCGCCCCGCTCGGGCTCAGGGTGGTGAGCGGGCAGCCGCTGCACTCCGAGTCCTTCTGTCGAGGCGGCTTCTACGTCCAGGACGAGGCGAGCCAGGCGGTGGCGCTGCTGCCGCCCCCCGGGCGGGGCGAGCGGATCCTCGACGTCGCGGCGGCGCCCGGGGGCAAGACTTTCTCGTTGATCGCCTACGAGCCGACCGTGCGGGCGGTGATGGCCGATGCTTCGCCGCCCCGTCTCGACACACTGCGCCGTAACCTCCAGCGCCTCGAGCTCGCAGTTCCGTTGGTGGCCATGGACGCCGCACAGCCGGCGCTGGCGCAGGCCTTCGACCGCGTCGTCTGCGATCTCCCTTGCTCGGGCACCGGCACGCTGCGCAAGAACCCGGAGCTCAAGTGGCGGATCTCGGAGGACGAGATCGGTCGGCTGGCGCGGGAGGCGGGTCGAATGCTCGCGGGCGCGGCCGATCTGGTGCGGGCCGGCGGAATGCTCTCGATCATCACCTGCTCGCTCGAGCGCGAGGAGAACGAGGACGTCGTGGAGCGGTTCCTGGCGGAGCGCGACGACTTCGAGCTGGCGATGTTGGAGGAGCGCCTGCCGCCGCCTCTGCGTCGCGGCGTGACGGGGCCGGGGCGGTGGCAGATCCTGCCGGCTGACGACCACGACGGCTTCACGGCGCACGTCCTCCGGCGCCGGGTCTGATTCGCCCACCGATCCCCATCACCAGAGTCGAGCAGGACTTCCCGGCGGGGAACGATGCAACGCCCATCGCTCTCCGCCACCGCCTCCGGCGCCACGATCGCAGGAAAGACGAGGCTTTCCGACGGTTTGATCACGGGTGTCGGCATTGACAGTGCCCGGAAAGTCCCGTAGTTTTTGGCAATCGAACGCAGGGCAGCCGTTTGGTGCGCCCGCGGGTTCTCGGCAGCTCGAGCCGAACA
The DNA here is from genome assembly GCA_035546295.1 of Thermoanaerobaculia bacterium. GTDB lineage: Bacteria > Acidobacteriota > Thermoanaerobaculia > Multivoradales > Multivoraceae > DATKBT01. The sequence continues at coordinate 22,958 of DATKBT010000045.1, read as the reverse complement.
ACCGGGCATTCGAGGACAGCCTCTTGCCGCGATGCCCAACGATCGAGCGGTCGTCGACGAATCGGACTGCGGTGAGGCACGACCAGGGCAGGCCCATCGGATCCAAGCGAAAACCGCCGGGCCGACGGTCGTCGAGCGTTCGAGCAGGTGGAGGTTGACAGACAAAACGTTGTTTTCGGTTGAATGGTTGCCAAGAGAGAGGCATGAATTCACTGCAAGGAGGAGTCGATGGCAGGTAAAGCGGACATCGTGGACCGAGTGGCCGACAATGTCGAGGGTCTGACCAAGAAGCAGGCGGCCGATGCGTTCGACGCCGTGTTCGATGCGATCACGCGTCACCTGAGGAAGGGCGAGCGCGTCCAGTGCCCGGGCTTCGGCAGCTTCGCGGTCTCCAAGCGCGCCGCCCGTCAGGGTCGCAATCCCAAGACCGGCGAGACGATCAGGATCAAGGCGAGCAAGGGTGTCCGCTTCAAGGTCGGCAAGGAGCTGAAGGAAGCTCTGAACTGATCCTCGATCACGGTTCGATCGAGCCGTGATCGATCGCCTGATCGAAAGGACCGGCGAGCCCCGCGGGATCTCCCGACGGGGCTCGTTTGCGTTCGGGCGCTCCTTTCAACGGATCCTTCCGTAGAGCCGGGCCAGGGTCGGAGGCCGCACGCCGATCGCGTACAGGCCCCAGATCGTCCAGTTGATCGCCACGGCCCTCACCACGCCGACGGTCGAGAAGCGCCGCGCAGCGGTCGCCACCGGCAGCTCGACGATGGCGAGCCGCCCGACGCTCTTGAGGCGCCGCAGCAGCTCGACGTCCTCGAGCAGCGGCCACTCGGGAAAGCCGCCGGCGGCGCGGTAGGCGTCGGCCGAGGCGAACTGAGCCTGATCGCCGAGCGGGATGCGCAGCAGCCTGGTGCGCATCGACACCAGCCTGGCGCCCAGGCGCAGCAGCCGTGTTTCGGGGACGAACGAGATCAGGAAGCCGCCCCCGACCGCCCCCGATCGCAGGCGAGCGAGAACCAGGTCGCGCGCGCCCTCGGGAAGCTTGGTGTCGGCGTGGAGGAACAGCAGCGACGTCGCTCCGCGCTCGAGCGCGTGCCGTGCACCGAGCGAGAGCTGCACCCCCCGGCCCGGTCTGCCCTCGACGATCTCGGCCCCGGCCTCGCGAGCCAGCGTCAGCGTGGCGTCGCGGCTGCCGCCGTCCGAGACCACGAGCAGGTCTCCCTCCTCGCAGCGCAGGTGACGCCGGGCCGCGTCGAGCGTGGGGCCGAGCACGGACTGCTCGTCGAGGGTGGGGATGACGATGGCGAAGGACATGGACGACCCGCCGAGCTCGCTCTTCCCGGAGCGGCCACGGCGCCGCTCTCGCTCTGGGGTCGCGAGCCGCCGAGCAAGGCGCTGCTACGATACTGCGGCCGTCCGGTCCCGACGGCTCTGTTGGGGCTCGTGCCGTCGCCGGCCGGTCGCGAGGGACTCCTTCGAGCCGGTGCTCTCGTGCGCGTCCTGCAGCGTCTTGCTGCGCGCAGGGACGTGCCGCGCGAGCTCGTCGAGCGACGCCTGTCGTCATCTACCGCCCGGAGCCGCCCATGGACGAACGGTCCTTCAGCCACCTCGACGAGCAGGGCAGTGCGCGGATGGTCGACGTCTCGGCGAAGGCCGTCACCCGTCGAATGGCCGAGGCGTCCTGCCGCGTGCTGCTCGAGCGCGAGACCGTCGATCGTCTCGAGGCGCTGCCCAAGGGGGACGCACGGGTGGTCGCGCAGCTCGCGGGCGTCCTCGCCGCCAAGCGGACCGGCGAGCTGATTCCGCTCGCGCATCCGCTGCCGCTCGATCAGGTCGACGTCGAGGTCGAGCCGTTCGCCGACGAGGGATCGGGCGGTGCGGGGGTCGTCGTGCGCAGCCGGGTGGTCGCCACCGCGCGCACCGGCGCCGAGATGGAGGCGCTCACCGCCTGCGCGGTCGCGGCGCTGGCGATCTACGACATGGTCAAGGCGGTCGATCGCGCCGCGTCGATCACCGACCTGCGGCTCGAATCGAAGAGCGGAGGTCGCAGCGGCGACTATCGGCGGCAGGGCTCCGACTCCAGTGCGGTCGGATGACGAAGGTCGGTCTCGATCGCCTGCTCGCAGAGGTCGACCGTCTGCGCGGTCGGCGCTATGCGCTGCTCGCTCACCAGGCGTCGGTGAGCGCGACCTGGGAGCTCGCGCATCGCGCGCTGGCCGGGCGGGGTCGTGCCCCCGCCCTCCTGCTGGCGCCCGAGCACGGCTTCTACGGCGTCGAGCAGGACATGGTGCCGGCGCGCGAGGGAGCGGATCCCTGGACCGGCATCCCGGTGGTCTCGCTCTACGGCGACGAGGCAGAGTCGCTGCGGCCGGATCCCTCGGCGCTCGCCGACGTCGATCTCGTCGTCATCGATCTCGCCGACGTCGGCGCCCGCTACTACACCTTCGCCGCCACCGCGGTCTGGACCGCCGAGGTGGCGCTCGCCGCCGGCTGTGAGGTGTGGATCCTGGACCGTCCCAACCCGCTCGGCGGCGAGGTGGTCGAAGGAAACCTCGTCTCCCCCGGCCTCGAGTCCTTCGTCAGCGCCTTCTCCCTTCCCGCACGCCACGGTCTCACCCTCGCCGAGCTGGTGCTCCTCGAGGCGAGCCGGCGGGGCTGGGATCGCGACGCGCTCGAGGTGTTCCGGCTCGACGGATGGCGGCGGGAGTCGCTGGCCCTCGACGGCTCGACACCCTGGATCGCGCCTTCGCCGAACATGCCGTCGGCGATCACCGCTCTGCTCTACCCCGGCCTCTGCCTGATCGAGGCCACGGAGCTCTCCGAGGGCCGCGGCACGACTCGGCCCTTCGCGCTCGTCGGAGCCCCGGGGGTCGATGCGCCGGCCCTCGTCGACGCCCTCGAGGCGCTCGGGGAACCGGGGGTGAGGTTCCTGCCGGCGCTGTTCAGGCCGCAGTTCCAGAAGCACGCCGGCGTCGTCTGCGCCGGCTTCGAGGTGGTGGTGGTCGACCCCCGGGCCGTGCGCCCCTATCGGCTGGGAGTGCGACTGCTCGCGACCCTCGCCGCGGAGCTCGGGGACGCCTTTGCCTGGCGGCGCCAGCCCTACGAGTTCGTCAACGACACACCTGCGATCGACCTCCTCGCCGGCACCCCCGAGCTGCGGAGGATCGTCGAGCGCCGTGGGGGGGGCGGCAACGACGAGCTGCTGCGCTGGATCGACTCCTGGTCTGGGGACGAGGAGTCGTTCCGCAGGGAGCGCGCCGGTCATCTGCTCTACCCGGCGTCAGGACCGGGTGGGCCCGCGTCAGGATCGAGCGGGCCCTCGGGAGTGCGCCGGTGAAGGCTCCGCACCTGTGCTGGGTGCTCGAGCCACCGGCACGGTTCGAGCCCCTGACGGCCGCGGCGCGCGAGCGTGACCTGCGCGTCGGATGGCTCCATCTCGCCCCGATCTCGGGGGTCCCCGAGCTCGAGCCGGCGGTGCGCTCCGGAATGTCCAGGGCGCTCGCGGTCGGCGCCGGGGCGAGCCTCGCCCTCAAGCCGATTCAGGGCGAGCCGGTGCTCGCCGACCTGATACGCGGGCACTTCCTCGGCTGTGCTCTGGTGCTGATCAGCGGCGACCCTTCGCGCCCCGGAGTGCGGATCGACCGCCGACTGGCGCCGGCCCGACTGTGGAGCGTGCGTTCGCGGGATCGCGACGCCGAGGGCCGTGGGAGCTGGAAGCTGGTCACCGGCGAGGGGCGCGAGCGGGTGCTCACCACCGAGCAGCTCGTCGGGCGTCTTCGCCGCCCCAGGCTGTAGAAGACCGCTCCTGGAGTGGAGGACACCCTTTCCGGAGCCGGAGATGCTCTCGTCCCGGGTTGCCGCCGAGGGGAAGCGCCGAAGCTGCGGCTGCTCTCCGATACAGTCCGGCGCCTGCCGGGGAGCGCCCGGGCGAAAACGATCACGACCGGACGCCGTCGTCGGCGTCCGTGACCCTCGGGGGCGATGGTTGCGATGAGCCGGATACTGATCGCCGATTCTCTGGAGACGTCGGGCATCGAGAAGCTGCGCGAGAGCGGCGCGACCGTCGACGTCCTGAGCGAGGAGGACCGGCCGCGGCTCCTCGAGATCATCGACGGCTACGACGCCCTCGTCGTGCGCAGCGCCACCAAGGTCACCAGAGATCTGCTGTTGGCGGCGGGCTCCCTGCGAGTGGTGGGCCGCGCCGGGATCGGTGTCGACAACATCGACGTGGCGGCGGCCACCGAGCGCGGAGTGCTGGTCGTCAACTCCCCAACCGCCAACCTCCTCTCGGCGACCGAGCACACCTTCGCGTTGCTCCTGGCCTTGGCGCGACGGGTGGTCGACGCCGACCGCTCGCTCAAGGCCGAGACCTGGGACCGCAAGAGTCACGTCGGCGTCGAGCTGTACGGCAAGACGCTCGGCATCATCGGCTTCGGTCAGATCGGCCAGCGAGTGGCGCAGCGTGCGCGCGCCTTCGAGATGGAGGTGCTTGCCTACGATCCGTTTCTCAGCGCGGAGGTGGCGCGCGGTCTCGACGTCGAGCCAGTGGAGACGCTCGAGGAGATGCTACCGCGGGTCGACGCCCTGACCTTCCACACGCCGCTCACCGACCAGACCCGCAACCTGCTCGATCGCGAGCGGCTCGCCCTGCTCAAGGACACGGCGATGGTGGTCAACTGCGGCCGCGGCGGAGTGATCGACGAAGAGGCGCTGCTCGAGGCGCTCGACGCGGGCCGGCTCGGCGGCGCCGCGCTCGACGTCTTCGCCCAGGAGCCGCCCGCCGATTACCGGCTGGCGGCGCACCGGCGGGTGGTCGCCACGCCCCACATCGGCGCTCAGACCCACGAGGCTCAGGAGCGCATCGCCACCGAGATCGCCCGGATGGTGATCCTGGCGCTCGAGGGCTCGCTCACCGTTTCCGCCGTCAACCTGCCGTTCCGGCCGGCCGGGACCCGCGGCGAGCCGTACCTGCGTCTCGGGGAGCTGCTCGGCCGCTTTGCGTCGGCCATGCATCGGGGGAGCATCGACCGCGTCCGGGTCGACCTTTACGGTCTCGAGGACGCGCTCGCCGTCCCGGTCTCGGTCGCCGGCCTGCGGGGAGCGCTCTCACCCTTCCTCGGGGAAGCCGTCAACTACGTGAACGCCGAGGCGCTCGCGCGCGAGCGAGCGATCGAGCTGATGCGGGCGACACACCCGCAGAGCGGAGAGTTCGCCCACCTGGTCAGCGTGCGGGTGCGCGGCGCGCAGGGAGAGGTCGAGGTCGCCGGCACCCTCTCGACTGACGACCGGCTGCGCGTCGTCGGTCTCGGCGGCTTCCGGCTCGAGTTCCAGCCCGAGGGTCTCCTGCTGGTGCTACGCAACCGCGACACGCCGGGCGTGGTCGGCAAGGTCGGAACCCTGCTGGGGGACGCCGGCGTCAACATCGCCGACATCCACCTCGCGCGGCGGCCGGGCCAGGACGACGCGATGGCGGTGCTACGGCTCGACAACGCGCCCGAGGAATCCTGCATGGAGGCGCTCGAGAGCCTCGACGAGGTCCGCCGGGTGGACCTCGTCGATCTCGGCTAGCCTCTGCGCGCTGAGTGGCACATCTCCCGCCAGGTCGACTCGGCTAGCGGAAGTTCTTGCCGCCCTGCGGCGGGCGGCGGTCATCGGCCTCGCACAAGCGCGAGACCAGGGCTCACAAAGCTAGCGGGCTCGTGGTGTTCACCACTCCCCAACGAGCAGGGAGGTCGCGGCGCGGTCATACCACGAGCCCGCTAGCCGATCACTCGTGCGCCGCAAGCCCGCAAGCGGGCGCGGCTGGGTCGACCAGGCCACAGCGGTTGCTCTGGGCGAGCGCAGCGGCTTGATCGAACCTCGACCGTTTGTGAACTTCACGCTGGCCTAGTCGACCTAGCTGAGCTGAGCTGAGACCATCCCGGCTCCACCTCGAGCTGAGGGCGAGCCGAAGCGAGAGACGGTGAGGCGCGCTGAGCCTGCGAAGCGGGCCAAAACCCAGCGCCTGCGGCGCGTCGCCGGGAAACCGCGGTCGATCGAGCTCGGGTGAGCGAGCGCGTCCCCACTCCTCCCTCCCCGGGCGCCCCGCTCAGGACGTCGCGCCGTCCAGCACGACCGCCTCGATCCCCTCGGCGCGCAGGCGCTCTCGCAGCTTCTCCGCGTCTCGCGGGTCCAGGTCTCGGACCTGAACGCGGTGCCAGCCGCCGTCCGAGTACACGCGCGCCCTCCGATCGAAGCGGCGAATGAGCTTCGCCAGACGCTCGGCCCGCTCCCTCGCCACGAACGCGCCTGCCTGAAGCGTCGAGCTGGCACCGCCGGCGGGCTCTCTGCGGCCGAGGCTCGCGAACGCCACCGTCTCGCCGGGCCACACCACCACCCACAGCCTCACCTCGGCGACCCCGGCGGCGATCATTCCCAGCTCCTCGGCCGCGGCGCGCGACAGGTCGACGATGCGGCCGCGCACGAACGGGCCGCGATCGTTGATCCGCACGTCGATCTCGCGGCCGTTGTCGAGGTTGCGCACCCGCACCACGGTGCCGAAGGGCAGCGTGCGATGCGCAGCGGAGGGGAGGTTCATGTCGAAGAGCTCGCCGCTGGCCGTGCTGCGCCCCTGGAACTTCGCGCCGTACCAGGAGGCCTTGCCGCGCTGGGTGAAGCTCTCGCGAGTCGGTGACACCGGTCGTTCCGCGCGCCCGGCGCAGCCGATCGCGGCGCCCGCGAGGAGGACGGTCGCAGCAGCGATGCCGGAGAGCCTGGTGGCTGCGCTCATGGATGAGACAGGAAACTGCGACGTTCACACGCGGGGCTGCTCGACCGGAGCTGGATTCAGGCGAGCGATGAAGGGGTCGACGTGCTCCTCCAGGAGCTCGGACACCTGGCGGGCGGAGCGGCCGGTGAAGGCGACCGGATCGAGCATCGAGCGGAGCTCTTCGAGCGAGAGACCGAAGCGGGCGTCGGCCGCGATCGCGTCGAGGAGCCGGTTCTGGCCACCGCCTGCAACGACCGCGTGAGCCTCGAGGCTGTAGCCGCGGATCGCCTCGTGGAGCTCCTGCCGATCGCCGCCGCGCAGCGACGCCTCCATCAGGAAGGTCTCGGTCGCCATGAACGGGATCTCGCGCTCGACCCGCGCCGAGATCGCCTCCGGGTGCACCCGCAGGCCCGCGCAGATGCCGCCGGCCAGTCCGAGGACGGCATCGGCGGTGAGCAGGCTGTCGGTGAGCACCAGACGCCGATTCGCCGAATCGTCGAGGCTGCGCTCGAGCCACTGTGTCGAGGCGTTGAGAGCTCCGTTGAGACTGTCGGTGATCAGCCGCCGGGCGAGCGAGCACATGCGCTCGGCGCGCACCGGGTTGCGCTTGTAGGCCATCGCCGAGGACCCCACCTGCTTCTCGTCGAACGGCTCGGAGAGCTCGCCGACCCCCTGGAGGAGACGCAGGTCGGTGCCCATCTTGTGACAGCTCTCGGCGACGCCGGAGAGCGCAGCGAGCACCTGGCTGTCCTGTTTGCGGGGATAGGTCTGTCCGGTCACCGGCCAGCTCGCCGCGAAGCCCAGTCGCTCGGCGATCCGGCGGTCGAGCTCCCGGACCCGCTCGTGATCGCCCGAGAACAGGGTCAGGAAGCTGGCCTGGGTGCCGGTGGTCCCCTTTGCCCCGCGACACCGCAGGCCGTCGCGGCGCCGCTCGAGCTCCTGGCCGTCGGTGAGCAGGTCCTGGAGCCACAGACAGGCGCGCTTGCCGACGGTGGTGAGCTGCGCCGGCTGGAAGTGCGTGTAGGCGAGGCACGGGAGCTCGCGGTGGCGCTCGGCGAATCCGCGCAGCTCGTGGAGGACCCTGGCGAGCCTGGACAGGAGCAGGTCGAGGGCCTCGCGCACGACGAGAGCGTCGGTGTTGTCGGTGACGAAGGCGCTGGTGGCTCCGAGGTGCAGGATGCCGCCGGCCTCGCCGGCCTGTTCGGCGAAGTGGCGCAGGTGAGCGACGACGTCGTGCCGAGTCTGACGCTCGAGCTCGGCGACGCGGTCGAAGTCGATGGCCGGCGCGTTGCGCAGGGCGGCGAGGTGGCCTTCCGTGATCGGCAGCCCGAGCTCGCGTTGGCACTCGGCGAGGGCGATCCAGATCCTGCGCCACGTCCCGTAGCGATGCTCCGCCGAGAACAGCCGTCCCATCTCTCTCGAGGCGTAGCGCTCGTGAAGCGGGTTCGCCGGAGCGTCGACCTGATCGGGCATCGGCGGAGAGTCTAGCGGCCTGCGGGCGAGGGCGCTCCTAGGCGGCTGGGTGGGCCGTCGGCTCCTCGGTTCGGCCGGTCCGCGACGACGGGCCTCGCACGATCGCTGGACTCCGGAGGACGAGCGCGAGCCGGCGCCGACCAGGGCCGCTGCTCCCCGCCGTCATCGGGAGCGGCCGGGGACCATCGCGGTCGAGTCGGTGCCCGCGCCGGACCGGGGTCGGAGCTCGGGGAGCCACGACCAGGACCTGCGGTTTCGAGCCAACGCGGCTAGACTTCGCATCGTGGCTCTGCAACTGCGTTTCTCGATTCGAGACGAGGAGAAGGTGTTTCCGCTCGAGTCCGGCCCGATCCACGTCGGCCGCGGCAGCGAGAACGAGCTGGTGCTCCCGGATTTTTCGGTCTCCCGCCGTCACGCCGAGCTGCGTGAGCACGACGGCGAGTGGTTCGTCCGCGACCTCGACAGCACCAACGGCGTCCAACTCAACCGGGTGCCGATCCGCGAGGAGCGGATCCGCGCCGACGACTCGCTCAAGATCGGCATCTTCGAGCTCGCGGTCGAGCGCCAGCCGGCGAGGGAGGCCCCGCGCCGGCTCGACTCCACCTCGTCGATCCCCAACGCCACTATCATCAGGAAGCTCTCCGAGTTCTCGCTCGAGCTGGGCCTCTCCGAGTCCCAGCCGCCGGTCGAGGACGAGACCAAGACCGAGGAGCCTGCGGCGGCGGCGGCCGGCAGCCTGGACGCCCAGTTCTTCCGCTACCTCAACCGGCTGGCCCGCGACCTGCTGCGCGCCGATACTGCGGACGGGGTGCTGGTGAAGGTGATGGACATCGCCTTCGAAGCCCTGCCGGTCGACCGCTGTTTCATCCTGGTGGGCGAGAACATCGACGAGGTTCGCTGCCAGCTCGCACGGATCGGCGCCGAAGTCCAGGTACGGCCGAGCAACGTGCCGGTGTCGCACACCATCCTGCAGGCGGTGATGGAGGAGCAAGTGGCTCTGCTCACCTTCGACGCGCTCGACGACCACAGGCTGCTCGGGGGGGAGTCGATCCGGCTGCACGGGATCCGCGCCGCGATGTGCGCGCCGTTGTGGTCCGGCCAGCAGATCATCGGCTTCATCCAGGTCGATACGCCGTTTCACACCGGCAGCTTCAGCGAGCAGCACCTCGACTTCCTGATCACCCTCGCCAACTACGCGGCGGTAGGCCTGCAGCGCCTGGAGGAGAGGCGGGTGCGTAGCCGTCTCGAGCGCTATCACGCTCCCGCGGTGCTCGAGGAGCTCCTGCGCGAAGGCCGCGAGATGACCGATGCGGGGCAGCGCGAGCTGCGCAAGGGGGAGGTGACGATCCTGTTCTGCGACCTCGTCGGGTTCACGGCCTTCTCGGAATCGGCGACGCTCGACGAGGTGGCCGAGCTCCTGAGCGGCTACTGCGAGCGCTCGGTCGACGCGATCTTCGCGGAGGACGGGACGCTCGACAAGTTCATCGGCGACTGCGTCATGGCGTTCTTCGGCGCTCCCCGGCAGCAGCTGGACCATGCCGAGCGAGGGGTGCGCGCCGCCCTGCGCATCCAGGAGGCGGTCGAGGCGTGGAATCGCGACCGGATCGCGCAGGGTCTGCACGAGGTGCGGTGCCGGATCGGCCTCAACAGTGGTCCGGTGGTGGTCGGCGACGTGGGCAGCGCGCAGCGGGTCGACTACACCGTGCTGGGCAATGCCGTCAACGTCGCCGCGCGGCTCGAGAGCTCGGTCGCCAAGCCCGGCCAGGTGGTCATCGGCGAGGCGACACGCGCCATGCTCGGCGAGGACTTCGAGCTCGAGCCGCTCGGCGAGCTGGCGCTCAAGGGGCTGCAGCAGAAGGTCAACGCCTACCGGGTGCTCAGGGGACCCGAGCAGAAGGCGGCGCTCGCCTCCGAGTCGCGGTAGACGAGGGGTGTGGGCGAGGGCAGGTGAATGGACCGCGGCGGGTCTCAGTGGGCCGACTCGCTGCCCGACTTCGTCCTGGTCACCGCCAACCCGAACAAGCGGAAGGAGGCCGAGCGGATCCTCGGACATCGGCTCGCGGCGGTGGACTTGGAGCTGCCCGAGATCCAGTCGCTCGACCTCAGAGAGGTCCTGCGCGCCAAGGCCGAGGAGGCCTGGCGCCGCCTGCAGCGGCCCCTGGTGGTGGAGGAGACTGGTCTCGAGCTCGCCGGCCTCAACGGCTTCCCCGGCCCGCTGGTCAAGTGGATGCTGAAGGCGATCGGATCGGCGGGGGTCGCTCGCGTCGCGATCGAATCGGGCGATCCGCGCGCTTTGGCCTGCTGCGCGATGATCTACCGCGACGCCTCCCGCGAGTTGCTCGGCGAGGGTGTGGACGGCGGGCGGCTGGTCCTGCCGCCGCGCGGAGCAGGGGGTTTCGGCTGGGATCCGGTGTTCGAGCCGGAGGGCAGCGAGCTCACCTATGGCGAGCTGCCGATCGGCGTCAAGGACGAGCGCGGCCACCGGGGGCGCGCCTGGCGAGCTCTCGCTGCGCGCTTCCGAAGATCGACCTAGCCAGGAACGTCCACCGACAGCTCCGCCACCACCTCGGCGACCCGCTCGTGCAGCTCCTCGAGCGTTCCCTCGTTGACGATCACGTGATCGGCGGCCGCGGTCCGCTGTTCGGGGGTCGCCTGCGCGGCGAGGCGCGCGCGCGCGTCGGCCTCGGGCATCCCGCGGGCGATCGCGCGCTCGATCCTGAGCTCCGGATCGGCCTCGACGGTGACCAGCCGATCGAATCGGGCGGCTCCCCCGGTCTCGACCAGCAGGGTGGCCTCGAACACCACCACGCCGCCGTGGGAGCGCGCCAGCTCCTCGAAGCGGGCGGCGACCAGCGGGTGGATCGCCGCCTCGAGCTGCCGGCGGGCGGCTGGATCGGCGAAGACGACGGTCGCCAGGCGGGCCTTGTCGACGCCGCCGCGCCGGTCGAGGAGCTCCTCGCCGAACAGCCGCTCGACCTCGCGGGTGCCGGCGGCGCGGGGGCGATAGAGCTCGTCGACCAGCCGATCAGCGTCGGTGACGAAGCAGCCCTCCTCGGCCATCATCCGGCCGACCGTCGACTTGCCGCTCGCGATCCCGCCGGTCAGGCCCGCGCGCAGCACCCCCGGGCCGGGCGCGCTCCTCAACGCTCCAGCCCCTCCCGGGCTCGCGCCGCCTGCAGCGTGTTGGCGAGCACGCTGGCGACGGTCAGCGGTCCGACGCCGCCAGGTACCGGCGTGATCGCGGTCGCCTTCGGGCGAGCCCGCGAGAAATCGACGTCACCGACCAGCACCGCGCCACGGCGCTCGAGAGTGGCGAGACGCCTCGGATCGTCTGGGTACAGGCGCTCGACCTCGGCGCGGTCGGTGACGCGGTTCAGTCCGACGTCGATCACCCAGGCGCCGTCCTTGACGCAGTCCGGACCGAGCATCGCGGTGCGGCCGACCGCTGCGACCAGCAGGTCCGCCTGCGCACAGATCCCGGCGAGGTCGCGCGTTCGCGAATGGCAGATGGTCACGGTGCAGTCGCGCTCGAGCAGCAGCCCGGCGATCGGCTTGCCCACGATCGCGCTGCGGCCGACCACCACCGCGTGGCGGCCCGAGGGCTCGAAGCCGTAGCGGTCGAGGAGCCGGAGGATGCCGGCCGGCGTCGCCGGGAGGAGGGTTCGCCGCCCGGTCCACAGCCGTCCGGCGCTGAGCGGGTGGAGGCCGTCGACGTCCTTGGCGGGGTCGACGCGGACCTGGACCTCGGCGACGTCGAGACCCGTGGGGAGCGGGAGCTGGACCAGGATGCCGTCGACCCGGGGATCGGCGTTCAGACGATCGATCTCGGCGATCAGGTCCGCCTGTCGAGTCGAGGCTGGAAGCCGCAGGCTGTCGCCCGCCATCCCGGCCTCGAGGCATGCTCGGGTCTTGCTCCCGACGTAGACCTCGGAAGCGGGATCGTCACCCACCAGGACCGCGATCAGGCTAGGTGGCCGGCCGATCCGTTTCACGAACTCGGCGACGCCGGCCGCGACCTCCGCTCGGATCTCGCGTCCGACCGCGGCGCCGTCGAGTAGGACGCCGCGTCGATCCGGACCTGGGGGTGTGATCGTCATCGCGAGCTCCGATCGGCCGATTCTGCGGGCGGGCGTTCGGATGGGACGGCGCAGTATAGGCGGGGCCGGCGCCTCGGACCAGGCGCGCGAAAGGAGCTCACTGCGTCGGCGCCGACGCTTGCCACGATCCAAGTGGAGCCGTCTCGGATGCTCTAGGGCAGCTCGAGCGAGGCGGATTCCCGGTCGTCGATCCGGCGGTGCGGCTCCGTCGAAGTCGGCCCTGGTCAGGCCGGGCGACCGGTTGACACGCGGGAGCGGCGAGCTTAAGATCGTGGCCCTTTGCTGGGCAGGGGAGCGTGCACGTGCGCCCTGCGACAGCCACTCAAGAGGCCCCTGTTCGCGCGTCGCGACTCCCTCGAGGGCGATCCGCGAAACGCCTGGTTTTCCTGGCCCAGAATCGAGCCAGTGGGGGGCGGATGTGGGGGCGGGCTCGGCTTGCGCCGGGTCGGATGATCGTTCGAAGGATGTGGACCGGAGGGCTTCCGGGTCGGCGCGCAAGGGCCTTCGAGGAAGCGGGAAATGCGATGAGCAAGACGTACAGTCCAAAGGCCAGCGAGATCGATCGGCGCTGGCACGTGATCGACGCCGACGGCGTTCCGCTCGGGCGGCTGTCGACGACGGTGGCCCGGCTGCTGACCGGCAAGCACAAGGCGACCTGGGCGCCGCACATGGACTCTGGCGACTTCGTCATCGTGGTCAACGCCGCGAAGGCCGTGCTCACCGGTCGCAAGGAGCAGCAGAAGACCTACTACCGGCACAGCGGTCAGCCCGGCAAGCTCAAGGAGGAGAGCGCCGCGCGCCTGCGCGCGCGCAAGCCCACCCGCCTGGTCGAGCTGGCGGTGCGCGGCATGCTCCCCAAGAACTCGCTGGGGCGCCAGCAGTATCGAAAGCTCAAGGTCTACGCGGGGGGCGACCATCCCCACGTCGCCCAGCAGCCGCAGGACTTCGACCTGTCGGGCGGGCGTTGACGGCGCTCGGCGCCCCGCTCGGCAGCATTCTGGATCGCTAGCAACAGAGGACGCAGATCGTGAGTGACAGCTTCTATGGCACCGGCCGCCGCAAGACGTCGAGCGCCCGCGTGTTTCTCCGCCCCGGCAGCGGGCAGGTCGACATCAACGGGCGCAGCATGGACCAGTACTTCGGCAACGAGGTGCTCAAGATGATCGTGCGGCAGCCCCTGCACCTGGTCGAGAAGAACGACGAGTTCGACGTGACGGTCAACGTCGAGGGCGGTGGCATCGCCGGTCAGGCCGGCGCGATCCGTCACGGCATCTCGCGCGCGCTGCTCGAGCTCGACGGAGAGCTGCGCGCGAAGCTGAAGGCGGCCGGGCTGCTCACCCGCGATCCGCGCAAGAAGGAACGCAAGAAGTACGGCCAGAAGGGCGCACGTGCCCGGTTCCAGTTCAGCAAGCGTTGACCAACGCTTTGGTGCGCTCGAAGGAGACGAACTTGGTCCAGTTGACAATGAAGGAGATGCTCGAGGCCGGTGTGCACTTCGGGCACCAGACCCGGCGCTGGAATCCGAAGATGCGGGAGTACATCTTCGGTCGGCGCAACGGCATCTACATCATCGACCTGCAGAGGACGCAGGAACGCTTCCAGGAGGCGGCGCAGTTCGTCGAGCACCTCGCTCGCCACGGCCGCAAGATCCTGTTCGTGGGCACCAAACGTCAGGCCCAGCAGGCGATCGAGGAGGAGGCGAGCCGCTGTGGTCAGTTCTACGTGACCCACCGCTGGCTGGGCGGGACGCTGACCAACTTCGTCACCATCCGGGCGTCGGTCGAGCGGCTCAAGGAGATCGAGGAGAAGCTCGCCGATCCCGACAGCATGCTCACCAAGAAGGAGAAGCTCCGTCTCGAGCGCGAGCGCGAGAAGATGTCCCGGAACCTCGACGGCATCCGCGGCATGGAGCAGCTCCCCGACGCGCTCTTCGTGGTCGATCCCAAGAAGGAGCACATCGCGATCAGCGAGGCCAACAAGCTCGGAATCCAGGTGATCGCGATCGTCGACACCAATTGCGATCCAGAGCTGGTCGACTACGTGATCCCAGGCAACGACGACGCCATCCGCACGATCCGTTTGTTCGCGGCCAAGCTCGCCGACATCTACGCGGACGAATCCGGCATGTTCGCCAAGGAGCAGCCCGCCAACGACGATGGCGCGGGTCCGTCGACGGCGGCTGAGGAAGCCGGCGAGACGGCGGCCGAGGCGCTCGGGGGCGCCGAAGGCGAAGGCTCGGGCGAGGAGAAGGCGGAAGGCGCCTGATCCGGCGCGCGCGCGTGGCGACGGGCCGCGAGGGCCGGTTCGCCGGAGGGGTCAGACCGCGCCGGCGGCGCAGCTGACCCTTTCGTGTTTTTGGGGTCCGATTCGAGAAGACCAAGGAAAAACTCTCGGAGCGAGTGGCCGGGCCGGCCTCTCCCGATCGAAGCCGGCCGTCGTGGCCCGGCGTCGACCGGGGCCGGGTCCCGGTCCGGGCGCCGCCGGCGCGCCGGCCGACGCGACCTCCGGGGCACCCTCAGGGGACGAGCGATGACGGTGACAGCACAGATGGTCAAGGAGCTCCGGGACCGCACCGGGGCCGGCATGATGGACTGCAAGAAGGCGCTGACCGAGACTGGCGGCGATCTCGAACAGGCGATCGACGCGCTGCGCAAGAAGGGGCTTGCCGCGGCGGCCAAGAAGGCGGGCCGGAGCACGGGCGAAGGTCTCGTGGCCTCCTACATCCACGCCGGCGGCAAGATCGGCGTACTCGTCGAGGTCAACTGCGAGACCGACTTCGTGGCGCGAACCGACGAGTTCCAGCAGCTGGTCGCCGACGTCGCCATGCACATCGCGGCCGCCGAGCCGCGCTTCGTTCGCCGCGAGGAGGTGACCGAGGACGTCCTCGAGCGCGAGCGGCGGCTGTTCCGGGAGCAGGCGGTCGAGGAAGGCAAGCCGGAGGCGGTGGTGGATCGCATCGTCGAGGGAAAGGTCGGCAAGTTCTTTGCCGAGACCGTCCTGCTCGAGCAGCCCTTCGTCAAGGACCCCGACAAGACCGTGGGGGATCTGATCAAGGAGCGGATCTCGACCATCGGCGAGAACATCCAGGTCAGCCGGTTCGTCCGCTATCGTCTGGGGGACGGCCCCCAGCAGAGTCTGGGGGACGGCCCCCAGCGGAGCTCGGGCGCGGGCCCGCAGACGGGCTCGGCGGAGGCCGGCGCGGAGTGATTTCGTGGACGCGCTCCAGCAGCCCGCGGCAGTCTGCATCGAGGGCTGTCGGACGCGTCTAGATCCCTCGTCCCTCCAATCCAGCGAGGCCGATCCCATGACCGAGCTCTCTCAACCCGCCGCCACAGACGTCTCGAAAGCCGCCTATCGGACGATCGTCCTCAAGCTCTCGGGCGAGGCGCTGATGGGTCGGCAGAGCTTCGGCATCGACGAGCAGGTGGTCCGCCAGATCGCCCAGCAGATTCGCGAGATCTACGACCTGGGCGTCCAGATCGCGATCGTCATCGGGGGCGGCAACATCATCCGCGGAGTTTCGGCGAGCGCGATGGGGATCGACCGCGTCACCGGGGACCACATGGGAATGCTGGCGACGGTGATCAACGGCCTGGCGCTGCAGGATGCGCTCGAGAAAGCTGGGGTCACCACTCGCCTGCAGACCGCGATCGAGATCCGCGAGGTGGCCGAGCCGTTCATCCGCCGGCGCGCCATCCGGCACCTCGAGAAGGGCCGGGCCGTGATCTTCGCCGCGGGCACCGGCAATCCCTTCTTCACCACCGACAGCGCGGCGGCGTTGCGCGCCAACGAGATCCACGCCGACATCCTGCTCAAGGCCACCCAGGTCGAAGGCGTCTACTCGGCGGATCCCAAGCAGGACCCAGACGCCCGCCTCCTGCGCCGGGTCACCTATCAGCAGGTCCTGGAGCGGAACCTCCGGGTGATGGATGCGGCGGCGATCAGTCTGTGCCGCGACAACGGGATTCCGATCGCCGTCTTCGATCTGATGACCCCTGGCAACATCGGCCGGGTGGTCAGGGGCGAGGAGGTCGGGTCGCTGGTCACCGCGACGATCTGACCGCCACGCGAGTCGGCGTGGCCCGGTCGTTCTGCGGCCGCGTGCCGGCTCTGTCAAGATGAGCGCGCCGTCGTGGCCCCAGACAAGCGCTGGCGACGAGACTGCGAACAGGAGGCAGTGGATGCAGGAGCTGTTTCGAGATATCGAGATCAGGATGAAGCAGGCGGTGGACCACTTCCACGAAGAGCTCAAGCAGCTCCGCACCGGCAGGGCGACCACCGCCATCCTCGACGGCGTCGTCGTCGACTACTACGGCACCGCCACTCCTCTCAACCAGCTGGCCAACGTCGCGGTCGCCGACGCTTCTCTGGTCACCGCCCAGCCCTACGATCCGACCCAGATCGGCGCCATCGAGAAAGCCATCCACGCCAGCGGGCTCGGTCTCAACCCGTCGAACGACGGCAAGATCGTCCGCATCCCGATCCCGCCGCTCACCGAGGAGCGCCGTCGCGACCTGGTCAGGGTGGCCCACGACATGGCGGAGAAGACGCGGAACTCGATCCGCCAGTCCCGCCGCGAGGGCAATGATCAGCTCAAGTCGATGGAGAAGCAGAAGCAGATCTCCCAGGACGACGAGAAGCGGGGGCACGACGAGGTGCAGAAGCTGCACGACCACTACATCGCCGAGACCAACCAGACGCTGGAGGCGAAAGAGCGCGACATCATGGAGGTGTGATCCGGGGGAACGTCATGCAGGCAGTCCACGCCCTGGTCCCTGCCGCGGGGGAAGGCCGGCGGTTCGCGGCCTCGGAGCCGGAGTCGGCGTCGGGCAAGCTGTTCGTCATGGTCGCCGGCAGGCCGATGCTGCAGTGGACCCTCGAGGGCCTGATCACGGGCGCTGCCGTCTCGTCGCTGACGGTGGCCCTGTCGCCGGCGCGCCTCGGCGAATACGCGGCGGGCTCGGCCGCGAGTCCAGCGAGCCGCGACAGCCGGCCGCGACCGCTGTTCGTCGAGGGAGGTGAGGAGCGTCAGGAGTCGGTGGCGCGCTGCCTCGCTGCCTGCCCGGCCGGCGCCGACGACCTCGTCCTCGTTCACGACGGCGGTCGCCCCTGCCTGGCGGCGGAAGATCTCGAGAACGTGATCGATGCCGCCCGCCGGTACGGGGCGGCCGTCCTCGGCCGCCTGGTTGCCGACACCCTGAAGCGGGTGCGAGACGGATTCATCGAGGAGACCGTCGATCGCGCTGGCCTGTTTCTCGCCGAGACGCCTCAGGTGGCGCGCCGGCGAGATCTCGAGCGGGCCCTCGCCAGGGCGCGCGAAGAGGCCCGCCGGGCCACCGACGAGGCCGGGCTGCTCGAGGCCGTGGGCGTCGGCGTGCGCGCGGTCGAGGCGCGGTTCGCCAACCCCAAGCTCACGGTGCCGGCCGATCTCGAGCTGATCGAGCAGATCCTGGTGCGACGAACGGGCCTCGGCCGAAGGACGGGATGAGCGAGCTGCGGGTCGGTCACGGCTACGACGTCCATCGTCTCGAGAACGGTCGTCCGCTGGTGCTCGGCGGAGAGGCGATTCCCCACCCGCGCGGCCTCGCCGGACACAGCGATGCCGACGTCCTGCTTCACGCGCTGGGTGACGCTCTGCTGGGCGCTGCCGGTCTCGGCGACCTCGGCGCGCACTTTCCCCCAGGCGACGAGCGGTGGCGCGATGCCTCGAGCGTCGACCTGCTCGCGCGGATCGTGGCGATGCTCGCCGCGGCCGGCTGGGAGCCCCGACAGTGCGACCTGACGCTGCTGGCGGAGGCGCCGCGGATCGCTCCGCACCGGGCCGCGATCTGCGGGCGGATCGCCGGCATCCTGCGGATTCCGGTCGGCGCCGTATCGCTCAAGGCGACAACCTGCGAGGGCCTCGGCTTCGTCGGACGGGAGGAGGGGATGGCGGCGATGGCGATCGTGCTCGTCGGTGCGGCGAAAGCCGCGGGTCGAGCCTCGGAGGAGAGCCGGTGAGCGAGCACGTCGTCGGCTATCACCCGGTTCGCGAGCTCCTGCTGCGACGCCCCGAGGCGGCGGTCGCGCTGCTGGTCGGCGAGCGGCGCCGCGGCGTCAGGCGGTCCGAGCTGGAGGAGCTCGCCGGCCGTCACGGCATCCCGATCCGGTCGGTGCCGCGGCACCAGCTCGAGGCGCTCGGCGCGGCCCGGCACAACGGATTCGCCCTCGAGCTCGAGGCGGGCGCGCGGCCGCGCGGCGGCGCCGGCGACCCGGGGCTGGTCGTCCTGCTGGAGGACGTCCAGGATCCGCGCAACCTCGGTGCGTTGCTCCGCGTCTGCGAAGGCGCCGGTGTCGGCCGGGTGCTGATTCGCGATCGCGGCTCGGCGCCGCTCAATCCCGCCGCCGTGAAGGCCTCGGCGGGCGCCGCCGAGTGGGTGACCGCCGAGCGCGTCACCAATACCGCTCAGGAGATCGCGCGCTATCGAAAGGAAGGGTTCTGGATCTACGGGGCGGACGCCGAAGGACAGGCCCCCTGGGAGGTCGACCTCACCGGCAAGGTCCTGCTCTGCCTGGGGGGTGAGCACCGCGGCTTGCGCCGCCTCACCCGCGAATCGTGCGACGTCCTGCTGGGCCTGCCGATGAGGGGGCAGGTCGAGTCGCTCAACGTCGCGACCGCGGCCTCGGCGCTCCTCTACGAAGCGGTGCGCCAGCGCAGCGTCGCCGGCCGCGCCTCGGTTGCCGGCTCCGATCGAAGCGGCTAGACTGCCACGCTCGGCAGCGGGCGTCTCCTCCGGTGGGGCGCTCCGCCGGGACCGGCCTCAGGGCTTCTTGGCCGATGCGGGCTGCTCCGATCGCCGTCTGCGAGGCCGCGGTCTCTCGGAGCCATGGAGGCATCGGCCGGCATAGCTCAGTGGTAGAGCAACTGCCTTGTAAGCAGTAGGTCCTCGGTTCGAGTCCGAGTGCCGGCTCCAGTCGGTGTCGACCGGTTGCTCTTTGACAGCGTCGCAACCCACCCGTTCCTGCGTGGTCTCGTGGGCTGCCCATCGATCCGGAGGCGTGGCCGAGTGGACAAAGGCAGCAGACTGTAAATCTGCCGGGCTAAGCCCTACGGTGGTTCGAATCCATCCGCCTCCACCAGCTCCTCGCTGGCGCTCGTCGCTGGGGAGGCGGATGGTTCTGGCTGTCGCACCCGAGCCCCTTGGGCTCGAGTGCTCTGGCACGAATCCATCGGGTGTGTGGATGATCGAAGGGTGTCGAGGACGTCCACCAGCTCCTCGCTGGCGGCGGGTCGAGGGAGTTGGAAACGCGGTGCGCGGCACCCGGCTTCGGCCGAGTGCGGGCGCCTTTGCGACGCTGGTTGGCCCCGGTGCGGGAGTAACTCAGGGGTAGAGTCACAGCCTTCCAAGCTGTTGGTCGCGGGTTCGAATCCCGTCTCCCGCTCCACCTTCTCCACTAGTCATTTCCCAGAAGATCCTCGCTGTTTCGGCCCTTTCGTCCTTTCTAGTGTAGCACGCTGGACTACGCTCGGCTACGATAGACTTCGCCAGACGTTGGTGACCACGTTGTTGACCGTAGGTGACCACGTGCCAGGGCACGGCGTAGGCACCCCGCCTCGCGCCGCCAGAGCCCCCAGGAGGCGAGATGCCGAGGCAAGCCAAGCTCCTCACCAAGGCGAGGCTCGACGCGCTCAGGAAGCGCGCAGAGGCCGACCCGAAGTTCTCCACCTTCACAGCTGACGCCGGCCAACGAGGGCTCTACGTCTGGGTCCGGCCAGTCGACACGTCCGGGGCTCTCGGACTGAGTCGGCGGCAAGGGCGGCTCCGGTTCGTGTGCGCGTACCGGCCGCCAGCCGGTGGTGCCCGCCGACGCATCCAGATCGGGGACTACGGCGACCTGACCCTGGACCAGGCCCGGAAGGCTACAGCCGCGATGCTGGCCGACGTCGCGGCCGGTCGCGACCCAGTGGCGGTCCGCGACCGGGAGGCCGCCGAGAACACCACCTTCAAGGCCGCCGCCGCCGCGTACCTCGCCGACCTCCTAGCCCGCGCCGAAGGTGGCGCGAAGAGGGGCCGTCGGAGCTCCCATGCGACCGCGAAGGGCTACCTCGATCGATGGGTGCTGCCGCGGATCGGAGCGAAGCGCGCCCGCGACGTCACGGAGGACGACGTCAAGGCCGTGGTGGGCGCGATCGGCAAGAAGAAGGCGCCGACGGTCAACCGGGTGCTCGCCGTCACGTCGGCGGTCTTCAACTTCGCAGAGCGTCGAGGCTGGGTGCCGCCACGCCACAACCCGACCCGCGGTGTGGTGCGCCTCGACGAAACCGGCAAGCGGCGCAAGCTCGAGGATCACGAGATGATCGCGCTCGGCGCCGCACTGCGGGAGGCGGAGGAGGCAGGCAGCGTGCCGAAGGTCGGGAAGGACGGGAAGCCGGTCACCCGCAAGACTGCGGCCGGCGAGCTCGAGCCGGTGCGCGTGAAGGTTGCGCTGGTGGCGGTGCGCGCGGTGAAGCTGCTCGCGTTGACCGGCCTTCGGAGAAGCGAGCTCCTCGGACACAGCGCGAAAGCACGTCGCGGGGCACTCGAGGGCCTTCGATGGGGCGACGTCGACCTCGAGCGCGGCACCGTCACGCTGCGCGAAGCGAAGACCGAACGCAACCAGATCCGCGTCATCGGTCGACCGGCGATCGAGGTCCTCGAGGAGATGAAGCCGGCGAAGGCCGGGAAGACGAACCCGGTGTGCCCGGGCGACGTAGCCGGAGCGCCCTTTGTGGGGATCGACAAGGCGCGCGTGGCGCTCTACCGCGCGGCTGGGATCGAGGGCGCCGACCTGCACTCGCTGAGGCACAGCTTCGCGTCGAAGGCTGCCCACGTCCAGAGCGGGCGCTTCGCCGCGTTCGCGTCAGCGTTGCTCGGCCACGGCGCTACGAGGCGCACGATCACCAATCTCTACATCCACGGCGACCCCGAGGCGCTGCGGCCAGCCGCCGACGCGATCGCGGGTGCCATCGAGAAGCTGCTCGACGAGAAGCGCGGCAAGGTGCTCGAGTTCCCTGCGGCGGGGGTGGAGCCGTGAGCAAGAAGCCCCCCCTCAACAGGCTCTTGGTCCATCTCCGGGAGCCCGAGGCTTTCGAAGCCCTGGCGGAGATACTCGAGACCATCGGGCGCACCGAAGAGGCGCGGATGACGCGCGAACTAGGCAGCGTCGTCGCCGGCCACGAAGCCGAGCTCCGGTCGCTACAGGAGCGGGGCGAGAGGGAGGAGGAACACCGCGGGGAGGAACTACGCCGTTTGCTCCGAGAGACCATCCCAGAACTCCTTGAGCTTGAGGAACACGCGCTCGGAATCCTCCGCTCCTACCTCGGAGCCGAGCCCGAATGGGAGGACGGCCGAATCGTCAATCTCAGGGCCCGCGACGGCCTCGGGGAAACGTACCGGAGCTTCCTCGAGCAGACGTTCGACCGGCTCGAGTGGCAGGCTGCGGTCGAGGCCCGCGACAAGGCGCAGCGGGCGAGGGAGTGTCGGCGCGCTGTGGAGGCGACCGGCGGGGAGCCACCCCGCAACGTCCACGAGGAGCTCGCCCGGCTGCGCAAGCTCGACTGCTACGCGCAGGAGATCGACGAGTTTCGATCTCGGGAACGGGGAGGCAAGGGGCGGGCGAGGCAGTACGACCCGCGAAACCAAGCGATCCAGGACGAGGCACGGCGAGTGTGGAAGGCAAACCCGCGTCTCTCGAAGATTGCCGTTGCCACCGCGATACAGAAGCGACAGGAGCGACTCCTGGAGCTTCGGAAGCGACAGCAGCGGTCCCTGGAGCTGCAACGGCGCAAAGGCCTCAACCCCGAAGAGCGAGCAGAGCTGAGGCTCTTGAGCCGCCCCGAAGAGCTAGCAGAGCTGGAACGGCTGGGCCCGCTCTTACTGTCGGACCAAGTCGAGCCGATGAAGGTGGACCGGCTCCGCAGGCTCGTCAAATAAGGCACGAGATACCTGGGCGAGTGGTCTCCACTTGTCCAAGACGAGTGCGCTGGAATGCGTAGCGATGCGAAACGCTACGCGCTCCGACTCCACCCCCCGATACGTCGACACCCCTCGCGCTGCCGAGGTGCTCGACGTCAGCCGCCGAACACTTGAAGCCTGGCGAGTTCGCGGCGGCGGACCCCCCTACGTGGTGCTCTCGGCGACGGGACGTCGCGGTGCCGTCCGCTACCGCCTCGACGAGCTCCTCGCCTGGGCCGACGGTCAGGCGCGTAGGTCGACCTCAGACCTCGGCGCCGAGGCGAGGGCGGCGCCATGACTCCGGTTGATCTGCGTCAGCGGCTCGAGACCAGCATCAACAAGTACATCGACCTCGAAGCCTGGGAGCGCACCGGACTTGCCGAGTCAGCGGAGCAGGAGTCTCTCCGCGTCGTGCTCGGCCGCTGGAAGGGGCATTCTGAGACCGGTATCGATTTGCTCCCAGGGGGTGCCTTGTGAGCGCGCCACGTCCACGGGAGACGGAGCGGCCCTTCGATCGACTGCTCAGCCGCCTCGAGGGCGGGCACAGGAACAGCAGTCGAGCGCTCGTCTTGTGTCCGAATCATGACGATAGCTCGCCATCGCTTTCGATTCGAGAAGTGGGCGACGGAAGGGTACTGCTCCATTGCTTCGCAGGATGCCCGGCTGACGCTG
>DATKBT010000044.1:0-53413 GCA_035546295.1 Thermoanaerobaculia bacterium | reverse complement strand
TAGAGACCCGCCCGCTCCCCGCCCGGTTCCCGCGGAGTCAACGGCGGCGACGCCTCCCGCCGGATCCGCGGCGGTCGGTGGGACGTCGGGATCGAGCCTCCCCCGGCCGGCTTGCTCCCGGCCGGCGCTGGCGACCGCGGGGCTTCGGCTCCGGCAGATCGGCGAGCTCGACGTCGATCCTCCGCTGCGCCTCGTTGACGCGGCTGATGATCACCTCGATCGGGTCGCCGAGCTGGAAGGTCCGGCCGCTGCCGCGACCCACCAGGCGCAGCAGCCGCTCGTCGTGTTGGTACTCGTCGTCGGTCAGGTGGTCGATCGGCAGCAGTCCGTCGAGACCGAGCTCGTCGAGCACCACGAAGAGGCCGAAGTCGGTGACGCCGGTGACCGCCCCGCGCCAGGTCGACCCCTCCTTGCCGACGAGGTAGCGGATCTTCTTCCACTTGCGGATCTCGCGCTCGGCGCTCTCGGCGCGCCGCTCGAGCCGGCTCAGCTCGCGGCCACGCGCCTCGGCGCCGTCGGGCGCCTCCGGCGCTTCGAGCCCGAGGACGGCGCGGTGCACGACGAGGTCGGGGTAGCGGCGGATCGGCGAGGTGAAGTGGCAGTAGTAGGGGGCGGCGAGCGCGGAATGTCCGTCGCACTCCGGCGAGTAGACGGCGCGGCCGAGGGCGCGCAGCGCCATGCCCTCGATCACGGGCCCGATGCCGGCCGCCCTCGCCGCCTCGAGGATCGGGGCGAGCGCTCCCAGCGGCTCCTCCGCGTCCTCCGCGTGACGGGTCGTGGGCGCCTCGGGGATCTCGACCCCGAGCGCACGGCAGACCCGTCTCAGATCGTCCACGTCGTCGTCCTTGGGCGGCGGATGGACCCGGTAGAGCGGTCGCGCCTCCCCTTCCGGCGAAGACTTCGACGCGACCTGCTCGGCGACCGCCTCGTTGGTGGCGATCATCAGCTCCTCGATGATCCGGTGGGTCTCGAAGCTCGCCGCCGGTCGCGCCTCGATCAGCTCCCCCTCGTGATCGACCTCGAGGTGGATCTCGGGCAGGTAGAAGTCCAGCGCCCCCCGCCGAGATCGCATCTCGCGCAGAGCCCGGGCGCAGTCGCGCGCGGCGAGCAGGCTGGCGAGCGCCGCCTCCGACAGGTCCCCGCCGGGATCGCGTCCGGCGTCGTGACGGTCGAGCGCGTCCTGTGCGCCGCGATAGGTGAGCCGGTGATGGCTGCGGATGACGCCGGCCACGACGCGCGCCGACAGGCGCCGTCCCTCGCCGTCGAAGCGCATCTCGACGCTGGTGGTCAACCGATCTCGTTCCGGAACCAGGGAGCACAGGTTCTCGGACAGCTCCCTGGGCAGCATCGGCACGGCGCGGTCCGGGAAGTAGACGCTGGTCCCCCGCGCCTCCGCCGCGCGATCGATCGCCGAGCCCGGCGTGACGTAGTGAGAGACGTCGGCGATGTGCACCTTGACCAGCCAACCGCGTCCGCGCGGCTCCACCCAGATCGCATCGTCGAAGTCACGTGCGGTCTCGCCGTCGATGGTCACCGTCGCGTCCTCGCGATAGTCCTCGCGGCGCCGGGTCTCGGCCGACGGGATCTCCTCGGGAAGCGCGGCGGCCTCGGCCAGCGCCTCGCGGTCGAACCCCTCCTCGATGCCGAAGTGCCGCAGCACCACCAGCACGTCGACGCCCGGCCGCTCCACCGGGCCGAGCACCTCGACGACGCGAGCCGGCACCGACCCGTCGCGCCGCGCGGCGCCGAGCTCGGCCACCACGTAGTCGCCGTCGCGGGCGGTCCCCGGCTCTTCGATCTCCACGTCCTGAGCGTCGAGCGCCTCCTCGGTCGAGAAGCTCCACAGGCGCAGGCCCCGGGGGTGGTGGTCGAGCCGCCCCACCAGGCGACGCTTGCGCGCCTGCAGGACCTTGAGGACGATCGCGGAGCGCACCTGCCGACCCTGCTGCCGAGAGACCTTGCGAACGGGGCGCACCAGCACGCGGTCTCCCGTGCGCGCGCCCGCGCGGTCGCGCTCCGCCACCCACAGCTCGGTGGCGCCGCGCTTGCCGTCGACCAGCCGCACCACGGATTCGCGTCGGGAGACCCGTTCGAGGACGCCGACCCTCCAGGGCGTCGAGCGCAATGCGTACCAGCGCCTCCCCCACTCGACCGCGACCCCCTCGGCGCTCAGTACGAGGAGCGTCGAGGTGACCGCGTCGCGTTCGGAGTCCCCCACGAGCTGCGCCAGCTCCTGCCGCGTCGTCCCGGCCTGCCCCGCCTTCTCCAGCTCGCCGAGCAACCGCTCGCTCAGCCGTCGTTCGATTGACACCCCATGGCTCCCTCCCTACAATGCCGGACGCTGCGAAAGTGGCGGAATTGGTAGACGCGCAGGATTCAGGTTCCTGTGGTAGCAATACCGTGGGGGTTCGAGTCCCCCCTTTCGCACCAGGCCCCCTGCCCCCAGAGCTTTCTGAGCCGAAGCTTCCCGAGCCGCGCCCCGCTGGCTTCCCGTTTTCATGGCAGATTTCCCCGACGAAGCGGTGCGCGGTCCTGCCGCGCGGCTCCCGAGCACCTCGCCCTCACCGCAGCGGCCGGCCGGCTGCGCTCGCCAAGACCTCGGATCACGGCTCGCCGGCGCGCACGCGCGATGGCGTGGAACATGCCTCGGAACATGACCGAGAGGAACACGACCGAGAGCATCGCGACCTCGCCGGCGACCCTGAATCGGCTGTCGGTCTATCTTCGCAGCCTCCAGACCCTCCTGCGCGAGGGAGTCAAGCGTACCTCGTCTCAGGAGCTGGCGGATCGTTTCCAGCTCTCCCCGGCGCAGATCCGCAAGGATCTCGCCCGGTTCGGCGAGTTCGGGGTGCGTGGCGTCGGTTACGACGTCGCCGACCTCGCCGAGCGCCTGACCGCCCTGCTCGGGCTCGACCGCCGGCAGCGTCTGCTGATCGTGGGCGCCGGCAACCTGGGCTCGGCGCTCGCTCGCTACCTGGGGTTCAACGACGAGAGCTTCCAGATCGTGGCTCTCGTCGACAGCGCCCCGCAACGCATCGGCAAGAGGATCTCGGGCGTCTCGATCGAGCCGTACGACGATCTGACCGGAGTCGTCGAGCGCAGCCGCGCCGAGATCGCGGTGCTGACCGTGCCCGCCGAGGCGGCGCAGGAGGCTTACGATCGGTTGGTCGAGACCGGCCTTCGTGCCATCCTCAACTTCGCCCCGGTCTCGATCGTCGAACGGCCGGGCGTGCGGCTCAAGAACGTCGACCTGCGAATCCACCTCGAGGAGCTGACCTTCTTCCTCGCCGCCCGCGAGTGAGCGACGAGCCGCCTGGCGATCGCCGAGCAGCTCGGGGAAGGGCTGGTGCGGGGCGCGGCTCATCCGGCCGGCTCCAGGCGCAGGAAGGTCAACGCCGTCTCCCCGTAGCGTCGCTCGCGATCGATCGTCAGCTCACCGGCTTCGGGGCCGAGCGGCGTTCGGGTCGAGTGCTCGACCGCGACCTCGCCGCCGGGCTCGAGCCGGGGCGCGATCGAGTCGACCAGCTCGCCGTAGGCGTCGAAGCCGTAGGGCGGGTCGGCGAACACCAGATCGAACCGCCGCGGCCAGGCGGCGGGGAGGCGTTCGAGCCCTGCGGGGAGCTCGAGCCGAGCGATCGAAGCGTCGTCGATGCCGAGCGTCGCGGCGTTCGCCACGAGCACCCGGACGCACGCGTCACGGCTCTCGACGAAGCCACAGGAGGCCGCGCCGCGGCTCAGCGCCTCGAAACCCACCGCCCCCGAGCCCGCGAACAGATCGAGTACGTCGGCCCCGATGACCCGTGGAGCCCACGAGGAGAAGAGGGCCTCGCGCACGCGCTCCTGGGTCGGCCGGCTGGCGGGCGCGGCCTCGAGCCTGCGCCCCCGCCAGATCCCGCCCGTGATCCGCAGCGTCATCGCCGCGGGATCCTCGAGAGCCGCCGAACCGATGCCGATCGCGCCGCTCTCACGAGCCGTCGGACTCGACCGCGGCGAAGTACGACGACAGCTCGGTCTTGGCGAGGTAGAGGGTCACTGGATGCTCGATGCCGATGAGCTCCACGCCGTTGCCGTCGACGGTGAAGCCGTTGACCCGGAAGCGGATGCCGTCGGGCCGGCGCAGGACGTCGCCGAGCGACGCCTCGTAGTCGAGCGGCAGAAAGGCCTCCCCCGCCGCCGGGGCGTTCCGGTCGACCCACTCCACCAGCTCCTTGGCGATCACCACCGTCCGCTGGAGGTCGAGGCTGAGGGTGTCGAAGCGGTCGAACTCGTAGCGTTCCGGCTGGCGCCCCTCGAGCTGGAGCTCGAGCACGCAGCGCTCGACCCACTCTCCGCTCGCCGTGAAGTCGCTCGGCGGCGTCTCGTTGCGCAGCGGCGCGGCGAGCCGGTTGAGATACGCCTGCAGGCTCTCGCGGCCCAGCTCCTGCAGCCACATCCGCTCGATCCCGGGCGCGCCCTGGCGCAGCCGCACCGTACCATTGGCGAACAGGGTCAGGTCGCGACGGTCGATCTCGCTCGCGCAGTCGTAGCGCAGGCGCTCGAGGCTGCGCTCGGAGACCTGGGGGCCCTGAGAATCCTGAAAGCTCTGAGGTCCCTGAGAGCCTCGCGCTGCGCCCCCGGCCTGGCCAGCGACCAGCAGGAGCGCGAGCGCGCGAGGCGCCAGCCGGAGGAAACCGCGGTCGAGCCCAGGCCTCACGTGCCGCCGCCCTCGCGCCGGTAGCGCACCTCGCCGCCGACGATCGTCCACAGCACCTCGATGTCTTCGAGCTCCTCCTCGGGAGCGCTCAGCAGATCGCCCGAGAGCACGACCAGGTCGGCGAGCTTGCCGAGCTCGATCGTTCCCTTGCGGTCCTCCTCGAACGCTGCGAAGGCCGCGGCCTGCGTGTAGGCGCGCAACGCCTCCTCGCGCGTCATCCGCTGCTGCGGGTAGAACACCTCCCCGTCGTTCATGCGCCGGGTCACCGACGCGGCGTAGGACGCGATCGGCGAGACATCCTCGACCGGAGCGTCGGTGCCGTTGATGACCACCGCACCGGAGTCGAGCAGGCTGCGCCAGACGTAGGCCCCCTCCTGCGCTCGCCGGTCTCCGATGCGCGACGGCACCCAGGGCCCGTCGGAGGTCGCGTGCACCGCCTGCATCGAGGCGATGACGCCGAGCTCGGCGAATCGCGGGATGTCCTCCGGGGAGAGGTGCTGGGCGTGCTCGATCCGCCACCGCAGCTCCTCGCCGTCGACCTCCGCGCTCTCGAAGGCCTGCTCGAAGATGTCGAGCGTTTCGCGGTTGGCGCGATCGCCGATGGCGTGGACACAGAGCTGGAGCTCGTGCTCGAGGGCGAGCCTCGCCGCCTCCTCGATCTCGTCGACCGGAGTCGTGTTGAGGCCGGCGCTCTGGGGCAGATCCTCGTAGGACTCGAGCAGCCACGCACCGTGAGCGCCCAGCGCGCCGTCGATCGACTTCTTGATCCCGCGCACCGTCAGGTGCTCGTCGCCGGCGCCGATCACGCGGGCACCGGCGAGCCCGGCGGCGAGACGCTGGTTGGGCTCACGCACCATCACCCACAGCCGGATCGGCAGCTCGCCGGCCTCCGCCATTCGCCGGTAGAGGTCGATCAGCTCGAACGACGAGCCGGCGTCCTGAAAGCTGGTGACCCCCTTCGACAGGCTCTCCTCCGCCGCCAACGCGATCACGCGCCGCGCCTCCGCCTCGTCGAAGCCGCCCGGGCGCGCGCGCCCGACCAGCCCTTGGGCCGTCTCGCGCAGCATGCCGATCGCTTCGCCCGACTCGTCACGGACGATCGTTCCGCCCTCCGGATCGGGCGTCGTGCGGTCGATGCCGGCGAGCTCCATCGCCTTGGCGTTGACGAAGGAGGCGTGGCCGCTGGCGTGGGTCAGCACCACCGGGCTCTCGGGCGAGACCGCGCTCAGGGGGTGGTGACGGGGCAGCCCCTGGATCGCGTCGGGCGGCGGCGCGCTCCACTTCGACTGGTGCCAGCCGCGGCCCGTGATCCACTCCCCGGGCTCCGCCTGCCGCGCGGCGTCGGCCACCAGGTCGACGATCTCCTGCCAGCTCGCGGCCCTGGTGAGATCGAGCTGGAGCTTCATCTGGCCGACGCCGTAGAAATGGGCGTGCCCCTCGATGAAGCCCGGGATCACCCGCTCGCCGGCGAGCTCGATGATCTCGGTGCCGTCGCCGATGAGGCCTCTCGCGTCGGCCGACGACCCGACGAAGACGATCTCGCCGTCGCGGGCGGCGACCGCCTCGGCCTCGGGCCGCGCGGGGTCGAGCGTCGCGATCCGACCGCCGAGGAGGACCAGGTCGGCCGCCGGCTCGGCAGTGCCGTTGGGAGCGCAGCCGGCCAGCGCCAGCGCGAGCAGGAGCGCCGCCATCGGGGCGGCCGCAACGCAGGCGCCGGTGCCGAAGGCGGATCGACGAACGGGACGTCGGGGGCTGGCGTGCATGGTCTTGCCTCGCGCTCGGGGTCGGTCTGGTCTCTCGTTGGAGGTCCGGTGCCCGTGACGGTTTCGACGGACGAGCGGCTCAGCGCCAGGCGAACACCGGCTCCTCGTAGGCGTCGACCCGGTGGCAGCGCCCCCGGATCAGCTCGAAGAGCTGGTAGACCACCGCCGCGGTCGGCGCATGAACCCAGGAGTCCCCCACCGGCAGCGCGATGACCGGCCGGTCGCTCTCGGGGATGGGCCGCAGCCTGGGCACGTCGGCTCGATCGAAGCTCTCCAAGGGCACCTCGAGCGCGAAGGCGACCTCCTGCGGGTCGGGTTCGAAGCGCAGTCGCTGCGGCGACCATAGCACCACGGGGCTGATCAGGAAGCCGGAGCGGGTCGCGTAGTCGTCGAGTCGACCGAGCACGGATTCGAGCTCGAGCCGAGCGCCGAGCTCCTCCTCGAGCTCGCGGAGAGCCGCCTCGATCACGGTCTCGCCGGCATCGACCTTGCCGCCGGGCAGCGCCCACTGGCCGGCGTGGCTGCGCAGGCTCGGGCTGCGGCGGGTCAGCACGAAGCACAGCCTCCCCTCCTCGTCGGGAAGGAGCAGCAGGGCGACGGCGGCCCGCCGTAGGCCCTCGGTTCGAGCTTCCCGGCAGGGAAAATCACAGACCAGGGTCCGCACGCGCTCGCCGAGCTCGGAGGCCCGCCAGGGCGCGCCCGCGCGCAGCGGATCGACGCC
This sequence comes from Thermoanaerobaculia bacterium, assembly GCA_035546295.1. Classification (GTDB taxonomy): domain Bacteria; phylum Acidobacteriota; class Thermoanaerobaculia; order Multivoradales; family Multivoraceae; genus DATKBT01. The sequence continues at coordinate 46,236 of DATKBT010000044.1, read as the reverse complement.
CACGAGGGGGCCCGAGGCTTCGACCGTCACGACGGAATGCGCAGGACCTGGCCGATCTGGAGCACGGTGGAGCGCAGACCGTTGTGGTCCATCAACGCGCGCACCGTCGTGCCGTAGCGCTCCGCGATCAGCGACAGGTTCTCCCCGGCGCGCACGCGGTGGGTCTGCGGCCGCGAAGCGGTCGAGCCGGCCGGCGGGATGACCAGCCGCTGGCCGATCGCGATGCTGTCGGCCGAGCGGATGCCGTTGGCCTGGACGATCGCCTCGACCGTCACGCCGTACTTCGCCGCGATTCGCGACACCGTCTCGCCGCGAGCCACCACGTGCTCGGATGGCTCGGCGCGCGTCGGTGCGCCGAAGGTGTCCGGGGCAGGGTCGCCGTTGGTGGCGACCGGTTCGACGAGGGTCGCGACGCTGATCTGGGCGAGCAGGTCGGTGGTGATCGGCGTCCACGAGCTGCTGCTCGGGACCTCCAGCCGCTGCCCGACGTAGATGCGATCGGCGCGCGGCAGCGAGTTGGCCCGTTGCAGCGCGGCGACGCTCACCCCGAAGCGCGAGGCGATGCCTCCCAGGGTGTCGCCCCGCTGGACGCGGTACTCGGTCGCGAGCTGCCGCTCGGAGGTGCGCTCTGCAGGGAGCCGATCGTACGCCGCCCGGAACGCCCGGGCGGCTCCGGCGGGGACCCGCAGCGGGTAGCCGGGAGGAACCAGGAGATCGCCGCGGACCACGTCGGCGGCGAGTGCCGGGTTGAGCTCGCCGAGCTCGCTCAACGAGCTCTGCGTGATCTGGGCGAGGTCGAGCAGCGAGAAATACCGCGGCGCCGTGAACTCGTCGAAGCGCAGCTCGGGCATCGGCGAGATCCCCGGGAAGAGCTCCTCACGGTCCTCGTAGACGGCGACCGCGGCCACGAACTCCGGGTAGAAGTTGCGAGAGGCGAAACCGAAGCGGCGCCCCTTGTACTTCTCGATGATCACGGCGATGTCGCGGGTGCCGGTCTCCCGCACCGCTCGCGCCATTCCCGCCGCACCGTGGTTGTACGCGGTGAGCGTGATCGGCCAGGTCTTGAGCGAGTCGAACTCGCGGGCGAGCTTCTTCGCCGCCCCCTCCGCCGCCAGCAGCACGTCCGAGCGCGCGTCGACCGCGGAGTCCATCTGCAGGAACATGCGTCCGGTCGAGGCCGTGAACTGCCAGGCTCCGGAGGCGCCCACCTTCGAGCGGGCCCTGTAGTTGAACATCGACTCGACGAAGGGCAGCCGCGCGATCACGATCGGCAGGCCCCGCTCCTCGAGGATGCGCTCGATGCGGGGCATGAACATCCCCGAGATCCGGATCGCCTCGGCGAACCGGTCGCTCTGTCCGGTCTGGGCGCGCACCCGCGAGATCGCGGCCCGGTACTTCGAGCGGTCGTCCCCCGGCACGTTGCGCAGCGCGTAGCGGACGCGCGCGACGTCCCCCTCGTCGACCTTGGGGCCGCTCATGCCGGCGAGCTCGCGCAGCACAGCCTTGACCCGGTCGAGCTCGTCGTCGACCCGTTTCTGGCGCTGCTTGGCGACCTGGATGTCGTTCAGCCCGACGTCGTACAGGTCGTTGGCGTCGACCACCGAGTAGACGACGCCGAGATGCTCGTTGTCGTGGATGACGGCCTCGCGGCTGGAGTGCTTGCTCCAGATCGCGTGCCAGAAGTCGACCGCGGGTCGCAGGCTCTCGGCGACCGGGAACAGCTTCGGATCGAGCGCCGGGTGGTACTCCTGGGCGCTCAGCGCCGGAGCCACGAGCAGAGAGCTCGCGACGAGTGCCGTCGCAGCCAGCAGCAGCAGAGCGAGGGCGCGGCGGGCGGTGGGTCGGTGTCGGAGTCGGGGGCGGCGGCTCACCGGTGTCGGGGGCAATAAAAGTTCATCGAACGACGAACATTGTACTCGCCCCGCGTTCGCGAGGCGAGTCTTTCTTCTCTTTCATGTTTTCACAGGCGCCGAACCCCCCGCCGATAGCGACGCCTGACGGTTGCGGACGGCTACCCCGACCCCCGAGAGAATGCCGAAGCTCAGTAACGGTAGTCGTCGCGCTTGTACGGCCCCTCGACCGGCACCCCGATGTACGACGCCTGCCGCGGGCTCAGCTCGGTCAGCTTCACGCCGAGCTGGTCGAGGTGGAGCCGCGCGACCTCCTCGTCGAGCTTGCGTGGCAGGAGGTAGACGCGCTTCTCGTAGCGCTCGGTGTTCTGGTGCAGCTCGAGCTGGGCCAGCACCTGGTTGGTGAACGAGGTCGACATCACGAAGCTGGGGTGGCCGGTCGCGCAGCCCAGGTTGAGCAGGCGCCCCTCGGCCAGGATCAGCACGCTGTGGCCGTCGTCGAACACGAACTCGTCGTACTGCGGCTTGACGTTCCGACGCTCGACGTCGCTGCGCGCCTTGAGCCCGGCCATGTCGATCTCGTTGTCGAAGTGGCCGATGTTGCCGACGATCGCCTTGTTCTTCATCCGCGCCATGTGGTCGGCCGTGATCACGTCGCGGTTGCCGGTGGCGGTGACGAAGATGTCGGCGACCGGGAGCATGTTCTCGACGGTGTCGACCTGATAGCCCTCCATCGCCGCCTGGAGCGCGCAGATCGGGTCGATCTCGGCGATCACCACCCGGCAGCCCTGGCCGCGCAGCGCCTGGGCGCAGCCCTTGCCGACCTCACCGTAGCCGCAGACCACGGCGACCTTGCCGCCCATCATCACGTCGCTGGCGCGGTTGATGCCGTCGATCAGCGAGTGGCGGCAGCCGTAGATGTTGTCGAACTTGCTCTTGGTCACCGAGTCGTTGACGTTGATCGCCGGGAACAGCAGCTCCCCCGCCTCCATCATCTGGTAGAGACGGTGGACGCCCGTCGTCGTCTCCTCGCTCACCCCCTCGATTCCGGCCGCCATCCGCGTGAAGTAGCGGTCGTCCTCGGCGAGGCGGGAGCGCAGAAGGTCGAGGACGATCCCCCACTCCTCGGGGTCGGTGGCGGTGTCGAAGGCGGGGACCTCGCCCGCCTTCTCGAATTCGACCCCCTTGTGCACGAGGACGGTGGCATCGCCGCCGTCGTCGACAATCAGGGTCGGGCCGTCGTGGCCGGGCCAGCGCAGCGCCTGGTCGGTGCACCACCAGTACTCCTCGAGAGTCTCCCCCTTCCAGGCGAAGACCGCGATGCCGCGCGGATCTTCGGGAGTGCCGCCGGTCTCGCGCCGGCCGACGACGACCGCCGCCGCGGCCTCGTCCTGGGTCGAGAAGATGTTGCAGGAGGCCCAGCGCACCTCGGCGCCGAGCTCGGCGAGGGTCTCGATCAGGACCGCGGTCTGCACCGTCATGTGCAGGCTGCCGGTGACCCGCGCGCCGGCCAGCGGCTTCTCGGCGCCGTGGCGCTCGCGCAACGCCATCAGGCCCGGCATCTCGTGCTCGGCGAGCTCGATCTGTCGTCGTCCGGCCTCGGCGAGGCCGAGGTCCTTGACCTTGAACTCGAGGCCCTTCTCGGTCGCGGTGAGTGTCGTCATCTCGGAATGCTCCTCAGGGATGGAGGTGTGGGTAGGGATCGGGGTTGGGATCGATGGAACGGGCGGGCGGGGCGTCATCGCCGCGCCGGCCGACCGCCACGAACAGGACCGGCCCGCGCGCCTGGGGATCGGCCGGGAGTGCTCGGACGTTGACCCGCTCGAGCCCGGCGCGCGCGAGCCGCTCGGCGATCTCGCCCGGGTCGAAGCCGAGCCAGACGTGGCCCATCTGCTGGCGCAGGTCCTCGCGCTCGTGCGCGAGCATGTCGACGATCAGCAGGCGCCCACCCGGAGCGAGACAGCGGGTCGCCTCGCGAATCGCGCGCGCGGGATCGGGCAGGTGATGGAGCACCAGCGACAGGATCGCGAGGTCGAGCGAAGCATCCTCGACCGGCACCGCCTCGAGCTCGCCGGCGCGCAGCGACACGTTGCCGAGCCTCTCGAGACGGGCTCGTGCCGCGGCCAGCATCGGTTCGGAAGCGTCGACCGCGACGACGGTGCGAACGAAAGGCGCGATCGCAGCGGTGAGCTGGCCGGTGCCGCACCCGAAGTCTCCGATGGTCCACTCCGGGTCGAGGAGGCCGAGCAGCCCCATGAGATCGAAGCGCTCACCGTAGAGCTCGCGCCGCACCTCGTCCCAGCGCGTCGCCGCCTCAAAGAAGAATTCCGTCGAGCGCGCGCTGCGCTCTCGCAGGATCGCGTCGAGCCGCGCGCGGTCCTGCTCGCATGCCGGGGTCGTCTCGAGCTCCTCGCGCAGCAGCGCCCAGAGCTTGGCGTCGCTGCCGCGCGCCGGGTCCAGGTCCTGGCGGTAGAAGTGCCGGGTTCCCTCCGCCCGCTTCGTGATCCAGCTCTGCTCGGAGAGCACCTTGAGGTGCCGGCTCACCGTCGATTGCGGGAGCTGGAGCACGCTCATCAGCTCCCCCACCGTCAGCTCCTGCGCTTCGAGAGCGAGGAGCAGGCGCGCGCGGATGGGGTCGGTGAGTGCGGAGATACGGTCGAGGACGGGTGCAGTGCTCATCGGGGCCGTGGCAGGTGGGAACGATGGAATCCGTGTATCCGGCTAGACGAATATTTTCAAGACCACCTGCCGGTGTCAAGGCCAGAGCCCGGCTCGATCTACCCCGCCCGGAACCGGCCGTCGATCCGCCGGGCGACGACTCGCAGGTGGAGGAGCTGCCGTAACAGTGGCCACTCAAAGCGACCGGATCGAGCCATCGCATCTCGCCCGGCGAGGAATGGAAGAGGAATCGCTCGCTTGCCGCGCAGCACGAGAGCCAGGCTTCTGCCCTGTCCGGCCGCGGCGGCTGGCGCGCCGGATGACCTCGATTACCGACCGACCTGAACGTTTGACGCCCGAGCTCTCCGGGAGCTCTGACACCGGTCACGGGAGGGAGCTCGTGATCCGTGCTGGGCAGTCGCCGACGCATCACGGGTGGCCGCTCGGCGCCGAGCTCTCTCTTGCCGACCGCCCAGCGGTCCCTGGGGCCGGAGCCTCCGGCATGGTCTTTGCTTAGCTGTAATCGTTGTATGGATGTCTGGACGCGCTGGAAGGGACTCGACTGGGCCCGCAGCAGGTCCAGGTCCAAGGAGGGAACCGTCATGCTGCACAAGGCCGTCGTCCTCCTGCTACCACTGGCGCTTGCATGCACCGGGAGCGTCGCACCCCGTGCCCGACAACCTCCTCCCCCCGAAGCCGCAGCCACCCCGTCCTTCGATCAGGAGACGGCGGAACGTGGCCAGGAGGTCGCCGTCACGGTCGTCGAGATCGAGGGACGGCTGCTCCGGGGCCCCAAGGAGGCCGGTGTCGGCACGTTGTCGGTGGGCGACGGCATGGTGCGCTGGGAGAACGATCGACGACGGAACCGGAGCTTCTCCCTCCAGGGCCGGGTCGTGAGCGAGGCGACCCTCCTCTGCGCCGAGCGGGCCGGAAGCGACATCTGCCTCGAGCTCGAGCTGAAGACGGTGACCGGAGACAAGTACCGGTTTCGCGACGTAGCTTGGGCCGCAGGCGACAACGCGCACATCCTCCAGGTCTACGAGGCGCTGCAGGAGCAGCATCCGCGGATCGTGTTCGGCGAGCGGAGAGTCGACAAGATCTCCTGAACGCGCCGGCCGAAGCGCCTCGCGCCCGGCCGCCTCCTTCACAGTGGCTTTCGGTAGGTCCGACTACCCCGCCCGCTCCGCCTCCTCGTCCCCCACCGACTCCAGCAGGAGCTGTGCGACGTCCATCACCGTGACGTCGCGGTCCCCCTTGCGGGCGTTGACGCCGTCCTCGAGCATCGTCGTGCAGAAGGGGCAGCCGACCGCGACGACCTCGGCGCCGGAGTCGAGGAGTTGCTGGGCGCGCTCCTGGTTGACGCGCTGGTTGGGGGGCTCGTCGACGAAGGCCATGCCGCCGCCGCCGCCGCAGCAGAAGCTGTTGTTGCGCGAGCGCGGGATCTCGACGCGAGCGCCGTGGGCCGCGGCGTCGAGCACCTCGCGCGGCGCGTCGTACTCGCCGTTGTGGCGGCCCAGGTAGCAGGGATCGTGGAAGACGACCTTCTTGCCGGTCTTCGGCTGCGGGTCGATGCGCCCCTCGCGCACCAGCCGCTCGAGGAACTGGGAGTGGTGGTGGACCTCGTAGTGGCCGCCGAACTCCGGGTATTCGTTCTTGAAGGTGTTGAAGCAGTGCGGGCACGAGGTGACCACCTGCTTGACGCCGTAGCCGTTGAGGGTCTCGACGTTGCCCTTGGCCAGCATCTCGAACAGGAACTCGTTGCCGATCCGCCGCGCCGGATCGCCCGAGCAGCTCTCCTCGCGGCCCAGGATCGCGAACTTGACCCCCGCCTTCTTGAGCAGCTTGGCGGTGGCGCGCACCGTCGCCTGGTTGCGCTCGACCAGGGCGCCGCCGCAGCCGACCCAGAACAGGACCTCGGCCTCCTTCGGATCGTCCATCTCGGCCATCACGTCGAGGTCGAGCCCCTCCGCCCAGTCGACGCGGTTGAACTGCGTCCCCGAGAACGGGTGCCGACGGCTCTCGAGCGAGGTGACCGCCGCCATCATCCCCTCGGGGAACTCCGCCTTCTCCATCACCAGGAAGCGCCGGGCGTCGATGATCTTGGGCATCTGCTCGATGTGCACGGGGCAGGACTCGACGCAGGCGGCGCAGGTCGTGCACTGGAACAGGGCCTCGGGCGAGACCGCGGTCTCGGGGTCGATGATGGGGATCAGAACGGGCGCCGGGGCGCCGCCCCCCTCGCCGGCCTGCGGCGTCGGGCCGGGGGTCGGAGCGTCGGCCGGTCCGGCCCCGCTCGCCGCGAGCGAGGCGAGCAACGAGCCGGCGTTCGCGTGCATCAGCTTCTGCAAGTCGAGGATGATGTCGCGCGGCGACAGCGCCTTGCCCACCGTGTTCGCCGGGCACACCGCGGTGCAGCGCCCGCACTCGGTGCAGGCGTCGAGGTCGAGCAGGTCCTTCCAGGTGAAGTCGCCGAGGTGGTTGATGCCGAGCCGCTCGGCGGTCTCGAAGTCGATCGACTTGAGGCTCTTGCCCGGCCCGTCGAGGTTGGCCGTGAACACGTTGAGCGGCGAAGTCAGCACGTGCGCCATCTTGGTGAAGGGCGCCCAGGCGATGAAGGCGAAGGCGGCCAGCAGGTGGAACCACCACGAGCCGCGGTGGACGGCCGTCATCGCCGCGTCGCTCATCAGGGCGTCCGAGCCCAGCGCGAGGACGTAGCCGACCGGCGACCAGTGCCCCCACGGATCGTCGGTGACCGCGATCCGCCAGCCCTCGACCAGGAAGCCGGTGAAGACGATCACGAAGATCGAGACCAGGATCCAGCTCGCCTCGTCGGTGTAGACGAGCTCGCGGGGCTTCTTCGACCACCGGCGCCAGGCGGCGAGGCCGACCCCGAGCAGCACCCAGAGACCGAACAGGTCGACGATCAGCGACTGGAAGACCAGATAGAAGCTCCCCTGCATGATCGGCAGGTCGAGCCCCACGTACTTCGAGTCCTCGTGGATCGCCACCACCGTGGTGGCGATGAACAGCACGATGAAGCCCGCGAACAGGCCGGTGTGGAACACCGCGACGTAGCGGTTGCGGTTGTTGCGGGCCTGCAGGATCGCGTTGCGCGTGAACAGCCCGAGCCGCTGGCCGAGCCGGTCGAAACGAACCGCCGGCTGGCCGGTGCGCCACAGTCGCATCCGCCGCCACAGGCCCCACGCCATGATCCCCAGCGTGGGGATCAGGAGCAGGTACATCACCCAGACCTGGGTGACGTTCCAGTAGATTTCGCGGGTGGGGACGCCGGCTTCCATACGCCCTTCCTCTCAGGCGTCGACGGTACGTGAGGGAGTGTAGCGAAGGGGCCGCCGCGCGACTGCCGTGGGTCGGGTCGCCTCGCTGGCGGCCGCCCTGTGGCGGCTGCTGAACGCGCGACGACCGCTGAAGAGGCCGCCTCGATGGGCTCGTACGCGAAACCGCCGTGATTGGTCGACCCGAAGGTCGCGATCGGCCAACCAGGAGTTCGCGCTCGATCGGGTAGGCCCGGGCGGTTGCCCACCCGGGCCCCCCACAGATCCGGACGTGCGGATTTCCCGCATCCGGCTCCTCGGAGAGAGGGTTCGCTACGGTGCAGCGTACCGATGGACGATCCGAGGCCGGGGAAGAGGAAAACGCCGGAGGATCCGCTGGCAGAAGCGCTCCCACGTCAGGCCCCGTTGGGACCTGCGCGCCAGCCACTTTTGCCAGATTCGTTCGACCCGGTGGCGTAAACGCCCGAGAGCACGTGCATTGCCCGTGATCCCGTAGTAGGCGTCGTGGCCACGAAGAGCCGCGCTGATCTGCCGGTGCTGCCACCCCACCGGGCGGTGCCGGTGCTTCCGACACCACATCGCCAGCCGCTTGAGGATGGCCCGCTGACGTGCCCTGGCCGTCTGCTGACGGATCACCCAATTCCCCTTCCGCGAGCGCTCCCAAACGTGGGTGAAGCCCAGAAAGTCGAAACCTCCTGGTCTGTCTCCCCCGTCAGGATCGGCGCGGTACGGTGGCCGTTGGAAGGGTACGATGCGCGTCTTCGTGGGATGCAGCCTCAAGCCGTAGCGCGCTAGACGCTTCTCCAGCGCTGCACGGACCCTCTGCGCGTCTCCTTCGTGTGCAAACGCCATGACCAGGTCATCGGCGTATCGCACCATCAGCGACGTCCCCCGAAGACGACTCCGCACTTCCTCCACATACCACTCGTCCACCACGTGGTGCAGGTAGATGTTCGCCAGCAGGGGGGAGATCACTCCCCCCTGGGGGGTGCCTCGGTCGCGGCGGCGCACCTGCGCCTCCGCCTCCAGCACCCCCGCTTTCAGCCATTTGTCGATCGTCCGTCGAATCACGCCGTCGCGTACCCGTCGGTCCAGAAAGCTCCGCAAATGTGTGGGATCCAGCTCCTCGAAGAAGTTCTGGATGTCCACCTCCAGCACCCAGCCACCACCCATCTCCATCAAGCCGTCCCGTAGGCATTGCAGCGCATCATGCGCGCTGCGACTTGGGCGGAAGCCGTACGAGAAGTCCTCGAAGGTCTCCTCGTACACCGCCTCCACTACCATCGCGATGGCTCGCTGGAGCACCTTGTCCTCGAACGTCGGAATCCCGATCGGGCGACGGCTGCCGTCGCTCTTCGGTATCCACGCCCGGCGCACACTCGGCGCCCGGTACTGACCCGACTTCAGACGCTCCAGCAGGGACCGGAGGTTCCCCTCCAAGTCCCGGCCGTATTCCTCCGCCGTCACCTGGTCCACGCCGACAGCCCCGTCTTTGCGGGTCCGACGGTGGGCCTCGTGAAGCCAGTACACGTCGATGTAGTGGTTCAGGCTGACCAGTGCTCGACCCGGAACCCTCCTCGCCTTCTCTGCGATGGCTCGGAGTCTCGTTGAGACGCTCCCGAGGTCCTGTGCCCTCGACATCTTTCCTCCCGCTCCTTCCTCTCTCCGTGACCGCCTTCCCTCCACCGGGTCCCGCTCGGGAACGGTTCCCCGCCTTCACAGGTACTACGCGGTCATCTGACTCCCCGAAGCCCATCTCGCGTCGCTGCGGTCCTCCCTCGCTTCGCGATACCGCTCTCGCGGAAGATTCGGGGCCTCCCAGGTTCCTGCAGGACCCTCCAACGTATGCCGTGCTCTTCGACCCCGGCGGTGCCTCACGCAAGGCCCTCTCTGCGCTCGGCCACGGACGCCCGTATCGGCACGAGGACGTCAACCGCAACAACCTCCATCTCGAGGCTCCATCACACGGCCTTCGCCTCGCTTGTCAACGCATCGCCATTGCCGTTGCCGGCAACCGCGCATGACTCGCTACTCAGCTGGTGACCAACCTCTGCTGGGCGGGACTCGAACCCGCTGGGTCCCCGCGAAAGGTTTCTGCTTCGCCTCAGCTTCTCGCTGCTACATCGCTTCCCCCTTTCACAGGCTTACCTGGCACACGCCGACCCGGAGGTCGGCCGCTACCGACGCCCCGCGATACTCCGCTGTCGTTGTCGCGGGCGTCCCCGCCGGGCGACCGCCGGCTTCCTGCCCGTCGATCAGGAGCCTTCCCGGCGCAACGACGTTCAACCGAGGAGCACCCGTCGCAGGTGATCGTTGACCAGCCGCTCCTCGGGGTCGAGCTGCGCGCGCAGCTCCCGGAAGTCGCCGAACCGGGGGTAGAGCCCGGCGAGCTCCCCCGCCGCGTAGCCGTGGACTTTGCCCCAGTGCGGTCGGGCGCCGTGGTTGTGGCCGATCGACTCGACGTCGGCGAAGAACGCCTCGTACGGCAAGTCGGCCCCCTGGTGGGCGGAGACCGTCATCGTCGCTCGGCCGTGGGCCGGGCTGAGCCAGGCGTCGTCGGCCGCCACGGTGCGCAGCTCGAGGGGCCAGCGCACCTCGGAGTAGCGCTCGCGCATCAGCGTGCGCAGCTCGAGGAACAGGCCCATGCCGCGCTCGGCCGCGACCGCCAGCTCGATCTCGTGAAAGCGCGTCTCGCGCACCGAGGGCAGGACGCGATCGCTCCAGCCGATGCGCTCTCCCTCGCGACCCCGTTGGTCGAGTCTGTCGAGATCGGCCGGCTCGTCGGCCCCATCGAAGAGCTTGAGCTGGCAGCGATCCCGCTTCGAGGTCCAGAAGATCTCGGCGTGGCGGTGCTCGCGCGCGAGCTGCTCGAAGCGAGGGAGGATCTCCTCGGCGGGATGCAGCGAGCGCCGCTCGTGGAGGCGGTAGGCCTCGAGCAGACGCAGCTCGATGCGGGTGGCGATCCCGAGCGCGCCGAGCGAGACGCGGGCGGCAGCGAGCCGCGGATCGTCCTCGCCGAGATCGACCACCCGGCCCGAGGCGGTGACCAGTCGCATCCCGGTGACCTGGCTGGACAGGTTGCCGAGCTCACGGCCGGTGCCATGGGTGCCGGTGGCGATCGCACCCGCCAGCGACTGGCGGTCGATGTCGCCCAGGTTCTCCATCGCCAGGCCCTGCTCGCGCAGCAGCGGACCGAGCCGGTGCAGCACGGTGCCCGCGAGCACGGTGGCGCGGCGCCGCACGGGGTCGACCTCGACCAGCCCCTGCATGCGGTCGAGCGAGATCAGGATCCCCGATGTCGCGCACAGGCCGGTGAAGGAGTGCCCGCTCCCCACGACCCGCACCGGAGGGACCGCCCGCCGAAGCACCTCGATCAGCTCCTCCTCGCTGGCGGGGCGCACGATCTCGCGCGCACGGCACTGGATACGCCCCGACCAGCTCGACCACTCCACGCCGCCGCCCTCGACGCCACCCTCGACGCCACTGTCGCCTGGGCGCTCGGGACGAGCCGGGGAGGGCTCGCTCACTGCGACCGCCCGCGAGCGGCCACCGGCCAGAGCTCGACGACCTCCCCGCCGCTGGCGACGTGGTAGACGTCGTAGAGGTTCACGGTCGGATCGCAGTGCGAGACGATCAGCTCCGCCTTGTCGCCGAGGCCGAGCGCCGGCCGCTCCTCGGCGAGATGCACGATGCCGTGCTCGTCGCCGGCGTAGTGGTAGACGTGCTCGGGGCAGCGGCGGAATCGCGGCGGCGAGTCGGGCTCGTAGGCGACCGCCTTGAAGCCGGCGTCGACCGTGATCAGGTGCGGCACCGGCTGCGAGATCGCCGTGGTGAGCACGAACAGCGACGGCTCGAAGGCGTCGAGCTGGTCGCCGCCGGCCCCGCCGATGTCTCGATACTGGGTGTCCATGAAAACGTAGGAGCCGACCTGCAGGTCGGTCATCCCCTCGAGCTCGCAGTCGATGTCGAAGGTGCCGGTGCCGCCGCCGGTCATGATCCGGACCTCGTGGCCGGCGGCCTCGACCAGGCGCCTGGTCTCGAGGCAGGGATCGAGCGCCGCGATCGAGCGCTCCCTGCGCCGCTCGAAGCCCGCAACGTGCTGGACGTGACCGGCATAGGCCTGGAGCCCGTCGAAGCGCAGGCCGTCGCTGACGGCGACCCGCTCGACCAGGGCGAGCGCCTCGGCTCCGGGCGTCGCGCCGGTTCGATGGGTGCCGGCGTCGAGATCGACCAGCACGCCGATCACGCGCCTGGCCGCGATCGCCGCCTGGTCGAGGAGATCGACGCCCGGCTCGCTGTCGACCACGATCCGCAACCCCGGCATGCGCGCCGCCAGGGCGACGACCCGCCGGATCTTCTCCACCGTCACCACCGGCGAGGTCACCAGCACCTCGTCGATCCCGGCGTCGGCGAGCACCTCGGCCTCGGAGACCTTCGCCGCGCAGACTCCGACCGCGCCGAGCTCGAGCTGCCGGCGAGCCACGATCGGACAGCGATGGGTCTTGGCGTGCGGGCGCAGGCCGATGCCGTGCCTTTGCGCGTGCTCGACCATCCGCGCCAGGTTGCGCTCGAAGGTCTCGAGGTCGAGCACCAGCGCCGGCGTCTGGAGCTCGGTCAGGGCCAGCGGCCGGTCGAGGAGGATCGGCTTCGAGCTGTCGATGGCGCTGGGGTCGGAGGCGTTCACGAGTCGACCGTCGGGATGCGACGGAGACTCTACACCTCCGGCGCGACCCTCCACGGCCGACGCAGAGCAGCGCCGCGGCGCCGCGGGGGGCTTCGCCGGGCGCGACCCGGGATCGCGACGCCGCATTGCGACGCCGCGTGCCGGATCGCGGCGCCACGCTGCGATCGCAAGGGCGATCGCAGCGCCACATCTGCCAGGCTCGTCGCCCTCGAGGAGGACGGACCGGGATGAGCGAGCACGAGCCGGCCAGCCCGACGATCGTCCGCTGCGCGTGGGCCGCGGGCAGCGAGGGCGAGCGCGACTACCACGACCACGAGTGGGGGGTGCCCTCCCATGACGACGTCCACCTGTTCGAGATGATCACGCTCGAGGGGGCTCAGGCGGGGCTCTCCTGGCGCACCATCCTCGCCAAGCGGGAGGGGTACCGTCGCGCCTTCGCCGGTTTCGATCCCGGCCGGGTCGCTCGCTTCGACCGGCGTCGCGTCGACCGGCTGCTCGCGGATTCCGGCATCGTGCGCCACCGCGGCAAGATCGAGTCGACGATCGAGAACGCGCGGCGGGTGCTCGAGATCCAGGAGGCCGAAGGCAGCCTCGCGACGCTGGTCTGGTCCTTCGTCGGCGGAGCCCCCAGGGTCAACCGCTGGCAACGGACGAGCGAGGTGCCGGCAGAGACGGCGGAGTCGAAGGCTCTGTCGAAGGAGCTGCGCCGCCGCGGCTTCCGCTTCGTCGGTCCGACGACCTGCTACGCCTTCATGCAGGCGGTGGGTATGGTCAACGACCACCTGGTCGAGTGCTTTCGTCATCCGCAGGCGCGTGATCTCCAACGCTGTTCGTAGCGCTCGGGGACGAGCGCAGGACCGCGATCACGAGAGCCGAGGCCCCCAGCGTCGAAACGGCGACGGTGAGCACCGCGATGGTCGGCGGGGCGAGCAGGCCACCCCAGCGCGGGAACGCGACCGCCGCGAGCGCGAGCAGCGCCGGCACGGCGACCGGTCCCGCGCCCGGCTGGCGGTAGCCGCGGCGGCGCAGCAGGAGCGACAGGACGAGGGCACGCAGGCCTTCGACCGTGGCGAGACCGGCCGCAGCGCCGGCCGGCCCGAAACGAGGCGCCAGGAACAGCACCAGGAGAAGCATCGAAACGCTGGTCAGCAGGCTCACCAGCATGGCCGCGCGCTCTCCGCCGCGCGCCAGCAGCACCTGCTGGTTGAAGCCCCAGAGGACGTCGATCAGGAAGGCGAGCGCGAGCCAGGCGAGGAGAGGCGCCGCCTCCCGGTAGTCCTCGCCGGCGAAGGGCACGATGACCCAGGCCGGCGACAGCAGGCAGAGCGTCGCCGGCGCCCACAACAGCGCCAGAGTCAGCTGGCGGACCCGCCCGTGGACGGGGCGCAGGGCCCGGTCGTCGAGCGTCGTCGCGGTCGGCAGGAAGGAGTGGGCGGGCGCGTGCAGGATCGCCTCGAGCACGCGTCCGAAGCCACGCGCGAGCCCGTAAAGCCCCACCTGCCGCGGCTCCAGCACGAGCCCGACGGCGAGCACGTCGATCCATCGTCTCAGCTCGCCGACCACCTGCAGCAGCGCGAATCCGCGCAGCCGCGAGAGCAGCTCGCGATCGAAGCTGCGCCGGGCCCGTGCGACCCAGCCACGGAGCACCCCGTAGGCGACGTAGGTGCCATCCGAGAGCGCCGCCCCGAGCGCGAAGCCCAGCCCGATCGCTGTCCCGCCGGCGCCGAGCAGAGCCGCCACCCCGACCCCCAGCGTGCGCGCCACCCCTCCGCCGCCGTCGCGCAGCACCGCACGAGCCGTCGCACCGCCGAAACCCCGGTGGATGCCCAGCATCGCGTTCGCCAGCGGCACCGAGACGACGATCGGCGAGACCGCCCGGAGCATCGCTCGCAACGCACTCTCACCCTCCCCGGCGGCGAACAGGCGCGCCAGCGGCGCCGCGCCGAGCCACAGCGCGGTCACCCCCGCGCCCCCGGCGAGACCCGCGATCACCAGGGCCGACGCGGCGGTCCGCCTCGCCCCCTCCGTCTCGCCGGCGCTGCGGCGGCGGGCCACCACCAGCGCCGTCGTCGACGACAGCCCCAGGCTCGAGACGCCGGCCAGAGGCGAGGCGATCGCGATCGCAAGCAACAGCAGACCGAGCTCCCCGGGCTCGAGCGCGCGCGCCATCAGCACGCGCACGACGAACGAGCCGACCAGCGCCAGAGCGCTGCCGGTGAGCACGGTCAGCGTCGTGCGCAGCTCCGGCCGCCCGCGCGGCGCGATTCGCCACCAGAGCTCGAGCCAGCGCGCGATACGGCGGCCGAGAATGCCGGGAGGTCCGGGGTCGGTCTCGCCGGCGTCCTCGGGCCGGCGTCGCGAGCCGCGCCGCGCTCGGGGCCCATCAACCGCGCTCACCGTTCCTCCCCGCGGGCCGCACCCGATCGCGCGACCGTCGCCGCCTGCTCGAAGACCTCCTCGAGCTGCGCCGCGATCGCGCCCGGATCGTGACGCTCGCGCAGCAGGCGTCGGCCGGCCGCCGCCAGCCGCTCGCGCTCGCCGGCGCGCTCGAGCCGGCGCAGCGCCGCCACCAGCTCTTCCGCCGAGCCGGCCAGGAGCACCGCGTCTTCGGCGCCCTCCGGCAGCCCGCGCACCGCGACGGTCGTGGCGATCACGGGCACCCCCCGCGCCCAGGCCTCGAGCACCTTCATGCGGATACCCGACGCCACCCTCAGGGGCACCAGCAGCACGGCGCCGGGCGCGAACGCGGCCGCACTGTCCTCCGGCGCCGCGTGGCCGACCGCCCCGGCCGCACGTAGCCGCGGCGCGCCGAAGACGTGGAGCACCGTCTCGGGCAGCTCGCGGTGGACGGCGGGCCAGAGCTCGGAGAGGAACCAGCGGATCGAGTCCCGGTTCGGAGCCCAGCCGGCGCTGCCCAGGACCACGAGGGGCGGCGATCCCTCGAGAGGGCTCTGCGACGACGGCAGGTCCTCGGGGAAGGGCGGGCAGACCACTCGCGGCCGCACGGCGGGGCCGCCGAGCTCGCGCAACCGCTCGGCATCCTCTCGCGAGACGGCGACCACCGCATCGGCTTCGGCCAGCATCCGGCCCTCGGCGAGAGCCAGACGACGGGACTCCGTCCGAAGCAAGACGCGGGCGAGGAACGTCCGGCGGGCGGCACCGCTCCACAGATCGCTCTCGACGTTCTGCGCGCGCACCACGACCGGCACTCGCGCCGCCGCCGCCGCCGCGCGGGCCTGCGGGTACGCCTGGAGCTGCTCGGCGACGACCACGTCGACGGCGACGTCGGCGCTGGAGAGGATCCCCCTGGCGAGGTCGACGACCTCGGGGGCGTCGTGCCTGACCAGGGTGGTCGGTTGTCGAGCGAGGGCGCCGCGGATCCAGGCCCGCACGAGCACCGGCGGCCGGCGGAGCGCGAGGTGCGGCTCGCAGACGGCCGAGAGCCGCTGGACGATCTCGCGCCGCTCGTCCTCCGGGGCGTCGGGATGAAGGGGCGCCACCAGGAAGATCCGGTGTCCCCGCCCGTGCAGGGCCGACAAGGTCTCCCAGAGCAGCAGCCGGCCCCCGTCGATCGGCGGCCAGGGCGCCTTGGTCGCGATCCAGAGCAGGTTCATGGGGATCGATGCATGGTGGCAGGCGACCGGGAGTCTCCGGCCACCCCGGACGATCGGCCGGAAGGGAGCGCGGGGAGCCCGAAACGCCTCGCCGGCGGCGGAGGATCGCCGGCCTGCGGGCGAGGCGCCGGAGCTACCAGGGGATCTCCGAGCCGTCGACGTCGTAGCGGGCGGCGAGCGCGCCGAGCTCGTGCGCCGCCTGCGGGCGGCGGCAGGTGGCGATCACCCGGGCACCGTCCTCGGCGAACGAGCACGCCAGGTCGAGGCCGATGCCCCGGCTGGCTCCAGTGATCAGGATCGTCGGTCTCGTCTGTCTCATGCCCGGAACCGGCTCGTCGGGACCGGGTTAGGTTACCCTCTTGGCGCCACGGTGCGGCGTCGTCCCGCTTGGCGAGCATGGCGGACCAGCGCAGAGCTGGGCCGCCGGCGCGACTGCAGACCCGCCCGTGTCGTCGGCGAGTTGCGTGACGCGGGCCCCTCGCGACACAACCCGATACGGCGGACGGGTCGAAGGCCCCGCATCAGCCCGCGCATCGACCGCGAGGGCATGAGCACGCCGAGCACTTCGAGAGGACGAGGCCACACCGCCCACTGCGCCCTTCCGGCCGCGTCGAGTCCGGCCGCCCGTCGGTTTCGCCGACTTCGCGGCCGCGAGGTCGCTGCGCCGGCTGCGAGTCCCTTCGACGTCCTACCGGTCCCTGACGATCGCGCGCCGGAGCTCGACGGTGCGGAGGAGCACGTCGTCGTTGAGCCGATCGTCTTCCGATTGTCTTCCGATCGTCTATCGATCATCTGCAAATTGTCTGCTATTCTCGATCGATGGCAGCGTTCGATCTCCGGGAGTCGCTGCGCCGAGTCGAGAAGCGTCTCGGTGGCGATGCAGGGGCGCGGAGGCCGAGACGAGATCGCGGACGATCGCGTCTGCCGTCTGAGCTTCGCGCGGAGATCCGTCGGCTGCTCCAGGGTCAAGAAAGACCCCCTGTTCGGGAGGTGATGGAGACGCTCGAGGGGTTCTGCGCTCCCCGCGGATTCGACGCTCCCGCTCGAGCCACGATCTACCAGGCGATGGCCCGGACGCCAGTGCGGAGCTATCCCGTGGCGGAGTTGCCCGCTCCGGTGCGAGAAACCCTCTACAACCTCTCCGAGAACGGCACCGTGCCCGGCCATCAACTCGCATTCCACTGCCTCAACTATGGCAGCCTGGAGGCCATGAGCTTCGCGGCCGGGCTGCCCTGGCTCGCCCTCTACCAGGCGGCTCGCCTGCCGGGGTGGCGGTCCCGGAGCAAGGGGCTTCTCGCCGCCATCCTGCGCACTCGAGGCATCTGAACGTGAGTCCTTATCGGCCCGAGCAGGTGATTCCACAGGCACTGCGCCCGGTCGTGGAGGACATCCCCTACTGGTTCGTGATCGGCGGGCACGCGGTCCGCTGCCTGTGCCCGTACAGGCCGACGCGCGACGTGGACTTCGGGGTCGAAGAAGCCGAATCCATCGACGCGCTGGTGGAGGAGCTGCGGCGAACGGGCGACCTCGAGATTCTCGAGCGTAGCCCGGACACGGTGCACTTGCGTTGGAACGCCATCGACGTCTCGTTGTTCCACCTCGAAAGCATGGCTTCCTTCACCGAGGAGCGACGGCTCACCGTCGAAGGGATCCTTGCGACCAAGCTTCACGCCATCCTCGACCGGGGAGCTCGCCGGGACTTCTTCGATCTCTACGTGGTCCTGCAGCGGCAGCAGATTGGCATCGCCGGGTGCCTGCGCGCCATCCGCACCGTCTACCGGCAAGACGTGAACGACTCTCTCCTGCTGCGCGCGCTCACCTACTTCGACGACGCGGATCGGGAGGCTCCCCTCCCCGCGGAGGGCGACCGGGACTGGGAGCGCGTCAAGGACTTCTTCCGCACCCGTGTCGGTCATCTCCTCGTGCCGCCGACCGAGCCGTTGGAGATCCAGGAGCAGCGGGTCGACGTCGACGAGCAGGCGTAGGCGGGCCGGGCACCGTGAAGCTCCGATCTGGGGTGCCAGGCGCTCTTGGGAAGCTCCCGCCATGTCCGGCTCGAAGCGCCGTCGCGAACGGCAAGGTTACCCGTAGCGGGCTCGTGGTGTTCACCGCACGGAGCGTCGGAAGCGGGGCGCGCGGTCATGACACGAGCCCGTTCCTCGTGCTTCCCGCCAAAGCGCCCGCAGACGGGCGCGGGCCCGACCGGCGCGCCCGAGGCCCGCCGCGAGTATCGTTGAGCGGAGCGAACACCCCGCAGGCCCAGGCTCGAGGGTGCCGCGGCTCCCGAACATTCACTCATGACGACGACGAGCACGACGATCTCCACCAGCTCCAGGAGCTCCCTCAGCTCCACGAGCTCCAGGGCCTCCACGACGTCCAGCAGCGCCGTGCGCTTCCGTCCCCGGCCGGTCTGGCTGCTGATTGGGTTCGCCTACTTCAGTGTCGAGGGGTTGCTCAACTTCGGCTACAAGTACTTCGACGTCCTCGCTCGCGAGGGCGACAGGACCTGGCTGGTGCCGATGCTCGAGGAGCTCACCGGCTCCTACGGCTCCGGGCTGCTGCTCCTAGGCGTGATCCCCTTCGCGCTGCGCTTTCGCTTCCGGCGCGGCGGAGCCTGGGCGCGGACGCTGGTGGCCCACCTGGTGGGAGCCCTCACGTTCTCGGTGCTCCACACCACCTGGATGGCGGTCTCCCGCGAGATCCTGTTCCCGATCGCGGGGCTCGGGAGCTACGACTACGGGCTGATGGTGTACCGCTACCCCATGGAAGCCTTCAACGACCTGGTGAGCTACGCCACGACGCTGGTGGTCGTACACTTGGTGGCCCACGCCATCGAGTCACGGCGGCGCGAGCGCGCGGCGGCGCGGCTCGAGAGCCAGCTCCAGCAGGCCCGGCTCGAGAACCTGCGGATGCAGGTGCAGCCGCACTTCCTCTTCAACACGCTCAACGCGATCTCGAACCTGGTCTACCGCGACGCCGCCGCCGCCGACCACATGCTGGCGCGGCTGGCCGATCTGCTGCGACTGACCCTCGAGCGCCTCGACCAGCGACACGCCCTCGAACGCGAGCTCGAGATCGTCGAGGGGTACCTCGAGCTCATGGCGCTGCGCTACCCCGACCGCCTGAGCTGGCGGATCGATGTCGGGCGATCGGTTCGCGAGCTCGAGGTGCCGAGCCTGGTGCTCCAGCCGCTGGTGGAGAACGCCGTAGTCCACGCGGTGGCGCGCTCCCGCCTGCCGACCCGCGTCGAGATCACGGCGACCACCGAGGGCGACAGGCTTGAGCTCCGCGTGGCGGACGACGGCCCCGGCCTCGCCGCCGGACCCGATGGCGAAGCTCCCCAGAGCAACGCTCCGGCCGCCGAAGTTCCGCATGGCGCCATGCCAGCCCACGGCGGCGTGGGCTGGCGCTCCGTCGCCGATCGTCTGGACACCCTGTACGAGGGAAGGGCGCGCTTCGAGTTGGGCTCCCGCGCCGGCGGGGGCACGGTCGCCATCGTGTCGCTGCCCGCGACGACCGTCGCCGCGCGCGAGCCCGAGCCGTTCGCGCGCGCGTCCGCCGCATCTCCGATCGGAGCATGAGCGCCGATCGACCGCTGCGCGTCCTGATCGTCGACGACGAGCAGCCGGCGCGCGAGAAGCTCCGGTTGCTGCTCGCCGGCGACGCCGGCGTGACGGTGGTCGGCGAGGCCCGCGACGGGGTCGAAGCGGTGCGGGCGATCGCCGAGCTGGATCCCGACCTCGTGCTGCTCGACGTCCAGATGCCGGGCCTCGACGGCTTCGAGGTGCTGGACGCGCTCGAGGGCCTCGACGGTGAGCAGCCGTCGGGCGAGCGCGAATGTCGGCGCTGTCCCCTGGTCGTCTTCGTCACCGCCTACGATCGCTTCGCGGTCCGCGCCTTCGAGGTCAACGCCGTCGACTACCTGCTCAAGCCGGTCACCCGCGAGCGCCTGGCCGAGACGCTGGCAAGAGCGCGGGCGACGGAATTGGAGGCCGCCGCGCGAGTGCGCCGGAGCGGCGCGCTGACCGCGGCTCGCGAGCAGCGCATGCTTCGTCGGTTCCTGATCCGGATCGGCGGCCGGCTGCGCGTGATCGACGCCCGCGAGGTGCTGTGGCTGGAGGCCGCCGGCAACTACGTCGACCTCCACCTCGCGGATCGCCGGCACGCCGTGCGTGGCTCGTTGGCGGCGATCGCCGCCCGGCTCGATCCCGATCGCTTCGCCCGGGTCCACCGCTCCGCGGTGGTCAACCTCGACTGGGTCGTCGAGCTGGTGCCGATCTCGCACGGCGACTACCGGCTGGTACTGCGCAACGGCGCCGAGGTCAAGCTGAGCCGTCGCTACCGCGATCGGCTGCCGGCCACCTTGGGCGCCTGAGCCCGCCGAACGTCGATCACCCGCCCAGCGGGGGTCCTGCTCGTCGACGTCCGAGTCCCGCTCACCCCGTTCTCCTCGCTTCGGATCACCCCGCGGCGCAGGCTCGTTCGGTCCGTGGTTACGACCTGCACCGACCAGCCTCAGGAGCTCACCGATGATCCCACACACCCAGAGAGCGCTCCATCCTCTTCGCGCCCTGGTCTTCGTCGCGATCGGCGCCGTCGCGTCCCATCACGCGGCTGGCGCGCAAGACCCCGAAGACCCCGCGGGCTGGCCCGCTCACGGCGGAGACGCCGGAGGTCAGCGCTACTCGCACGCCTCCCAGATCGACCGGAAGAACGTCTCGAGCCTGGCGCGCGCCTGGAGCTTCAACTCCGGCGAGCGAGGCCAGGAGACCCGAGACGGCGGCAAGACCACCTTCGAGGCGACCCCGATTCTGTTCGACGGACGATTGGTGTTCCCCACCGCTTGGGGGACCGTCCACGCGCTCGAGCCGGCCACCGGCCACGAGTTGTGGCGCCACGACGCGAAGGTGCCGCGAGACCGGGGCTATTCGGAGGTGACCTCGCGCGGAGTGGCGGGCTGGGCGCCGAGCGGGAGCGGAGCCGGCGGCGGCGCCGCCTCGTGCTCGCGGCGTCTCTTCTACGCCACCATCGATGCGCGGCTGATCGCCCTCGACTCGACGACGGGCGCCCCTTGCGCGGAGTTCGGCGAAGCAGGCACTGTCGATCTGCGGGCCGGGATCGCGCCGCCGCGTCACGGCGACTACCAGGTCACGTCGCCGCCCGCGATCGCCGGCGACTTGGTCGTGGTCGGCTCTTCGATAGGCGACAACTGGAGCGCGGCGACCTTCAGCGGCGCGATCCGCGGCTTCGACGCGCGCACCGGCCGGGAACTCTGGCGCTTCGATCCGCTGGCCGGAGCGAGGCCCCCCGACGCACAGGTCGGCGCCGCCAACGCCTGGGCGCCACTCGCCGTCGACGCCGCCCGCGGCCTGGTCCTGGTTCCCACCTCGAGCCCGAGCCCCGACTTCTTCGGCGGTCTTCGCCCCGGGGACGGCCGCTGGGCGAACTCGCTGGTGGCGCTTCGCGCCGCGACCGGAGAGCCGGCCTGGGGCTACCAGACCGTCCACCACGACCTCTGGGACTACGACCTCGCGGCGCAGCCGACCCTCACAACCGTCGAGCTCGACGGCGTGTCGCGCGACGTGGTGGTGCAGGCAACCAAGATGGGGTTCGTCTACGTGCTCGACCGCGAGTCCGGAGAGCCGCTCTCCCCCGTCGTCGAGCGCCAGGTGCCCGCGAGCCCGGTGGCCGGCGAGCGCGCCTCGGCCACCCAGCCGTTCCCGACGCGCCCGGGACCGCTCCGCACCCTCGAGCGCTTCGACTCCGAGTCGGTGTGGGCGATCGACGCGGCCGACCGCGAGTCTTGCCGCCGGCTGGTGGAGGGCGCGCGCTACCAGGGCACCTTCACGCCGCCGAGCCTCGAAGGGACGATCCTGTTCCCCGGCAACGGCGGCGGCACCCGCTGGGGCGGCGTCGCCGTAGATCCGAACCGCGGATGGGTCGTGCTCAACAGCATGTGGACCGCGACGCTGGTGCAGCTCGTCCCGCGAGACGAGCTGCGCGCCCTCGCGGGGCCGTCGCGCGACGCGGGCTGGGAGATCGCCCTGCAGGCGGGCACGCCCTATGCGATGAGACGGATCGACCTGTTCTCGGAGCGCGGTATCCCCTGCACTCCGCCCCCCTGGGGCACGCTCGCCGCCATCGACCTCGCCAGCGGCGAGCGGGTCTGGGAGGTTGCGCTGGGCTCGCCGCCCGCCGATCATCCGCTGGCTCTTCACCCCGATGTCGCCACCTTCGGGCTCCCCAACGCCGGCGGCCCCATGGTAACCGCCGGCGAGCTGGTGTTCATCGCCGCGACGCGCGAGAAACTGCTGCGTGCCTTCGACCTCGAGAGCGGGCGCGAGCTGTGGCGCGGCGAGCTGCCCTACGCCGGAATCGCCACGCCGATGACCTACACCTGGGAGGGCCGCCAATACGTGGTGATCGCGGCCGGCGGTCATGGCAAGGCCGGGCTCGAGATCGGCGACGCGGTGGTGGCGTTCTCACTGCCCTGAGAACGGACCAGCGCTCGCGAGCTTCGCCCGCTCCCTAGCGCGATCAGCGGTCTGCTGCCCCCGCCCCGACAAGGTCACCGGCGAATCGCAGCACAGGGCAGGCGGATGATCCGTGACAGCCGTCACGGTGACAGCTGTCACGCGATCCGGTGACAGCGGGCAGTAGGCGCGCGCGGTTTGCCGGCGGACAATGATCGCGTCCGACGGCAGCGTCACGACCCCACCGGAGAAACCCATGCGCCACGTCTCCCGCGAGCCCCACCCGCCGGTCGCCCTGCGCCGCGTGGTCCACCGCTACGGCGACGTCACCGCGCTCGATCGCGTGGACCTCCAGATCGCGCCCGGCAACGTCACCGCCATCCTCGGTCCCAACGGTGCCGGCAAGACGACCGCGATCAAGCTCATGCTGGGCCTCGCTCGCCCGGCGAGCGGAACGGTCGAGCTGTTCGGCGGCGACCCGCGCTTTGCCGCCGGTCGCGTGCGCACCGGCGCGATGATGCAGATCTCGGGCCTCCCCCACACGCTTGCGGTGCGGGAGCTGATCGACCTCTTCCGCAGCTACTACCCGACGCCGCTCGCCGCCGGCGCCGTCGTCGAAGTCGCCGGTCTCGGCGGGCTCGAGGGTCGGCTCTACGGCAAGCTCTCGGGGGGCCAGAAGCAGCGCGTGATGTTCGCGCTCGCGCTGTGCGGCGATCCCGACCTGCTGTTCCTCGACGAGCCCACGGTCGGGCTCGACGTCGAGACCCGGCGCACCTTCTGGGCGCGAGTGCGCGAGCTGGTCGAGCGCGGCAAGACGATCGTGCTGACCACCCACTACCTGGAGGAGGCCGACGCGCTCTCCGACCGCATCGTGGTGCTCCACCGCGGCCGCGTTCGCGCCGATGGAACGCCGTACCAGATCAAGTCGCAGGCCGCGGCGCGGCGGATCCGTTGTGTCACCGACGTGCCGCCGAGGCTGATCGAGGAGCTGCCGGGCGTGCGCAGCGCGCGGTACGACAAGGCGACCGTCGAGGTACTCGCGGTCGAGGCCGAGCCGGTGCTGCGCGAGCTGCTCGCGCGCGACCCGCACCTGCGCGACCTCGAGGTCACCGGCGCCGGCATCGAAGAGGCCTTCCTCTCGCTCACGGGCGAAGCGGAGGCCCCCGCCGACGCAGCCTGATTCCGCTTCCCCGCCCGACCGATCCCAGCGATCGAAGCGATCTCGACAAGGAGACGACCGTGAGCTCGACCAGCACCCCGACCAGCAGCCAGACCACTGCCCAACCGCTCGCCGCCGGCGCCGCGAGGGCGAGGCGGCCGCTGCCGCCCTGGAGGCGCATCTATCGCGCCGAGACCCGCGCCGAGATCCTCAAGATGGTTCGGCTCCCGGCGTACCTGATCCCGACCTTCGCCTTCCCGCTGATGTTCTACGCGCTGTTCGGAATCAGCTTCGGCGTCGGCAAGAGCTACGGCTCGACCGCGGTGCCCACCTACCTGCTGGCGACCTACGGCGCCTTCGGCGTGATCGGGGTCGCGCTGTTCGGCTTCGGCGTCGGCGTCGCGGTCGAGCGCGGCCAGGGCTGGATGCTGCTCAAGAGCGCGAGCCCGATGCCGGTCAGCGCGTTCTTCGCCGCCAAGGTGACCCTCTCGCTGCTGCTCTCGGTCGGGGTCGTGGTGGTGCTGGCGGCGGCGGGGGTCCTGTTCGCGGAGGTGCCGTTCGAGCCCGGCCGACTCGCGGCGCTCACCGCGGTGCTGGTGGCGGGCGCGCTCCCCTTCTGCGCCTTCGGTCTGCTCCTCGGCTATCTCGCCGGGCCCAACTCGGCGCCCGCCGTGGTCAACCTCATCCACCTGCCGATGTCGTTCGCGTCGGGGCTGTGGATCCCGATCCAGGCCCTGCCCGACGCGATCCAGAAGGTCGCGCCGGCGCTCCCGGCCTTCCACTACGGTCAGCTCGCGCTCGAGGTCGTCGGAGCCGGGGACGGCCGTGTGCTCCAGCACACGCTCTACCTGGTCGCCTTCACCACAGTGTGCCTGGTGGGAGCCGGTGTCGCGTATCGACGCGACGACGGGAAGACCTTCGGCTGAAGGACACTGGTGCCCTGGAACAGCGGCTTCCCCGACCCGGCATCGCCTCCATTTCCACCTGCCACCTCCCGGAGACCCACCATGCTGCACTCGAACCCCCGCACGACGTTCAGGCTGCCTCCCGCGATCCTGCTCGTCGCTGCGCTCGGCGCCCTGTCGTCCGCTCTCCTTCCCGCCCAGCCCCCCGATCACTCGCTGGCCACCGAGAAGGCGATGGCGCCCATGCAATGGTGGGTGGGCCGATGGGAGGGGACCGGCTGGGTGATGTCGCCCGATCGCCAACGCGCCGAGATCGAAGTCGTCGAGCTCGTCGAGGCGAGGATCGACGGCCAGGTGCTGGTGTTCGAAGGGATCGGCACCGATCCGGCCTCCGGCCTCGTCGGCCACCACGCGCTGGGCGTGCTCTCGTACGACGGCGGATCCGAGAGCTTCCGCCTCCGCACCTTCCGCTCCGGCGGCGTGATCGATCCCGACGTCGAGGTCCGCGACGACGGCACAATGATCTGGGGATTCGCTCAGGGGCCGGGGCGGATCCGCTTCACGATCACCCACACCGAGGATGATCGCTGGGTCGAGCTCGGCGAGTACAGCCCCGACGGCGAGCAGTGGTTCCCGATGCTGGGCATGGACTTGCGCCGGGTGGAGGCCGCGAGCTCCCGCTGAGACACCGCTCCCGATTCGTCAGAAAGGAACCTCCGATGCGAGATCATCGACCCGGCCGACAGCAACGACACCGTCGGCACGACGGACATCGTCGACACGTTCGACACCATCGACACGTTCGACACGATCGCCACCATCGACATGGTCGGATCTCGATCGTCGCGCTGGCCGCCCTCCTCGCGAGCGGCGGGCTCGCCGCCGCCCAGGCGCCCGGCGCGGCCGATCCCCCTGCCACCGGCTCTCGCGTCACCGCGATCGAGTACGTCCGTGTGTTCGACGGCGCCGCCGTCTACGCGGACCGAACCGTCGTGATTCGCGACGATCGGATCGCAGCCTTCGGCCCCGCCGGCTCGACCGCAGTCCCGGCGGACGCCGAGCGGGTCGACGGCCGAGGCCTCACCCTCCTCCCCGGGCTCATCGACGCTCACACCCACTCCTTCGGCGACGCGCTCGAGCGCGCGCTCGATTGGGGAGTGACCACCGAGCTCGACATGTTCAACGTCGCCGCCATGGCGCAGACGCTGCGCGAGCAGCAAGCGAAGGGCCAGGCCGGGAATCGCGCCGATCTATTCTCGGCGGGCACGCTGGTCACCGCCGCCGGCGGCCACGGCACGCAATTCGGCCTGCCGATCCCGACGCTCGAGCGCGCCGAGGACGCCGCCGCCTTCGTCGCCGAGCGGGTCGCCGAGGGTTCCGATTACATCAAGATCGTGATCGAGAACGGCTCTGTCATCGAGCGCGATCTTCCCACTCTCGACGCCGAGCGCGTCGCCGCCGTGATCGCGGCCGCCCACGACCACGACAAGCTCGCGGTGGTCCACGTCAGCACTCTGGAAGGCGCCACGACGGCCATCGAGGCGGGCGCCGACGGGCTGGTGCACCTCCACCACGACGGCGAGCACGATCAGGCAGCGGAGGCGGCGCTGGTCCGGCTCGCGCGCGAGCGCGGCGTGTTCGTGGTGCCCACGCTGAGCGTGCTCGAGAGCCTCGCCGGGACCAGCGGCGCCGCGGCGATGGCGGAGGACCCCGAGCTCGCCGCGCACCTCACCGACACCCAGAAGCAGGGGCTGCGCTCGGGTTTCGGGCGGCAGAGCGGAGAGCAGGCCACTGCCGCCTTCGCGCGGATGCTGGCGCGGGCAAGGGCGATGGAGGAGGCCGGCGTTCCGGTGCTGGCCGGCACCGATTCGCCGAATCCGGGAACCGCGCACGGCGTCAGCATGCATCGTGAGCTCGAGCTGCTGGTGCGCGCCGGCCTGAGCCCGACCGACGCGCTCGCCGCCGCGACCTCGAGGACGGCGAAGGCGTTCGGCCTCGCGGACCGCGGCCGCATCGAGGAGGGGGCCAAGGCGAACCTGGTGCTGGTCGAAGCGGATCCCACCAGCGAGATCACCGCCACCCGCGACATCGTCGCGGTGTGGAAGGACGGCGTGCGCCACGAGCCAGCGATCCACGGCCAGAGCGAAGCCTCGGTCCATCCCAACGTCGAGCTCGGTCTGTTCGGGCGCTTCGACGGCTCGTTGGACGCCCCCTACGGCGCCTGGATGCCGACCACCGATCAGCTCGCGGGCGGCAAGTCGACGGTCGAGGTCGCGCTGGTCGATTCGGGAGCCGACGGCACCGTCGGAGCGATCGAGATGAGCGGCGAGCTCGCCGCCGGCTACGCCTTTCCCTGGTCCGGCGTGCTGTTCGGGCCCGGGGCCGTGCCGCTGAGTGACGCCGTCGACGTCTCGGGCGCGGACCGGATCGTCTTCTGGGCGCGTGCCCCGGAGGGCGAGACCCCGCTCGCCGTGATGCTTTTCGCACAGTCCTTCGGCCAGATACCGCGTCAGGCGCGGGTCGAGCTGAGCTCGCAATGGCAGCGCTTCGAGGTGCCGTTGGAGGCCTTCGGCACGCAGGGGGCCGACGTCACCGGCGTGGTCTTCTCGGCGGTGGCGCGTGGGCCGTTCACGATCCAGCTCGACGAGGTCTCCTGGACCCCCCGGCAGTAGACTTCCGGACGAGGATGAGGACGTCATGAGGCTTCTGCCGAAAGACCGCAACGTCGGCTGGACGCCGTTCGCCTGGCTGGTCTACCTCGCGACGTTCTTCATCGATCCGATCGCCAACGGCGCCTCGGGGCTCGAGTGGACGCTGACGCTCTTGGCGACCGCGGCCTTCCTGGTCCTCTACTTCCGTGGCTTCTGGCTGCCGGCGCGCGGGCAGCTCCGGATCGCGCTCGCCATCCTGGCGATCGGCGTGCTCTTCCTGCCGTCGAACGCCGGGGCGGTGACGTTCTTCATCTACTCCGCCTCGTTCATCGGCTGCGCCCTGTCGCGCCGCGCCACCTCGTGGACGCTGCTCGGCGTGGTCGCACTGATGCTGCTCGAGTGCTACCTGTTCGACGTTCCCCCGAGCGTCTGGCTGGTCGGCGTCATCTTCGTGCCGCTGATCGGCTTCATCAACTCCCACTTCACCGAGGTCGAGCGGCGCAACGCGCGACTCAAGCTCGCCCACGAGGAGGTCGAGCGGCTCGCCAAGCTCGACGAGCGCGAGCGCATCGCGCGCGACCTGCACGATCTGCTCGGCCACTCGCTGGCCGTGATCACTCTCAAGAGCCAGCTCGCCTCGCGCCTGGTGGGAAGCGATCCCGAGCGCGCTCGAGCCGAGATGGACGAGGTCGAGCGGCTCTCGCGCGAGACGACCAACGAGGTGCGCCGCGCGGTCAGCGGCTATCGCGCCCAGAAGCTCGGCACCGAGCTCGCGAAGGCGCGCCTGGCGCTCGAGTCGGCCGGCATGCGCCTCGACGTGCAAGCGGGGCCGTTCGCGCTCGAGTCGGAGCAGGAGAGCGTCGTCGCCCTCGCCCTGCGCGAGGGGGTGACCAACGTGGTGCGGCACTCGCGCGCCAGCCGCTGCACCATCCGTATCGATTCAGTGCGGATCGACTCCGGCCGAGCGCGCTTCGTGCTCGAGGTCGAGGACGACGGGCGCGGCGTGCGCCGGCCGGAGGGGTCCGGGCTCACCGGGATGCGCGAACGGATCGCGCCGTCCGGCGGCACCGTCGAGCTCGAGCGCGTCGAGCCCCAGGGGACCGTGCTGCGCATCACGGTGCCAATCGCGCGCTCCGACGAGCGGGCGCCCGCGGCAGCGCTGCAAGCGGCGGGGACGGGCGGTTGATCCGCGTCCTGCTCGCCGAGGACCAGAACCTCGTGCTCGGCGCGCTCGCCGCCCTGCTCGAGACCGAGCAGGACATCCACGTCGTAGCGCGTGCGCGTGACGGCAGGGAGGCGCTGAAGCTGGTCGAGCAGCACCGTCCCGACGTCGTGCTCACCGACATCGAGATGCCCGAGATGACCGGCCTCGAGCTGACCGCCGCGATCCGCGAACGCGAGCTCCCCTGCCGCATCGTCATCGTCACCACCTTCGCGCGCCCCGGCTATCTGCGCCGCGCGCTCGAGGCCGGCGCCTCCGGCTACCTGCTCAAGGACTCGCGCGCCGAGGAGCTCGCCGAAGCGGTGCGGCGGGTGGCGGCAGGCGGCCGCGCGATCGACCCGGACCTCGCGACCGAGGCCTGGACCGAGCCCGACCCGCTGACCGGCCGCGAGCGCCAGGTCGTGCGCCTCGCCGGCGAGGGCCTGCCCACCGCCAAGATCGCGGACTCGCTCCACCTCTCCGAGGGCACGGTCCGCAACTACCTGTCGGTGGCGATCCAGAAGCTGGGGGCCGAGAACCGCATCGAGGCGGCGCGCATCGCGCGGGAGAAGGGCTGGCTGTAGGCCATGGGCGCAGCGGTGCTCGACGGGCACGGTATCGACGCCGACGACGTTGCGGGGAGCGAGCCGGCTGCAGTGCTCAGCGAGGCTGCGGCGCGAATGGTAGTCGGCAACGTCGGCGTGGTCGGGAGGCGAAGAGCCAGCTCGTCTCGCGCCTGGTAGCGAGCAATCCGGGGCGCGTGCGAGCCGAGACGGACGAGGTCGAGCGGATCTCGCGCGAGACGACCAATGAGGTGCGCCGCGCGGTCAGCGGCTACCGCGCCTAAGCTCCGCACCGAGCTGGCGAAGGCGCGCCTTGCGCTCGAGTCGGCCGGCATGCGCCTCGACGTGCAGGCGGGCCGTTCGCGCTCGAGTCGGAGCAGGAGAGCGTGTCGCGCTGGCTCCGCGCAAGGCCGTACCGCCGACCGCCGCCAAGGTAGAGCGAAGGGAACCAGCCGGAGGTCTGACCCCTACGGCGCGGTGCCAGGTGAGCGCGTCGCTACCGCTTGGGCACCGGACGAGGGCCAGACTATTTGTGCTACATTGTGCGTCATGAGCTCGAAGGCGGCGGGCAAAGGCGGGCGGGTCGGGGTGCGCGAGCTGCGCCAGAACCTCTCCGTCTTTCTCGAGCGGGTGAAGGCCGGAGAGCGCCTGGAGGTCACAGATCACGGTCGTCCCGTGGCGCTGCTCGTGCCTCTCCCGCCGGCGACCGATGCGCTCGCGCGGTGGATCGCGGAGGGGCGGGTGCGGCCGGCAACGGCTGATCTCGCCGAGACGCTGGAACGCTACCCGCCGCTGTCGTGCGCGCCCGGCGAGCTCACTCTTTCGGAGATCCTCCGCGAGATGCGGGACGACGAGCGATTCTGAGTGGTCGACATCTGCTACTGCGATTCCTCGGCGCTGATCAAGCTGTTCGTCCAGGAGCCCGAGTCCGACGCGCTCCGAGGCTACCTGGCGCACCGGCCCGTGCTCGTCGCCTCGGAGTTCCTGCGGGTCGAAGTCCTCCGCACGGTCGCCCGCCGCGGCGGCGTGGCAGTCTCCGCTCGCGCGGCCGCCTGGCTCCGCTCCCTCGCGCTGATCCCGGTGAGCGAGCCGGTGCTGACCAGGGCGGTGACCGTGAAGCCCCTGGAGATGCGCGCCCTCGACGCGCTCCACCTCGCCTCTGCGCTCGACCTCTCACCTCTCCCGCACGCCTTCCTCTGCTACGACGACCGCCTCGCCAATGCCGCCCGCGAGAACGGCCTCAACGTCGTCTCCCCGGGGCGCGACGAAGTCCACGAGCCCTGAGCGGGTCGAGGAAGCCCGCCCGAAGGTGCTGACCGCCGCTGGGCCGAGCGTGTTGCGCCTCGGCGCGGGATCGCCGGCCTCGTGGCGCCCTTCCTGCCCCGGCGATGGACCTCGTCGAGCTCCGGCCGGCCAGCCTGGAGCGTAAACGGCGCGGCGCTTCGTGACGATCTCTGGATCCTCGGAGTTGACGGACTCGTCACAGAATGTGAATACTCGTCTCTCTTCACACCCAAGGGAGGCTCCTCATGCCCGAGCGCCGCGACGCCGGACCGTTGCGCCTGAAGCCGATCGAGCTCCACGTGCTGCTGGCGCTCGTCGATCGGGACGTCCACGGCTACGCGTTGGTCAAGCAGCTCGAGGCGCGGATGCCCGAGCGCGGCAGGATCCTCCCCGGTGCGCTCTACCGGACGCTCCACCGGATGGAGGGCCTCGGGCTGATCGAGGAGTCCGACTGGCGACCCGACCCGACCCTCGACGACGACCGGCGCCGCTACTTCCGCGTGACGGAGCGCGGCATCGCGGCGGCGCGGGCCGAAGCCGAGCGGCTCGAGGCGCTGGTCGCCGAATCGCGTCGCAAGAACCTGCTCCCCTCGCGGAGGTCGTGAGGTGGCCGGCCGCGGACCCTACCGTCTCCTGCTGCTGCTCTTCCCGGCAGCGCTGCGCGAGCGCCACGGCAACGAGATGGCGCGGCTGCTCGCCGACCGCTGTCGCGACGCGCGACGCGGCGTCTCGCGCCCGCGCGGTGCGCTGCGCGTGGCGGGGTTGTGGATCCTGGCGATCCGCGACGCCGTCCACCACGGCCTGGTCGCGCGGCTCGAGGCGAGACGGCCGCCCGCGAAGACGTCGCGGCGCTCCGCCTTCCGTGGGGGATCGAGCGAGGGGTTCGGCGCCGCACGCTGGCACGACCTCCGCCACGCCGCCCGCGGCCTCGGGCGCTCGGCCGGCTTCACCGCGGTCGCGCTCGCCACTCTGGCGCTCGGCATCGGCGCCAGCACGACGATCTTCACCCTGGTCAACGCTCTGATCCTGCGGCCGCTCGCAGTCGCCGAGCCGGGTCGCCTGACGCAGGTCACGATCGCGGGCACCGGGGTCGACACCGACCGCTTCACCAATCCCCAGTGGGAGGCTCTGCGCGACCGTCAGAGCGCCTTCGAAGGCGTGTTCGCGACCGCCGACGTGTACCTGGGAACCGGTCCCGAGGACGACGTCGGCCGCGAGCGCGTCCGCGGCGCCTGGGTGAGCGGCGGGTTCTTCTCGACTCTCGGGCTGCGCCCCAGCGCCGGCCGGCTGCTCGGCGCGGGCGACGACGTCCGCGGCTGCCCCGCCGTCGCCGTCGTCGGCCACGGTTACTGGCGGCATCGCGCGGGCGCCGATCCCGAGATCGTCGGGCGAGCGATCCGCCTCGAGGGCCACCCCTTCGAGATCGTCGGTGTCGTCGAGCCGGGCTTTGCGGGGATGACCGTCGAGGCCGCCACCGACGTCTACCTGCCGCTGTGCGCCGAGGCGATCGTGCGGGGCGAGCACTCGACGCTGGATGCGCGCAACACCTGGATCCTCCAGGTCGTCGGCCGGCGGCCGCAGGGCGCCGGTCTGAGCGAGACCCGGGCCGCCCTCGAGCCGGTGGTCACGGGAGTGCTGGCGGACACCGTCCCGCGCGGCTGGGAGGGGGACCGGAGGGCCGGGTACCTCTCCGGCACCGTCGAGCTCGAGGCCGCCGCGAGCGGCTTCTCGCCGCTTCGGGCCCGCTATCGCCGTGCCCTGCTCGTGCTCCTGGGCGGGGTCGGCGCCGTCCTGCTGGTGGTCTGCGGCAACCTGGCCAACCTGCTGCTGGCGCGCACCTCCCGGCGTCGGGGAGAGATCGCGATGCGAATCGCGCTCGGCGCCAGCGGCCGGCGCCTCCTCGCCCAGTCCCTGACCGAGAGCCTGCTGCTCGCCGTCCTCGGCGCGATCGCCGGGCTGATCGTGGCCCGCTGGACGAGCGATCTGCTGGTCGCCCTGATCTCGACCCCCGACGCGCCGGTGACGCTCGACGTCGCTCCGGATCATCGCGTGCTGCTGTTCGCGACGGCGCTCGCGATCGCCACCGGCCTCCTCTTCGGCGTGGCGCCCGCGCTGCACGCCCGACGGGTCTCGCCGCAGGCCGCGATCAAGGGGACGGGCGAGGCCGGTCGCCCCGCGTCGCTGCGCACCGGGGGCGTCCTGGTCGCGCTGCAGGTGACCTTCTCGCTCGTCCTGCTGACCGGCGCCACGCTGCTGGTCGGCACCTTCTGGCGCCTGGCCACCCTCGATCCCGGCTTCGACCGGGAGCGCGTGATCCTGGCCGACACCGAGATCCTGGTCCCGGGCCTCGAGCCCGAGCAGCAGCGACAGGCCTTCCTCGATCTGCTCGAGCGCCTGCGCGCGACCCCCGGGGTGCAGGCGGCGAGCTTTGCCGAGCTGACGCCGCTGGAGGGATTCTCGATCACGGAGTTCGTCGTCCGCGCCGGCTTCGAGTCTCTGCTCGACGAGGACGCAGAGGTCTTCCTCCATCGGGTCGGCGACGACTACTTCGCCGCCATGGGCGCAGCGGTGCTCGACGGGCGCGGCATCGACGCCACCGACGGGCCGGGGAGCGAGCCGGTCGCGGTGCTCAGCGAGTCGGCAGCGCGCCTCGTGTTCGGCGACGCCGGCGTCGTCGGGCGGAGCCTCCACCTCCGGCTCGGCGAGCACGAGGTGAGCGAGCCGATCCGGGTGGTCGGCGTCGTGCGCGACGCCAAGCTGCGGTCGCTGCGCGACGAGAACACCGCCACGATCTATACCGCGCTGCGCCAGCAGCCGCCCTTCTTCTGGGGCTCGACGCTGACCTTCCAGGTCCTGCCCGAGATCGGCGTCCGCTCGCTCGAGCCCGCGATCCACGCCGTCTTGGAGGACGGCCCGATGCGGACGCGAGCGCAGACCACCCTGCTGTCGGACCGGCTGTCGGCGTCGGTCGCGCGCGAGCGTCTGCTGGCCCTGATCGCGACCTTCTTCGCCTCGCTGACCCTGTTCCTGGCCGTCGTCGGGCTCTACGGCGTGATGTCGTTTCACGTCTCGAGACGCCTGCACGAGATCGGCATCCGCATGGCGCTGGGCGCCGGCGAGAGCGGCGTCTTCGCGCTCGTGCTCCGGCAGGCGGCGCGACCGGTCCTCTTCGGCGTCGTGCTCGGCGCCCTCGGCAGCCTGGCCGCCGTGCGCGCGATCGCGTCGCTGCTCTACGGCGTCTCGCCGCACGACGTGCGGGTGCTGGTGGCGTCGGCGGCGCTGCTCACCGGCGGGGCGCTGGCGTCGGCGGCGCTTCCCGCTCGCCGCGCTTCGCGAGCGGATCCCGCGGTCGTGCTGCGCTGCGGGACGCCCTGAGAGGAGCGGCGGCCGGTCGAGATGGCGCGAGCGGGCGCTCGAGCGGCTTTCGCGACCGATCATCCCGTCTCACAGGAGGAACGGCGGCCGTCGTCACCAACCGATCAGGACGAGCGGCCCGCGCTCCTGACGACCTCGTCGATCGCCGTGATCGCAGCCTCGATCTCGCCCTCGGTGTTGTAGTAGTGAGGCGAGATCCGAGTGGCCGCGACTGATCCCTTGGCATCCATGTCGAGCAACGCGCCGGCGCGATCCGAGGTGCCGACGTGGATGCCGCGCTCGCGCAGCTCGCTCTGCAGCGCTCCGGCGTCGAGACCGGCGACCTCGACGCTGACGATCGCCGCCAACCGTTCGCCGCGGTCGAGCAGCCGCGCCCAGGGACGCTCGGACAGCCGCTCGCGCGCGAACGCGGCCAGCGCAGCGGCGCGCCGCGTGGTGCGCCCGATGCCGGCGGCCAGCGCATAGCGCGCCGCCTCGCCGAGCCCGACGACGAGAGCGTAGGAGAACTCCCAGTTCTCGAAGCGCCGGGCATCGTCGGCGGCTCGATAGGACGAGGGATCGGTCCAGTCGGCGCCGCGCAGGTCGATCGCGAGCGGCTCCCGCCCGGAGTCGAGCATGGCGTCCGAGACGTAGAGGAAGCCGGTTCCCCGGGGGCCGCGCAGGTACTTCCGGCCGGTGGCACAGAAGAAGTCGCAGCCGAGCGCCTCGACGTCGACCGGGATCTGGCCAACAGCCTGGCAGCCGTCGACGAGATAGGGCACCCCCGCCTCCCGGCAGACGGCGCCGACCGCCTCCCCCGCCTGCACCAGCCCGGTGTTGGTCGGAACCAGACTGAGCGAGACCAGCTTGGGACGCGTCTGCGCCAGCAGGCGACGCAACGACTCGCAATCGACGCCGCCCGCGGCGAGATCCTCGGCGTGATGGACGACGACCCCGCGCCGGCGCGCCAGCGACAGGAAGAGAAGCTGGTTCGAGACGTAGTCGTTGCGCGTGGTCACCAGCGCGTCGCCAGGCTCGAAGTCGAATGCCGACATCGCCTGCGCATAGGCCACCGTGGCGTTCTCGACCAGGGCCACGTTGCGCGGCTGGGCGCCGATCACGTCGGCGACCCTGCGATAGACAGAATCGATCTCGGAAGCCGCCGCGTCGGCGGCCTCGTAGCCGCCCAGCTCGCTCTCGGCCCTCAGGTACCGCTCGACCCTCTCGACCACGCTCACCGGCGGCGCGGCGGCGCCTGCGTTGTTCAGGTGGATCCGGCCGGTGGCGACCAGCGGGGTCTCGGCACGCCAACGCTCGACGTCGGCGGCCGTGATCTGCTCCAGCGTCCTCTCGTGGTCCATGGCGGCCGTTGCTCCTTCCGACTCGCGGTCCCTGCTTCGAGCGGCGTGGTCGTCCTCGGTCGTGGCTGGTCGCCCAGCTCAGGGTGCAGGCCCAGCGGTCGTGGCGCCCGGATCGATCGGAGCACGCCACGGCTGCCCGGCGCGATACGCCTCCAGCCGCCGCCGGGCGATCTCGAGCACCGCCGCCGGCACCTCTTCGCCGCCGGCCTCGAGCGTCTCGACGACGCGGCTCTGCCAGTCCACGGCCTCCTCGAAGCGCCCGAGCTCCGCCA
This sequence comes from Thermoanaerobaculia bacterium, assembly GCA_035546295.1. Taxonomy (GTDB): domain Bacteria; phylum Acidobacteriota; class Thermoanaerobaculia; order Multivoradales; family Multivoraceae; genus DATKBT01. Next base: position 10,911 of record DATKBT010000044.1, on the reverse strand, counting down.
GCCCCATCGCCACCGTCTCCGCGTGCTCGAGGCTGGGCGCGGCCTCCATCAGCCGCCGCGCCAGGTCGAGGCCGACCGCACCGTCGCGCACCTCGTCTTCGGCAGAGGCGACCAGCAGGCGCGCCAGGAGCAGGGCGTAGCGGGCGCCGTCCGGAAACCGCTCGAGCGCCTGCTCGAGCCGCCTCCGCGCCTCGCCGTGACGGCCATCGAGAGCCAGCGCGAGCGCTTCGCCGAAGCGTGCCGCGTGGTTGTCGGGCTCGCGCTCGCGCACCGCGCCGTGGTGCAGCGCCGCTTCGCCGTAGCGCCCCAGACGCCCGAACAGCGTCGCCAGGTTGAAGCTCGCGGTGGTGAGCGCAGGGTCCTCGGCGAGCGCGTTCTGGTACCAGGTGATCGCCCCCTCGAGGTCGCCGGCCGCGGCGGCCAGGTTGCCCAGATGGAAGAACGCGAGCCCCCGCATCCCGGGTTCGGCGGAGGTCTGGGCGATCGACGAGAAGCGCTGCTCGGCCTCGCCGATTCGGCCGGCGGCCTCCAGCATGCGCGCCGCCTCGAAGCTCAGCCGGGCCTGGACGCCGGCGCGTTGCGACGCCTCGTCGAGCGCCGCGATCGCCTGGTCGAGACGCCCCTGCTCCGCCAGCAGCCGCGCCAGCTGGACGACCAGCTCGAGCTGCTCCGGCTGCCGCTCGATGCCCTCGCCGAGGGCGGCGGCAGCTCCCGCGAGGTCGCCGAGCCCGGCGCGGGCCTCGGCGAGGCCGAGCCAGCCCTCGACGTATTCGGGGGCCTGGCCGAGCGTTCGCTCGAGGTGAGCGGCCGCCCGCTCCAGGTCGGCGCGCGCGCGGCCGCGCGCCGGCTCGTCGAGCTGATCGAGACTGGGGCGCCCGTCGCCGGGGTCGACGGCCTGCCAGTGGGAGCGCGCGCGCGCGAGGTAGAGCTCGGCGACGAAGGAGCGCAGACCCGCGAGATCGGCGTCGAGCTCGAGCGCCTTCTCGTAGAAGCCGAGCGCCTCTTCGAGCCTGCCCTGCCGGCGCAGCAGGCTGGCCAGCGACTGGTGGGCGTGAACGCTCGTCGGGTCGAGCGCCACCGCCTCGCGAAACCGCCGCTCCGCGCGCTCCGGTGCCCCCTCCTCGAGCGCCTGACGGCCGAGCACGAGCAGAGCGCCGACGCCGCGCACCGAGCTGCGCAGCTCGACGGCGACCGGATCCGGGAAGCCAACACCCCCCTCGCGCGGGGCCGCCAGCAGCGCGCGCGCTCGCTCGCGATCGCCGGCGTCGCGGTGGGCGAGCGCGAGCTGGTAGCGGACCTCACCGGCGTCGGGCCGCCGCTCGAGGACCCGCTCGAGGTAGGGCACGGCGGCGCCCGGCTCCCCCCGCCCCAGCGCGGCGCGCCCCCTCCCCCACGCGGCAAAGGCGCCGAAGCCCTCGATCGGCTCGAGCCGCGCGAAGAGCTGGTCCGCCTCCTGCCACCGCTCCTGCTCGAGCACGACCTCGGCGAGCCGCGCCAGCGTCGCGCCGTCCGCGGGCTGGAGCTCGAGCGCGCGGCGGAAGCTCGCCTCGGCCTCGCTCCACCGCCGCTCGAGCTGCTGGAGCGTCCCGAGCAGGTAGGGCCAGCGGTGAAGCGACGGCGCCACCGTCGCGGCGTTGGCGAGCGCTGCCTCCGCCGCCTCTGAAAAGTCGTAGACGAGGTAGAGCTCGCCCAGGACGCCGAGCGCAGCGGCCAGCCGCTCCTCGTCGACCACCTCGCCCTGCCGCCGGCCCGCGATCAGCCGGTCGACCTCGGCCCGCCGCTCCATGAGGGGTCCACGGATCGCCTCCTCCACACCCTCGAGGGCGAGCTCGGGGAGCGGCCGCAGCTCCGACGGGACAGCGCGCGCTCCCCCGGCGAGAGCGCAGGCGCCGAACACCAGAGCGCCCACCAGCGCGAGCCGTCGGCGCCGGCACGTCACGGCGCACCCCCGCACTTCCTCGAAGCGCCGCCCACCGTGACTCCTCGACCGCGGCGGATCGTGGAGTAGCGACCGACCGGCAGGTCGTCGAACCGCTCCTCGCCACCCGCCGGCCATCGCACCCGCACCGAGCGCGTCCCGCCACTCTCGGCGCCGAGCCCGAAGAGCACCCGCGGATCGTTGGCGGAGGCGTACCCGCCGTCGCTCTGCACGCGACGCATCAAGAGCGGGCCGCCCTCGCGCGCCATCGTGACCAGCGCGTTGTAGGCGTCGCGCTCCCCGTCGAGCACCCGCAGCCCGATCCAGCCCCTGGGCTCTGTGTCCTCGCCGGCAGAGCCGACGCCGGCAGAGCTCTCGGGAGCTCGGTCGAGGAGGACCCGCGCCGGCCCCGAGTTGTTGGTCACCACCAGATCCGGGTCGCCGTCGTTGTCGAGATCGCCGATCAGCGCTGCGCGCGAGACCTCCGAGCGCGCAAAGCCCTCGCCGGCGCGCTCGCTGACGTCCTCGAACGCCTTGCCCTCGAGGTTGCGGAAGAGCTGGTTCGGCTCGTCGAGGCCGAAGGGCCGAGCCGCGCGATCGACCCCGGGGCGATGGGTGACCCTCCCGTTGACGGCGACCAGGTCCAGCCAGCCGTCGAGGTCGAAATCGAGAAAGCCGGTGCCGAAGGCGGTGTAGGGATAGCTCGGCGCAGCGAGGCCGAAGCGCTCGGTGGCGTCCTGCCAGAGGTCGCCCTCGGCGACGTAGAGCGTGTTGTGCTCGCGGTGGAAGTGGGTGAGGAACAGGTCGAGGTCGCCGTCGGCGTCGAAGTCCCCGCAGCCGATGCCCATGCTCGCCTCCGCCTTGCCGTCGGCATTGACGGCGACCCCGGCGAGCAGGCCATCTTCGATCAGGCCCCCGCCCCCTGCGCCGAGGCCGCGGTTGAGCCAGAGGTGGTTGGGCATCAGGTCGTTCGCCACGTAGACGTCGAGGCGTCCGTCGCCATCGAAGTCCGCGCTGACCACGCCCAGCCCGTTGCCGGGCGTCCTCGCGATCCCCCAACGCTCGGAGACCTCCTCGAAGGTGCCGTCACCACGGTTGCGGTAGACGCGGTCTGGAATCGGCCGGAAAGCGCTCGGCTGACAGTAGTCGGGCTCACCTCGCTCGGTGAGGCAGGTCTTGTGGCCGAGCAGGGTGTAGTCGAGGTACTCGGCCACGAACAGGTCGAGCCAGCCGTCGCCGTCGAGGTCGGCGAAGGTCGCCGAGACGCTCCAGCGATCGTCGTCGACGCCGCGCTCTCGGGCCTGCTCCTCGAACGTCCCGTCGCCACGGTTGCGCCAGAGCTGGTTGCGCCCGTAGTTGAGCACGTACAGGTCGGGCCAGCCGTCGTTGTCGACGTCGCCGACCGCAGCGCCCATCCCGTACTCCTCGGCGCGGATCCCGGATTCCTTGGTCACGTCGACGAAGCGCAGTCGCCGCGAGCCGTCGGGCCGGATCTCGAGGTCGTTGCGGTAGAGCCGATCGCGCGGCGGCTCGGAGCCGGCCCACGGGAAGGTCGCCTCGGAAGCGTCGAGATCGCCGCCCAGCATCCCCCCCTGCACCAGGTAGAGGTCGAGGTCGCCGTCGCGGTCGTAGTCGAGCAGGGCGCCGCCCGAGCCGACCACCTCGAGGTAGTAGAGGCGCCCGGACATGCCGTTGAAGTGGAGGAAGTCGAGCCCTACCTCCTCGGTGACGTCTTCGTAGAGCTCCCCGGCCACCGCCGGCCCGGGAGCGAAGGCGAGGAGGGCGAGGGCGAGGGCCGTGGCCGCGAGCGGCGCGACCACGATGCTGCGTGGAGCGGGCATGGATTCTCGGGCGATCCTCGGCGGTCGGCTCTTCCCGTGGAGGCGGCGGGCAGGGCCGCCGGCGGCCGGGCCAAGGGACATCCTAGCCCGGACGATTCATGAGCGATCGACTGCCGGTCTCTTCGCGAAGTCGTCGCGAGGGCGCGCAGTCGCCCGTTGAGCACCCGCAGGTCCTGAGTGCCCTGACACGCGAGAACGGCCCGGCGCGCCCCAGATCGGGTCGCGGCCGGGCCGCTCACTTCCAGCCTCTGGTTCAGAGGCTGCGCATTCCCTTTTTCCGAGGAGACCGGAGGCGCCGACGTCGCTGGAGACGCCGAGGTCGTTGTCGACCCACACGGCTCCGCCCTCGAAGGCGTTGGTGCGGGCGGCACGCCACTCGTTCCAGCTGCCGACGGTTCCGCTCAGCTTGGCGACGCCGTCGTTGACGGTCACGCTGATCTCGTCGGCGTCGACGAAAGGGCTCCAGAAGAGCTGGGACTCGATGTTGCGTTCGATCTCGCTGTCGGACCTCAGGGTCCGCTGCGGCTCGAAGGACCACCAGTCATAGCCGTAGGAGTAGCTGTCGTCGAGGAAGGGATCCCAGATCAGTGGCCGTCGATCCGCATCCACGTCGAGCCGATTGACCACCAGCTCGACGCCGTTCACGCGCGCAGCGATGTCGTCGGCGCGCGCCTTCTCGAAGCGGCTGTCTGATCTGCAGGCTTCGGGAACGGCAAGCAAGAGGCGCACGCAAACCGCCGTCGCGGCTGCTACTCGTTCAAGCTCGAGGTCGCCAGCGGCGCGCTCAGCTCGCCCAACCGCTCGCGCCGCCACCAGGCGCCGCTGGCCAGCCGCTCGGCGGGGGTCGTGAACCGGTAGTCGTAGAGCACGAGACGCAGGAAGGCCGGCCGGCGCTCGCCGTAGGGCGTCGCCTCGAGCAGGTCGAGCACCGCAGGCTCGGCGGCGCCGAGCCGGAGGAGGAACGGCTGCAGCCATCCGCTGGCGCCGCGGGGGTCGAGCGCCGCGAACCACATCTGCCAGTCGAGACGCGGCATGTGCGGAGCGACCAGCCGCGGACGACGGGTCACGTCTCCGGGCTTGTGGCGAAAGCGCACCTCGAGCCAGTCGACACCGTTCTCGCTCGCCTCGACGATCAGCTCGGGACGCTCGAGCGTCATCGCGCGGAACAGGCCGTAGCCGTTGATCGAGCGGAAAGGGTCGATGACGGAGAGCGCCGGCTGGACCCATTCCGCCATCGCCGCGAGCGGGCGCAGGGCGCTCGGCGTCTCGCGATCGCGAGGAACGCTCCAGGCCAGCTCGCGAACCGTCACCAGGACCATGGCGCAGCCGAGGAGAGCCGCGAGCACCCAGCGGCCGCGCGCGAGCAGCGCGGCCCGCCGCTCCCTCCGACCGCGGCGCCAGGCGGGCAGCCAGCGCGAGAGCGGAGCGTCGTCCTCGCCGCGTCGCGCCAGGCGCCGCCGCCAGGATCGCGGCACCAGCCACGAGATCGCAGAATCGTCGAGCAGCGACAGGCAGAGGACGATCGAGAGGAGGTTGAAGAAGCCGTAGTTGCCGGTGCCCGCGATCAGCGCCTGCAGCCCGATCAGCAGGGCGGCGGCGAGGCGCCGGGCGCCGCGGCTCCAGAACACCAGGAACGGAACGAGGATCTCGATCACCAGCGTGAGTGCGACGCCGGCCCGCAGCAGGGACGGCGACAGGTGGTGCGCGTACCACGACGTCCACAGCGGCAGGGGCTGGGTCTCGAAGTGCGCGTCGAGCGCCGACAACGTCCACCAGGTCTCGTCGAAGCTGATCAGCTTGACCGCGCCCGAGAGCACCATCAGCTTGACCACCAGCAGACGCCAGAGCCAGACGCCGACCTCCGGGTCGGGACGCATCGGCAACCGCCCCGGGCGGAAGGTCCACGGGGCGAGGAAGAGCGAGCAGAGCGCGGTCTCGAGCAGCAGGCCGTCCCACTGGAACTGGAAGAAGACTTGCCCGCCGACCACCAGCGACAGGTAGATCGCCCACAGCGTCACGAACACCGGCACGGTGCCGACGCCGAGCATCGCCAGGATCGAGAAGCCGACGCCGGCGGCGCACAGCGCGTCGAGCATCCAGTCCTCGGGAGCGAGCCAGAGCAGGCTCGGCAGCTGCCACCACCTCGACGCCCCCAGCGCCTCGGCGGCGCGCTCCGAGAAGGAGCCGATCGGCAGGATTCCGCGCGAGCCGATCAGCCCGTCGACCTGCACCCAGATCGAGACGAAGGCGATCAGGAAGACCCCACCGAGCAGGCGCAGCAGGAGCTCGCGCAGGAGGTGGTGCCTCTCCTCGACGCTGGCGCTTCCTGGCAGTGAGCTCGAGCGGCGACGCATCGTCCTTGCCGCCACGGCGCGACGACAGCGCCGCCCGCGACCCGCCGAGCATGCCAGAAGGTCGTTGGGGCGACGGGGCCGGTTCCGGGTGCGACCGCCCGTTCGCCGGAGAGAAGGTCCGGTGCGGCGCAGGCACCGAGGGGGCGCCCGCTGATCGTTCGAGGGCGTCGCGATCTGCCGATCCCTTCGGCGACGGGGGAGCCCGCACGCGGCCGCAGGAGCGAAGGTCGACCAGCCAGCGTCGCGGACGGCGGAGCGGCCGGCGGAGCGGCCGGCACCGACCGGCCGCTACATCCGCGCCTCTCGGAACTCGACCATCCAGTCGCGCAGCGCCTCGACTCCCGCGCGCGGCATCGCGTTGTAGATCGAGGCGCGAGCTCCGCCCACCGAGCGGTGACCCTTGAGCTGGGCCATGCCGCGCTCGGCGGCGCCGGCCAGGAACTCCTGGTCGAGCTCCTCGCTGGGCAGGCGAAAGGTCACGTTCATCACCGAGCGAGAGTCCCGCTCGGCGTGCGCCGCGTAGAAGTCGGCGTGCTCGTCGAGCGCATCGTAGAGGAGCTTCGCCTTCTCCTCGTTGGCGCGCGCGAGCGCTGCCAGGCCTCCCATCTCCCCTTCGATCCAACGCGTGATCAGACCGAACACGTAGATCGGAAAGACCGGCGAGGTGTTGAAACGAGAGCCGCCTTCGACGTGGCAGCGATAGTCGAGCATGCTGTGCAGCCCATCGCGCCGCTTGGCGAGCAGGTCGTCGTGGAGGATGACGACGGTCATTCCCGCCGGACCGGCGTTCTTCTGCGCGCAGGCGTAGATCAGACCGAACCGGGAGACGTCGACCGGTCGCGACAGGAAGTCCGAGGAGGCGTCGCACACCAGCGGCACCGTTCCAGTCTCGGGCGGGTTGCGGAACTGGACGCCCTGGATCGTCTCGTTCGAGGTGAAGTGCACGTACCGCGCATCGGGGTCGAGATCGAGCTCGGAACTCTGGGGGACCCGCACGTAGCGATCGAGCTTCCCGTCCCAGGCGACGCGCGCGCCGCCCGAGATGCGCGCCTCCGCCAGCGCTTTGGCGCCCCACGAGCCGGTGAGGACGTAGTCGGCCGAGCGGTCGGCGGCGAGGAAGTTGATGGGAACCATGTCGAACTGGAGCTGCGCGCCTCCCTGCAGGAAGACGACATGGTAGTCCTGGGGCACCGCCAGGATGCGCCGCAGGTTCTCGACCGCCTCGCCGAGGATCGCGTCGAACCACTTCGAGCGGTGGCTGATCTCGAGCACCGACATGCCCGCGCCGGGCAGCGACAGCATCTCGTCGCGCACCCGCTCGAGGACGGGAAGCGGAATGGCGGCCGGGCCGGCCGAGAAATTGAAGACGCGCTCGCTCATCCGAGAACCCCCTGGGACGAAGAGCGCGCGATGTTAGCCCGACTCTCCGTGGGGAAGCGAACCTCAGCGGACGAAGCGACCCTCGATCAGCTCGCCGGGGTTGCCGCCGCGGGGCGAGCCGGGGTGTCCGGGGCCGAGGGCGACCGCCGCTCCGCCGCGGCGTCACTCTTCGTCGCTCGCCGCCCGGTAGGACCTCCAATCTCCCCCCGGCACCAGCAACCGTCCGCGCGCGAGCTCCGGGCGCAGCAGATAGGTCTGGACGCCGCGCCGGTCGACCAGCCGCACCCGGGTGCGCCAGTAGACGTCGGGGTGCTGCTCGAGCTGATCGATCGCGAGCAGCGCCTCGGAGCCAACGCGGTACAGCTCGCCCGCCACGCACCCGCTCGCCGCCTTGATCATCCCAGGGTACCCGCCGAGATCGACCAGCGCGAAGCCGGGTTCCGTCGCGGTCTCGCGCAAGAATCCGCAGCCCTCGAGGTAGCCGTGGTTCCGCTCGCCGCGCAGCAGCGTCCCGTAGACGAACAGCTCGACTTCGGGGGCCATCGGCAGAGAGGATAGAACGCACTCCCGGCCACGCGACGGCCCGGCGCTCCCGCGCCGAATCGGTCCGCTTCCGCTGCGGCCGCGTTGCTACGATGTCGCTCGATCGGAGAACGAGTATGAGCGTCACGCGCACCGCCTGCCCCCTCGATTGTCCGGACTCCTGCAGCCTCGACGTCACGGTCGAGAACGGACGCCTGGTCCGCATCGAGGGCGCGGCCGACGAGCGGGCGAATCCATTGACGGCGGGCTTCATCTGCTCGAAGGTCCGCCGCTTCGAACGTCATCTCTACGGCGACGAGCGCGTGCGCGGGCCGCTGCTGCGTCGCGGGCCGAAGGGCGCTGCGCAGCCCGGCGCCTTCGAGCAGGTCTCCTGGGACGCTGCGCTCGATCTGGTGGCGGAGCGGATCGCCGAGGTGCGCGAGCGCAGCGGCGGCGAGGCGATCCTGCCGGTCTCCTACGGCGGCTCCAACGGTCTGCTCACCCAGGACACCGCGGACGCGCGCCTGTTCCACCGCCTCGGCGCATCGCGTCTCGCCCGCACGGTCTGCGCGGCGCCCAGCTCGAGCGCCAGCGCCGGCCTCTACGGCAAGATGCCGGGCGTCGCGCTCGAGGACTACGAGCACGCCCGCTACATCGTGCTGTGGGGCGTCAACCCCTCGGTGTCGGGCATCCACCACGTCCCGGTCCTCCGTCGGGCGCAGGACGCGGGCGCCACGCTCGTCGTGGTGGATCCGCGGCGGACGCCGTTGGCCAGCCGCGCCGATCTCCACCTGCAGCCGCGCCCCGGCACCGACCTGGCGCTGGCCCTGTGCGTCATTCGCGAGCTGTTCGCGCGCGGCCACGCGGATCTCGAGCTCCTCGATGCGCACACGCGCGGGGCCGACATCCTGCGCGAGCGCGCCGAGCCCTGGACGCTCGCGCGCGCGGCCCGAACCTGCGACGTCGACGCCGCGGCCATCGAGTCCCTCATCGAGGGGTATGCGGCCGCCTCCCCCGCCGTCGTGCGCTGCGGCTGGGGGGTCGAGCGCAACCGCAACGGGGGCTCCGCGGTGGCCGCGATCCTCGCGCTGCCCGCCGTCGCCGGCAAGTTCGGGGTGCGGGGCGGCGGCTACACGATGAGCAACAGCGGCGCCTGGAGGCTGCGCGCCGCGGCGGATCCGCCGCCGCCGACGCGCGTCGTCAACATGAATCGGGTCGGCCGCGCCCTCACCGGCGTCGAAAGCCTCACCGGGCCGCCGATCGAGCTGCTGTTCGTCTACAACTGCAATCCACTGGCCACGCTGCCCCACCAGAACGAGGTGCTGCGCGGCCTCCAGCGCGAGGACCTCTTCACGGTGGTCTTCGACCAGGTGATGACCGACACCGCGCGCTGGGCCGACGTGGTGCTGCCGGCGACGACCTTCCTCGAGCACGACGACATCGCCAAGGGCTACGGCGCGATGGTCGTGCACCGGGTCCGCCCGGTGGTCGACCGGGTCGGCGAAGCCCGCAGCAACCTCGAGGTCTTCACGGCCCTGCTCGAGCGTCTCGGCCTGGACCGCGAGGACGACGTCGTCGAGCCGGCCGCGCTCGAGCGCAGGTTGTTCGGCGGCAACGGCGCTCCCTCGGCGGTGACCGCGGCTCTCGACAACGGCAGCGTGGCGCGGCCCGCGGCCGGCGACCAGCCGATCCAGCTCGTCGACTGCTTCCCGGCCACCCGCGACGGGAAGATCGAGCTCTGCCCCGAGCCGCTCGACCGGGAGGCGCCGCTCGGCCTCTACGGGTACCAGCCGGATCCAGCGAGCCCCCAGACGCCGCTGACGCTGATCTCGCCCGCTACGTCGCGCACGGTCAGCTCGACCTTCGGTCAGCTCGTCACGGGAACGGCGAGCCTCGACATGCACCCCGACGACGCAGCGGCCCGAGGGCTCTCGGGCGCCAACGGTGAGATGGTGCGGGTTTACAACGAGCTGGGCGAGGTGACCTGCCGCCTGCGCATCACCGACGAGGTCCGCCCGGGGGTGGTGATGCTGCCCAAGGGGCTCTGGCGCAAATCGACCGGCAATGGCTCGACCGCCAACGCCCTGGCGCCCGACACCTTGACCGATCTCGGCGGGGGCGCGTGCTTCAACGACGCGCGGGTCGAGGTGGCGGGAATCGGCTGAGGGGCGCGGGGCCGCGTCCGATCGCTGTCTCCGACTGCAGCAGCGAGCACCGGCTCGCAGAGCGCGAGCGGGCAAGGATCAGTCGATCGTTTCCGCGACGCCAAACCCGGGAAGCGGTCGCGACGGCACCTGCGAGGCTCCTCCTGCGCGGCGGGTGGGTGAGGACAGCTCGCGATGCCATCCGGCCTTCAAAGGGATAGGCTCTCATCGGTCCGGTCGCGACAACTCTCGAGGGTGCTCGAATGTCCCTGCTCCTCGCTTGGCCAGCTCTCGTCTTCGGCTGGGGGCCGATCGTGCTCGCGCTCGCGACGAGCGTCATCGGTCTGCTCACGGAGGGTGCGGCGTGGCTCCTGGTCGCGGCCGTCGTCGCGGCGGTTCCGAGCACGGTGATCGCGGCCAATCCCGGCAAGGTCTGGGTCCTGGGCTTTCCAGCATTGCTCGCCCTGGCCGCATGGCTGGTCCGCCAGCACCGCAAGGGCCTGGCCGCGCTGCTGGTCGCAGCGTGCGCAGTCGCGGCGCTGGTGCTCCAGGCCCTCGTCGCGCGCGGCTAGCGCTAGGTCGACTAGGCCAGCGGGAAGTTCACAAAACGATCAAAGTTCGATCAAGCCGCTGCGCTCGCCCAGAGAAACGGCTATGGCCTGGTCGACCCAGCCGCGCCCGCTTGCGGGCTTGCGGCGCACGAGTGATCGGCTAGCGGGCTCGTGGTGGTCCACCCGTTGGCCTAGTCGACC
>DATKBT010000043.1:0-33691 GCA_035546295.1 Thermoanaerobaculia bacterium | reverse complement strand
GCCCACAGCAGTGCGGTCAGCCCCACGGGTAGCCCCACCGCCTGGAAGATGATCACCATCATCACCAGGCCGGCGTGGGGGATCCCGGCGGCTCCGATACTGACCAGCAACGCCAGGGCGACGACGGTCAGCTGGGCGCCGAAGGTGAGCGTGAAGTCCGGGTTCGCCGTGGCATAGAGCTGGGCCACGAACAGGGTCGCCACGCACTCGTACAGCGCCGTGCCGTCCATGTTGACGGTGGCCCCCAGCGGCAGCACGAAGCTGGAGACCCGGTTGGAGACCCCGACGCCGTTCTCGACCCGTTCGAGGGTCACCGGCAGCGTCCCCGAGCTGGAAGCGGTCGAGAAGGCCGTCAGCAGGGCCGGGCTCATCGCCCTCATGACGAGGTAGGGGTTGCGGCGGGTCACCAGCCAGAACAGCAGCGGCAGGGTCACCAGGAAATGGACGGCGAGGGCGAGCGCCACCGTGGCGGCGTAGCCGGCGAGGTTGACGAAGACCTGCGGCCCGGTGGTGGCGATCAGGCGCGCGATCAGCGCTGCGATGCCGACGGGCGCGAGCGCGATCACCCACATCGTCATCCGCATCATCACCGCGAAGACGCCCCTGAAGAAGGCCTCCACCGGCGCGCGGATCGCCGCCTCCGCCTGCAACAGGAAGATCCCGAACAGCAGCGAGAAGAAGATCACCGCCACCAGGTCGAAGCCGGCGGCTGCCGCCACCACGTTCTCGGGCACGATCGCCACCAGGAAGTCCCAGGGCGAGTCGGGAGCGGCCAGCGACACCTCCCCGGCGACCGGCAGGGACAGCACCACGCCCCGCCCCGGGCCGATCAGATTGACGAACAGCAGACCGGTGAGGATGGCCAGCAGGCTGGTGGTCAGGTACCAGGCGGCGGTCTTGCCCCCCACCTTGCCCAGGCGCCGGAAGTCGCCCATGCCGACGACGCCGGTGATCAGCGACGAGACGACCAGCGGGATGACGACCATCTTGAGCAGCGCCAGGAAGAGCGACGCCAGCCCGTAGGCGGCGCCGCCCCACAGGGTGTCCCGGAAGCGCCGGTCCACGGCCTGCTGGATCTGCTTGGAGGCGAGGGTCTCCTGCTCCGGAGTCCAGCTCTCGCCGAGCACCTCCACTCGCGCCTGGCTCTCGAAGGTATCGAGATAGGCGCCGTTGAGCCACGTCCCCCAGACGACGCCAGCGGCGATGCCGAAGAAGATCAACCAGTGCAGCCGGGTGCGTTTCACGGCAAGGGGTTGTTATCCGATTCTGGCGGAAGAGGCAACTGGCGAGGCTTCGCATCGCGCCCCTCCCCTTGCCCCGGGGCAGGTCGAGAGCGGCGTCGAGGCTCGACTCGTCTCCTGGGCGTGCGCCGCGTGGCGCGTGTCAGGTGGCGCCAGCGCCGCCGCAGGCTATCATCGCCCCGTGGATCCCGACCAGGCCCTCGACATCCCGCTTTTTCCGGTGGCCGACGCGGTCTGCTTCCCGGGGACGGAGCTGTCCCTGGAGGTGGCCGAGGAGTCGCAGCGCCGGCTGATCGCCGAGCTGGGCGGCGGCGCCACCTCGGGATGGCTGGGCGTGGTGCTGGTCAAGCCGGGCTGGGGCGGCGGCGCGGGGTCGCCGCCGGTATTCCCCGCGGGCACCGCCTGCCAGGTAGTGCGGGTGGAGACCAGCGACGACGGACGCCTGCGGCTGGTGGTACGCGGCAGCCACCGCTTCCTCATCGAAAAGGAGCGACACGACGGGATCTGCCTGCGGGCGCGCGTGCGGCTGGTCGCGGAGACGGGCCTCGACGAGGGGGAGTCCGGGGTGCGCGCCCTGCGGCAGGCGCTGTGCGAGCGGCTGCTGGCGGCGCGCGAGGCGATGGGCGACAGCTTCCCCTTGAGCGCCTCGGAGGTCGACGCCGCGCTCGACGCGCCGATCGAGGAGCTGGTGAACCGCGTGGCGGGGCGCTTCGACATGCCCCCGCTGCGCAAGCTCGAGCTGCTCACCTACCCGCTACCCGACCGGGCGCTGGAGCTGCTCGGCATCCTGCGCAGCCGCACCAAGCTGCTGCAGCTGCTGCGCCCCTACCGCCGCCTGGCGGCGAATTCCGAGTGGAACTGAGGGCGGCCAGCAGCCCCTCCCGGCCCACCCCGGCCGGGTGCGGCCGATGCCGAGCCGGGAGTCGATAGGATTCCCCGTGCTGTCGATCCGCGACCCGATCCACGGCTTCATCCGCGCCGACGCCCTGGAGGCCGCGCTCATCGACAGCCGGCCCTTGCAGCGGCTGCGCCATATCCGGCAGCTGGGAATGACCTTCCTGGTGTTCCCCGGCGCCGAGCACAGCCGCTTCAGCCACGCCGTGGGGGCCATGCACCTCGCCGGCAGGGTCTACGACGCCCTGGCGGCGCAACCGGGGAGCCCCCTCGATTCCGACCCGCGGGGCCCGGCTCGCCGCATGGTGCGGGCGGCAGGCCTGCTGCACGACATCGGCCACGCTCCGTTCAGCCACTCGGCGGAGGACCTGTTCGACGACGCCATCGACCACGAGGCGATGACGCGGCGCCTGCTGCACCTTCCCGAGGTCGAGGCCATCTTCGCGGCGCACGGCGGCGATCTGACGCCGGCGGACGTCGAGCGGCTGCTGGCCGGCGGCGAGGGCGCCGTCGAGCGGCTGCTGGCGCAGATCGTCTCCGGCGAGCTCGACGCCGACAAGATGGACTACCTGCTGCGCGACAGCCTCTACTGCGGGGTGCGCTACGGCAGCTACGACCTGGAGCGGCTGCTCGACACCATCCGGCCGCTGCGCGACCCCGCCACCGGCGAGTGGGGGATCGGCGTCGAGGAGGGGGGCGTGCACGCCCTCGAGGCGCTGGTGATGGCCCGCTACTACATGTTCACGCAGGTCTACTTCAACGTCACCGGCAAGGTCCTCGAGCTGCACCTCGAGCAGTGGCTGCGGGAGAGCGAGGTGCGCTGGAGCTCGGCGCCAGAGCGCTTCATCGAGCAGGACGACCTGACCGTGGAGTGGCGGATGCGCGCCTCCGACAGCCCGCACGCCAGGGCCGTGCTCGCCCGCCAGCACTACCAGCTCGCGGCGGAGACCGGCGAGCATCCGAGCGAAGACGAGAAGCACGCCTTCGAGCAACGGCTGGCGCCGTTGCTCGAGAGCTCCGGACCCGGCAGCATCCTGGTGTCGCGCGCGGCCAAGGACCCGCACCGGCTCGGACGCAGCCGAGTGCTCGTGCGCAGCGCCGGAGGCGGCGCCCTGGTGCCGATGGAGAAGGCCAGCCACTTCATCCGCCATCTCGGCCGAATCGAGGCGACGCGCGTTTACGCACGCCCCGATCTGCGCGACGAGGTCGCGCGCGAGCTCGCCTCTGAATGTGCTGGCTAGCCTCCGATGTGGCCGCGCGCTCCGCGCGCTTTTTGGCACATCTCCGGCTAGCAATTCCTCGGCTCCAACCCGAGATGAGGCGAAGCCGAAGCGAGCGAAGGTGAGGCGCGCTGAGCCTGCGAAGCGGGCCGAGCTCAGCGCCTGCGGCGCGTCGCCGCGGACAGCCGTAGAACCGAGCGACTGTTCCAGCGATCGCTACCAGCTAGCGGGCTCGTGGTGTTCACCACTCCCCAACGAGCAACGAGGTCGCGACGCGGTCATACCACGAGCCCGCTAGCCGATCACTCGTGCGCCGCAAGCCCGCAAGCGGGCGCGGCTGGGTCGACCAGGCCACAGCCGTTTCTCTGGGCGAGCGCAGCGGCTTGATCGAACTTTGACCGTTTTATGAGCCTTGGTCTCGCGCTTGCGCGAGGCCAATGACCGCCGCCTGCCGCAGGCAGGCAAGAACCTTGGTCTTGCGCTTGCGCGAGACCAACGACCGCCGCCTGCCGCAAGGCAGGCAAGAACTTCCCGCTGGCCTAGTCGACCTAGCGGGCTCGTCGTAGAGGGAGGCTGTTCGAGTCCTGCTTCCGCCGACCTGCCGGGGGCATCGCGATCATGCGCCCGATTCGTGCTGGATCCGGTCGACCGCATCCGCCACCTTTCGATGGCTCCGAGCGGGGCTCGATCAGGGGCGCTCGTGGAGCACGGCTCAGCGCGCGGGCGCGAGCAGCCGGGCCAGGAACGCGGCGGCGAGGCGGACCTCGCCGCTCTTCTGCGCGCCGACATGAAGCGCCAGCACCCGGTCGAACAGCGCCGGCTCCGCGGCGAACGCCCGCAAGGCTCGGCCTCGCAGCGCGGGGCGGCGCGAGAGCAGCAGCGCGAGCCGCGTGATGATCTCCGGGCGGCGGACGATCCGGCGGCGCTCGCGCTGGTAGCGGGCGAGGTCGCCGTCACGGATGGCGGCAGCGACCGCCTCGGCCTCGGCGAAGGCCACCGCCATCCCCTCGCCCGTGATCGCGTCGAGGTAGCCGGCGGCATCGCCGACCAGCGCCAGGTTTTCGGAGACGGAGCCGCGAGCGCGCTGCGCGAGGGGACCGCATCCGGCCGCCGGCGACGCCGGCGACGACGACGCCAGTTGCTCGACCAGCCGCGGGAACCTGGCGAGCAGGTGGTCGAACACCGGCTTGCCGGCGCTCGCCGACGGACCCGCGACCGGCGGATCGGTCCACAGGATCGCGACCCCCACCAGGTCGCTCTCGACCGGCGTGACGTAGGCCTCGACCCCGGCGTGCCAGTGCACCTCGACCCGGTCGCCCCACGCCGGAACGACGAAGTGACGGCGCACGCCGAAGCGCCGCCGGCGAGAGGCTCCCGATCCGGCGAGCCCAGAATCGCCGAGTCCAGAATCGCCGAGTCCGGGAACGCCGAGTCCAGCCCAGCCGCGACAAGCGGAGCGCAGTCCGTCGGCGCCGATCAGGACCCGCGCCTCGAGCAGCCCGCCGTTCCAGCGCGCGGCCCACTCCCCCCGGCCCGAGCCCCTGCGCTCGAGACCCTCGACCCGGCCGCGCACGACCTCGACGCCGGCGCTCCGGCTCGCCTCGAAGAGACGCTGGTGGAGAACCGTTCGCCGCACGCCGATCCCGGGCCCGTCCGGAAAGGTGCCACGGACATCGCTCTCGCGATCGCAATAGCGAATGCCGCGAAACACCCTCCCGGCATCGGAGAGATCGACGCCGAGACGCTCGAGACACGCCACCGCGTCGGGCATCAGGCCCTCGCCGCAGGGCTTGTCTCGACCCGGCGCCGAGGGCTCGATGACGCGCACCGAGAGTCCCTGCCTCCGGCACGCGAGGCCGGTGGCGAGGCCGGCGGGACCGCCTCCGATGATCAGCACGTCGACCGGCACGCCGAGCCGGGTGGCGCCGATTCCGCTCACACCTCCTCCGGCTCGGCTCCGGAGCGCTCGCCCGCACCTGCTGCGGTGCGCGCCAGCCGCGACGAGCGCACCAGAGCGCGCACCGCCTGCACCGATGGCCGCTCGCCGAGGCGCTGCGCCAGGCGTCCGATCGCGCTGCGGTCTTCGGCCGCGGTCAGCTCGCCGCGGAGGTGGCGCTCGAGCGCCTCGCGGCGCCTCAGCTTTCCCGAGGACGTTCGCGGCAGGGATCCAGCCTCCACCAGCACGAGCCGATCGAGCCGCAGGCCGGTCTCCTCGAGCGCGCGCCGGCGACAGGAGCGCTCGACCTCGGCGCGCTCATGCTCCTCGGCTCCGCGGCCGCGGCGCAGCTCGGCGAGCACCATCAGCTCCTCGACCTCGCCGGAAGGGGGCAGATGGCTGATCGCGACCACGCAGCCCGTGCGCACTCCATCGACCGAGCCGACCGCCCGCTCCACGGGCTCGGGATCGTGGTTGCGCCCGCGCATCACCAGCACGTCCTTCGACCGACCCACCACCCACAGCTCGCCGTCGTAAACGAAGCCGCGATCCCCGGTGTCGAGCCAGCCGTCGGCGAGCACGGCGGCGGTCGCCTCCGGCTGGTCGAGGTAGCCGCTCATCAGTGACGGACCGCGCACGAAGATCCGGCCGACGCGAGCGCACGGCAACGGCTGCCGAGAGCGCATCGACGACGCCGGGCCGACCGCCCCTCCAGCGGAGCCCGTGGGTTGCGACGACCTCGACGGGTCCGACGGGCTCGAGTCCACGTGCACCTCGAGCTCGAAGCCCGGAACCGGCAGGCCCACCGAGACCACCTCCGCCAGCTCGGCCGCCGGCGCCTCGGCGGCGGCTCCGGCCGAGCTGGCGCGCAGGGACGCCACGCCGTCCGCGAGCTGGGCGCGGTCGAACCAGGCAGAGCGTGGAGGGCGCTCGAGTGGAGAGAAGGTCACGGCCAGCGCCGCCTCGGCCAGGCCGTAGACGGGCGTCAGCGCCTCGGGGCGCAGACCGCAGCGTGCGAAGCGCTGGCAGAACCTCCGCAGCACCGGACCCGACACCGCCTCCGCGCCGTTGAGGCCAGCGCGCCAGCTCGACAGGTCGACCCCCTCGAGCTCCTCGTCGTGCACCCGCTCGGCGGCGAAAGCGTAGGCAAAGTTGGGCGCCGGCGAGATCGTGGCGCGGTAGCGCGAGATCGCGCGCAGCCAGGCTGCCGGTCGAGCGATGAACAGCTCGGGACCGAGCAGCGTCAGGGTCGCCGGACGCATCAGGGCCGGCAGGACACACCCGATCAGACCCATGTCGTGGTAGAGCGGCAGCCAGCTCACCCCCGACTGCTCGAGCTCCGCGCTGTCGGGCCAGTGGCTGTTGAGCAGGCGGGCCTGGTGCAGGATCGCGGCATGGCTCAGCGCGACCGGCTTGGGGACGCCGGTGGTGCCCGACGAGAACTGGACGAGCGCGAGGTCCTCGGCGGCCGCGGGGTGGGCGGTCTGTCCGGCGTCGCCGGCGACGCCGAGCGCCTGCTCGCTCGAGCTCTCGGGCGCGAAGAGCTCGGAGAGCGCAGCGCAACCCAGCCGCGGTCGGATCCAGGCCAGGAGCCCGCCGAGCAGGCGCCGCACGCCGGAGTCGACCAGCAGCAGAGCGCACGACGCCGCGTCGACCATGGCGGCGGTGCGGCGGTCGTACTCGGTCATCGAGCCCAGCCGAAAGGGGGGGTAGAGCGGCACCGGCACCCCCCCGCAGAGCAGCGTGCCGAAGAGGGCGTCGAAGAACTCCGGCCCGGTCGGGAACACCAGCGCGACCCGGTCGCCGGGGGCGACCCCCTGCGCGCGCAGCCCGTCGCACACGCGCTGCGCCCGCTCGGCGACCTCGCTCCAGGCGACGAAGGTCTCCTCCTCGCGGCGATCGAGGAAACGCAGGCCGTGGCTGTGCGAGCGAGGGTGCCGCGCAGCGAGCGTGACCAGGTCGAGGAGGGTGGCCGCTTCGCTCTCGACCCGAGCGCGATCCGGGGTGGCGAGCCGTGAGCGGTTCACGCCGAGCCACCCTCGCTCGCCGGGCCGCCGCCGGCGGCCGGCGACGCGTCCTGCGCCGCGAGCCGCCGCGACACCGTCTCGACCAGGTCGGCGACGGTGACGATCCCCTGCTCGTCCTCGGGCTCGAGCGCGATGCGAAAGCGGTTCTCGACCTCGACGGCGAGGGTGAGCAGCCGAATCGAATCGAGCTCGAGGTCCTCGACCAGGCGCGCCTCGAGCGGCAGCTCGGCGTTCCAGTCCAGGTGCTCGCGCGCGACCTCGCGAATTCCGGCGAGGATCGCCGCCCGCTGCCGCATGACGGCTCCCTGCCCCCGTCCGCCAAAGCCGTGCGCGCTCACCGCCTGTGTTCCCGCGCGCCGACCGCGAGCGCGCGCTCGCGTCGCCAGCCGCAATGCTCGTCAAGCGCCCGTTCCTCGACCCGGATGCGCACCCGCAGCATTGCGGCATTGAGCGTCGAGAACAGCACCGCCGTGGCCCACGCGCTTCCGGCGAGCGGCAGCGCCGCGATCTCGAGCACCACGGCGACGTAGTTCGGGTGGGCTAGGTAGCGGTAGGGCCCCCTGCTCACCGGAGCGACTCCGGGCTCGACCAGGACCCGCGTGTTCCAGCGATCGCCGAGCGCCGCGATCGCCCAGTAGCGAAGGACCATCGAGAGGCCGAGCACCCCCACCATGGCGACGAACAGCGCGGGGTGGATCTCGCGCGCGAAGATCACGGGCTCGAGCACGCAGCACACCAGGAAGCTGGCGTGCAGCAACACCATCACCGGATAGTGCCCGGCCCCGATCTCGATGCCGCCGCGCCCGCGAACCCGCGCCGCGTTGCGCAGCGACAGCGCCAGCTCGATGCCGCGCTCGACGACGACGAGACCGACCAGGCCCTGATGGGCGAGGCGCAGCGTCTCGGGCTCGAGAGGACCGGTCGTCACGGCCTCGGGCCTCGCCGCCCGTCGCCTCGCGCGCCCTGTCTCTCGACGCTGCCACCCAGAGCTCGCCTCCCCGTCATCGCCCCCCTCACCAGCGCAGGAGGACCAGCTCCGAGCAGAAGCCCGGCCCCATCGCGAGCAGCATCCCGTGGGCACCGGGCGGGGGCCGTCTCGTCGCCATGGTCTCGCGCAGCACCAGGAGCACCGAGGTCGACGACAGGTTGCCGATCCGCCGCAGCCCCTCCCAGGTCAGCTCGAGCGCCTCCGGCGGCAGCTCGAGCGACTCCTCCATCGCCTCGAGCACCTTCGGGCCCCCCGGGTGGCAGACCCAGCTCGCGATGTCGGAGCGCGCGAGACCGTGCTCGGCGAGAAAGGCGTCGACGTCGGCGCGCAGGTGGCGCGAGACCATCAGCGGCACGTCGGCCGACAGCACCACCCGGAATCCCTCCTCCGAGATCTCCCACCCCATGACCTCCTCGGTGTGCGAGTAGAAGGCCGAGCGGCTGGCGACGATCTCGGGGCCCCAGTCCTCCCCGGTGCTCACCTCGGCGCCGGCGACGAGCACCGCTGCGGCGCCGTCGCCGAACAGCCCCGAGGCGATCAGGTTGGGGATCGACAGGTCCTGACGCTGGAGCGTGAGCGAACACAGCTCGACCGACAGCAGCAGCGCGACCTCGTCCGGGTACGCGCGCACGTAGTCGGCGGCGCGAGCCACACCGGCGGCGCCGGCGACGCAGCCGAGGCCGAAGATCGGAACCCGGCGCAGCGAGGTCGGCAGCGACAGCCGGTTGATCAGCCGCGCGTCGAGCGAGGGCACGGCGAGCCCGGTGACGGTGACGAAGTGCAGGGCGCCGAGCCGCTCCTTCGGGATGCGAGCGCGCTCCAGCGCCTCCTCGATCGCAGCTCCGCCCACCTCGAGAGCGACCCGGATCCAGGCGTCGTTCGCCTTGCCGAAGGTGTCGAGCTCGTCGTACTCCTCGATCGGAACCGCCAGGTGCCGTCCGCCCACCAGCACGTTGTGGTGGAGGCGACGGAGCCGTTCGGTGTTGTAGTGCCGTTGCGACCATTCCCGCTCGAGCCGGTCGAGGATCTCCTCCTGATCGTAGTAGTGGCGCGGCAGTGCGGCGCCCACCGCCGCGATCTTCATTGCGGGTGCCTCGTCGCTGGCGCAGGAGCGATCCCGATCGCCGCCGACGGCGCGCGGGCAACGAGACCGGAGACGAGGGCGATTCCGACTGCAGAGTGGAGGGAATGAGAGTGGAGGGAATGAGAGTGGACGGAATGCGGTGGGGGCTCGGCGGGGTTCATGGCAGCAGGCTCGGCGTAATCCAGAGGACCGGCTGGTGTCGGGTCCTCGGGCCGCTCGTGAGGTCCGGTCCCGGCGCCCCCGGGGAGTCTCCTGGATCGCGGGGCCGGGCGAGTCAGTGTACAGGGGGGGCGCGCGCCCGAGAACGTCGATCGCGCAGCAGGGGTCTGCGGCTGCCCGTCCCCGTCACTCGGTCGTCCGGAGTCGCGCCCCGCTAGACTGCCGATGGCAACAGTCCCCGAGGACGGCCTCCTTCCAGCAGTTCCACCGATGACATCCTCCGCCGCCCCCCGCGTCGCTCTCGACGGCCTCGACGTGCTCTGGTTCCAGGTCTCGGGCACGCTCTGCAACCTCGCCTGCGGCCACTGCTTCGTCTCCTGCTCGCCGACCAATCACACCCACGAGCACATGACCCTCGAGCAGATCCGCCCCTACCTTGAGGAGGGGGCCGAGCTCGGCGTGCGCGAGCTCTACTTCACCGGGGGCGAGCCTTTCCTCAATCCGGAGATGGAGGCCATCCTCGAGGAGGCGCTTCGTTTCGGGCCAGCGACCGTGCTGACCAACGGGCTGCTGCTCGACGAGGAGCGCTGTCGTCGCCTGGCGGCGCTCGCCGCGGCCGCCGACTACTCGCTCGACGTGCGCATTTCGCTCGACGGGTGGAATGCCGAGACCAACGATCCGGTGCGCGGCGACGGCACCTTCCTGCGCATCCTGGCGGCGATCGTGCGCCTCCACGACGCCGGTCTCAACCCGGTGGTCACCGTCACCGAGGTCTCCTCCGAGCACCGCACCGACCGCGGCAAAGCGCGTTTCCTCGCGCTGCTCCGCTCGCGCGGCATCACCAAGCCGCGGCTCAAGGTGCTGCCGGTCTTCCAGCTCGGCGCCGAGGCCGAGCGCACCGGCGGTTACCGGAGCTGGCAGCGGCTCACCGCGTCGGACGCCCCGGAGTCGGGCTGGGACCACCTGCAGTGCTCGTCCTGCCGGATGGTCACCGACCAGGGGGTCTGGGTCTGCCCGATCCTGGTCAACGAGCCCTCCGCCCGCATGGGCGAAACGCTCGCCGATGCCCTCGGCAGCTTCGAGCTCTCCCACCCGGCCTGCTGGACCTGCCACGAGTACGGCGTGACGTGCAGGACGTGACCGGCTCCCCCGCGGCATGCCGATGAGCACGAAGCCGGAAGGTCGGGCGGCCGAAGCGACCGCCGACAGGAACGCCGTGGCGCTCACCCGCCACCGCGGCCTCGCCACGTGGGGAGAGCGCCTGGTCCCGCTCGGAGAGTTCCGCGACGCCTCCTCGCGCTCCGGACGCGTCCTCGGCGACGAGGAGCGAGAGCGCGAGCGACAGCGGCTGCGCCAGCCGGTCGGCGACGGAGCCGACGCGGTCGAGCTCGAGGGACCATTGGAGGGACCATGGAGCCGAGCGATCGTCTTCGGCGGCGTCTACAGCAACCACCGCGCGCTCGAGGCGGTGCTCGACGAGGCCGTGTCCTGGGGAGCCGACGCCATCTACTGCCTCGGCGATCTCGGCGGCTTCGGCCCCTCCCCGGAGAGGGTTCGGCCGCTGCTCGCCCAGGGTGGGGTGCGTGTGATCCAGGGCAACTACGAGCAGTCGCTCGCCTCCGGCGCCGAGGACTGCAACTGCGGCTACGCCGATCCCCGCGACAACCACTTCGCCGAGATCTCCTACCGTTACACCGAGCGTCACTGCACCGAGGAGTTCAAGCGCGAGCTCGGGGAGCTCCCGGCGGCGCGCCGGATCCTGGTGGGGGAGCGCGAGCTGCTCGCCGCTCACGGCTCGCCTCGGCGGGTCAACGAGTTCCTCTTCGCGTCCACGACCTCGACTCCGTACCTCGAGGTGCTGTGCGACCGCTTCGCGTGCGACGGCGTCGTGTGCACGCACACCGGCCTGCACTGGCACCGCCGGCTGCCCTCCGGGCGCGACGCCCTCAACGTCGGCGTCATCGGCCGACCCGCCAACGACGGCCGCCGCGAGGTCTGGTACGCCCGCCTGGAGGCGGGAGCCCGGGGCCAGCCTCTCGGCGTCGAGCTCGTCCCTCTGCGTTACGACTGGAGCGCTCTGGCGCGCGAGATCCGCGCGGAGGGGCTCCCCGAAGAGTTCGCGCTCACCATCGAGACGGGCTGGTGGACGACCTGCCTCGAGGTGCTGCCGGCCAAAGAGCGCGCCCGCTCGCGCTACTGAGTCGCCACCGAAGGCACGACACCGAGAACGACCGGTCGAGGAACCCGACGGCGTGACGACGATTCTCCGCTCCGCCTCTCCGTTTCGAGAACGCGACGACCGCGTACGCGGCAGCGCCGGCGGCGCGAGCGAGACCCATCTCGCGATCGTAGGCGCGGGACCGATCGGTCTCGAGGCGGCGCTCGCCGCCGCCGAGGCCGGCATCTCGTACGTCCTGATCGAGCAGGGGGACCGAGTCGCCCACAACGTCCGCTCCTGGGGGCAGGTCCGACTGTTCTCGGCCTGGGACCTCGACGTCTCCCCCCGACAGCGGGCTGCGCTCTCCAGTGCGGGAATCGAGGTTCCGGCCGGCGCCGACTGCCCGACCGGGACCGAGCTCGTCGAGCGCGTTCTCGAGCCGGTCGCCCGGCTGCCCGGGATCGCCCAGCGCCTGCGCCTCGGCACCCGGGTCGCCGCGATCGGACGCGCGGGCCTCCTCAAGCAGGTCGAGATCGGCACGGCGGCGCGAGCCGGCGGACGTTTCCGGCTGTTGCTCGATGGCAGCGAGGGCGAGTCGGTGCTCTACGCGAGGAGCATCTTCGACTGCACCGGCAGCTACGCGCATCCGGCCTGGATCGGTGATGGCGGCATCCCGGCGCCGGGCGAGCTGGCGGCAGGCGCTCGCATCGCCAGACGCCTCGGCGACCTCGGCGCTGGCGCGCGCGCCGAAGCCCGAGACTGGTCGGGGCAGCGCATCCTGCTGGTGGGGGCCGGCCACTCGGCCCAGACCGCCGCCGTCGCGCTCGCGGCGCTGGCGAGCCAGGAGCCGCAGACGCGCGTGCACTGGGTCCTGCGCCGGGAACGGCCCGCGATCGACCCCGATCCGAAGGACCCGCTGCCCGAGCGCCGCCGGCTCCACGAGGCGGCGCGCTCGCTGATCGAGGACGGCGGCCCCGGCTTGCAGGTCCACCTCGGCGCCACCGTCGATCGGTTGCACGAGGAGCCCGACGGCTCGCTTCGGGTCGCCATCCGGCGCGCGAGCGATGGCGTGACCGGCCCGCAAGAGATCGCCGTCGACCGGATCCTCGCTCTGGTCGGCAGCCACGGGGATCGCGGTCTCTACGCCGAGCTCCAAGTCCACGAGTGCTACGCGACCTCCGGACCGATGAGGCTTGCCGCGGCGCTCCTGGGGTCCGGCTCGGACGATTGCATGGCGCAGCAGAGCCCCGGCGCGGATCTGCTCGAGACCTCGGAGCCCTCCTTCTTCATCCTCGGCGCGAAGTCCTACGGCCGCAACAGCGCCTTCCTCCTGCGCCTCGGCTGGGAGCAGGTCGCGGCCGCGATCGCGCGCGTCGGCGCCACCGCACGCAACGGGCCCGAGTCCGTTCAGCCGAGCGGCGTGTAGACCAGCTTGCCGACGACGCTGTCGGCGGAGCTCACCCGACCGGCGGCGAGCGGAGTGACGACCCGCCCCTCGATTCTCGCTCCGCGCGGCAGTTCGACGCCGGGCGCCACGATCGTCCGGCGCAGATGGCTGCGCTCGGCCACCGCCGCGCCGGTGAGCACCATCGAGTCTTCGATCCGGCTGCCGAGCCCGACCCGCGCGCCGCTCTCCACGACCGCGCGAGCGAGTCTCACCCCGCGCGCCATCCGCGCCGAAGCCGCGACCCAGCTCCGCCGGAGGAGGCGCAGAGGGCCACGCCCCCTGGCCGCGTCGAGCACGCCATCGAGGTAGCGCGCCGGGGTCCCCAGGTCGTGCCAGCGGGCGTGGGTCTCGACCGCGCACAGGCGCTCGTCGCGGGCCAGCATCGGCTCGTAGAGGTCGCGGACCAGGCATCCAGGCGCCGAGTCGCCTTCGAGCTCGTCGAGCAGGCGCGGCTCGAGCACGTGGGCGCCGGCGAAGACGCGGCGCACGACGCCCTCGGGGTCCTGCGCGCCCGACGGCCGGAAGTCGCGGATCGCGCCGGTTCTCTCGTCGATCCCGATGCCGCCCCCGAAGCGGCTCCGCTCGGCCCGCGCCGCCACCAGCAGCGTCGCGCCCGGGCGATGCCGCAGGTGCCGCTTCACCAGTCGCCCGAGGGGCCAGCGGCAGAGGCTGTCCCCGTTGACGATCAGGATCAGGTCGGCCGGCGCGAAGAAGGACTGCAGCGGGCGCAACGCACCGAGGGTGCCGAGCAGCTCGTCCTCCCAGGAGTAGGTCACCGGAATGCCCGACCACTCGCCCCCCACCGCCTCCTCGATCCGTCGGCCGAAGTGGTGGAGGTTGAGCGCGACCGCCTCGCACCCCACAGTCGCCAACCGCTCGAGCGAGTGCGCCACCAACGGGCGACCGAGCACCGGCAGCAGCGGCTTCGGAAGCTGTGAGGTGAGCGGCCGCAGGCGGGTGCCGAGCCCCGCGCAGAGCACCAGGGCTCGGATCCTCAGGCCCGGAAAGGGCTCACGCGCCAACTCAGGCTCCGGGCTCCTGACCCGCCGCCGACGACTTCGGCGGATCGAAGGCCATGTCCGGCGGCGCTTCGGGGTGCCGCGCGCGCCACGCCTCGTAGAGCGCCAGGTAGCTGCGCGGCTCGGCCCGGGAGGGATCGAGCCCCAGGCGCCGCGCCGCGGTCTCGATCTCGGCGCCCGCCTCACCGGAACCGGCTCGATCGGGCCGGTCGCCGGCCGCCTCCAGCTCGACGAAGCAGCCGATCGGCGTCTCGTCGAGCGCGACCAGCACGTCGCCGAGCCGCCAGGTCTCGCGCCGCTTCTCGTAGCGTCGCACCACGACGAAGCCGAGCCCCTCGAGGATGGCGGCCGCGGCACGTGCGGAGTCGACCTCGATCTCGCGCTCCTCCCGGATCTTCTGCCCGGCCTCGAAGCGGGCGACTCCCTTGTAGGTGAGCCGCGCGCCGGCACCATCCTCGCGCAGCCGCAGCAGCCGCCCAGAGGAGAGCAGCGGATCGCTGCCGTCGGCGCGCTCGTAGACGCGGTTGCGCTCGAGCGCGTGGGGCGCTTCGAGCACGGCCCCCACCGCCACCAGCCGGTCGCGCACCGCGGCGAGCTCTGCGACCGGGACCTTGATCTCGCGCTCGACCCCTGCCGGGAGCCGGGCGCTCACGCCGGCTCGGCGACCCGGTCGAGTAGCCGCGCGATCGAGCGGATCCCGCCGTAGAAGTGGGGGATGTCGAACTTCTCGTTGGGAGAGTGCAGCCGGTCGTCGGAGAGACCGAAGCCGAGGAGCAGAACCGGTGCCTCGAGGGCCTCGATGAACGTCGCCACGATCGGGATCGAGCCCCCCTCGCGCACCAGCACCGGCCGCTTGCCCCATACCTCCTCCATCGCGTCGAGCGCGGCGTGGGCGATCGGCACGTCGGTGTCGATGAGCACCGGCGGTGCGTGGTGCAGGATCGTGACCGCGACCTCGACGCCGGGCGGCGCCACCGCCTTCACGTGCTCGGCGAACGCCGCCGCGATGCGTTTCGGCTCCTGGTCCGGCACCAGGCGCATCGAGACCTTTGCTCCCCCCCTGGCGGCGATCACGGTCTTGGCTCCCGGACCCTGGTAGCCCCCCCAGATGCCGTTGACGTCGCAGGTCGGCCGCACCCAGGCCCGCTCGAGGGTGCTGTAGCCCTCCTCGCCGACCAGCGCGGGGACGCCGATCGCGGCGCGGTACTCTTCGGCATCGAAGGGCAGATTCGCGAACTGCTCCCGCTCCCAGTCCTCGAGCGGACGTACGTCGTCGTAGAAGCCGGGGACGAGGACGCGGCCGGTCTCGGGGTCGCGCAGCCTCGCGAGGATCTCGGCGAGTGCGTTGAGCGGGTTGGTGACCGCGCCGCCGAAGGTGCCCGAGTGCAGGTCCCGGTTCGGCCCGACCACCCGAACCTCGGTGTAGAGCAGACCCTTGAGCCCGTAGAGGAGCGACGGTTGACCGGGTCCGTACATCGAGGAGTCGGAGATCACCACCGCGTCGCACGCGAGCCGCTCGCCACGATCGGACTTCACGTAGGCCTCGATCGACTCCCCGCCGGACTCCTCCTCCCCCTCGACCAGGAACTTGACGTTGACGGGCAGCCGCCCGCGCTCGGCGAGCGTCGCCGCCACCGCCTTGAGGTGGGCGAAGGACTGCCCCTTGTCGTCGGTGGCGCCGCGCGCCACCAGGTGATCCCCCTCGATCGTGGGCTCGAAGGGCGGGTGGCGCCATTCCTCGAGCGGATCGGGAGGCTGCACGTCGTAGTGCCCGTAGAACAGGAGGGTCGGCGCGCCCTCCGCGCCCAGCCACTCGGCGTAGACCAGCGGGTGCTTGTCGGTCTCGATCAGCTCGGCATCGAGTCCGGCCTCCCGCATCTTGGCGCGCAGGAACTCGGCGCACCGCCGCACCTCCTGGGCGTAGGCCGGATCGGTCGAGATCGACGGGATGCGCAGGTAGTCCTGGAGCTCGGACAGGTAGCTCTCCTGCTCGCGCTCGATGCGCTCGAAGACGTCGGCGGTCGGGCTCATCGATGTGCTCTCGCGATTGATGACGCGCGGTCGTTCTTCGGGGGTGGCGCCAACGAGGAAGAGGGCGCGCGCGGCTGCACGGCCCGGAGGGAGCCGCCAGACTATCACCCGCTCGCGCCGCCTCCCGGCTCGCCACCGCCGAGCGCGGCGGCGAGGCGGGAGAGTCGCACCAGCCCGAGCGCGTTGAAGGCCGCGTGTGCGACGATCGCCGCGAGCAGGTTGCCGCGCCACAGAACCAGGGCCCCGAGTCCGAGCCCCGCCGCGGCGGCCAGCAGGGTCCACATCCGAAGCGCCCGTCCCGGACCGGTGTGCAGCAGCGCGAAGATCGCGCTCGCCCACCAGAGTCCGATCGAGCCCTGAAGCGCACCGCGGAAGAACAGCTCCTCGCCGATCCCGGAGAGCAGCGCGAGCGCCAGCGCTTCGTTGACGGGAATCGGGCCGACCGCCGCTGCGAGCTCGCGGCTGAGACGTTGGGCCGCCGGCACCAGGCGGTGCGCCACCTCCCAGAGCGCGGCGAGACCGAGCGCCGCGCCCAGCCCAATGGCGAGGTCGAGCGGCCAGGCGGCGGGGTCGAGGAAGAGCTCGAGATCGATCCCGCGATCGCGGATCCCGACCCAGACCAGGCCCGCGATCGAGAGCGCCATGTAGAAGACCCAGCCGAGCCGATAGATCGGCGACGACCCGGCGAGGAGCGGCCCGGGGGCGGCCCTGCCTTCGGGGGGCTTGCCTCGGGGGGGCCTACCTTTTGGGGGGCTGTTCAGGAGCCTTCGTCGAAGTCGCGGCCGGTGGCGCGCCAATCGGCGAGGAAACGGTCCAGTCCGACGTCGGTGAGCGGATGCCGGTAGAGCCGCTCGAGCACCTTGAACGGGATCGTCGCGACGTCCGCCCCCATCTCGGCGGCCTGCACCACGTGGAGTGGATGCCGCACCGAGGCGGCCAGCACCCTCGTCTCGAACGGATAGTTCGAGTACATCTCGACGATCTGCTCGATCAACGCCATGCCGTCGTGACCGACGTCGTCGAGGCGTCCAACGAACGGCGAAATGTAGGTCGCCCCGGCCTTGGCGGCGAGCAGGGCCTGCGCTGCCGAGAAGCAGAGGGTGACGTTCGTCTCGACCCCCTCCGACGACAAGGTACCGACCGCGCGCAGTCCGTCGGGGGAGAGCGGCAGCTTGACCACGATGTTCTCGGCGAGCCCCGCGAGCCTCCTCCCCTGCTCGAGCATCTCCTCGTACTCGACGGCGAGCACTTCGCCGCTGACCGGGCCCGGCACCAGCTCGGCGATCTCCTTGACCGTGGGCAGGTAGGGCTTGCCCTGGCTGGCGATGAGGCTCGGGTTGGTCGTGATGCCGTCGACCATGCCCCAGGCGAGTCCGGTCTCGATCTCCTCGAGGTCGGCGGTGTCGAGGAAGAAGTCCATTCGGGTCTCCATGCAGGGTGCGGTCGGGCGCCTCGGGGCGCATGATACCCGCCCAGCGGCGAGAAAGCGGCGGCGGCGATCGGCTCGTCGAGGCCACGGCTCGCGGACCGCGAGATCGTTGATCGCCGACGGACCGGGACGGCGTGCCGGACGGCCGCCGAGCGCCCGGACCATGGCCGCCTCGCCGTCAGGTCGCGGCTGCTGCGCCGCGCACCGGATCCCCCCCACGTCCGATCGGGCAGAGCCTCAGTGCACCGTTTCGTCGCCGTCGCCGTCGCCGTCGCCGTCGCGGTCGGCGTCGGAAGGCGGCGCGGCCTCCTCGATGGCCTCGACCTCGGCCTCGATGACCTGCTCGGCGGCCTCGCGATCGGGGATCTTGGCCGCGGCGA
Organism: Thermoanaerobaculia bacterium; assembly: GCA_035546295.1. Classification (GTDB taxonomy): domain Bacteria; phylum Acidobacteriota; class Thermoanaerobaculia; order Multivoradales; family Multivoraceae; genus DATKBT01. The sequence goes on along the minus strand of DATKBT010000043.1, from coordinate 15,678 downwards.
CGATCCGATCCTCGGCTCCCAGATCCATCACCCGCACGCCCTGGGTCGAGCGGCCGATGCGCGAGACGCTGCCGGCGATCAGGCGGATGATCTTGCCCTCCTGGGTGATCAGCATGATGCCGGTGTCGTCCTCGACCTGACGCAGGGCGACGACCTCTCCGGTCTTCTTGGAGACCTTGAGGTTGATGATGCCCTTGCCGCCGCGGCTCTGGATCCGGTACTCGGAGAGCGCCGTGCGCTTGCCGTAGCCGTGCTCGGAGATGGTGAGCAGGTCCCCCTCGGGCGCGATCGACTCGACCGAAACCACGCGATCTCCCTCGCGCAGGGCGATGCCGCGAACGCCGCGCGAGACCCGGCCCATCGCGCGCACGTCGGACTCGGGGAAGTGGATCGACAGGCCCTTGGCGGTCGCCATCACCACGTGGTGGGTGCCGTCGGTGATGCGCACCTGGAGCAGCCGATCGTCGTCGTCGATGTTGATCGCGATGATGCCGCCGGCCCGCGGATTCGAGTAAGCGGCCAGCGCCGTCTTCTTGACCACGCCGCGCTCGGTGCCGAACAGCAGGTATCGGTCCTCCTCGAACTCGCGCACTGCGATGGTGGTCGCCACGCGCTGGTCGGGCTCGAGATTGAGCAGGTTGACGATCGCCTTGCCGCGGGCGGCCGGACCCAGCTCCGGGATCTCGTGCACCTTGAGCCAGTGGACCTGGCCGTCGTCGGTGAACACCAGGACGTAGCTATGGGCGGACGCGATGTGGAGGTGCTCCACGATGTCCTCGTCCTTGGTGCTCATCCCGGTGCGACCCTTGCCGCCGCGATGCTGCGCTCGGTAGAGCGAGAGCGGCGAACGCTTGACGTATCCCGAGGCGGTCACCGTGATCACCATGTCCTCGTCGGCGATCAGGTCCTCGATGGTGATCTCGCCCTCGTACGGGAGGATCGTCGTGCGGCGCTGATCGCCGAAGGACTCCTGCAGCTCGCGCAGCTCGCGGCGGATCTCCTCGAGCACCAGCTGGTCGGAGTTGAGGATCGAGCGCAACGACTCGATCCTGGCCATCAGCTCGCGATACTCGTCGACGATCTTCTCGCGTTCGAGCCCGGTGAGGCGCTGGAGCCGCATGTCGAGGATCGCCTGCGCCTGCGCCTCGCTGAACGAGAAGTTCTCGACCAGGCGTTCGCGCGCCTCGGGGGGCGTCTGGCTGGTGCGAATCGTGGTGATCACCTCGTCGAGGTGGTCGAGCGCCTTGAGCAGCCCCTCCAGGATGTGGGCGCGCTCCTCCGCCTTGCGCAGGTCGTAGCGGGTGCGCCGCACCACCACCGTCTTGCGGTGATCGAGGAAGTGGCGCAGGAGGTCGTGCAGCGTCAGGACCTCGGGGCGGTTGTTGACGATGGCGAGCATGTTCATGCCCACCGTCACCTGCATCTGGGTCATCTTGTAGAGCATGTTCAAGACGACCTCGGGGATCTCACCGCGGCGCAGCTCGACGACGATCCGGATGCCGCGACGGTCGGACTCGTCGCGCAGGTCGCTGATGCCGTCGAGCTTCTTCTCGCGCACCAGCTCGGCGATGCGCTCCAGCAGGCGCTTCTTGTTGACCTGGTACGGGATCTCGGTGACCACGATGGCGTGCCGGTCGCCCTTGAGCTCCTCGACCCCGGCCTTGGCCCGGACCTGGATGGCGCCCCGGCCGGTCGCGTACGCCGATTGGATTCCGGCCACTCCGTGGATGGTCCCGGCGGTCGGGAAGTCGGGGCCCGGGATCTTCTCCATCAGCTCGGCGAGGGTGGCGTCCGGGCTCTCGATCAGGAGCTCGAGCCCTGCGATCACCTCGGTGAGGTTGTGCGGCGGGATGGTCGTGGCCATGCCTACCGCGATGCCGGAGGAACCGTTGATCAGCAGGTTCGGCAGGCGCGCCGGAAGCACCGCCGGCTCCTGCTCGGAGCCGTCGTAGTTCGGCACCCAGGGCACCGTATCCTTGTCGATGTCGTCGCGCAGCATCTCCTCGGCGAGCTTGGTCAGGCGCACCTCGGTGTAGCGCATCGCGGCCGGGTTGTCGCCGTCGATCGATCCGAAGTTGCCCTGGCCGTCGACCAGCGGGTAGCGCATGGAGAAGTCCTGCGCCATGCGCGCCACCGTGTCGTAGATGGCGGCGTCGCCGTGCGGGTGGTACTTGCCCATCACGTCGCCGACGATGCGCGCCGACTTCTTGTAGGGGCGGTTCGACAGGTTGCCGCTCTCCCACATGCCGTAGAGCACGCGCCGGTGCACGGGCTTGAGCCCGTCGCGCACGTCCGGAAGCGCGCGCCCCACGATCACGCTCATCGCGTAATCGAGGTAGCTGCGCTTCATCTCCGCTTCGAGATGGACCGGCCTCGACGACTCGGGTGGGAGGATCTCTTCGCTCATGGGCTGTTGGCGGTGATGGCTGCGCGGGGCGCGCCTCGTCCGCTAGCGCCGAAGCCGTCGACGCGGCGCTGCGGCGGGCTCCTCCCGCTCAGACGTCGAGGGTCGCTTGCAGGGCGTTGTCCTCGATGAACTTGCGCCGCGGCTCGACGTGATCGCCCATCAGCGTGGTGAACACCTCGTCGGCGCCGATCTCGTCGTCGATGCGGACCTGCAGCAGCAGGCGGCGATCGGGGTCCATGGTGGTCTCCCAGAGCTGATCCGGGTTCATCTCACCGAGACCCTTGTAGCGCTGGATGGTCAGACCCTTCTTGGCGGCTCCGTAGAGGGTCTCGATCACCTCCTCGACGCTCTCGACCTCGTTCACGGCAGCATCGCTCGCGCCCTCGCTCGATCCCTGCACGAGCGAGAAGCCGGTCGCCGCGAGCGCCGCGAGACCCTCCTTGTTGCGCGCCAGCGAGCGGAACTCCCCGGAGGCCGCCAGCTTGGCGTCGAGCTCGAGCGAGCGCACCACGCCGTCGCGGCGGGACTTGAAGCGGACCGCTCCGTCGGCGGCGCCGGCGGCGCTCGGCGGCGTCACTTCGACCCCGAAGAACCCCGACGCCTCGATGATCTGGGCGACAAGTTCGAGCGTCTCGAGGTCCCCGAGCGAAGCGCGGTCGCGCAGTCCGTGGAGCAGCGCGACTCGGATGGCGTCGCGTGGGTAGCCGCGGGCGACGAGCTGGTCGAGGTGATTCTGCGATCGTTCGACCTTGGCCAGCCAGCGGCCGAGACGGGCCCCGCGCAGCAGGCCACCGTCGCCGTTGCCGCCGTTGCCGTCGCTTTGACCGTCGTCCTCGCCGCCGTGGATGATCACCTCCCAGCGGTCCTGGATGCGTTCGATCAGGAACTGTCGGTACTCGTCGTTGTCCTTCAGGTAGGTGCCCTTCTTGCCGCCGGTGCCGATGCGATAGAGCGGCGGCTGCGCGATGTAGAGGTGGCCGCGCTCGATGATCTCCCGCATCTGACGGAAGAAGAACGTGAGGATCAGCGTGCGGATGTGGCTGCCGTCGACATCGGCGTCGCACATGATGATCAGCTTGTGGTAGCGCAGACGACCGACGTCGAAGTCGTCCTTCCCGATGCCGGTGCCGAGCGCCGAGATCATCGTCTTGATCTCGTCGGAGGTCAGCATCTTGTCGAAGCGCGCCTTCTCGACGTTGAGGATCTTGCCCTTGAGCGGCAGCACTGCCTGGAAGCGGCGATCCCGACCCTGCTTCGCGGAGCCGCCGGCGGAGTCGCCCTCGACCAGGAAGAGCTCGGCGACCTCCGGGTCGCGCTCCGAGCAATCCGCCAGCTTGCCCGGCAGGTTCGAGGCGTCGAGCGCTCCCTTGCGGCGGGTGAGCTCGCGTGCACGGCGCGCCGCCTCGCGGGCGCGGGCTGCCTCGACGCTCTTGTCGAGGATCCGCTTCGCGACCTTCGGATTCTCCTCGAGATACTCGCCCAGCTTCTCGTTGACCACCTGCTCGACCCAGCCCTTGACCTCGGAAGAGACCAGCTTCTCCTTGGTCTGGCTCGAGAACTTGGGATCGCGGATCTTGACCGAGATGATTCCGGTGAGTCCCTCTCGCACGTCGTCCCCGGAGAGGTTCTCCTTGAGGTTCTTGCTGAGCCCCGAAGAGCTCGCGTAGGCGTTGAGCGTGCGGGTGAGCGCCGACTTGAAACCCGAGAGGTGGGTGCCGCCGTCACGGTTGTTGATCGTGTTGGTGAAGCTGTAGATCTGCTCCTGGTAGCCGTCGTTCCACTGCAGGGCGACCTCGATGGTCTCGACCCCTTGCCCGTCGTCGCGATCCTGGGTGAGGAAGATCGGCGGCGAGTGCAGCGTGTTCTTGTTGCGGTTGAGGTGTTCCACGAACGTGCTGACTCCGCCCTCGTAGGCGAACTTCGCCTGCTCGCCGGTCCGCTCGTCGAACAGCGTGATCGCCACGCCGCGGTTGAGGAAGGAGAGCTCGCGCAGCCGCTGCGCGAGGATCTCGTACTGGAAGTCGAGCACCGAGAAGATCTGCGGATCGGGGCTGAAGCGCACCCGGGTGCCACTCTCGTCGCTGTCGGCGACCGCTTCGATCGGCGCCTCGGGAATCCCTCGGACGTAACGCTGCGTCCAGACCTTCCCGTCACGCCGGATCTCGAGCGTCAGCCACTCCGAGAGCGCGTTGACCACCGAGACCCCGACGCCGTGCAGGCCACCCGAGACCTTGTAGGAGTTCTGGTCGAACTTCCCGCCGGAGTGCAGCTCGGTCATGATGACCTCGGCCGCCGATCGCCGCTCTCCCTTGTGGTAGTCGACCGGAATGCCGCGCCCGTCGTCGCACACCGTCACCGAGTTGTCGGCGTGGATGTTGACCTCGATCTCGTCGCAGTAGCCGGCCTGCGCCTCGTCGATCGCGTTGTCGACCAGCTCGAAGACCATGTGGTGCAAACCGGAGCTGTCATCGGTGTCTCCGATGTACATTCCGGGACGCTTGCGAACGGCTTCGAGGCCCTTGAGGACCTTGATGCTGTCGGCCGTGTAGGCCGGTCCGGGCGGATTCTTTCCGGCTTCCATCGAGTCGGCTCGCAGTGAACGGTTCAGGGAAAGGCGGGAGACGCAGAGGGAGGGGCGGAGCGAAGGCTCGGAGGAGGGCTCGCGGCCCTCTTCGAGGGTCCACTTCGCAGCTCATGGGACGGCCCGTGGGGCCGGTCATAGGTCGGGGATCCCAGGCCGGGATCGGGGGCCCTCGTGCGTCGAATCACGCTATCACACCGAAGGCTCGGATCCCAATCCCTGTCGGGATCGGACGTTCGGCTGTAAGTCTAATGTTTTCAGTGGATTATCCAGAGACGACGCGACCCTCCGCGAGAGCGAGACGGTGACTCGCGCCGAGCCCCTCCCAAACCTCCGGACGATTCGAGGAGACCAGCACCTGGGGTGCGCGGCGCAGGGCCTTCCAGACGCCGCGGAGCCCCGGTCGATCGAGCTCGACGTCGGCGTCATCGACCAGCAGGGCGGCGTCGCGTTCGGCAGCCTCCAGCAGCGTTGCCTGGGCGGCCAGGCACAGGAGGGCCAGCGCCTTGCGCTCGCCCGAGGAAGCCACCCGATCGAGCGAGCGTCCACGGAAGCGGAGCTCGATCGCATCGCGATGGGGTCCGACGAGCGGTCTCCTGGCCTCGATCTCGCGCGCCGCGAGCCGGGCGAGCACCCGGCCGAGGTCGTGTCCGTCTCCGGCCTCGGCCGCCGGCGACGGATGGTAGGCCAGGCTCACGCCGGGAAGCTCGAGAGCCGAGACGCCGATCGCCTCGGCGAGCGCGCGCTCGAGCCGATCGAGGTAGGCGGCGCGCATCCTCTGCACGGCGCCGGCCGCCTCCGCGAAGAGTTGGTTCCAGGGCTCGAGATCGGACAGTCGAGCACGCGCTTCGGCGAGCAGCGAACGCTTGTGGGCTAGCACCCTACGGTACTTCGAGAGAGGGTCGAGCGCGGCGGTCCGTTCGGCGACCAGACCGCGATCGACGAACCGCCGGCGAAGCTCGGGATCGCCGACCCAGGTCTCTGCATCCTGCCACGAGAACGCCAGAACCGGTTGCCGCTCGAGGTGCTCGGAGATCGACAGGCGTTCTCCGTCGACGCTCCGCTGCAGCCCACCCGCGGTGCTCCAGGCGACCTCGAGCCGGCTGCGCCGCGCGTTCTCGACCTCGGCTGCGGACCAGAAGCCCTGCTCCTCGGCGACCGCTGAGCTCTGGACGCACTCCTCGAGCCTGCTGGTGCGAAAGCTCCGCGTCGTGGTCGCGACGTAGACGGCCTCGAGGATGCTGGTCTTGCCGGCGCCGATCGGACCGACCAGCAGGGTGGAGCCCTCCCGGAGCACCAAGGACAGCGGAGCGAGGTTGCGAAACCGCTGCGCTTCGAGTCGCCGGATCAACGATCGGTCCCCGACCGGGCGGCAGGCATCGGGCGCGCCGGCGCTCGCGAAAGCGGGCGCCCGGTGGGCCCGATCGAACGCCGACTCGGAGAACGGATCTCGAAGGACCAGGTCGCCCCGCTCAGAGGCGCATCGGCATGATCACGCACAGGTACCGCGCGTCGGCGCCTTCCACCGGCCGGCCGATGCACTGGCTGTTGGCGTCCTTCAGGTCGAAGCTGACCTTCTCGGTCTCGGCAGCACCCAGGAAGTGACCCAGGTAGTCCGGGTTGATCCCCAGCTCCATCTCGGGACCCGGATACTCGCACTCGAGCGTCTCGGTCGCCTCACCGAGGTCCGGATTGGCCGCGGAAACGGTGAGCTCGCCCTCCTCGAAGTGCATCCGAACGGCGCGCGCCCGATCGCCGGTGAGCAGAGCGACCCGGTGCACCACCTCCGACAGCTGCTGGCGATCGAAGACCGCGAGACGATCGTTGTCCTTCGAGATGACCTTCTCGTAATCCGGAAAAGCGCCCTCGAGGATGCGGCAGATCAGCTCACGGCGACCGACCCGGAACGACAAGTGGTGCTCGCCGCGCCGAAAGGAGACCGACTCCGCGCCTTCGAAGCGCTGCAGCTCCTGCAGCGCCTTGCGCGGCACCAGAACGCCCTCCATCTCCTCGCTGCCCGCCTGCTCGCTCTCGACCAGAGCGAGCCGGTGGCCGTCGGTCGCCACCAACTCCAGAGCCCCTTGCTTCGGCTTGAGCAGAGCTCCGTTGAGCTGGAAGCGCGACTCCTCCGCCGACACCGCAAAGAAGACCTTGGCGATCATCCGCCGCAGGTCGCCGTAGGGAAGCTCGATGGCGCCTTCGCCTTCGACGTTGGGGAGGCTCGGAAAGTCGTCGGGCGCGAGGCCGTGGATCTTGAAACGGGACTTGCCCGAGACCAACCGCAGCGCCGTGGTCTCCTCCAACGAGAGCTCCACGCTCTCGCCCGCCATCGCGCGCACGATCTCGAGGAACTTGCGAGCTTGAACCGCGAGGGCACCCTCCTGCGCGACCTCGGCCTCGCACCAGGAGGTGAGCGAAACGTCGAGGTCGGTCGCCGCCAGGTGCAGCTTGCCGTCCTTGGCGCGCAGCAGCAGGTGCGAGAGGACGGGGATCGTCGACTTCCGCTCCACCACTCCCTGCATGGGAGCGAGCTCCGTGAGCAGCTCGGCCCGGTCGATGCGGATCTTCATGCGAGGGACTCTCCTACTCCGAGAAGGAACCTTGAGCTTATATCAGACAGTCGTAGGAGGAGCAGGCTCTGTGGATGCCGCGGAATTGTTTGTAACTAATTGTATTTAAATGATTTAAGTTGTAGACAACTCTGCGGAAAAACGGCTCGGACCCGGTGGACGTGATGCGAGTGGGAGTGGAGAGTCGAGACGCCTTCGAAGCTTCCGCAAGACGTCCGCGAATGCTTCGACAGGCTTTCCGCAGCGTGATCGGTTCCTCTTCGAGGTGGTCGTCGAGGGTCTCGGCGGCCTTCTATCATCCCGGTTCCTGCGAAAAGCCGAGATCGCGCGGCCGCCGCCGCTCGCGGAACAGCGGCCGAGGCAGAACAACGGCGAAGTCGCGCCAGCCAGGCGGCGCCGCGTTCGCACACTACTGGAGCTGCTGCGCGAACCGCTCGAGCATGCGGTCGATGTCGCGGTCCTTCACCCGCAGCTTCTCGATCTTCTCGACCGAGTACATGACCGTCGAGTGGTGCTTGTCGTTGAACAGCCTCCCGATCTCGGGATACGAGAGATCGGTGAGCTGCTTGCAGAGGTACATGGCGACCTGGCGCGGGAAGGCGATCTGCTTCGAGTTGTTGCGACTCTTGATCTCGCTCACCTTGAGGCCGAAGTGGCGCGCCACCAACTTCACGACGTCGGTGCCGTTGATGCGGCGATCGACGTCGGGGAGGATGTCGCGAAGCGTCTCCTGCGCGATCGCGAGGTCGAGCGGGCGCCCGACCAACGAGGAGAAGGCGAGCACTCGGTTGAGCAGACCCTCGAGCTCCCGCACGTTCGACTTGACCTGGCGCGCGATGAACAGCGCCACGGCGTCGGGCAGCTCCTTCCCCTCGGTCTCAGCCTTGCGCCGGAGGATGGCGACCTTGGTCTCGAGGTCGGGCGCCTGGATGTCGGCGATCAGGCCCCAGGCGAACCGGCTCCTCAGTCGCTCCTCGAGCGTCGGGATGTCCTTCGGCGAAGCGTCGGAGGACAGGATGATCTGCCGCTGCGCGCCGTAGAGGGTGTTGAAGGTGTGGAAGAACTCCTCCTGCGTCCTCTCCTTGTTGGCCAGGAACTGGACGTCGTCGATCAGCAGGACGTCGATCGTCCGGTAGCGCTCTCGAAACGCCGGCATCCGGTCGAAGCGGATCGAGTTGATCAGCTCGTTGACGAACTGCTCGGCGGAGAGATAGAGGATCTGGAGTCGCGGATGCCGCGCCAGGATCTCCTGGCCGACCGCGTGCAACAGGTGGGTCTTGCCGAGCCCTACTCCGCCGTACAGGAAGAGCGGGTTGTAGGATTGCCCGGGCGCGTCCGCAACCGCACGAGCGGCCGCAGACGCGAACTGGTTCGAGCTGCCGACGACGAAAGAGTCGAAGCGATAGCGCCGGTCGAAACGCCGCGCGCCGTTCGCGTTCGCGGCGCCGTTCGCGGGCTCCGCTCCGGCGACCGAGAAGAGCACCTCGAATCCTTTGCCCTTGAGGCCGGCGATGGCGCGATCGACGACCGGCCGGTAGCTCTGTTCGAGGGTGTGCAGAAAGCGGTTGTTGGGCGCCAGGAGCACGAGTCGATCGTTCTCCTCGGACGCCACTCGCAGCGGGTTGAACCAGGTTCGAATCTCTTCGTCCGAGAGATCCGTCCGCAACTCTTCGCGGAGGCGAAGCCACGTAGAATCAACCATTTAGACGCACTTGTAGCCTCGAATTTTCCACAGGTAATCCGCCGACTGTGGAAAGCTCGTGATGAGAATCGCGGGGGTTGGGGACCGGCGAGTTCGAGACTGCGCAGCATAGCAACGGGCTCCCGAGGGCGGCAAGGATGTGAAGGCCGCAATCCTGGTCTCTTTTTTGTCTCTCTACGGCTAAGGTTCCGTCTCGGTGAGAGTTAAGTCGGAGAAAAAAAATCGAAAAAAGCCTGCGCCCGGACGGCGTCGGGAGAGCCCCTCCGGGAGGGCCCTCGGCGGGCGTTGCGGGGAGGCTCTGGACCGCTCCGAGAGCGACCAACTCCTGCGTTGGTTCGACGCGGTGAAGCGTGATCTCTCGTGGCGCAGGCGTCGGGATCCCTACTCCGTCCTGGTCTCGGAGGTGATGCTGCAGCAGACCCGTGTCGAGGTCGTCGAGCGCTACTACGAAGCGTTCCTCGTGAGCTTCCCGGACGTGCGATCCTTGGCGGAGGCCAGCGAGGAGGAGGTGCTCGCGCGATGGTCCGGCCTCGGCTACTACCGCCGCGCGCGCAACCTGCAACGGGCGGCTCGAATGATCGCCGGGCGCGGCGCCTGGCCTCGCACCGCGGCCTCGCTGCGGGAGCTTCCCGGCATCGGCGACTACACCGCTGCTGCCGTCGCCAGCATCGCCTTCGGGGAGGCGGCGCTGGCGCTCGACGGCAACGTCGAGCGGGTCCTTGCTCGGCGGATCGCCCTCGACTCGGATCCCAAGCGGGCGCTCGGGCGACGCGCGCTCGAGCGCGCCGGTCTCGAGCTGATCGACGGCGGCCGAGCGGGCGACAGCAACCAGGCGCTGATGGAGCTGGGGGCGACGGTCTGCCGTCCCCGCTCACCGCACTGCGACGTCTGCCCCCTGTCGGAAGGGTGCGCGGCGCGCGCGCTGGGACGAGCCGAGGAGTACCCGGTGCGTCGCGTGCGGCGGCAGCGGCTCGCGGTGTGCTGGGTGACGGCGGTCGTCGAGCGCGATGGCCGGATCCTGCTGCTGCGCCGGCCGCCGGTCCCGGGCCTGATGGACGGACTGTGGAACCTACCGACGATCGAGGTCGAGGCCGAGCGGAGGAGCCTCTCCGATCGCGAGCTGGCGCGGCGATTCGCGCGCGAGCACGGAGGCCGTTGGATCGTCGGCGGTGCGCGAGCACGGGCGCGCCACAGCGTCACCTACCGCGACGTCGACGTCCTGATCGTCGAGGCATCGATCGCTTCGCGAGGGGAGGTCGCCGAGTCGGAGGAGGCGGTCTTCGTCGAGGTCGCGAAGCTGCTGCCGACGAAGTGGGCCGAGCTGCCGACCGGAGCGCTGGTGGCGAAGGCTCTCGAGGCTCTCCTTCGCGCTACGGCTCGCTGAGCGGGCCCGCCTGACCCTGTCCGCCGGCGAGGATGAACCAGCCGACCAGCTTCTCCTGGGACTCCCGCAGGCGCTCGGCGAGCTGCCGGCACGCGAGCTGGAGCAGGCGGATCGACGATGCGCGCTTGACGTCGAGGAGCTTGTCGAGCACCTCGCGGGGAATCGCCAGGACCACCGCGCCCTCCTCCGCGGCGCTGGCGCGAGCGCTGCGGGGAAGCTGCTCGATCGCGGCCATCTCGCCGAACAACTGCCCGCGCGCGAGGAAGGCGAGGGCCTCGAGCCCGGCGCCGGGAATCAGGGTGCTGATCATCACCCGCCCGGAGCTGACGACGTAGACGAAGCCGGCGTGCTCCTCCTGCGTGAACAGCACCTGGTTCGGCTCGAGCTGGAGCGCGGTCGACAGCGACGCGAGGTAGTTGACCTCCATGTTGGAGAGACCCAGCTCGCGCAGCAGCGCCCGCTTCTGGTCGATCGACAGCTCGCGCAAGGTCGGCTGATGACGCGCCGGCTCGGTGAACGAGCCGGAGTCCTCGCTGGCGGTGAACCGCGCCATCCTCGAGTTGACCTCACGCAACCGGTGGGCGAGGTTGCGCCACAGGCCCCAGTGCACAGCCACCGCGAACGACTGGTCGATCGACATCTGACGCCGGAGCTTCTCGCCGTCGACCGAGAGCAGCTCGACGTCCCTGGTGGCCACGGCCTCGGCGGCGCGTCGTTTGCGATCGATCAGGCTGAGCTCCCCGAACAGGCCGGGCGCAGCGATCCGCTGGAGCACGAAGTCGCCGTAGACCGTCGTGCGGCGCAACGACACCTCGCCAGCCTCGACGAAGAAGAGGTCCTCGCCGAGATCCTCGTGGCCATAGACGGCGGTGCCGGCCGGGACCCGAAGCCACCGGGCCGACTGCTCGATGCGGATGTGATGCTCAGGGACGAGGTGGTCCAGGCCGAAGGCGGAGTGCAGGACGTTCATGGAGCGATGGCGAACCTCACGCCGGCCGCGGCAGGTTATGCTGCGGCGCCGAGAAGCTGTGATGAAGGTCCCCTCCGAGAGCGTACCCTTCGTCGGTCTCGCGGCGCAGGCCGAGCGTTTGCGAACCCGCATGAACGCAGCGCTCGGAGCCGTTCTGGACCATCGGCAGTATGTCATGGGGCCCGAGATTCCCGTGCTCGAGCAGAGGCTCGCGGAGCGCGGCGGCGTCGCCGAAGCGGTCGCCGTCGCCAGCGGCACCGACGCGCTGGTGATGACCCTGATGGCTGAGGGAATCGGACCGGGCGACGCGGTCCTGGTGCCGTCGTTCACCTTCACCGCGACTGCCGAGGTGGTGCTGCTGGTGGGAGCGATCCCGGTCTTCCTCGATGTCGACGAGCGGAGCTTCAACGTCGACGTGACGAGCTTCGAAGGGACGCTGGCCGAGATCCGCCGTCAGCGGCGGCTGGAGCCCCGGGCCCTGATCGCGGTCGACCTCTTCGGCCGCCCGGCGAACTACGAGGAGCTTGGCGAGATCGCCGCTCGAGAGGGGCTCCTGATCGTCGACGATGCCGCGCAGGGGTTCGGCGGCGCGCTCCACGGCCGCCCGGTGGGCAGTCTCGCAGCGGTGACCACGACCAGCTTCTTCCCCGCCAAGCCGCTCGGCGGTTACGGCGACGGCGGCGCGATCCTCACCGACGATGTCGAACGCGCGCAGCGGTTGCGCTCGATCCGCCAGCACGGAGAGGGCGCGGACCGCTACGAGATCGTCCGCCTCGGCGTCAACGGCCGGCTCGACACCTTCCAAGCGGCCGTCCTGCTGGTCAAGCTCGAGGTCTTCGACGAGGAGCTCGAGGCGCGCGACCGGCTCGCCGCCCTCTACCACGCGCGACTGGCGGACGTCGTGGCCTGCCCCGAGATTCCGCCCGGGGTGCGCTCTGCCTGGGCGCAGTACACGATCCAGGTCGAGCAGCGTGACCGGGTGCGCGCGGCGCTCGCCGCCGAGGGCGTGCCGACCGCCGTCTACTATCCGAAGCCCATGCACCTGCAGCCCGCCTATCAGCGCTATGGCGGCGGCCCCGGATCGCTGCCGACCAGCGAGCGCCTCTGCGAGCGGGTGCTCAGCCTGCCGATGCACCCCTACCTGGAGCCCGAGCAGATCGAGCGCGTGTGTGACGCGGTGCGCCGCGCGGTGACGTGAGACGGGTCGAGACCAACTGCGCCGTCTTCGATCGCGGCGATCGCGCCATCCAGCTCAGGCGCCCCCGATCACCTCGGCGATGGCGGTGACCGCGCCCTCGAGCTGCTCGCCGGTGATGATCAGCGGCGGCGCGATCTGGAGGACGCTGCCTTTCGGCCCGCCCGCGAGCGCCAGGTAGCCGCGATCGAGCAGCGTCCCCGCCCACCGCGCCGCCTGGTCCCGATCGCGGGCGACCAGCGCCCACGCCAGACCCCGGCCCCGCAACGCGTGCGATCCCGCGATCGAGCGCAGTCGCTCGCCCAGCCATGCGCCGAGCTGCGCCGCCCGCTCCGCCAGACGGTCCCGCTCGAGGATCGCGAGCACCGTGCTGGCCGCGGCACAGGCGAGCGGGTGCGCGACGAAGGTCGCGGTGTGTCGCGCCTCGTCCGGCGAGCTCCAGGCATCGAGGACCTCGCGGCGGCCGAGCACCGCCGCGATCGGCATCCCCCCGCCGAGCGCCTTGCCACAGCACAGCAGGTCCGGGCGAACGCCCTCGGCGTCGCAGGCCCACCGGAATCCGGTGCGCGCCAACCCGGTGAACACCTCGTCGGCGATCAGGAGCGCGGCGTGATGCCGGCAGATCTCGGCGAGCTCGGCGAGCCAGCCGTCGGGGGGCAGCAGGATGCCCTCGCGCCCGACCACGGGCTCGACCACACAGGCGCCCACCTTGGGCGACGAGGCCAGGCGTCGCGCGACCTCACGGAGCGGGCCGCCGAAGGGGAAGCGGGAGGTGTGGGCTTCGAGCGGTGCGTCGAAGGGCTGACGGAAGGCGGGTCGCGAGGTGGCTCGCAGAGCGCCCAGCGTCACTCCGTGGTACCCCGGCTCGAAGGCGACCAGCTCGGTCGAGCCCGTGTGCAGCAGGGCGGTCTTGAGCGCGATCTCGATCGCATCGGCGCCCGAGATCGCCCAGTACACCCGCGCGTTCTCGAACGGCGCGAGATCACAAAGCTCGCGGGCAGCCGAGATGCGAGCCGGGTGCGCGTGGACATCGCCCAGCCCGTGAACCAGCCGCGCCGCCTGCTGCGCGACCGCCTCGATCACCGCGGGGTGGCGATGTCCGATCGCGGCGACGCCGAATCCGGCGGTGAGGTCGACGTAGCGATTGCCGTCGACGTCGAGGAGGTTCGAGCCGAGAGCCTCGGCGAGCACCATGCGGGTGCGGCCGGCGTGCAGGGTATTGATCCCGGGCGCCTCGACGCGGCCGAGGTCGGCGGCCAGCTCGAGGGTGCGTGGCCCGGGTGGCGAGCAGACGACCTCGGGCGGCAGGTCGCCCCGCTCGAGGAGCGGCGACGCGTCGCCCGAGGCGCAAGCGGGCCCGGATCCTGCCACCCGTTCCTAGAGCTCCTGGCGCCCGGCCAGCGATCGCGCCAGTGTGACCTCGTCGATGTACTCGAGGTCGCCGCCGACGGGCAGCCCGAAGGCGAGCCGCGTCACGCGCACGCCGCGGGTTCGTAGGACCCGAGCGAGGTAGAGGGCGGTGGCCTCCCCCTCGACGTTCGGATTGGTCGCCAGGATCACCTCCTCGACGCCGTCGAGCCGGGCCATGAGACCCTGGACTTCGAGCTGGTCGGGACCGATGCCGCGCTGGGGCGCGAGCGCTCCGAGCAGCACGTGATAATGGCCGCGGAATTCGCCGGTGCGCTCGATCGGATCGATGTTGAAGGGCTGCTCGACAACGCACAGGCGCTGCGGGTCGCGTTGCGGATCGGTGCAGCGCCGGCAGGGATCCACCGCAGTGATGGCGTTGCATCGGCTGCAGTGGAACAGGCGGTCCTTGACCTCGAGCAGCGCGGACGAGAGCGCCTCGATCTCTGGACGCGGAACGCGTAGCACGTGATGCGCAAGTCGCGTCGCGGTCTTCGATCCGACGCCTGGGAGCCGGCTGAGCTCGCCGATCAGGCGAGCCAAAGGATCGGAGTCGCCGGAGCGCCGCCGCGAGCCGTCCGAAGCCTCCGGGGGGGAGCCTGCGCTCATCCCAATCCGGGGAGCCCCGCGAGACCCGGCACCGCGCCGAGACGTTGCTGGAGCGCCTCGTCGACCTTGCGTCCGGCTTCGTTGACGGCCGACAGCACGAGGTCCTGGAGCATCGCGGCATCCTCGGGATCGATGACGTCGCGGTCGATGGTCACCGCGAGCAGCTCCTTGCGGCCGCTCATGCGCACCGACACCATCCCGCCTCCCACCGAGGCCTCGACCTCGAGAGCCTCGACCTCCTGCTGCAGCTTCTGCTGGATCTGCTGAGCCTGCTTCATCATCGCGCGCAGGTCCACGTCGTCTCCTCCTTCGATGCTCCCGCCGCCCGAGGCTCGGGGGGCGCGAGGCGATCAGTCGTTGGCGATCTCACCCCCGTCGTCACTCTCGGTCGCTTCGATCGCCTCGATGGACTCGATCGACTCGATCTCGGTCGCGAAGATCTCGAGGACAGCCTGGACCTTCGGGTGGGCGCGAACCGCCTCTTCGTCGGCGCGAGCCTTCGCGGCCGCGCGCGCCCGCCGCTGCGGGCTCCGTGCGTTGTCGCCGGCGGGCTCGGCGATCGCGCGCGGCTCGCCGTCGATGACGCGCAGCCGCGCCGCGTCGCCGCGATGCTCGACCAGGACCTTCTCGATCTCGTCGCGGTTGCGCTCGACCGCGTCACGCAGGAGATCGCCCGGCGCGAGCCGGATGGTGAGCTCAGAGCCGCGCAGCGTCAGGGCGGCGAGCGGCAGACCGCCGAGCGAGCGCCGCCGGGCGCACAGCTCGCGATGGAGCCGATCGAGCGCAACCTCTTCGTCTCCCTCGACCGGAGCTGCCGGGGGTTTTCGGGCGGATCGCGGCGCTGGCGAGCGCG